>JAJTCO010000049.1 GCA_021323265.1 Pseudoduganella sp. | reverse complement strand
AGGTCGATAGCAGGAATGAGCAGCATGATGTTGTTCTTGAGGTTAGGGATTCCAGTGGATGAAATTTTTGTACAGTTGCAGGCCGGTGGCGGCACTCTTTTCAGGGTGGAACTGTGTGGCAAAAATATTGTCGCGGGCAACGGCGCAGCAGAAGGCCTGGCCGTACACGGTTTCCGCCGCGCAGTGCTCGGCCACGGCCGGCTGCGCATAGTAGCTGTGCACGAAATAGAACCACGCGTGGTCGGGAATGCCTTGCCACAGCGCGTGCGGCGCGCGCTGGCGCACCTGGTTCCAGCCCATCTGCGGGACCTTGAAGCGCGAACCGTCCTCCTGCAGCATGCCGTCCAGCTGGAAACGCACCACCTTGCCGGGCAACAGGCCCAGGCCAGGCGTGTTGCCGCCTTCCTCGCTCATCTCGAACAGCATCTGCTCGCCCACGCACACGCCCAGCATGGGCTTGCTGGCCGCGGCCCGCAGCAGCGCCTCCTGCACGCCCGATTCGCGCAGGCTGCGCATGCAGTCGCGCATGGCGCCCTGGCCGGGCAGCACGATGCGCTCGGCGGCATCGATGGCGGCGGGATCGCCGGAAATCAGTACTTCGGCGTCGGGGGCGACGGCGCGCAACGCCTGCGCCACCGAGCGCAGGTTACCCATGCCGTAATCGACTACTACGATTTTTTTCATATCAGTCAGCCGTGTTGTCGCTACAGGCTTCCTTTGGTGGACGGGATGGCGCCGGCGGCCCGCGGGTCCAGCTCGGTCGCCATGCGCAGGGCGCGGCCAAAGGCCTTGAACACGGTTTCGCACTGGTGGTGCGCATTGGTGCCGCGCAGGTTGTCGATGTGCAGCGTGACCTGGGCATGGTTGACGAAGCCGCGGAAGAATTCCAGCGTCAGGTCGACGTCGAAGCCGCCGATCATCGCGCGCGTGAACGGGATATGGTACTCGATGCCCGGGCGGCCGGAAAAGTCGATGACCACGCGCGACAGCGCCTCATCCAGCGGCACGTAGGCATGGCCGTAGCGGCGGATGCCTTTCTTGTCGCCAATGGCCTTGGCGATCGCCATGCCGAGCGTGATGCCCACGTCTTCCACCGTGTGGTGGTTGTCGATGTGGACGTCGCCGGTGGCTTCGATATCGAGGTCGATCAGCCCGTGGCGGGCGATCTGGTCCAGCATATGGTCGAGGAAAGGCACGCCCGTATTGAGCTTCTGGGCGCCGGTGCCATCGAGGTTGATGGCCACGCGGACCTGGGTCTCGCTTGTGTTGCGAGTAATTTCTGCGGTGCGGTTCATGGAGTGCTCTTGGGGTTTCGCTTAGGCTGCCAGAGCGGCCTTCAGGCCGTCAAGCATGATTGCGTTTTCCTCGGGCGTACTGACGGTGATGCGCAGACAGTTGGCCAGTACATGGTGCATTCTACCCACATTTTTGATCAGGACCTTGCGTTCGAGCAGTGCGGCATGCACGGCGTCGGCGTTGGGGACGCGAATGAGGATAAAGTTGGCGGCCGAGGGGAAAACATTGACACCCGGCAATTTCGCCAGCGCATCGGACAGCGCGCCGCGCTGGTGGCGCAGCAGGGCGGCCTGTTCGTTCAGCACCTCGAGGTGGTCGAGGCAGAATTCGGCGGCGGCCTGGGTCAGGACATTGACGTTGTAGGGTGGGCGGATCTTGTCGAATTGTTCCAGCAGGGCTGGCGCGCACGACATATAGCCCAGGCGGATGCCCGCCAGGCCAAGTTTCGACAGCGTGCGCATGACGATCAAATTCGGGCAGGCGGGCAGGCGGCCCATGAAACTCTGTTGCGCAAACGGCTCATACGCTTCATCGACCACGCACAGGCCCTGGTCGCCCAGCGCCGCGATGACCTGCTCGATATCGCCGGCGGCAAACAGGTTGCCGGTCGGGTTGTTGGGGTAGGCCAGGAACACCAGCGCCGGCTTGTGCGTCGCAATGGCGGCCAGCATGGCCGGCAGGTCGAGCGTCAGGTCGGCTTGCAGCGGCACGCCGACGAAATCCATGCCGGCCACCATGGCCGAGCGCTGGAACATGACGAAGGACGGCGCCGGCGCCAGCATCACGGCGCGGCCGCGGCCCTCCGCCGGCTGCAGCGCGCAGGCCTGCGCCATGATGGCAATCAGCTCGTCCGAGCCGTTGCCCAGCATGACGTCATAGCCCGGCGGCACGCCCAGCCTGGCGCGGATGCGCTGCTTGATGGTGTCATAGCTGGCGACCGGATAGCGGTTCAGCGCGACGCTGGCGATGCGGTTGGCCAGCGCATGATGCAGTTCACTCGGCAGCACATAAGGATTTTCCATCGCATCGAGCTTCACGAATCCGCTGGCATCGGGCACGTGGTAGATGTGGTCGGAACGCACATCGGAGCGGATCGTATTGGCGATAAGGCTGTCGAGGGACATCTGCATTACTCCTGTTCTAAAGCCTCGCTGGGGAGCGGCGCCGATTTCGCTTTGCCGCGCCCCTTGCGAGGAGGCGGTGTCTGGCCCTGCGGGTCTGACACCGGTTTACCGGGTTCGGAGAGCGCATCAAGGCGCCTCCGCGCTACGTCGCAATACTCGGGATTCAACTCGAAGCCCACGAAATTCCGCCCGCAGCGGCGCGCGGCAACCGCCGTGGTGCCGCTGCCCATGAACAGGTCCAGCACCACGCCATCGGGCGGGCAGCTGGCCTTGACCATGCGTTCGATAATTTCCAAAGGCTTCTGCGTGGGGTGATCAACCCGCTCCGCATGCTCCCGGTGCAAGCGCGATACGCTCCACAGGTCCTTGGGGTTGTAGCCCACTTCCAGCCACTTCGCGCCGACGAAGATCGAACGCGTACGGGCCTTCTTGGTTTCGGCGTCGTACGGGATGCGCACGGCGTCGAGGTCAAAGTAATAGTCCTTGCGGCGCACGAAAAAGCCGATCGTGTCGTGCACCGACGAAAAGCTGCGGGTACTGCCGCCCATGGAAGGCACGCGGCGGTCCCAGATAATCTCGTTCATCATCGTCATGCGCTTTTTCAGCATGACGAAGATTTCCGGCGAATAGCGCCAGGTCAGGAAGATGTACAGGCTGCCGTTCGGCTTGAGCTTCGGCAGCGCGGCATCGATCCAGGCCTCGGTCCACGCCAGGTAATCGTCCACCGACTGCTGGTCGGAAGCGTTGCCGTAATCCTTGCCCAGGTTATAGGGCGGATCGGTCAGGATCAGGTCGACGCAGCCGTCCGGCACGCGCGCCAGGCCGGCCAGCGCGTCCTCGCAGAAGACCTGGTTCAGCCAAGCGGTCATTTCAGGCGCAGTTCCGCGCTGCGGGCGTGGGCTTGCAAGCCTTCGCCGTACGCCAGTTCGGCCGCCACCTTGCCCAGCGTCTGGGCGCCGGCTTCGCTGACCTGGATCACCGAGGAGCGCTTCTGGAAGTCGTACACGCCCAGCGGCGAGGAGAAGCGCGCGGTGCGCGAGGTGGGCAGCACGTGGTTCGGGCCGCAGCAATAGTCGCCCAGCGATTCGGACGAGAAGCGGCCCAGGAACATGGCGCCCGCATGGCGGATCCGGTCGGCCCACTGCTGCGGGTTCTCGGCCGAGATTTCCAGGTGTTCGGCGGCGATGTCGTTGGCGATGGCGCAGGCTTCGGCCATGTCGCGCACCTTCACCAGGGCGCCGCGGTCGCGCAGCGAGGTCTCGATGACGGCCTTGCGCGGCATGCCGGGCAGCAGCCTGGCGATGCTGGCTTCGACTTGCGCGATGTAGTCCGCGTCCGGGCACAGCAGGATGGCCTGCGCCAGCTCGTCGTGCTCGGCCTGCGAGAACAGGTCCATCGCCACCCAGTCGGGGTCGGTGCTGCCGTCGCAGATCACCAGGATCTCGGACGGCCCGGCGATCATGTCGATGCCGACGGTGCCGAACACGCGGCGCTTGGCCGCGGCGACGTAGGCGTTGCCCGGGCCGACGATCTTGTCCACCGGCTGGATGCTTTCGGTGCCGTGCGCCAGGGCGGCCACGGCTTGCGCGCCGCCGATGCCGATCACGCGCGTCACGCCGGCAATGGCGGCGGCGGCCAGCACCATCTGGTTCTTCACGCCGTCCGGAGTCGGCACCACCATGATGATTTCCTGCACGCCCGCCACCTTGGCCGGCACCGCGTTCATCAGCACCGAGGACGGGTAGGCGGCCTTGCCGCCCGGGACGTAGATGCCGACGCGGTCGAGCGGCGTGATGCGCTGGCCGAGGATGGTGCCGTCGGCTTCGGTGTAGCTAAAGCCTTGCAGCTCCTGCTTCTGGCGCTCGTGGAAGGCGCGGATGCGCTCGGCGGCAGTCTGCAGCGCCACGCGTTGCGCCTGCGGCAGGCCGGCCAGGGCGGCGTCCAGCTCTGCCTGGCCGATGTCGAAATCGGCCATCGAGGCGGCGTTCATGCGGTCGAAGCGGTTGGTGTATTCCAGCACCGCGTCGTCGCCGCGGGCGCGCACGTCGGCGATGATCTTCGCCACGGCGCCTTCGATGGCGTCGTCGGTCTCTGCTTCAAAGGCCAGCAGCGCGTCGAGCGTTTCCTGGAAATCGTCTTGCGTGGAGTCGAGTTTGCGGATCATGTGCGGGAGGCGCTGGCGCGCTCAAAGGCTTCGATAATCGGTTGCAGGCGGGCGCGCTTGAGCTTGAGCGCGGCCTGGTTCACCACCAGGCGGGACGAGATGTCCATGATCTCTTCCACTTCCACCAGGTTGTTGGCGCGCAGCGTGCTGCCGGTGGAGACCACGTCGACGATGGCGTCGGACAGGCCGACCAGCGGCGCCAGCTCCATCGAGCCGTACAGCTTGATCAGGTCGACGTGCACACCCTTCTTGGCGAAGTGCTCGCGCGCGATCGACGTGAACTTGGTCGCTACGCGCAGGCGCGCGCCCTGGCGCACCGCCGTCTCGTAGTCGAAGCCGGCGCGTGCGGCGACCGACATGCGGCACTTGGCGATGTGCAGGTCCACCGGCTGGTACAGACCTTCGCCGCCGTGTTCCAGCAGGACGTCCTTGCCCGCCACGCCGAAATCCGCCGCGCCATGCTGCACATAGGTCGGCACGTCCGATGCGCGCACGATCAGTACGCGGATGCCGGGGTCCGAAGTGGGCAGGATCAGCTTGCGGGAGGTTTCCGGATTTTCGGTGACGGTGATGCCGGCAGCTTCCAGCAGCGGCAGCGTGTCTTCGAAGATCCGGCCTTTCGACAGGGCGAGAATGAGGTCCATAAAAGTTTACTTGATGCGGGTGATATTGGCGCCGACGGCGGACAGCTTCACTTCCATGCGGTCATAGCCGCGGTCCAGGTGGTAGATGCGGTCGACCAGGGTTTCGCCCTTGGCGGCCAGGCCGGCGATCACCAGCGAGGCCGACGCGCGCAGGTCGGTCGCCATCACTGGCGCGCCGATCAGCTGGTCCACGCCATCGATGTAGGCGGTGTTGCCGTCGATGGAGATCTTCGCGCCCAGGCGGTTCATTTCCTGCACGTGCATGAAGCGGTTCTCGAAAATCGTCTCGGTCACCTTGCTGCTGCCGCTGGCGATCAGGTTCACCGCCATGAACTGCGCCTGCATGTCGGTCGGGAAGCCCGGATACTCGGTGGTGCGGAAGGACACCGGCTTCGGACGCTGGTCCATGCGCGCGCGGATCCAGTTCTCGCCCACGGTCAGTTCCACGCCCATTTCGCGCAGCTTGTCCAGCGCCACGTCGAAGATGTCGGTGCGGGTATTGCGGATGGTGATGTCGCCGCCGGCAGCGGCCACGGCGCACAGGAAGGTGGCCGCTTCGATACGGTCGGAAATCACGTCGTGCTTGGCGCCGTGCAGCGCAGGCACGCCCTGGATCACCAGGCGATCGGTGCCGATGCCTTCGATCTTCGCGCCCATGGCCACCAGCAGGTTGGCCAGGTCGGTCACTTCCGGCTCGCGCGCGGCGTTCTCCAGCACGGTCTCGCCTTCGGCCAGAGTGGCGGCCATCAGCAGGTTCTCGGTGCCGGTCACGGTGATCATGTCGGTCACGATGCGGGCGCCCTTGAGCTTCTTGCACTTGGCGTAGATGTAGCCGCCGTCGATGCTGATCTCGGCGCCCAGCGCGCGCAGGCCCTTGATGTGCTGGTCCACCGGACGCGAGCCGATGGCGCAGCCGCCCGGCAGCGACACCTTGGCTTCGCCGAAGCGCGCCAGCAGCGGACCCAGTACCAGGATGGAGGCGCGCATGGTCTTCACCAGCTCGTACGGCGCTTCGTACTTGTCGATCTTCGCGCCGTTCAGCGTGACCTTCTCGCCGTCCTGCTCGACCGACAGGCCGGTCTGGCGCAGCAGCTTGAGCATGGTGGCCACGTCGTGCAGCAGCGGCACGTTGGTCAGTTCCAGGTCGCCCGCGGTCAGCAGGCCCGCGCACAGGATGGGCAGGGCCGCGTTCTTGGCGCCGGAAACCTTGATGTCGCCGACCAGGCGCTTGCCGCCGGTAATGAGCAGTTTGTCCATTTGTCTTTATCCTTGGAATTCTTCTGGAGTCAGGGTTTTCATCGACAGCGCGTGGATCTCCTCGCGCATGCGGTCGCCCAGCGCCGCATACACCAGCTGGTGGCGCTGGATCAGGCGCTTGCCGGCGAAGGCGGGCGACACGATCACGGCCTGGAAATGCTGGCCGTCGCCTTCCACCTGCAGGTGGGTGCATTCAAGGCCGGCAGCGATGTAGCTGTGGATTGCTTCTGGAGTAGTGGTCACTTTGTATTCCTCAATAGATCAGTGGCGCAGGCGGTAGCCGCTGCGCAAAAGGCGGATGGCGAACAGCGCCAGCACCACCAGGAAGGCGGAGACGATGGCGACGCTGGTCCATGGGTTCACGTCGGACTGCCCGAAGAAGCCGTAGCGGAAGCCGTCGATCATGTAGAAGAACGGGTTCGCGTGCGATACGGCCAGCCAGAACGGCGGCAGCGAATGGATCGAATAAAACACGCCGGCCAGGAAGGTCAGCGGCACGATCAGGAAATTCTGGAAGGCGGCCAGCTGGTCGAACTTCTCGGCCCAGATGCCGGCAATCAGGCCCATGGTGCCGAGGATGGCCGCGCCCAGCAGGGCGAAGACGAGAATCCACAGCGGGGCGGTGAAGCTCAGGTTGGCAAACCAGGCGGTGATGGCGAACACGCCGAAGCCCACGGTAATGCCGCGCACCATCGAAGCCAGCACGTAGGCGGAGAAGATCTCCCAGTGCGACAGGGGCGTCAGCAGCACGAACACCAGGTTGCCGGTGATCTTGGACTGGATCAGGGACGAGGACGAATTGGCGAAGGCGTTCTGCAGCACGCTCATCATCACCAGGCCCGGGATCAGGAAGGCGGTGTAGCTCACGCCGGGGTACACCTGCACGTGGCCCGACAGCACGTGGCCGAAGATCAGCAGGTACAGCATGGCCGTCAGGATCGGCGCGGCGATGGTCTGCGTGGCCACCTTGTAGAAGCGCAGGGTCTCTTTGTAGACCAGGGTGCGGAAACCGGTGGTGATCATACGATGTTCTCGTCCATGATTTGCAGGAAGATGTCTTCCAGGTCGGCCTGCTGCAGCTGCATCTCGTCGATGGCGATGCCGCCCTCGCGCAGGCGCGCCAGGATCTTCTCCACTTCCGCGTACTCGTTGATGCGCAGGCTGTACTTGTTGTCTTCCGGCGGATGGTTGAGCAGCGCGTGCAGGTCCGGCGGCAGCTGGTGGTGCGGCAGGTGCAGCACCAGCTGCGAGCCCGACACGCGGCGGATCAGCTGCGACATGGTGTCCAGCGCCACCACCTTGCCCAGCTTGAGCATGGCGACGCGCTTGCACATGGCTTGCGCCTCTTCCAGGTAGTGCGTGGTCAGCACGATGGTGTGCCCTTCGCGGTTCAGGCGCGAGATGAACTTCCATAGCGTCTGGCGCAGTTCCACGTCGACGCCAGCAGTCGGTTCGTCCAGTACGATGACGGGCGGCTTGTGCACCAGCGCCTGCGCCACCAGCACGCGGCGCTTCATGCCGCCCGACAGCGCGCGCATATTGGTGTCGGCCTTGTTGGCCAGGCCCAGTTCCGCCATCACCTCGTCGATCCACTGGTCGTTGTTGCCCAGGCCGAAGTAGCCCGACTGCAGGCGCAGCGTTTCGCGCACCGTGAAGAAGGGGTCGAACACCAGCTCCTGCGGCACCACGCCCAGCTTGCGGCGCGCGGCGCGGAAGTCCGACACCACGTCATGGCCGTGGATCCGGACGCTGCCGGCATCGGCGCGGATCAGGCCGGCAATGATGGAGATCAGGGTGGTCTTGCCCGCCCCGTTCGGTCCGAGCAGGCCAAAGAACTCGCCTTCCTCGATTTTCAGGGACACGCCGCCAAGCGCCTGCAGCGCCTTGTAGCGCTTCTCGACGTTGCTGATTTCAATTGCTGTCATGCTTAGTTGTATAGATAACTGGGACAACGATGACCGTTGCGGGGCGCGCGCTCATCAGGCGCGGGAGACGGTCAATTATATGGGAATTTTGGTTCGGACTCGCCGAGTCCGCAATTTCGGGTGCCAGGTGCTGACAGGCGCCGCCTGTTAGCCCCTGATACCGCTAATCAAAGCGAGGGGGTGGGGCGGGGGTCAATGATGGTGCAGGTCGGCGGGCGACACGAGCGTGCACACGCCATACAACTTGGTCAAGCTCTTGAGCTGTTCTGGCAGGTTGCGCAGTTCCAGCTGGATGCCGTTCTCGGCGGCAGCGCGCTGCCATGCCAGCATGACGGACACGGCAGCGGAGTCCACGGTTTCCACCTGGCCCAGGTCGAACACGGTCTGGCCCGCGCGCAGCGCGGCCAGGCCCTGCGCCAGCGCTTCCGTGGCGTTGGCCACGGTGAGCGACTGCAGGGACAGTTGGTTGGAAGCCGTGGTGTCCAGCATTACTTACTCGCGGTCTTCAGCGGTTTGGACGCGAGCTTCTTGTTCTTCTCGGACAGGGTCTTGATCAGGCCATCGATGCCGCCTTTCGAGATTTCCGAAGAGAAGGTGCCCTTGTAGGCTTCCACCAGCCAGGCGCCCAGCACGTTGATGTCGTAGATCTTCCAGCCGCTGTCGGCCTTGGCGACGCGGTAGTTCAGCTGGATCGGCTCGCCGCGCGCCTGGTTCACCTGGGAACGCACTTCGACTTCCGTGTCGCCCGGCGAGGAACGCATCGGCTTGAATTCGATGGTCTGGTCCTTCACCTGGGACAGGGCGCCCGAGTAGGTGAAGATCAGCAAGGTGCGGAATTCGGCGGCCAGCTGCTTTTGCTGTTCCGGCGTGGCTTCGCGCCAGTAGCGGCCGGCTGCCAGCGAGGTCATGCGCTGGAAGTCGACGTAGGGCAGGATCTTGGTTTCCACCAGGTCCATGACCTTCTTCTGGTTGCCCGCCTGGATGTCCTTGTCGGCCTTGGCCGTCTCCAGCACTTCGGAGCTGATGCGCTTGACCAGCGCGTCCGGCGCTTCGTTGGCTGCAGGGGCTGGTGCGGCCAGGGCGCTGGTGGCAAACGCCACCGTGGCGACCGCGAGCAGTTGTTTGATCAGTTTCATTGTTCTTTACCTATGTTGGTTGACTTCCGGTTCACAGGCTGCTTGTCTTGTCAGCCGGCTCCGCGATTATAGCCTGAGGCGCGCTGGGAGCCTCGTCCGCTTGCTCAGCCTTCTTCTGCTTGCCCGGCGGGCCGTCTTCGCCATCGTAGACCTGGCTGTTACGGCGCTGCATCCAGCCGTCACGAATGAACTCGTAGCGGTCGAGGGCGGCATCTTCCAGCAGCGTGGACGCGTCCAGCAGGGCTGCGCGCTGGTCCACCACACGGGTAACGGAGCCGATGGTGCGCACGTTGACAGGATCCTTGTATTGCCAAGGATCGGCATAGATGTCGGCCGGCAGGGCGACGGTGTCGCGCACGGTCGACGGGCCCAGCAGCGGCAGCATCAGGTACGGGCCGGACGGCACGCCCCAGGACCCGAGGGTCTGGCCGAAATCTTCCTTGTGTTTTTGCAAGCCCGCTTCCGAGGCGATATCGAGCACGCCCAGCAGGCCGAAGGTCGAGTTCAGCGCCACGCGCATGATGTCCGACATGCCATCGCCGACCTTGCCCTGCAGCAGGTTGTTGGCGGCGGTCCAGACGTCGGCCAGGTTGCCGAAGAAGTTGCTCACCCCGGTCTGGAAGAAGCCCGGGGTCACGTTCTTGTAGGCGGTGGCGGCCGGCTTCAGGGCCACTTCATCGACCTTGTCGTTGAAGGTGAACACGGCGCGGTTGTAGCCTTCGAACGGGTCGCGCGGATTGTTCGACGTCGCGCAGCCGCTCAGCGCCGCTGCCAGCGCCACAGTCAGGGTCAACGTACGGAATTTGCTCATTGGGAGTCCTTTCCTTCTGCTGCCTTGCTATAGATGAACTGGTTGATCAAGTCTTCCAGTACGGTGGCCGACTGGGTGCGGGCGATGCGGTCGCCGGCCACCAGGTTCTTTTCATCGCCGCCCGCTTCGATGCCGACGTACTGTTCGCCCAGCAGGCCGGCCGTGAGGATCTTGGCCGAGCTGTCTTTCGGGAACTTGAAACCTTCTTCCATGTCCAGCGTCACCACGGCTTTATACACCTTATCGTCGAAACCGATCGACGCGACACGGCCCACCACCACGCCGGACGCCTTCACCGCCGCCTGCGGACGCAGCGAACCGATGTTGTCAAAGCGTGCTGTCACCTGGTAGGTCTTGCCGAAGGCCATCGAGCCCAGGTTACCGGCCTTCAGAGCCAGGAACATCAGCGCAGCGGCGCCGACCACGATGAACAGGCCAACCCAGATATCGAGAGATTTACGTTGCATTTCCAAATTCCTTACCTAATCCAGCGGTGCCAAGGGCCCACATGAGTTTATTTGCTGAACATCAGCGCCGTCAGCATGAAGTCGAGCCACCAGATCATCAGCGACGAGATGACCACAGTGCGCGTCGTCGCACCGGAAACGTCTTCCGGCGTAGGCTGGGCTTCATAGCCCTGGTACAGCGCGATAAAAGTGATGGCGACACCAAACACCACACTCTTCACGAATCCATTGAACACGTCGTTCCACACGTCGACGCCGCCCTGCATCTGCGACCAGAACGCGCCCTCATCCACGCCGATCAGCTCCACGCCGACCAGGTAGCCGCCCAGGATGCCCACGGCGCTGAACATGGCCGTCAGCAGCGGCACCGAGATCACGCCGGCCCAGAAACGCGGCGCCAGCACGCGCTGGATCGGGTTCACGGCCATCATTTCCATGGCCGACAGTTGCTCGCCCGCCTTCATCAGGCCGATTTCCGCCGTAAGCGAGGTGCCGGCGCGGCCGGCGAACAGCAGCGCGGTGATGACCGGGCCCAGTTCGCGCGTCAAGCCCAGCGCCACCAGCAGGCCGAGCGACTCGGACGCGCCGTATTTGTTCAGCGTGTAGTAGCCCTGCAGGCCCAGCACCATGCCGACGAACAGGCCAGACAGGATGATGATCAGCAGCGAATAGTTGCCGATCACATGCAACTGCTCGACCAGCAGGCGGGGACGGCGCAGCAGGCCGGGCGACAGGCCGATCAGGGTGGCCAGGGTGCGTGCGGACAAGCCGATGCTTTCCACATAGTCGCGCGCGCCGCCGCCCACGCTCAGCAGGAAACGACGCATCATGCGCGCACTCCCAGGCCGAGGTCCTCGGCCAGCGACTTGCCGGGATAGTGGAACGGCACCGGGCCATCCGCTTCCGCATGCACGAACTGCTTCACGTAGGGGTCGGTCGACACCATCATGTCAGCGGGGGTGCCGTGGGCAACGATCTTGCCCTGCGACAGGAAATACACATAGTCGGCGATCATGAACGATTCTTTCACATCGTGCGACACCAGGATGGTGGTCGAGCCCAGCGCATCGTTCAGGTTGCGGATCAGGTTGGCGGCCACGCCCATGGAAATCGGGTCCAGGCCGGCAAACGGTTCGTCATACATGATCAGTTGCGGGTCCAGCGCGATGGAGCGCGCCAGGGCGACCCGGCGCGCCATGCCGCCGGAGATCTCGCCCGGCTTCATGCGCGCGGCATTGCGCAGGCCGACGGCGTGCAGCTTCATCAGCACCAGGTCGCGGATCAGTTCTTCCGGCAGGTCGGTATGTTCGCGCAGCGGGAAGGCCACGTTTTCGTACACGGTCAGGTCGGTAAACAGGGCGCCGTGCTGGAACAGCATGCCCATTTTGCGGCGCAGCATGTACAGTTCGCGCGTCTTTAACTGGTGAACGATCTGGCCGTCCACATTGACCGTGCCCTTTTGCGGGCGCAGCTGGCCGCCGATCAGGCGCAGCACAGTCGTCTTGCCGCTGCCGGAGCCACCCATGACCGCCACCACCTTCCCGCGTGGGAAGTCCATATGGAGTCCGGACAGGATGGACCGCTTTCCATAGCTGAAGTGTAAGTCACGGATTTCGACGAGATTTGGCACAGATGTCGCTCTTTATTTTTGAGGCCACATTGTAATTCAGAAACGTATATCTCTGCTTGGCGCGCGATTGGAGCCGATGGGCGCACATAAAGAGAGCAATAATACAACACTACTAACCAGCGGGTCAGCAATTTACAAATTGAAACGCCTGTTGGGCACGTGTAGGCTGCTGCAAGGCAGCAATTTCCTGCTATTTTAATAACTTTGGCCCATGAAAAGGAAATTAGGCATGAAAATTCGTCGGACGGTCCTAGCTTGCTCCCTGGCGGCAATCTCGACCCAGACCCTGGCGGACAGCGACAAGATCGAAGTCGTCACCGTGACCGCGCAAAAGCGCAAGGAAGACCCGAACAAGGTCGCGATGAGCATTTCGGCCATCAGCGGCGGCGCCCTGCAGGCGCAACAGGTGGACGATTTCACCGACCTGACGCGCGCCGTGCCGAATATTTCCTTCACTGCCGCCACCGGCAACGGCGGCGCCGGACCGGGCACCTCGAACATTGAAATCCGCGGCATCAGCTCCGCCGCCGGCCAGGCCACCGTGGGCATCTACCTGGGCGACGTGTCGCTGACGGTGGGCAACCTGTACACCATGGGCACCGTGGAGCCGAAGTTCTTCGACATCGACCGGGTGGAAGTGCTGCGCGGCCCGCAAGCCACCCTGTACGGCGCCAGCTCGATGGGCGGCACCATCAAGTTCGTGCCGAACGAGCCGGACCTGAAGGAGCGCGAAGTGACGGCCTACGCCGAGGCCGCGTCCACGCGCGGCGGCAGCCCCAGCTTCTCGACCCATGTGGTGGGTAACTTCCCGCTGGTGGCGGACCAGCTGGCGCTGCGCATCGGCGTGCAGGCGCAGCGCGCCGGCGGCTTCATCGACCAGGTCGATGGCGACGGCAAAGTGCTGGCCAGCGACATCAACAAGATCAACGACCAGGAAGTGCGCGTGGCCCTGAAGTGGACGCCGCAGCGCGACCTGACCATCACGCCGTCCCTCTATTACCAGCGCGTGGACGCCAAGGACATCGCCGCCTTCAGCCTGGACCGCCCGCCCTACCAGGCGCAAAAACAGGTGCGCGAGCCGTCGATCGACCGCCTGCTGACGCCCAACCTGGCCGTCAACTGGGACCTGGGCGGCGCCGACCTGACGTCCAGCACCAGCTACTTCGAACGCAAGTTCGACCGCCAGCAGAACGGCTCGGCCTATAACAGCTATTCCCTGTCCACCTTCCTGACCTCGACCGAAGACGGCGGCAAGGCGCCGCCGGAGCTGATCGAAGCGATTGCCGGCCTGCCCTCGACCGTCTACCTGAACAACGCCGTGCGCCAGGTCTCGCAGGAATTCCGCCTGGCCTCCAAACCGTACGACGCCGCACGCTCGCCCTGGACCTGGCTGGCCGGCACGTATTTCTCGAACCAGCACACCAACCTGAACGAAAACGACCCGATCCACGGCGTCACCGACACGTTCAAACGGTTCGGCTTCTCCATTGACGATCCCGAGCTGCTGCCGGACGCCTATCCCGGCGCCTTCCCCAACGACAATTCCTTCGCCGGCGAATTCCACTACCGCGAGAAGCAAGCCTCGCTGTTTGGCGAAGTGAACTACTACTTCACCCCGGCGCTGCACGCCACGGTCGGCGCGCGCTACCTGAAGGGCAAGTCCCACCTGGCCCAGCGCAACAGCAACTACCTGGCCGGCGCCGGCAACAACAGCAGCACCGAGCTGTCCTCGCACGCCTTCACGCCGAAGTACGCCGTGACGTGGGAAGCCACGCCCGACCACACCCTGTACACCTCGGTCGCCAAGGGCTTCCGCCTGGGCGGCTCCAACGTCTTCGTGCCGCCCACCACCTGCGGCCCCGACCTCGAGGAAAACGGCCTGACCGAAGGCCCCGCCACCTACGCGCCGGATAGCCTGTGGAGCTACGAAGTGGGCAGCAAGTCGCGCTTCCTGAATGGCCGCGTGGCCGTGAATGCCGACGTGTTCTACGTGAAGTGGAAGAATATCCAGCAAGGCGTCTACCTGCCGACCTGCGCCTACACCTACAACGCCAACGCCGGCAACGCCACCAGCAAAGGTTTCGAGTTCGACATCAAGGCCAAGCCCATGGCGGGCCTGACCCTGAGCGCAGCCGGCGGCTACGTGAAGGCCGAGCTGTCGAACGACGACGGCAGCGCCAACGGCGTGGTCGGCGCCATGCGCGGCGCGCAGGTGCAGGGCGTGCCGAAGTACAACGGCAGCGTCACCGCCCAGTACAACTTCTCCACCGCCGGCGGCCGCAGCGCGTTCGTGATGGGCGGCGTGCAATGGGTCGGCCCCAGCAAGGGATCGCTCAACCCCGAGTCCACCGACTACGACCGCCCCGCCTACCATACCGCCAACCTCAGCGCCGGCATCACCTTTGACCGCTACCAGCTGACGGCCTTCGTCAAGAATGCCTTTGACGAAGACAAGGTGATCCAGCACCCGCAGGTTGCCTCGATCGTCCAGGGCTACCGCCTGGCGCCGCGCAGCATCGGCATGAGCATCGCCGCGCAGTTCTGATACGGCCTGCCCCGCAGCGTGGCCAGATGCAGGCCACGCTGCGCGCGCATGCCTTCAACCGGTCCAGACTTCCTCGAGCCGGTCGCCATCGCGTATCGTAAACAGGACCTCCATGCCCCGCTCCCGGGCCAGCCGGACCCCCTTCTCTTCGCCCAGGACGAGCAATGCCGTCGCCCACGCGTCCGCCAGCATGCACGTTTCGGCAAGCACCGTGACGCCGGCCAGGCGATTGGCCACCGGCCTTTGGCGGGCCGGGTCCATGGTGTGCGCATAGCGCCGTCCCGCGACGTCAACGTAGTGCCGGTAATCGCCGGAACTTGCAATGGCCGTGTCGAAGAGTTCCATCGATCCGGCCAACTCGCGCACGCCATAGGATGGCTTTTCGATCGCGACCGTCCAGGCTAGTCCACCCGGCTTGCTGCCACGCGCACGCATTTCGCCATCGATGCCCACCAGATAGCTGTCGATTCCCCACTGTTCCAGGCGCGCCGCAAGCTGGTCCACGCCATAGCCTTTGGCAATGCCGGACAGGTCAAGATGCACGGGGGCGTGCTTGCGCAGCCGTTGCCCCGCCCGGTCGAGTTCGAACGCCGCAGCTTTGCCGCCGGCGACGGGCGATGCTGGCGGCGGGACCGCAAGGCGCTGCCGGGCAGCACCGAAGCCCCAGGCGTCGACCAGTCTGCCCACGCCAATATCGAAGGCGCCATGCGAGGCCAGCCCGACCTGGATGCCGGCGTCGATCACGCACAGCAGCTCGTCCGGAAGGTCGATCCAGGTATGCTCGGGCGCCGCATTCACCCGGCACAGATCGGAGGCGGGGTTCCACGTTGACATTTGCCGGTCGACCCGGTCCACCGCGGCAAACAAGCTTTGCCCGACCGCGTCTTCATCGACGCCGCCGGGCGCGTAGAACACAGCGGTGTAGCGTGTTCCCATCGTTGCCCCGTTCAAGCTGTAGCGTTGCAGGGCAGGCTGTTCAAAATACGTCTTCACGATAGCGTCCCGTGCTTCGGAGAGCCTCGACGTCCAGCCGAAGCGGAGCCAGTATCTCGTTCAAGGCTTGCCGTACGCTGACAGCCATTGCGCTGCTGCCGCACACCAGAACCTGTGCGCCGTCCCTGACCAGGCCGCGCAGGTTTTCCGCATCGTCGATCAGGCGGCTTTGCACGCGCTGGCCATTCTCGACGCGCGAGAACGCGGTATGCAGCTGCGTCAGCCGGCGATCCGCCAGATAGTTGCGCAATTCAGGCTCATACAGAAAGTCCGTTTCAGGGTTGCGCCCTCCCCAATATAGGTACATGGGGTACTTGCCCGTATTGTGGCGCACGAAACCTGCCAGCGGACCAATGCCGGTTCCGGCGCCAATCAGGATCACCGGCGCCTTGCCTGACGCCGGCCGGAACTGCGGATTCGGCTGGATAAACGCATTGATCTCTTCGCCCAGCTTCAACCCGTGCAGGTAAGTCGAGCACATCCCGCCGGGCTGGCGGCGGACGCAAATCTCCAGGACCCCGTCGCGCGCGCTGCTGGCCAGCGAATAGAAGCGCGGCATGGCACTCCCGGGAGGCATGATGCCGACCAGGTCACCCGCTTCGAACGCCGGCAGGCGGCGACGCCCACCCGAACGGGCAGCGGAAAACCGCAAGACCACCGATGGTTCCGATTCTTGCGGGCCATAGTCGACTCGCTCATGCAACCGCAGGGGAATGGTCGGCGGATGCACTGGCGTATGTTCGAGCACGATGGGCAGCCCCAACAGCGCGCCCACGTCCAGGCCCCAGCGGGCGAATTCCTGCGGCGATTGGCGGTCTATCATGGCCAATGGCAGCGCGCGTTGCCAGCCGTGCCGGCTCATGGCGGCATCCACGTCCTGGGCAAACTGGCAGAACTTCGGAAACTGGCGGTCCCCAAACCCGAGCACTGAAAAGCGCAGGGCTGCTTGCGCCGGCAGCTTGCCGAGGCGCGCAAGGAACTGGTTCGCCGAAGTGGGCGCTTCCCCATTGCCATAGGTCGAGGTCAGCAAGAACAGGTGCTGGGCCGCGCCGTAACGCGCCGCCAGCTGGTTCATGGGTGCACAGTGGACACGTTGCCCAGCGTGTCGAAGGGCTTCCTGCAGCACACGCGCGAAACCCCAGGTGCTGTTGTTCTCGCTGCCCACGAGGATGACCGAATCGGCCGACTGGGCGCTGCTATTGCCGCGCAGGCGTGGTTTCGCCCGCTGCCGCTGCCACCAGACCACCACGCCGGTGCCCGCGAGCCATGGCGCTGCGAGGGCACACATGCCAAGCAGCAATCCCAGCCACCACAGGCCTTCCCCGGTATGCAAGCGGTACATCCACTCGAACACAAGGCGTACGTTGCCATGGGGCCGATACACCAGCAATGCCCCCGTGGATTGGTCGATATATCCATCCCCATGCGTGGTGCGCAATGTATACACGGCCGACGGGTCTCCGCTCATCGGAAACACCAGTTCGCGCAGCTCCGCAAACGGGGTGGCCTTGAGGGCGTCCAGGCTTGACGGCTGCAGCGGCGGACCGCCCGCTGTGCGCGCAGGGAAGTCGGGCTCGGCTTGGGCGCCGTCGGAAATCAGTTCCAATGTCGCGGCCGACATGTAGGCGCCAGTCAACGCCGACAACAACAGGCCGGCAACGGCCAGGCGGGCGCCTTCGGCGTGCCAGCGCTGGCTTCGGTTTCCGTGCAAAGGCGCAATCAGCCGCGCCAACCCGCCAACGCGCTTGACCAACAGCAGCAGGCCGGAAACGCACAAGACGGCCATCACCAGTGCCGCCGCACCCGTTGCCAGGCGCCCGGGCGTGTCGAGAAACAGGGACCGGTGCAGCTGCTTGGTCCAGCGCGATACCTGCGACGGCGCGTAAGGCGCCAGGGTCTTGCCGTCCACCGGATCGACCACCACGGCCCCGGTGGCTGCGTCGTTGCTGTAGAAGACCAGCAGGGTCCCGGACGCGGTGCGCTGAACCTGCTCAACCCCCTGAAACCTTGCGCTCACACGGCCCAGCACTTGGGCCACCGTGACCCCGCGTTGCGCGGTCGCGTCGAGGCGATCCAGCGCTGGATCGACGGACAGTACGGCGCCAGTGATTCCCATCAGCGCCAGCAGCAACGCGCCCAGTAAGCCGGCGAGGGAATGGATCTGGCGCAGCATGCCGGGGGACGATTACATGTCGAAGGCAAACGATTTGATATAGCCGCGGCCCGGCACGGCCTTGCGCGCATTGGCCTTGCTCAACGGTACACGCACCTCGGCAGGGTAGTCGCGCCCATCTTCCACGGCGCTATCGACACGGATCTCGTAACCTGCGTCAATCAGCGCATCGGCCAGTTCGACCGTCACTTTCAGCGATTTCCCGCTGCCGACGCTGGCGCCGCTGATCCCGTCGAACTCGCGCGCGGCGAGTCCGCTGCCGCGTGCCCAGCCGCTCAAGTGCTTGTAGTACTTGGCCTTCTTCCCGGCAACCCACAAGGTCTTTTGGTACTTTCCCGCGGCATCCGTGACGTAAAAGACGAGATACGCGCCGTTGCCACCATAGCTTTGCAGGTCCGCACTCAGCGTCACGGGGCGCGCGTGGACCAGCCCCGGCAATGCGGCCATTCCGGCCAGACAGGCCGCGGTAACAAGCATCTTCATGGATCGTTTCCTTTTCTTCCTGGACCCAGCGGCTCGCGTCGCGCGCCGTGCGGCCGCGCCGGACGAAGGTAGTCGGAGGTGTCCCCATTCGGCCCGAACTCAATCTCCAGGCTGCGGAGTTGCAGCTTGGCGGGGCTGTACTTCGCCTTGACCTTGTTGCCATGCCGGTCCGTTCCCCGCAGTTCATAGCAGCCATCGTCCACCTTGATGCGCTGAACGGCCCAGCCAAGCGGTGCCACCTGCCTGCGCAATTCTTCACGCGGCTTCCAGTCCCCCGGTGCGTCGTCGCATTCGGTATCGGCCCGCGCCGCCCCGCTGAGAAGCAGGGCAAACAATGCCACGACAAGGCGAAGGTGCGTCATGTGCTACTCCTGAGTGCGCCGGCAGGGCGAGCTTGTAAGAAGCTATTCAGGAACGACTATAGGACCTCGCGCCGTAGAAATACATGATGCAGGTCAAACTTTACCGACGCGTGACCATGCCGCTGCCTGGCCGGCCGCACTGCCCCGCACCGGCCTTTGACAGGCGGCGCCGCCAGTGGTGAAATGTCCAGGGTCAACGTCGCGGACACCAGGGAAGAAATTGCCATGCCGACCAAGATCATCGACGGCTATGAGGTTGAGTTCACGGGGGAGCTGCTGGAAGGCACCGACCAATGGGGGGCATATGTCGCCATCTTCGCTCCCTCCAGCAATCCCATGCACTTAACCACCGTCTGCCCCAAGCGGCGCGTCGCCGCCGATCTCACATTGCGGGACCAGCACGCGGCCGAGACGGAAGCCGAGCGCGCGGCAGCGGCCATTCTGGCTGAGCTGCGCGCTTGATCAGGCCCCGCGCTCCGCTCCTTTCGATGGGAGTTGCCGACTCGTCCGTTTTCCGATATATTGAACGTAAGTTCTGTATATCGGATTTCCTTCAGGAAACTCGGTACTTGACGATCATGCATCAAGAGTCGGTCTGACCGACGCCAACCTGCCTCTCCCGGGCAAGGTGGAAGCCATCACGGCGATGCGGCCTTTTAACGGCAACGAAGCGGGCGCAACATGGTTTGCTCCACATCGGGCCAAGCTCTCAGGAGAAACCATGACCACCACTACCTCGCGCACCCCAGCCCTGGACAACAGCGCCTGGCGCAACCAATTCCGCCTGACGCATACGTTTCACCTGCGCGTAGCCACCGACGAGACGGCGATCGGGCAGCTGGAGTCAACGTTCAAAAGTTCCAACGCGCGCATCGATAAGTGGGTCATCGTGCGCCGCGCGGGCGGTTATGAGCACAGCGTGACGATCGAGGGCATTGGCGACGATTGCGCGCGCGAACTGCGCAAGGAACTGGCGGGCCTGCATGGCGACATCAAGGTGCACGTCGAACACATGGTCCACTTTGGCAGTGCGGCGGCACACTGATGCCGCGATGCCAGTGCGTCAAGCGCACCGGGCTGTGCGCTTGACGGGGCGGTAAGGCTTAGCGCGGCAGGACCGAGCTGCCCATCAGGTACTCGTCGACGGCGCGCGCGCACTGGCGGCCTTCGCGGATCGCCCACACCACCAGCGACTGACCGCGGCGCATGTCGCCGGCGGCAAACACGCCCGGCTTGCTGGTCTTGTAGCTGTGGTCGCCGTCCGTCATGGCGCGCGCATTGCCGCGTGCGTCCTTGTCCACGCCGAAGGCGTCCAGCACCTGCTGCACCGGCGAGACGAAGCCCATGGCCAGCAGCACCAGGTCGGCCTTCATTTCGAACTCGGAATTGGGCACTTCGCTCATCTTGCCGTCCTTCCATTCGACGCGGCAGGCGATCAGTTTTTCCACCTTGCCGTTCTTGCCTTCGAAGCGCTTGGTGGCCACGGCCCAGTCGCGCTCGCAGCCTTCCTCGTGCGAAGAGGAGGTGCGCAGCTTGGTTGGCCAGTAGGGCCAGACCAGCGGCTTGTTCTCCTGCTCCGGCGGCATCGGCATCAGTTCGAACTGGGTGACGCTGGCGGCGCCATGGCGGTTGGAGGTGCCGACGCAGTCGGAACCGGTATCGCCGCCGCCAATCACGACCACGTGCTTGCCGTTGGCCTTGATCTGGTCCTTGACCTTGTCGCCGGCATTGACCTTGTTCTGCTGCGGCAGGAAGTCCATCGCGAAGTGCACGCCCTTCAGCTCGCGGCCCGGTACCGGCAGGTCGCGCGGCTGCTCGGCGCCGCCGGCCATGACGATGGCGTCGAAGTCCTGTTCCAGGTCTTCGGGGAAGATGGTTTCCTTGGAGCCGTTGGCAACGCTGGCCGGGAAATCCTTGCCGATCAGGACGGAGGTGCGGAATTTCACGCCTTCCGCTTCCATCTGTTCGATGCGGCGGTCGATGTGGACCTTTTCCATCTTGAAGTCCGGGATACCGTAGCGCAACAGGCCGCCGATGCGGTCGGCCTTCTCGAACACGGTCACGTCGTGGCCGACGCGGGCCAGTTGCTGCGCGGCGGCCAGGCCTGCGGGGCCGGAGCCGACCACGGCAACCTTCTTGCCGGTCTTGTGCGCCGCTGGCTGCGGCACGACCCAGCCGTGCTCCCAGCCTTCGTCGATGATCTTGTGCTCGATCGACTTGATCCCGACCGGCAGCTCGTGGATGCCCAGGGTACAGGCGCTCTCGCACGGGGCAGGGCAGATGCGGCCCGTGAATTCGGGGAAGTTGTTGGTCGAGTGCAGCACGTTCAGCGCTTCGCGGTAGTGGCCGCGGTAGACCAGGTCATTCCAGTCCGGGATGATGTTGTTGACCGGGCAGCCCGAATTGCAGAACGGGATGCCGCAGTCCATGCAGCGCGCGCCCTGGATCTTGGCCTGGTCGTTCGTCAGGTGCAGGACGAACTCCTTGTAGTTCTTGAGGCGTGCCTCGGGTGCCAGGTAGCTTTCTTCCTGGCGCTGGAATTCCATGAAACCGGTGATCTTGCCCATCTCTCTTATCCTTTCTTACGCTGCAATCGCTTGAGTTTCCGCTTCGATCGCGGCGTTGTCTGCCATCTCTACCAGGGCGCGTTTGTACTCGCTCGGGAACACTTTGACGAACTTGGCACGGCTGTCGTTCCAGTTGTCGAGCAACAGGCGCGCGCGCGTGCTGCCGGTGTGTTTGAAGTGGCGCTCAATCAGGCGTTTGAGGATGGTTTCGTCGGCCTCCGGTTCTCCGTTGCGATGCTGGCTGTGCCAGGTGGCCTTGTCGACCTGCTGGTCGGCGGCGGCCTTCACTTCTTCCAGGCTGACCATGGACATATTGCACTTGCTGTGGAATTCGCCGTCCGGGTCGTACACGTAGGCGATGCCGCCCGACATGCCGGCCGCGAAGTTGCGGCCGGTGGCGCCCAGCACCACCACGGTGCCGCCGGTCATGTATTCGCAGCCATGGTCGCCCAGGCCTTCCACGATTGCGGTGGCGCCGGAGTTGCGCACGGCGAAGCGTTCGCCGGCCACGCCGTTGAAGAAGGCTTCACCGGCCACCGCGCCGTACAGGACGGTGTTGCCGACGATGATGTTGTTCACGGCCCAGCCGCGGAACTCGGTATTCGGGCGCACGATGATGCGGCCGCCCGACAGGCCCTTGCCGACGTAGTCGTTGCCTTCGCCCACCAGGTCGATGGTGATGCCCGCCGCCAGGAAGGCTGCGGCCGACTGGCCCGCCGTGCCCTGCAGCTGGATGTGGATGGTGTCGTCCGGCAGGCCGGCGTGGCCGTACTTCAGCGCCACTTCGCCGGACAGCATGGTGCCCACGGTACGGTTGACGTTCTTCACCGGCGAGATGAAGGAGACGCGCTCGCCCTTCTCCAGCGCCGGCTTGGCCTGGGCGATCAGCTTCAGGTCCAGCGCCTTGTCCAGGCCGTGGTCCTGCTCTTCGCTGTGGAAGGTGGTCATGCCATCGTTCACTTGCGGCTGGTAGAACACGTTGCTGAAGTCCAGGCCCTTGGCCTTCCAGTGCGTGATGGCTTTCGACTTGTCCAGCAGGTCGGCGCGGCCGATCAGCTCTTCGAAGGTGCGGATGCCCAGCTGCGCCATCAGCTGGCGCGCCTCTTCGGCAACGAAGAAGAAGTAGTTCACCACGTGTTCCGGCTTGCCCTGGAATTTCTTGCGCAGTTCCGGGTCCTGCGTGGCGACGCCGACCGGGCAGGTGTTCAAGTGGCACTTGCGCATCATGATGCAGCCTTCCACCACCAGCGGTGCGGTGGCGAAGCCGATCTCGTCGGCGCCCAGCAGGGCGGCGATCACCACGTCGCGGCCGGTGCGCATCTGGCCGTCGGCCTGCACGCGCACGCGGCTGCGCAGGCCGTTCAGCACCAGGGTCTGCTGGGTTTCCGACAGGCCCAGTTCCCATGGCGTGCCGGCGTGCTTGACCGAGGACAGCGGCGAGGCGCCGGTGCCGCCGTCATGGCCGGCCACCACGATGTGGTCGGCCTTGGCTTTCGAAACGCCCGCGGCGACGGTGCCGATACCGACTTCCGACACCAGCTTGACCGAGATCGAGGCGCGCGGGTTGGCGTTCTTCAGGTCGTGGATCAGCTGTGCCAGGTCTTCGATCGAGTAGATGTCATGGTGCGGCGGCGGCGAAATCAGGCCAACGCCCGGCACCGAGAAGCGCAGCTGCGCGATGTACTCGGACACCTTGTGGCCCGGCAGCTGGCCGCCTTCGCCCGGCTTGGCGCCCTGCGCCATCTTGATCTGGATCTGGTCGGCGGAGTTCAGGTACTCCGCGGTCACGCCGAAGCGGCCGGACGCCACCTGCTTGATGCGCGAGCGCAGCGAGTCGCCTTCCTGCAGCGCGATGTCGGATTCGACCTGCTCCTTGCCCAGCACCGATGCGAGGGTTGCGCCGACCTTGATCGGGATGCCTTTCAGTTCGTTGGCGTAGCGGCGCGGATCTTCGCCGCCTTCGCCGGTATTGGACTTGCCGCCGATGCGGTTCATCGCCACGGCCAGCGTGGCGTGGGCTTCGGTCGAGATCGAGCCGAGCGACATGGCGCCGGTGGCGAAGCGCTTGACGATTTCCTTGGCCGGTTCCACTTCGTCCAGCGGGATTGCCTTGCCTGGATCGATCTTGAACTCGAACAGGCCGCGCAGCGTCAGGTGGCGCTTGCTCTGGTCATTGATGATCTGGGCGTACTCTTTATAGGTCGAGTAGTTGTTGGAGCGGGTCGAGTGCTGCAGCTTGGCGATCGCATCCGGCGTCCACAGGTGGTCTTCGCCGCGCACGCGGAAGGCGTATTCGCCGCCGGCGTCAAGCTGGTCGGCCAGCACGGGATCGTCGCTGAAGGCCAGCTTGTGCAGGCGCAGGCTTTCCTCGGCCACTTCGAACAGGCCGATGCCTTCCACGTTGGACTGGGTGCCGCGGAAGTACTTGTCCACCAGCGAGCGGTTCAGGCCCACGGCTTCGAAGATCTGCGCGCCGCAGTAGGACATGTAGGTGGAGATGCCCATCTTCGACATCACCTTCATCAGGCCCTTGCCGACTGCCTTGGTGTAGTTGTAGATCGCCTGTTCCGGCGTCAGGTCGCCCGGCAGGGAGTGCGCCAGTTCGGCCAGGGTTTCCATGGCCAGGTAAGGGTGCACGGCTTCCGCGCCGTAGCCGGCCAGCAGGGCGAAGTGGTGCGTTTCGCGCGCCGAGCCGGTTTCCACCACCAGGCCGGTGGAGGCGCGCAGGCCCTTGCTCACCAGGTGCAGGTGGATGGTGGAGGTGGCCAGCAGGGCCGGGATGGCCACACGGTCCGGACCCACCGAGCGGTCGGAGACGATCAGGATGTTGTGGCCGGACTTCACCGCGTCGACGGCTTCCGCGCACAGCGACGCCAGCGACGCTTCCACGCCTTCCTTGCCCCAGGCCAGCGGGTAGCAGATGCTCAGCTCATAGGACTTGAACTTGCCGCCGGTGTGCTGGCTGATGGTGCGCAGGCGCGCCATGTCGTCGAAGCCCAGCACCGGCTGCGCCACTTCCAGGCGCATCGGCGGGTTGACGTTGTTGGTGTCGAGCAGATTGGGGCGCGGGCCGATGAAGGACACCAGCGACATCACCATCGCTTCGCGGATCGGGTCGATCGGCGGGTTGGTCACCTGCGCGAACAGCTGTTTGAAGTAGTTGTACAGCGGCTTCAGTTTGTTGGAGGTGACGGCCAGCGGCGAGTCGTTGCCCATGGAGCCGACAGCTTCCTCGCCGGCGGTGGCCATCGGCGCCAGGATGAAGCGCATGTCTTCCTGCGTGTAGCCGAACACCTGCTGGCGGTCCAGCAGGGAAGCGGACTGCTTCTCGCCGGCGGCCGGGCCGTACTTGGCCACGTTGGCGGCGGTCTGGCTCTCGCTCATTTTCAGCTCGCCCAGCTTGATGCGCACGGCGTTGATCCAGGCCTTGTACGGCTTGGCGTTGGCGTAGGTGTCCTTCAGCTCCTTGTCGTCGATGATGCGGCCCGCTTCCAGATCGATCAGGAACATCTTGCCTGGCTGCAGGCGCCATTTCTGGATGATCTTCGATTCCGGGATCGGCAGCACGCCCGATTCGGACGCCATCACCACCAGGTCGTCGTCGGTCACGATATAGCGCGCAGGGCGCAGGCCATTGCGGTCCAGGGTGCCGCCAATGTAGCGGCCGTCGGTGAAGGCCATGGCGGCCGGACCGTCCCAGGGTTCCATCATCGACGCGTAGTATTCGTAGAAGGCCTTGCGGTTGTCGTCCATCAGCGTGTGGTTCTCCCACGCTTCCGGGATCATCATCATCATGGCCTGGGCCAGCGGGTAGCCCGCCATCAGCAGCAGTTCCAGCGCATTGTCGAAGCAGGCGGTGTCGGACTGGCCTTCATAGATCAGCGGGAACAGCTTCTGCAGGTCGTCGCCCAGCACGGCCGACTTCATCACGCCTTCACGGGCGCGCATCCAGTTGAAGTTGCCCTTCACGGTGTTGATCTCGCCGTTGTGCGCGATCAGGCGGTAGGGGTGGGCCAGCGGCCATTCAGGGAAGGTATTGGTCGAGAAGCGCTGGTGCACCAGCGCCAGCGCCGAGATGCAGCGCGGATCCTGCAGGTCCTTGTAGTACACGCCCACCTGGTCGGCCAGCAGCAGGCCCTTGTACACGACGGTGCGGGCCGACATGGACGGCACGAAGAATTCCTTGCCGTGCATGAGCTTGAGCGCCTGGATGGCGTGGCCGGACGATTTGCGGATCACGTACAGCTTGCGCTCGAGCGCGTCGGTCACCATCACGTCCTGGCCGCGGCCGATGAAGATCTGGCGGATGACCGGCTCTTTTTCGCGCACGCGCGGCGACATCGGCATTTCCGCGTCGATCGGCACATTGCGCCAGCCCAGCACGACCTGGCCTTCGATGCGCACCGCGCGTTCGATTTCCTGTTCGCAGGCGATGCGCGACGCGTTTTCCTTCGGCAGGAAGACCATGCCGACGCCGTATTCGCCGGGCGGCGGCAGTTCCACGCCCTGCTTGGCCATTTCGTCGCGGTAGAACTGGTCCGGGATCTGGATCAGGATGCCGGCGCCGTCACCCATCAGCTTGTCGGCGCCGACCGCGCCGCGGTGGTCGATGTTCTTCAGGATCATCAAACCCTGTTCGACGATCGAATGGCTCTTGTTGCCTTTGATGTGGGCGACAAAACCGACGCCGCAGGCATCATGTTCGTTGGCTGGGTTGTACAAACCTTGCGCTTGCATGCATTTCTCCGCTGAATTTTTGATCACGAAAATCCAGAGTAGTGCAATGCACAAAAACGCGCAACAAAAACAATTAGGGTCGGAGTCACATTTATTCAGCGACAGTCGCCGGGAAATTTAATTAGGGACACAGTCACCCATTCAAGCCGGGTGTGGCGCTTTACGCGGCCGCCCGCGCTTGGCTGGCAGCACCTGGCGCTTCATGCGCCGCTCCAGCTCCGCCTTCCACTTGTCGCTGCCCAGGGGCCAGCCCTTGAGCGCAGCCCCCTCGATGGCGCGCTGCTCCGCGCCGGCCAGTCCTTGCGCCGCCAGCTCGATATAGGCTGCCTCGCGCTGGAATGGCGTATTGCCCAGGCCCCAGTACAGCGGATGGTCGGTCACCGCCCCATCCTGGCGGATGCCGGCATGGTGCGGATAGCTCGACCACTGGTAATGTTCCGGCCCCTCGGCCAAGCGCGCCCGGACGGCGGCGAATTCGATGAACTTCGAGCAAGAAATAAGGAAGCGCTCCGCTTCGATCACGGACGTCTTATAGCGTCCCTGCCACAGGGTGCCGGCACGGCCGTACTTCTGGTTGAAATAAGGGACATAGTGGCGGCCGATCCACTGCATCATGCCGCCCAGGCCCTCCTCGTCGCCGGGGGACGCCAGCAGGTGCACTTCGGCGGGCAGCAGGGTGTAGGCGTGCACGGCCACCTTGTACAGGCGCGCGGCGGCGCGCAGCCAGGCCAGGAAGTGGGTGAAATCTTCCGCGTCCTGGAACACGGTCTGGCCATTCAGGCCGCGCTGGACGATGTAATGGGGCTGGTTGGGAACGACGAGACGGGGTAAGCGCGCCATGAATGCAAAAAGGGTAGGATCGGGAAACCCCGATTCTACCCAGTTCGCGTGACTCTGTCCCTATTTAGGAAATATTGAAGCTGGCGGACAGGCTGTAGCCTTCGCCGTAGGCCGAGCGCAGGGGCAAGTCCTGCCCCAGGCCGCTGCGCGCCTTTTTGCGCAAACGATACACCAGCATGTCGACGCGGCGGCCGGCATCCGGATCGTCGCCGCCGATGCCGGCCACGATGACCTGGCGCGGGACGGGACGGGTATTGATCGTGAGCAGGTGCAGGAAATTGCACTCTTTCTCCGTCAGGGTAATGGCCTGGCCCTGCAGTTCCAGCTGGCGCGCGGACACTTTCAGGGTCCACTTGCTCGGCACGGGAATCGCTTCCTGCGGGCCGACGCGGCGGTCCAGCGCCTCGATGTGGGCGGCCAGTTCCGGGAACTTGATCGGCTTGGTCAGGTAATGGTCGGCCCCCAGGCGCAGGCCCATGATGCGCGAATCGAACGCCACACGCCCGGTCAGCACGAGCAGGCCGATCTGCGGGTACAGCTGGCGCATGCGCGGGATGACGTTGAAACCGTCCTCGTCCGGCAGACCCAGGTCAAGCACGACCACGCCGACGGTGCCCTGGCTCAGGGCGGACCACATTTCCTGGGCGTTATTGGTGGTGTGAACTACATGGCCGAGCTCAGCCAGGAAATCCGCCATCTCTTCGGCGTATTCCAGGTTGTCTTCCACGATCAGTATTTGCGTCATTGATGCGCCATTTTTCCATTCAGTCGCGAGCCGGGGTTTCGGGCTTGCGTCAAAGAATTATCACGGTTGGTCACGGGCTGCGCAACCCTTACGCAGCGACCGGGAGCCAAATCCGAAATTTCTTGCCGCTTTCAGGCAAATTTTCCACAGACAGCGTGCCGCCGTGGACCTCTACAACATTTTTGGCCATGTACAGGCCCAGGCCGGAGCCAGCGTGCCCTGCGGCAGCCTTGCCTCGGTAACCCTTGTCGAAGAGTTTGCCTAGCTCATCATCCGGAACGGGAGCGCCGCGGTCGATGACGAGGAGTTCCACCCCGCCTTCGCTGGCTTTCCTGCCATGCAATTCTATCGCAACGTTGTCATTTGTGTACTTGAGGGCATTATCTAAAAGTATGTCCAGACACAAGCGCATCCCTTGCGGATCGCAACGCATCCATTGGGGCAAGCCCTCGGCGCGCACGGAAATCTCGGCACGGCGCTGGCGCGCATGCTCGGCGGCCGTTTCCAGCAAGGCCTCCGGCGAAACCTCGTCCGCCTGGCGCCGGCGGCCAATGCTGGCCAGGCGCTCCGGGCTCAGGTACTCGTTGATCAGTTCGAGCAGCCGGTCGACGGCGTTCTGGATCTTGCGGTAACGCTTCTTGGTGTTCTCGTCGGCGCTGTGCGACGTCATTTCCAGGCGCTGGATGGCGCCGTCGATGGTCGACAGCGGCGTGCGGAATTCATGCGACACCATGGACGCGAACTTCTTTTGCTGCCTCTCGCGCTCGACACGCTCGCGGATGTCGCGCACGGTGCCCACCAGGCGCAGCACGCCGCTGCCCACGTCGGGCACCAGCGTCGATTCGATCTCGACCGGGATCGGCACCCCGTCCTTGCCCGGCATCTCGGTGTCGCGCACCGTGTGGCGCCGCGTCGTGTCGCCGGAAACGTAGGCTTCCAGGCGTTCGGGCAGCTCGGCCATCAGGTGGGCGGCGACCTGCTGCGCGCGCTCGGGCATGTAGCCGAACAGCTTCTCGGCGGCCGGGCTGACGTACAGCAGCTGGCCACTATCGCAGTCCAGCATCCAGTGCACGTCGCTGCTGTGGTCGAGAATCTGGCGATAGTGGTCGGCGCTGAGCATGGGTCAATCCTGTAACGGGGCGAAGATCTGCTGCAAGTCTTCCTGGGTCAGCGCCAACTTCTGCGATTCGCCGTCGGCCAGCACCGACTGCGCCAGGTCCGATTTCTTTTGCTGCAGCAGCTGGATCTTTTCTTCCAGCGTGCCCTTGGCAATCAGCTTGTAGACGAAGACCGGCTTGTCCTGGCCGATGCGCCAGGCGCGGTCGGTGGCCTGGTTCTCCGCCGCCGGGTTCCACCACGGGTCGTAATGGATCACGGTGTCGGCGGCGGTCAGGTTCAGGCCCACGCCGCCGGCTTTCAGCGAGATCAGGAAGATCGGCACCGCGCCTTGCTGGAAGGCGGCCACCTGGGCGCCGCGGTCGCGCGTTTCGCCCGTCAGCAGGGCGTACGGGATGTCGCGCGCTTCCAGTTCTTCTTCGATCAGCTCCAGCATGGACGTGAATTGCGAGAACACGAGGATCTTGCGCTTTTCCTCCAGCAGGTCTTCGATCATCTGCATCAGGTCGATCAGCTTGGCCGAACCGGTGGCGGCGGCCTTCTTGGTGCTCTTCACCAGGCGCGGGTCGCAGCAGACCTGGCGCAGCTTGAGCAGCGCTTCCAGGATCACGATCTGGGAGCGTGCCACGCCCTTGCGGTCGATCTCCTCGCGCACCTTCTGGTCCATGGCCAGGCGCACCGTCTCGTACAGGTCGCGCTGGGCGCCGGACAGCTCCACCTTGCGCACCATCTCGGTCTTGGGCGGCAATTCCTTCGCCACGCTGTCCTTGGTACGGCGCACCAGGAACGGTTTGATGCGGCGGTTCAGCAGCATGCGCCGCTGCGGGTCGTCCTGGCGCTCGATCGGGTGGCGGAAGTTGCTGTTGAAGGTCTTCTCGTCGCCCAGCAGG
>JAJTCO010000048.1 GCA_021323265.1 Pseudoduganella sp. | reverse complement strand
CATTGCCGAGATCGAGAAGAAGATCGGCGAATTCGGCGCCAAGGCCAAGGAAGGCAAGCTGACCCTGGAAGACCTGACCGGCGGCACCTTCTCCATCTCGAACGGCGGCACCTTCGGCTCCATGCTGTCGACCCCGATCATCAACCCACCACAATCGGCAATCCTGGGCGTGCACGCCACCAAGGACCGCGCTGTTGTCGAAGACGGCCAGATCGTGATTCGCCCGATGAACTACCTGGCGATGTCCTACGACCACCGCATCATCGACGGCCGCGAAGCCGTTCTGGGCCTGGTGGCAATGAAGGAAGCGCTGGAAGATCCTGCGCGCCTGCTGCTGGACCTGTAAGCCCGGCAGTGAGGGTCTGACCCAAGGGGCAGACCCTCGGCCCGCGGCCGCCGCGTGAGCGGGGTCAGACCCTTGGGCCTGACCCGATTTACCGGGTTTAAAAAGGAAGAACAATGAGCGTCTCCGAAGAACTGAAGCGTCTGCACGAACTGCACCAGGCTGGTGCCCTGAGCGATGAAGAATTCGCCCGTGCCAAGGAAAAGCTGCTGCAAGGCAGCCAGCAACCAAGCGGCGATTTCGCCACCGAGTTCGGTAGCCTGCGCCGTGCGCGCAACGATCGCTGGCTGGGCGGCGTGTGTGGCGGCATCGCCGTCCGCACCGGCGTCGAATCCTGGATCTGGCGCCTGCTCTTCGTGCTCTTTACTGTCACCTTCGGCTTTGGCCTGCTGATTTACATTCTCTTGTGGATATTCGTCCCCGAGGACGAGATGACTGGGATTTAAGACATGAGCAATAAACAATTTGACGTAGTAGTTATTGGCGCCGGTCCTGGCGGTTACATCGCCGCCATCCGCGCAGCACAGCTGGGCTTCTCCGTAGCCTGTATCGACGAATGGAACAACGACGCAGGCAAGCCTGCCCCGGGCGGCACCTGCACCAACGTTGGCTGCATCCCGTCCAAGGCGCTGCTGCAATCGTCCGAACACTACGAACACGCCGCCCACGGTTTCAAGGAACACGGCATCAACGTGGAAGGCCTGTCCTTCGACGTGGCGCAAATGCTGAAGCGCAAGAACACCGTCGTTAAGCAAAACAACGACGGCATCCTGTTCCTGTTCAAGAAGAACAAGGTCACCTTCTTCCACGGCCGCGGCGCATTCGCCGGCGCCGCTGGCGCGGAAGGCTACCCGATCGCCATTTCGGGCCAGACCACCGACACCATCACCGGCAAGCAGATCATCGTCGCCACCGGTTCCAATCCGCGCGCACTGCCAGGCGCACCGTTCGACGAGAAACTGATCCTGTCGAACACCGGCGCCCTGAACATCGACACCGTACCGGCCAAGCTGGGCGTGATCGGCGCCGGCGTGATCGGCCTGGAACTGGGTTCCGTATGGCGCCGCCTGGGTTCGGACGTGACCGTGCTGGAAGGCCTGCCGACCTTCCTGGGCGCCGTTGACGAGCAGATCGCCAAGGAAGCGCACAAGCTGCTGACCAAGCAGGGCCTGTCGATCAACTTGGGTTGCAAGATCTCCAAGGTCGAAGCGGGCAAGGACAACGTCAAGGTCGAATACACCGACGCCAAGGGCGAAGCCCAGAGCGTCACTTTCGACAAGCTGATCGTGTCGATCGGCCGCGTGGCCAACACCATCGGCCTGGGCGTGGACAAGGTCGGCCTGGCGGTCGACGAACGCGGCATGATCACCGTTGACGAAGACTGCAAGACCAACCTGCCGAACGTATGGGCGGTGGGCGACGTGGTGCGCGGCCCGATGCTGGCGCACAAGGCGGAAGAAGAGGGCGTTGCCGTGGCCGAGCGCATCGCCGGCCAGCATGGCCATTGCAACTTCAACACCCTGCCGTCGGTGATCTACACCCATCCGGAAATCGCTTCCGTGGGCAAGACCGAGCAGCAGCTGAAGGCCGAAGGCGTGGCGTACAAGGCCGGCACCTTCCCGTTCCTGGCCAACGGCCGCGCACGCGCGCTGGGCGACACCAGCGGCATGGTGAAGTTCCTGGCCGATGCCACCACCGACGAAATCCTGGGCGTGCACATTGTCGGCCCGATGGCTTCCGAGCTGATTTCCGAGGCCGTGGTGGCGATGGAGTTCAAGGCTTCGGCCGAGGACATCGCCCGCATCTGCCACGCTCACCCGTCGCTGTCGGAAGCGACCAAGGAAGCTGCGCTGGCGGTCGACAAGCGTACGCTGAACTTCTAAACCCGGTAAGGCGGGGCTGACCCAAGGGTCAGCCCCTAGTCCGCGGGCGGGGACTGGCCCTAGGTCCAGCCCCCGTCCTGTATTGCAGAAATGCCGGGTCGAAAAGCATGAATGTCCAAGAGTTTTACCAGCACGCGCTCGAGCAGCGCGACTTCAAATCCGACGCCGCCCAGCAGCGTGCCGTCGACCGCCTCCAGCAGTGCTACGACGAATGGGTCGCTTACAAGGCCCAGCGCTCCAATTCCTTCAAACGCCTGATCAACCGCCCGGCGCCGCCGCGCGGCGTGTACATGTGGGGCGGGGTGGGGCGCGGCAAGTCCTTCCTGATGGATTCGTTCTATTCGGTGGTGCCGCTGGTGCGCAAGACGCGCCTGCACTTCCACGAATTCATGCGCGACGTCCACATGCAGCTCGACGAGCTGCGCGGCGTGGAAGACCCGCTGGACGAGGTGGCCAAGCGCATCGCCCGCAAGTACCGCCTGATCTGCTTCGACGAATTCCACGTCTCCGACGTTGCCGACGCCATGATCCTGTACAACCTGATGAAGGCCCTGTACGACAACGGCGTCTCCTTCATCATGACGTCGAACTACGAGCCATCCACGCTGTATCCGGACGGCCTGCACCGCGACCGCATCCTGCCCACCATCGCCCTGCTGAAGGAGAAGATGGACGTGCTCAACGTGGACGCCGGCATCGACTACCGCGGCCGCGCCCTGGAGCAGGTGGACGCCTACTACACGCCGCTCAACGCGCACACCGACCACCAGCTGCGCGAAGCGTTCGCCCGCATCGCCGAAACGGCCGACGAGGACCCGCATATCCACGTGGAAGGCCGCGAGCTGCGCGCCCTGCGCCGCGCCGGCACCATCGTCTGGTTCGACTTTGCCACGCTGTGCGGCGGCCCGCGCTCGCAGAACGATTACCTGGAAATCGCCAGCCGTTTTCATACCGTGATATTGTCCGGTATTCCGATGATGTCGGCCGGCCAGTCGTCCGAGGCGCGCCGCTTCACCTGGCTGATCGACGTGTTCTACGACCAGAAGGTCAAGCTGATCATGTCGGCCGAAGTGGAGCCGGAAGAGCTTTACACCAGCGGCATGCTGGCCAACGAATTCCATCGCACCGTATCGCGCATCGTGGAGATGCAGTCGCGTGAATACATGGAAAAGGAACAGCGCGGCGCCGCCGACAAGCTGTCCTGACAAGGAGAGAAATTTGAAGAACTGGATCTGGCTGGCCCTGGTGCTGCCCAGCATGACGCTGGCGCAGGATATCGGCCGTCCGGCGACGATCGGCGCGCCGCGCATCCCGCAGACCCATTCCGTGGAGCAGGCCGACGCGCGCCTGCTGCAGGTGAAGAAGGACCGGGAAGCGGTCGAGGCGCAATTTGCCGCCAGCGAACAGCGTTGCTACGAGAAGTTCTTCGTCAATCACTGCCTGGACAAGGCCAAGGAAGAGCGCCGCATGCGCCTGGCCGAGCTGCGCTCGGTGGAAGTGGAGGCGAGCGCCTACAAGCGCCGCCAGTCGGTCGAGCAGCGCGACCGTGAACTGGAAGACCGCGCCCAGAAGGACGCGGCGGAAGCGGCCTACAACGCGGCCAACCCGAAGCCGCCCGCGGCGGACCCCGGCAGCAAGCCGGCGCCCAAGCCGGCGGCCGTATCGCTGGCGCAGCGCCAGGCCGAGCATGAAGCGCGCGAGCGCGCCCGTGCCGCCAAGGCAGCGCAGGAAGCGCCGCAGCGCGCCGCCAAGGCTGCGGCGTTCGAGCGCAAGAAAGCCGCTGCCGCCAAGCGGCAAGCCGAGATCCAGGCCAAGCTGGCCGAAAAGGAAGAGAAGAAGCGCCGCGCCGCGCAGGCGCAGCCGAAGAATTAAACTGCCTTGCGCAGCTTCTGCACCGTGTAGTTCACTTCTTCCTTGGGCGGGGCCACCAGCTTGATGATCGCCATCGAGCAGTTGTCGCCCTTGCCCTGCGCGCGTTCGCGCGCCTTGTTGATCAGCAGTTCGGCCGCTTCGCGCGGCGACTTGCGGGCGATCACGGTCGCCAGTTCCACGTCGGCGAAATAAGCCCACAACCCATCCGAACACAGCAGGAAGGCATCGCCAGCCTTCAGGTTTTCCTGCAGGCCAAAGGCGACAAACGGCGCTTTCTGGCGGTTGCCCAGCACGTTGTTCAGCAGCTTGGCCTGGCGGTGCTTGCGCGCCGCGTCTTCCGGCAGCTTTTCCTGCTCCATCAGGTAAGCCACATACTCCGCATCGCTGCTGCGGCCTACGCATTCTTTGTTGTCAAAACGATACAACCGGGAGTCGCCGACGATGGCCCAGGCTGCCTGGCGCTGCGGCGTCAGCAGCAGCAGCACGACGGAAGCCTGCGGTTCGCTGAGGCCGGTGCGCGGGTCCATCACGAGGATTTGGTGCACGTCGTGGGCGATTTCGCGCAGCAGCTCTTCCACCCGCGGCAGGCTGACGGCGTCGGACGCCCGGTATTCGTCGAACAATTGTTTGGCCGTATGCAATACCTGTTCGGCACCCGCAGCGCCGCCGCTCATGCCATCGGCCAGCACGGCGAGCACATAGCCGGGCGCTTTGGGGGCGGTAAACAAGGCCACGCGGTCATTCTGCTGGGGCCGGCTGCCGATGTGCTGGGCGGTCCCAGCCTCGATCTTGTACGTGCTCATAGGGTCTTGACAGCTTCTTTCCGGTGACTACCTGAGTTAAACTATGCACCTGTATGCAGTTTTGTTGCAAGTATAGATTGTTGTCCATACGAAACTGTAAGTAAACGCTCAACACAATCGTGCAGACGACTTTCGCTATATGATCAACAAAGAAGAAATCCAGCGCCGCATCATTGAGCTCGACGTTGAGCATCGCGACCTGGACGCGGTCATCGAAATGCTGACCCTGGATGGTCACCACGATCAACTTCAGTTGCGCCGCCTCAAGAAGCGTAAGTTGCAATTGAAAGACTATATCACCCTGCTGAAAATGCAATTGGTGCCCGACGTACCGGCCTGAGCAGGGCCATTGATTCCATTACGAACTTGACTGATCAACAACAGCCGACGCCCGCTTCCGGCGCGCCGAACGAGCCCGCTTTCCCTGCGGGGACCCACGACGCCGACATCGAGCGCCTGTTCGGTCCCGGCGGCCCCCTGGGCCCGGCGGTGGGCGGCTTTCGCCCGCGCCAGTCGCAGACCGAGATGGCCAAGGCCATTGCCGACGCCATCGCCAAGCAGCAGACCCTGATTGCGGAAGCGGGCACCGGTACCGGCAAGACCTTTGCCTACCTGGTGCCGGCGCTGCTGTGGGGCGGCAAGACCATCGTCTCCACCGGGACCAAGAACCTGCAGGACCAGCTGTTCCTGCGCGACATCCCGACCATTCGTTCCGCGCTGCAGGCGCCGGTATCGGTGGCCCTGCTCAAAGGGCGCTCCAATTACCTGTGCCACTACCACCTGGAACGCACGCTGCAAAACGGTCGCATGACCTCGCGCGAGGACGTGGGCTACCTGCGCGAGATCCAGCGCTTCCTGAAGATGACCAACACCGGCGACAAGGCCGAGCTGGCGCGCGTGCCGGAAAACGCGCTGGTGTGGAACCTGGTGACGTCCACCCGCGAAAACTGCATGGGCCAGGAGTGCCAGTACTACCAGGATTGCTTCGTGATGAAGGCGCGCCGCGAGGCGCAGCAGGCCGACGTGGTGGTGGTGAACCATCACCTGTTCTTTGCCGACGTGGCGCTGAAGGATACCGGCGTGGCCGAACTGCTGCCGTCGGCCAATACCGTCATCTTCGACGAGGCGCACCAGTTGCCCGACACCGCCACCTTGTTCTTCGGCGACACCATTTCGACTTCGCAGATCCTGGAGCTGTGCCGCGACGTGCTGGCCGAAGGCCTGGCGCACGCGCGCGACGGCGCCGAATGGGCCAAGGTCGTCACCCCGGTGGAGAAGGCGGCGCGCGACCTGCGCCTGACCTTCACCCAGGACATCGTGCGCATGTCGCTGCCGCAGATCGCGCCGTCGAGCGACTTCTTCCCGGCCCTGCAAACGCTGAAGGACGAGCTGGTCGACATGCTGGCCGTGCTGGAACAAAATGCCGAGCGCGCGGAGACCATCGAACAGTGCCGCGTGCGTGGCAATGAACTGTCGGCGCGCCTGGAAGCGTGGAAGTTCGATCCCAAGGCCAAGGTGCAGCCGGGCGAGGAGGCCGTGTTCTGGGTGGAGGCCTTCCAGAGTTCACTGCAGCTGCACAAGACGCCGCTCTCGATCGCGCCGATCTTCAACGGCCAGCGCGAAGGCGTGCCGCGCAGCTGGATCTTCACTTCGGCCACGCTGGCGGTGAAGAACGATTTCACCCACTTCGCCCAGCAGCTCGGGCTGGAGAATGAAACCGCGCGCAACTGGCCCAGCCCCTTCAACTACGAAGAGCAGGGCATCCTGTACGTGCCGCAAGGCTTGCCGGACCCCAATTCGATGGGCTACACCGACGCCGTGCTCGACGCCGCGCTGCCGATCATCGAAGCGGCCGGCGGGCGCACCTTCCTGCTGTGCACCACGCTGCGCGCCGTCAAGCGCGCCGCCGAGCGCCTGCGCGACGAGTTCGATAAACGCGGCCTGGCGTTTCCGCTGTTCGTGCAGGGCGACCGCGGCCGCACTGAACTGCTGGACCAGTTCCGCAAGGCCGGCAACGGCGTGCTGATTGGCTCGCAAAGCTTCTGGGAAGGCGTCGACGTGCGCGGCGAAGCCCTGTCGCTGGTCATCATCGACAAGCTGCCGTTCGCGCCACCCGACGATCCGGTGCTGGCCGCCCGCATCGAGGTGATGGAGCGCCAGGGGCTGAACGGGTTCATGGGGCACACCCTGCCCGAAGCCATCATCAACCTGAAGCAGGGCGCGGGCCGCCTGATCCGCGACGAGTCAGACCGCGGGGTGCTGATGCTGTGCGATCCGCGCGTGATCTCCAAGCCGTATGGGCGCCGCATCTGGCAAAGCCTGCCGCCGTTCAAGCGCACCCGCGAGGCGGCCGATGTGCTGGCGTTCTTCCGGGGCGATGCGCCGTAAGCGCATTCTGGCCGTTGCTGCCGCATGCGCCGTGCTGGCGCTCGGCGCCTTGCTGCACGTCGGCATGCAGCTGGCACAGCATTCGCGGCGCCCGGTACGCATGCAGGCGCCGTTCGAGGACGTGCGATTCCAGGGAACCCATGGCTCGCTGTTGAAAGCGCGGCACAATGCGCGCTGCGCATTGCTGATGCATCCCATACGCGGCGACCGCCGCGCCATGGCCGGGCGCGCGAAATTCCTGCGCGAAGCCGGGATCACCTCGCTTGCCATCGACCTGCACGCGCACGGCGAGACGCCGGGCGCATACACGACGTTCGGCCTGCGCGAGTCGAACGATGCCCGCAATGGCCTTGCCTACCTGCGCACGGTGCAGGGCTGCGGCCAGGTTGTCGCCATTGGCCATTCGTTGGGCGGCGTGGCGGCGCTGGTGGGCGAGGGGCCGATCGCGGCCGACGCGTTCGTGCTGGAGGAGGTCTTTCCATCGATCGAGGATGCGGTGGCGAACCGCCTGGCAATGCGCTTTGGCTACGCCGGCCGGCTGGCCGCGCCATTGATCTACCTGCAGCTGCCGCTGCTGACCGGCATCGCCTTGGAGCAGGTGCGTCCCGTCGACGCCATCGCCCGCCTGAAAGTGCCGGTGCTGGTGGTGGGCGGCATGCGCGACGAACACACGCCACCGCAGGACACCCGGCGCCTGTTCGATGCCGCCCGCGGCGACAAGACCCTATGGCTGGTGGAGGGGGCTGCGCATGAGGACCTGTACGCATTCGATCCGGTGCAGTACCGCGCCCGCCTGGAGGGTTTCCTCGCCAAGCTGCCAAGGTGAAGGGCACGTCCTGCCCCTGCAAAACAAGGCTTGCTTTATAAAAACGCCGAGTCACTTTCACGCCCCGTGATTCGATTGGCGCGCTGCGGATTTTTGGGTATTCTTCGCCAACCTTTCAACTCACAGGCGGAGGTTGTCGATGAAGTGCAGCGTGTTATTCGTGGCGTTGTCTGTCGGTCTCACGCCGCTCGCCTATGGCCAGTGCTGCGGCTATGGCATGAGCTACGACAACGTGGTCGTCTGGCCGCAGCCTGACTTGCGCTTGCCGGTACCCTCGGCCAAGGATGCCAGGAAGACGCCTCCCGTACAGGCCAAAGCCAAGCCTGCAGTCAGGGAGAACGCGCGCAAGCTTGCCATGCATTTTCCGCAGGCGCAGCGGGCCGAAGTCGAGAAGTATTACGTCCAGAGCATGGACACCTACCTCCAGCTTGAAAAGAAGATGGGTTGGGCGCCGCGCGACATGGCTGGCGGCCTGGCGGCTTTCCTGGTGGGGAACTACATGGTCCTGAAGGGCAGGGATGTGAGCGACGAGGAGTACGCCGCCGTCGCCAGCCAGCTGCGCGCGCAGCAAGCCATGCAGAAGGTTACCCAGAACAGCAATCACGAGAAGCTGCGCGACGTGTTCGAGCAGAGTGCCATGGTGGGCGTGTTCATGGCGGTGGCCTACCTGGCGCACCAGAAGCAGCCGCAGGAATCGGCCTTTTACGACAACCTGCGCAACGCGGCGCGCGAAAACCTCCAGCTGGTGCTGAAAAGTGATCCGGACAAGCTCAACATCGACAAGAGCGGGATGAGACTCCAATGACGATCTATATCAAGAAGCTGTGCAATGCGTTCATCACGGACGCGGTGATCAGCCGCCGCATCGGCGGGGCGGCGGGGCGCAATGCCGAGGCAATCGGTGCGATGATGGGCGGCCTGTGGGTGGGCGGCACGGTCACGGTGTCCGCCGATGCGCTGGACTGGGTGCCCAACATCATGAACAAGGCTTTCCACGACAAGCTGCAGATGGTGCACATCCCGCTGGCCGAGGTGCGCGCGGTGCGGCGCGAGTTCGGCATCCTGACCGGTATCGTGGTGGTCGAGCTGGAGGACAACAGCGAATTCCGCTTCCGCTGCTTTAGTGCGCGCAGCGTGGCGGAGAACATGTCCGACTTGCTGCCGCGCCAGGTGCTGTCGGCATGAGGCCAGGCCGCCGCTAGTCGATTGCGCGTCGCTGTACAAGGCATTATGCTTGCCGGATGAACCGCATATTTGCCTTTGACGAACCGCCGGCCTTGCCGGACGACGCCTTGCTGCAGCGCTACCGCGACGAAGGCGCCTATACCGACTGTTTCGCCCTCGACGTGCCGGGCCAGGTCGGGCACGCGGCCTACGTCGAAGCCTTCTACACCACGGCGGTGTTCAAGCTGGAGCGGCTCCTGCTGGCATGGCTGGCGGGGTGTCCGTCGCGCGACGCTGAAGCCTGCGAGCTGGCCACCGGGCGGCGCGCGCAGTTTGCGGCATGGGCGGTCGAGGCGCGTGCGCCGGGCCAGCTGCTGATGTGCGACTTGTCCGGCAGCACGCGTTCCTGGCTGATGGTCGCCGCGGCACCGCACGGCACGCGACTGTATTTCGGTTCCGCTGTCGTGCGCTCGCGCCAGGGCGGCGCCTTCCGCGCGCTGCTTGGCTTCCATAAACTCTATTCGCGCGTCCTGCTGCGCGCCGCCGCCGCCCGCCTGCGCAGGTCAGCGCCGAACAAAGGCTGACGGCACGATGGACTCGCTGATCGCCGCGTCGGCCCGTTCCCTTGCCACCGGCGACATTCTTGGCGCGTTGAAGCACGTCGCCTTGCGCGACGATCCGCCCGCGCTGGCCTTGCGCGGCATCGCCATGGCCCGGCTGGGCGACTTCGCACGTGCACGCGAGCTGCTGCGGCGCGCGGCGCGCGGATTCGGGGCGCATGAGGAGCTGGCGCGCGCCCGTTGCGTGGTGGCGGAAGCCGAGGTGGCGCTGGCCTTGCGCGATTTCGCCAGCCCGCCACGCGTGCTCGCCGCCGCGCTGGCGGTGCTGCAAGCGCGCGGCGATTACGGCAACGCGCTGCAGGCGCGCCTGATCACGGCCCGCAAGTTCCTGCTGCTGGGACGCCTGGATGCAGCCGCGGCGGAACTGTCCCGCCTCGACATGCGCGCGCTGACGCCTGCGCTGGCAGCGGTGGCGCAACTGGCCGCGGCCGAGCTGGCGCTGCGTTCGTTGCGCCCGGCCCCGGCGCGCGCCGCGCTTGCCCACGCCCATGCGGCGGCGGTGCGGGCGGGCGTGCCGGAGCTGTTGGCCGAGGTGGTCGATGCCGGTGCTGCGCTGGCGCGCCCGGCCGCACGGCGCCATGGCACGGACGGTGCGCAGGCCATGACGCTGGACGACGTGGCGGCGCTGCTGGAGTCCGGTACCCTGGTGCTCGACGCCTGCCGGCGCGGCCTTGGCGGCGGCGCCGCCTGGCGCCCGCTGGCGCGCCGGCCCTTGCTGTTTGCCCTGGCGCAGGCGCTGGCCAAGGCGTGGCCCGGCGACGTCGAGCGCGATGCCTTGATCGAACAAGCCTTTCATACCCGCCGCCCGGACGAAACCCACCGTGTCCGGTTGCGGGTCGAGATCGGCCGCTTGCGCGCCCTGGCCAAGGGCTTGGCGGCCATCGAAGCCACGCCGCGCGGCTTTGCAATGCGCCCGCTCGATGGCGGGGCGCTGGCGGTGCTGGAGCCGCCCATCGAGGGCGAGCAGGCTTCGCTGCTGGCGCTGCTGTCCGATGGCGCGGCGTGGTCGACCTCGGCGTTGGCGCTGGCGCTCGGCACCAGCCAGCGCACCATCCAGCGCGCTCTGGCCGAGCTGGAAGCGGCCGGGCGGGTGCGTTCGGTCGGCAATGCCCGTACCCGGCGCTGGCTGGCGCCATCCCTGGCGGGATTCACGACAATCTTGTTACTCCCCGCTTCGCTGCCATTGGAATAAAGTTCACTTGCGGCGCCGATCAAGGCGCGCCACAAAAGGAGCTAGCAATGACCCGTAACACAAGCACAGTACGCAGCGCGGAAATCCTGCGCGAATACGGCCCGTTCGACGGCGCCCCCAAGGTCGGCGGCGTCACCTACGATGGCCGCCTGGTGTGGGCCGCCACGGGAGCCCGCCTGATCGCCTTCGATCCCGAAAGCGGCAAGCAGGCGCGCGCGCTGGACGTCACGGCCGATGCCGGCACGGCGTTCGACGGCAAATACCTGTACCAGATCGCCGAGCAGCGCATCGACAAGATCGATCCCGCCAGCGGCAAGGTGGTGGCATCGATTCCAGCGCCGGGCAAGGGCGGCGACTCGGGCCTGGCCTGGGCTGAAGGCAGCCTGTGGGTGGGCCAGTACCGGGAGCGCAAGATCCACCAGATCGATCCCGAAACGGGAGCCATCATCCGTTCCATCGAATCGAACCGCTTCGTGACCGGGGTGACGTGGGTGGACGGCCAGTTGTGGCACGGCACCTGGGAAGGCGACGAGAGCGACATCCGTCACGTCGACCCGCACAGCGGCGCCGTGCTGGAGCGCCTGCAGATGCCGCAGGGCATGTTCGTCAGCGGACTGGAGTCCGATGGCGCGGGCCTGTTCTACGCCGGCGGCGAGGGCAGCGGCAAAGTGCGTGCAGTGCGTCGTCCCCAAGGAGAGTGATCATGCATACCGTCGTCAATCAGGAACAATGGGTGGCGCAGCGCAAGCAACTGCTGCTGCGCGAGAAGGAACTGATGCGCCAGCAGGACCAACTGGCCAGTGCCCGCCGCGCGCTGCCGTGGGTGCGCGTGGAAAAGCAGTATGTATTCGATACGCCGCAGGGCAAGCGCTCGCTGTCCGACCTGTTCGAGGGGCGCCGCCAGCTCGTGGTGCAGCACTTCATGTTTGCACCGGGCAAGGAGCGCGGCTGCGCCCACTGCTCCTACATGGCCGACCATACCGATGGCGCATTGGCGCACCTGGCGCAGCGCGACGTGAGCCTGGTGGTGGTCTCGCGCGCACCGGTCGAGAGCCTTGAGCGCATGCGCAAGGAAATGGGCTGGAAGTTCAAATGGGTGTCCTCCGGCGAAAGCGATTTCAATTACGACTTCCATGTGACCTTCGCGCCGGAGGCCGTGGCCGAAGGCGAGGTCTATTACAACTACACCGGCCAGGCGTTTCCGCAGGAAGATGCGCCCGGCGTGAGCGTCTTTTACAAGGACGATGCCGGCGTGGTTTACCACACCTATTCGACCTACGGGCGCGGCGTGGAAGTGATGATGCACACCTACCGCTTCCTTGACATCACCCCGCTGGGGCGGCAGGAAGAAGACTTGCCGTACACCATGGCGTGGGTGAAGCACCACGACCGCTACGCGCAGGCGGCCGCGTCGTGCTGCAGCGCCAATGCCTGAGATGGTGATGCCATGCCGGCCATGCTTCCCTGGCGCGCCGCTGCTGCGCTGGCCTGCGGCCATCTGGCAGCCATGGCAGTCGTGGCGGGAGCATGGGCATGGCGGCTGCCGCTGGACCGGCCGGCGCTGCAGTGGGGGGCCGGGCTGATGCTGCTGGCCGCCCTGGCCTGCCACGTGCGCAGGCGCCGCGCCGCGAGCGGGCAGGCCGGCATGGTCCTGCTCACGTTCTGCACCTCCACTGCCCACGGCGCCGGCTTCATGCTGGTGCCGGCGCTGGTATCGATCTGCGCCACCGGCGCGGGCGGGGCGCTGCTGCAAACCCTGGCGGCCCTGGGTTTGCACCTGGCGGCAATGGTCGCGGCCAATGGCGCCATCCTCTGGCTGGGGTGCCACGTGGGCAAGCGCTGCGCCCGCTGGCGCGCGCGCCTTACCGTCCCGGCTCGATGATCACCTTGCCGGTGACCTGGCGCGCCGCCATGGCCTCCAGTGCGCGCGGCGCGTCGGCCAGTGCGTAGCGCGCCGAGATGTGGGGGCGGATCTTGCCTTCTGCCAGCCAGCCTAGCAACTGCATCATGCCTGCCAGGTTGGCCTTCGGCTCGCGCTTGACGAACTCGCCCCAGAACACGCCGACCAGCGAAGCGCCCTTGAGCAGCGTCAGGTTCAAGGGCAGTTTCGGGATTTCGCCATTGGCAAAGCCCACCACCAGGTAGCGCCCGCGCCAGCCGATGGAGCGGAAGGCCGGTTCGGCGTATTCGCCGCCGACCGGGTCGTAGATCACGTCCGGGCCCTTGCCCTCGGTGGCGGCCTTGATCGCCTCGCGCAGGTCGCCGCTGCTATAGTTGATCAGCACGTCGGCGCCATGTTCCTTGCACACGGCCAGCTTTTCCTCGGACGAGGCGGCAGCAATCACGCGCGCGCCGACGGCCTTGCCGATCTCGATGGCGGCCAGGCCAACGCCGCCGGCAGCGCCCAGTACCAGCATGGTTTCGCCCGCCTTCAATTGGGCGCGGTCGAGCACGGCGTGGTGGGACGTGCCGTAGGTGAGGGTGATGGCGGCGGCCGTATCGAAGTCCATCCCCGGTGGCATCGGCATCAGCGCGGACGCCGGCGCCAGCATCTGTTCGGCAAAGCCGCCGTGCGCGGCAAAGGCAATCACCTTGTCGCCGGGCTGGAAGCCGCGCACCGCGTCGCCCACCGACAGCACCACGCCGGACACCTCGTTGCCGGGCGTAAAGGGCAGGGGCGGCTTGTACTGGTACTTGCCCTGGATGATCAGCACGTCGGGGAAATTCACGGCCGCCGCCTTCACCTGCAGCACCACCTGCCCCGGGCCGGGCTGCGGGTCCGGCACCTCTTCCAGGCGCAGCGTGTCGGGCAAACCCCATTCCTTGCAAACGATAGCCTTCATTTGGTCTCCATTATTATCGAACGATCGTGCGATTATGCCCCAGAACACTTTGCGCGGGCACAAAGTTCAGCGGGCGGCACGGGGATACATTGGGCTGGCAGGGGAGGCGATTGCCATGAGTATCCGGTACGGCTGTTTTTTCAGTTACGCGCATGGCCAGCACGCGTATATGAGCCACTTCAAGGACGACTTTGTCGATGCCCTGAAGTGCTATCTCGAGCCCCATTTCGACCACGAGACCGAACTCTTCGTCGATAGCGAGCAACTGGGCGGCGGGGACGACATCGACCGCCGCCTTGCCCTGGCCCTGTGCCAGAGTGCCACGATGATCGTGATCTACACGCCCAAGTACGAAGCCCACCCTTATACCCGACGCGAGTTCGCCGCCATGCAGATGATCGAGGCCGAACGCAGCAAGTGGTACGAGCTGCCTTCGCACCTGATCATTCCCGTGATCATGACGCGCCACCCGCTCAGCCTGCCGCGCCAGATCACCGAGCCGGGCATGTATGTCGATTTCTCGCGCTACACGCTGGCGACCGGGGAGCTCAGGGCCAACCCGGATTTTTTGCCCGATATCCGGCGCATCGTGGACCGCGTCACGATGCACTACCACTGCCAGAAGGCGAGCATGCCGCCGGAACACGACTGCAGGGATTTCGTCCTGCCGCCGGCGCCGCCGGAATGGCGCCCGCCGGCAGCGCCCCATTTTCCTCGCTGAAAACGTCACTGGAAGGACCGCCATGGAACAACTACGCCTGCACTTGCCGCAGCTGCCCGCAGCCGGCGAGGTCACGACTTTCTATTCCTACAAGGGCGGCGTCGGCCGCACGATGGCGCTCGCCAACTTGGGGCATATGCTGGCAAAGCGCGGCGCGGCGCCGGTATTGATGGTGGACTGGGACCTGCAGGCGCCGGGCCTGCATTACTACTTTCCCGCCGCGCCGGAGGCGCCCGGCGTGCTGGACCTGTTCGAAGCCTGCCGCGACCGGTTGCAGGAGCGCGCCGGCCGCTACGCCAGCGACAGTGCGCTGGCGCAAGCGGTGCTCGACGCGGTGCACTGGGAACAGTACCTGGTGCGGGCCAGCGACGACCGGCCACTCTGGCTGCTGCGTGCTGGGCGGTGCGACGGCAGCCATGCGGAACGCGCGGCATTGCTCGACTGGCAAGGCATCTTCGATGCCTGTCCCGCGCTGTTCCGCACCTTTGCCGGGCGCTTGGCGCGCCACTTCGGCCACGTCCTGGTCGATGCGCGCAGCGGGCGCGCCGACAGCGCCGCCATCTGCACCACGCTGCTGCCGACGCGGCTGGTGCTGGTATTCGAGCCGAACCGGCAAAGCCTGGAGGGCCTGGCCGACCTGGTTGGCCGCGCCTGCGGCTACCGCAGCTGCCACGAGGACGAACTGCGCCCGCTGCTGGTGTACCCGTTGCCGTCGCGCATCGACATGGGCGACGAAGCGCAGGGCGCGCGCTGGCGGCATGGCGAACACGGCTACCAGCCCCTGTTCGAGCGGGCGCTGGCCGACGCCTACGGCCTGCCGTGGGTAACCCTGGAAAACTACTTCAACGCGGTGCAGCTGCCGCAAAGCGCCGGCCTGGCCTGCGGCGAACCGCTGCCGGCGCCCGCGCTGGAAGGGCGCTACGAAGCCTTCCTGCAGTGGTTCCGCGACGGGCTTTGCCCCTGGCAAAGGGTGGCGGCCGCCGCACCTGTCGTGCTGAACAACCACCACCCCTTGCCGCTGGAGCAGGAGCGGGCCGGTTACTGGCCGCTGCCGACGCTGACGTAAAAACTCGACGCACACGCCGGCAAACAGACGGAAAGCGCGGCTTTTTGTCGGATTGGCGGCGCCCACCGCGAATCTTGGGCCGTTGCTTCGGGTAAAATTCCCTGTATGAGAATCCTTATCAGTAACGACGACGGCTACCTGGCGCCTGGCATCCAAGCGCTGGCGGAAGCCCTGCAGCCTATCGCCGATATCGTGGTTGTCGCGCCTGACAGCAACCGCTCCGGCGCCTCCAATTCGCTGACGCTGGACCGGCCCTTGTCGGTACAGAAGGCGGCAAATGGTTTCTATTTTGTCAATGGCACGCCGACCGATTGCGTCCACGTCGCCTTGACCGGCCTGCTGGACGGGCTGCCCGACCTGGTGGTGTCGGGCATCAACAACGGTCCGAACATGGGGGACGACACCCTGTATTCCGGCACCGTGGCCGCCGCCACGGAGGGCTATCTGTTCGGCGTGCCGGCCATGGCATTTTCACAAGGCGCTTACGGCTGGGCCCACGTGGACGCCGCCGCCCGCGTGGCGCGCGACCTGGTGCAGCGCTATATGGACCTGCTCGACCGGCCTTACCTGCTCAATGTGAACATTCCCAACCTGCCGTACGAGCAGCTGGGGCCCCTGACCCCGACCCGCCTCGGCCGCCGCCACCAGGCCGAACCCGTGATCAAGGCGCTCGACCCGCGCGGCCGGGAAATTTACTGGATCGGCCCGCCGGGCGCCTGCAAGGATGCCGGCGAGGGCACCGACTTCCACGCCCTGGCCAACGGACGCGTGTCGCTGACGCCTTTGCAGATCGACCTGACGCATCGCCAACAACTCGATACCCTGGCAAAGGCCCTTGCATGAGCGACAAGACCCGCACTTTCCCGCTGCCCCTGTCATCCATCACCGACAAGAGCCCGGCGAAAAAGCCGGTCTACAGCGCGGTGGCCACACCGCAAACCGCCACCCAGAACGCCGCCCGCACGGCCGCCGCCACTCCGGGCGGCTGGCGCCCGCCGCAGCCGGTGGCTTCGCCGTCGCGCGCGCATGCCTATGCGCAGGAGCGCGCCCAGGTGCAGCTGGCCCCTGCGGCCGTGCCGCGCCAGCATGCGCTGGTGTCGGACGGGGTGCGGCGCGCCATGGTGCAGCGCGTGGCCAAGCAGGGCGTGAGCGACCCGGTGGTGCTGGCCGCCCTGGACACGGTGCCGCGCCACATGTTCATGGACGAGGGACTGGCGCCGCAAGCCTACATCGACGCGTCGCTGCCGATCGGCCACCACCAGACCATTTCGCAGCCGTACATCGTGGCGCGCATGATCGAGGTGATGCGCGCCGGCCAGGACCTGCAGCGGGTGCTGGAAATCGGCACCGGTTGCGGCTACCAGGCGGCGGTGCTGGCCTGCGTGGCGAAGGAGGTCTATTCCATCGAGCGCATCAAGCCCCTGCACGAACTGGCCAAGACCAACCTGCGCCCGATGCGGGTGGCAAACCTCCGTTTGCACTACGGAGATGGTATGCTAGGCTTGCCGCAGGCGGGGCCGTTCGATGGCATCATCCTGGCCGCCGCCGGCCTGGAAGTGCCGCAGGCCTTGCTGGAGCAACTGAACATCGGCGGCCGCCTGGTCGCCCCGGTCGGGGCCCGCATCCAGCACCTCGAACTGGTCACCCGGGTCAGCAAGAACGAATGGGTGCGCCAGACGCTGGAAGATTGCCATTTCGTGCCGCTGCGCCCTGGCACCGTTTAACACACTGACGAACAGAATGACGAAGAATTACTCCCTATTCCTGACCGCGGCTGCACTGGCCGTACTGACCGCCTGTTCGACCCCACCGACCCAGGTCCCGGTCGAGGAGCGCTCGGTACCGCTGCCGACCGTTCCACCGAAGGTGGCCCCGGTCGAGGAGCCGAAAGACAAGGAAGGCTATTACACCGTGCGCAAGGGGGACACCCTGATCCGCATCGCCTTCGACCGCGGCCTGAATTACCGCGAGTTGGCGGCCTGGAACAACTTGGCCAACCCGGACGACATCAAGGTCGACCAGGTGCTGCGCCTGACGCCGCCGGAAGGCGTCCAGGTCACGGCCGTGCCGACGCCACAGGTGGAAAAGCTGCCGCCGCCGCCGCGCAAGACGGCGCCGAAGGGCGAAAAGCGCCCGTATTCGGAAACCGCCGTGGCCGAACTGCAGAAAGCCGAGAACGACAAGGCCGAGAAACCCGCCCAGGTGGCCAGTGCCGCCCCGGCGCCGGCACCGGCTGCCGCGCCGGCGCCGGCCATGAGCGCGGAAGAGCGCGAGATGACCTGGACCTGGCCCTCGGACGGCCGCGTGGTGGCCCAGTTCGACGAAGGAAAAAACAAGGGAATCGACATCGCCGGACGCCCCGGGCAACAAGTGTTGGCTGCCAGTGCAGGAAAAGTGATGTATGCCGGTAGCGGCATCCGCGGATATGGTAATCTCGTCATTGTGAAGCACAGTAACAGCCTGTTGTCGGCTTACGCGCACAACCGCGCCATCCTGGTCAAGGAAGGGCAGGAAGTGCGGCGGGGCCAGGCAATTGCTGAAATGGGGGACTCCGATACCGACGCCGTCAAGCTGCACTTCGAGATAAGGCAGCAGGGCAAGCCGGTGGATCCGTCGAAATTCCTGCCTAACCGCTAGATACCACCCATGACACGCTCGCCGAATGACCAACTGGAAGACGATTCGATTCCGGAGGACTTTCCGGACGAGCCAATCGACGAAGGCGTGATCGACTCCATCGAGTCGAACGGCGAGGTCGCGGTGGAAGGCAGCACCGTGCTCGAAACGGTCGACGAGCTGAAAAAAGTGCTGGCGGCGGAGCTCTCCACCGACACCACCCAGCACTACCTGAACCAGATCGGCACGCGCCCCCTGCTGACGGCGCAGCAGGAAGTCCATTACGCCACCCTGGCCAAGCAGGGCGACTTCCCGGCGCGCCAGACCATGATCGAGCATAATCTGCGCCTCGTGGTGTCGATCGCCAAGCATTACATCAACCGCGGCGTGGTCCTGCTCGACATGATCGAGGAGGGCAATATCGGCCTGATGCGCGCCATCGACAAGTTCGAGCCGGAGCGCGGCTTCCGCTTTTCCACGTACGCCACCTGGTGGATACGCCAGAGCATCGAGCGCGCCATCATGAACCAGGCGCGCACGGTGCGCCTGCCGGTACACATGGTGCGCGAGCTGAACCAGATCCTGCGCGGCAAGTACCACCTGGAGGCGCAGCACCACAACGGCAAGGATGCCACGGCGGAGGATATCGCCGACCTGGTGGGGCGGCCGGTGGAGGAGGTGCAGGATATCCTGGCGCTGTCCGAACACGCCACCTCGCTGGACGCGCCGCTGGACAACGATCCCCAGTCCTCGCTGATGGACATGCTGCCGGGCGATTCCGAGGATTCGCCCGACGCCCGCGCCGAGCACCATGAAATGACGGTGCTGGTGCGCGACTGGCTGACCAAGCTGCCGGACAAGCAGCGCATCGTCATCATGCGGCGCTTCGGCCTGGACAACGACGATCCGGCCACGCTGGAAACGCTGGCCGAAGAGATGGGCGTGACGCGCGAGCGGGTGCGCCAGATCCAGCAGGAAGCGCTGGTCAAGCTCAAGCGCGCCATGGCCGCGCGCGGCGTGGTGCGCGACTCGCTGCTGTAAAACCCGGTAAATCCGGGTCAGGTGTGCCGGGTTTTGCTATCATAGCGGGCTTTGGGCGCGCAACGCGCCGGCTGCAACCTTAATCGCTATGCAAGATAACATCGTCGAAATCAAATCCCTGGACATGGATGCCCGTGGCGTTGGCCACATCGAGAACGAAGACGGCTCGCCAGGCAAGGTGGTCTTCATCGAAGGCGCGCTGCCGGGGGAAAAGGTCAGCTTCGAGCTGCTGCGCAAGAAGAAGAACTGGGAGCAGGGCCGCATGACGGCGCTGCACAAGGAATCGTCGATGCGCGTCAAGCCGAAGTGCGAACACTTCGACTATTGCGGCGGCTGTTCCATGCAGCACCTGGAAGCCTCGGCCCAGGTCGCGATCAAGCAGCGCGTGCTGGAGGACAACCTGTGGCACCTGTCCAAGGTCAAGTCCGACACCATGATGCGCCCGATGTACGGCCCGACCTGGGGCTACCGCTACCGCGCGCGCCTGTCCGCGCGCTACGTGGCCAAGAAGGGCACGGTGCTGGTCGGCTTCCATGAGAAGAAATCGGTCTTCGTGGCCGACATCCAGAGCTGCCAGATCCTGCCCAAGCACGTGTCGGACATGATGATGCCGCTGCGCGCCCTGATCCATTCGCTGACCATCTTCGACAAGGTGCCGCAGATCGAACTGGCTGTGGGCGAAGACAATACCGTGCTGGTGATGCGCAACATGGTGCCGCTGGGCGCGGGCGACGAAGAGAAGCTGATGGCCTTCGCCGACCAGTACCAGATCCAGTGGTGGCTGCAGCCGAAGGGCCCGGACACCGCCTATCCGTTCTACCCGGCGCACAAGGAGCTGTACTACACGCTGCCGGAATTCGGCATCAAGATGCCGTTCAAGCCGACCGACTTCACCCAGGTCAACCACCACATCAACCGTGTGCTGGTGCACAAGGCGTTGCGCCTGCTGGACGTGCAGAAGGAGGAGCGCGTGGCCGACCTGTTCTGCGGCCTGGGCAACTTCACGCTGCCGCTGGCCACGCAGGCGCGCGAAGTGGTGGGGATCGAAGGCTCGACCGCGCTGACCGAGCGCGCGCTGGCAAACGCCAAGGTCAACGGCGTGGACGGCCACACCACCTTCCAGTGCCGCAACCTGTTCGAGATCACCAAGGACGACCTGATCGCCCTCGGCAAGTTCGACCGCATGCTGATCGACCCGCCGCGCGACGGCGCGATGGCGCTGTCGCTGGCGCTGGCCGAGTTGAAGGAAACGCATCCGGACATGCTGCCCAAACGTATCGTCTACGTCTCATGCTCGCCGTCGACCCTGGCGCGCGATGCGGGCGTGCTGGTGCACCGTGCCGGCTACCGCCTGTCGCAGGCAGGCGTGATGAACATGTTCCCGCACACGTCCCACGTGGAGTCCATGGCGGTGTTCGACCTGGAATAAGCGCGGGCGGGCGCCAGGCCAGGCTGGCCAGGCCGGCTTTGAGCCCGGGCAAAGAACGCCCGTCTTGACAGGTGTTGGGTTAATTGCAACACTGCTGACTCCTCCTATTCCCTTGTGGGGCCAGCAAAATGCGATTCCTGCACGCCGTGTCGGGCCTGTTCGCTGCACTGCCATTGATGGCGGCAGCCCAATCCATCCTCTCTTTCGCACCTGACGGCACGCTCAAAGGCGTGCGGCAGGTGCAGGTGCGCTTTGCCACGCAGATGGTGGCGTTTGGCGATCTGCGCCTGGGCGACCCGATGGATGTCGATTGCGCACCGCCGGGCAAGGGGCGCTGGATCGACGGCAGCAACTGGAGCTATGACTTCGAACGCGACCTGCCGGCCGGCGTGAAGTGCCGCTTCACGCTCAAGGCCGGCATGAAAGACCTGGCCGGCGCGCCGCTGACGGGGGAGCGCAGCTACTCGTTCAATACCGGCGGCCCGGCGATCATCCAGTACCTGCCCACCGGCTACGTGGATGAGAACCAGGTGTTCGTGCTGGGACTGGACGCGGTACCGGACGAAAGCACCATCGAACCGCACGCGCGCTGCCGTGCGCAGGGCGTCAATGAACTGATCCCGGTGCGACTGCTGCGCGGCGAAGAGCGTGAACGCGTGCTGGCCGAACGCAAGAGCTTTGTCGAGCGCCAGCTGAACCTCTATTACAAGGCGCGCGGCGTAGTGTGGAAGGCCTCCGCGCGTGTCACGAACGGGGCGAAGGAGCAGTTGCCGGTCGCGCTGGTGCAATGCCGCCAGACCCTGCCGGCGAACGCCAAGGTGGCGCTGATCTGGGGCGCGGGCATTGCCACTGCCAGCGGCATCGCCAATACCGAGGACCAGATAAGCGAATTCGAAACCCGCCCCGACTTTACCGCGCGCTTCAGCTGCGACAGGATGAAACGCGACGGCCACTGCATTCCCATCCTGCCCATGACCTTGTCCTTCAGCGCGCCGGTCAGCATGGCGGACGCCAGGGCCGTCACGCTGACAGGACCCAAGGGCCAGACCTGGCATACCGAAATCCCGAAAGAAGAGGCCAAGGCGACGCACCTGAGCTTTTTGCGCTTCAAGGGACCGTTTCCCGCCAAGTCCACGTTCAAACTGAATTTGCCGCCGCAGTTGAAGGATGATGCGGGCCGCACGCTGGTCAACCAGGGACGTTTCCCATTGACGGTGCTGACCGACGAGCAGCCGCCGCTGGTGAAGTTCCCGGCGCGCTTCGGCATTATCGAGGCGCGCGGCGACCGCCTGCTGCCCGTGACGGTGCGCAACGTCGAAGGCAGCCTTGCCGCCCGCGTTTCCGGCGCCACGCTGCGCGTGCCCGAGGCGCGTGATGTGGAAGTGATCAAGTGGATGAAGCGCTTGGGCGGGGGAGGCGAAGGCGAGGGCTGGCAGCCTTCCGAGCAGTGGAGCGGATCGCTGGCCAAGCCGATGCTGGGCAAGGAAGCCAGCGGCTTCGTGCTGCCCAAGCCGCACGGGCGTCAGGCCTTCGAAGTGATTGGCATCCCGCTGCGCGAGCCGGGCTTTTATGTGGTGGAGCTGGCCAGTCCCAAACTGGGGAGCGGCGTGGTGGAAGGCGGTGGCACGGCCTACGTCAGCGCGGCGGCGCTGGTCACCAACCTGGCGGCGCATTTCAAGCACGGCACGGAATCATCCCTGGTCTGGGTGACGACGCTGGACAAGGGCAGGCCGGTCGCCAAGGCGCAGGTGGCGGTGCGCGACTGCGCCGGGCGTGCCCTATGGCAGGGCAGCACCGACAGCAATGGCATTGCCCGCATCGAACAGGAGCTGCCGCGGGTGAAATGCGGCTACAACGATGAATACTTCGTCAGTGCGCGCAGTGGCAACGACTTCACCTTCACGCTGTCCGACTGGACGCGCGGGATCGAGAGCTGGCGCTTCAACGTGCCGACCGAACGCGATTATGTGGACAACATGATCGCCAGCACCGTCTTTGACCGCACGTTGCTGCGCGCGGGCGAGACCGTGCACATGAAGCACATCCTGCGCCGCCACACGCGCCAGGGCTTCAAGGCGGAAACCGGTGCGGCCTCCCTGTTCCTGATCCATGAGGGCAGCGACCAGAAATACGAGCTGCCCGTGCGCTGGCATGCCAATGGCAGCGCCCTGAACGAATGGACCATCCCGGCGGAAGCCAAGCAGGGCTGGTACCAGGTGCTGCTCAACGGCCGGACGTCGGGCCGCTTCCGCGTCGAGCAGTTCCGCGTCCCGACCATGAAGGCCGTGCTGCAAGGGCCGGCCGCGCCGGCGATCCAGCCGAGCCAGGTGGTGCTCGATGCGCAGCTGTCCTACCTGTCCGGCGGCATGGCGGCGGGGGCGCCGGTGAAGCTGCGCACCCTGATCGAACCGAAGCCGGTGCAGTTCGGCGATTACGAGGGCTTTACGTTCGCCGCGGGCGACGTGAAGGAGGGCGTGGAGCGCGCCGCCCCTGTCTTTGACGACGACGAGGGCGATTGGGAGCACAGCGAGGGCGGCGAGGCGGCCACCGACGGTCCGGCCGGTACGCGCAGCCTGGCGCTGGACAAGCTGGGCGGCGCCCGCATCACCATCGACAAGCTGCCGGCCATTACCACGCCGCGCGAGCTGCTGGCGGAAATGTCGTGGCAGGATGCGAATGGCGAAACGCTGACCGCATCGTCGCGCGTGGCGCTCTGGCCCTCCGCCGTGGTGGTCGGCATCCAGCCGGACGGCTGGGTCGCCAGCAAGGACAAGCTTAAATTCACCGTCGCCGTGCTGGACGTGCTCGGCAAGCCGGTCGCCAACGCGCCGGTGACGGTCGACTATTTCGTGCGCGAGACGTATTCGCACCGGCGGCGCCTGATCGGCGGCTTCTATGCGTACGAGAACAGCAGCGAAATCAAGGCGCTGGGCCAGGCCTGCAGCGGCAATACGGACGGCAAGGGCCTGTTGCTGTGCGAAGGTGCGGCTCCGGCGTCGGGCAACCTGATCCTGCGCGCGGCGAGCGCGGACAGTGCCGGGCGGCGCGCCGTCACGCAGCGCGAAACCTGGGTCGCGGCCGGCGAGGACTGGTGGTATGGCGCTTCCGACAACGACCGCATCGACCTGCTGCCGGAGCAGAAACGCTACGAAGCGGGGCAGGACGCCAGCTTCCAGGTGCGCATGCCGTTCCGCGAGGCGACGGCGCTCATCACGGTCGAGCGCGAAGGCGTGATGGAAACCTATGTCCGCAAGCTGAGCGGCAAGTCGCAGTCCTTCTCGATTCCGGTCAAGGCGCATTACGCGCCGAATGTCTACGTCTCGGCCATGGTCGTGCGCGGCCGGGTGAGCGGGGTGGCGCCCACGGCGCTGGTGGACCTGGGCAAGCCGGCCTACAAGCTTGGCATTGCACCGCTGCGCGTGGGCTGGGCGGGACACGAGCTGAAGGTGCAGGTGGCGGCGGACCAGCAGGTCTACAAGGTGCGCGACAAGGCGTCGGTCAAGGTCAAGGTGCTGCGCGCGGACGGCAGCGTGCCGCCCGCCGGCACGGAGATCGCGCTGGCGGCGGTGGATGTCGGCCTGCTGGAGCTGATGCCCAACGCCAGCTGGGAATTGCTGGAGGCGATGATGCAGCAGCGCAGCCTGCAAGTGCACACGGCGACGGCGCAAATGCAGGTGGTCGGCAAGCGCCACTTCGGGCGCAAGGCCGTCGCGGCGGGCGGCGGCGGCGGCAAGGGCGCCGGGCGCGAGCTGTTCGATACGCTGCTGTTCTGGAACGGACGGGTGGCGCTGGACGCCAACGGCGAAGCGACTGCCCAGGTGCCGCTGAATGACTCGCTGACGGCGTTTCGCATCGTGGCCATCGCCACCGGCGGGGCCGGCCTGTTCGGCACGGGGCGCACCGAGATCCGCAGCACGCAGGACCTGATGCTGCTGTCGGGCTTGCCGCCGCTGGTGCGCGAGGATGACCGCTTCCGCGCCGGCTTCACGCTGCGCAATACTTCCGCGCAGGAGCTGGCGGTGCACTTGTCGGCCAGCGTGTCGGGCAAGGCGCTGGCGCCGCAAAGCGTGAGCATCGCGCCGGGGCAGGCGCGTGAGATCGGCTGGGATTACACGGCGCCGGTGGGCGTCACCGAGCTGGTATGGGATGTCAGCGCCAATGCCGGCGCGGCCAATGGCGGCAGCGACAAGCTGCGCGTGCGCCAGGCCGTCAAGCCGGCGGTGCCGGTGCGCGTGCTGCAGGCAACGTTGTTGCAGCTGGACGGTCCGCAGTCGATGCGGGTGGCGATGCCGGGCGACGCGATCGCCGGACGCGGTGGCGTGCAGGTGGCGTTCTCGGCGCGCCTGGGCAATGAGCTGCCGGGCGTGCGCGAATACATGGCCAGCTACCCTTACACCTGCCTGGAACAGCAGGTATCGCGCTCCGTTGCGCTGCGCGACCAGGAGCTGTGGAAGCGTACCGCCGGCAAGCTAGCCAGTCACCTGGACGGGGATGGCCTGCTGAAGTACTTCCCGCTCATGCAGCACGGCAGCGATGCCCTGACCGCATATGTGCTGTCGCTGGCCGACGAGGCAGGCTACGCGCTGCCGGCGTACCAGAAGGAACGCATGCTGGAGGGCCTGGCGGCCTTCGTCTCGGGCCGCATCGTGCGTGGCTCGCCGTTGGCCACGGCCGACCTGGCGGTGCGCAAGGTGGCGGCGCTGGAAGCGCTGTCGCGCGCCGGCCGGGTCAAGGCGGACATGCTGGAATCGTTCAGCGTGGCCCCCAACCTATGGCCGACGTCGGCCGTCATCGACTGGTACCTGGTGTTGCAGCGCACGCCCGACCTGCCGCAGCACGCGGCGCGGCTGGCGCAAGCCGAGCAGATCCTGCGCACGCGCCTGAATTTGCAGGGCACGACCATGACCTTCTCCACCGAGCGCCAGGACGACTGGTGGTGGCTGATGGCATCGGCCGACGTGAATGCCAACCGTTTGCTGCTGGCGGTGCTGGAGCAGCGCGGCTGGCAGGCCGACATGGGCCGCCTGGCGCGCGGTACGCTGGGCCGCCAGCGCAAGGGACGCTGGGGCACGACGGTGGCCAATGCCTGGGGCGTGCTGGCGCTCGAGAAGTTCTCGCGCAAGTTCGAGTCGGCGCCGGTCAGCGGCAGCAGCAGCGCTACCCTGGCAGGCGCCAGCAAGAGCGCTGAGCTGGATGCGGCCAGGCAGGACGCCAGCGTACAGTTGCCGTGGCCACGTGGCGAGCAGCAGTTGCAGCTGAAGCATAGCGGCAGCGGCAAGCCATGGGCCACCGTACAGAGCCGTGCGGCGATTCCGCTCAAGGCCCCGCTGTCGACTGGCTACCAGATCCGCAAGAGCGTCACGCCGGTGGAGCAGGCCGTGCCTGGCGTCTGGACGCGCGGCGACGTCTATCGCGTGCGCCTGGATCTGGAGGCCCAGAGCGACATGACCTGGGTGGTGGTGGACGATCCGATTCCGGCCAGTGCCAGTGTGCTCGGCACGGGCCTGGGCAGCGATTCGCGCATCCTGGCCAAGGGCGAGAAGGCGGAGGGTGGCTGGGTGTGGCCGGCCTTCCAGGAGCGCATGTTCGATGCCTTCCGCAGCTACTTCGAGTTTGTCCCGAAAGGCAAGTGGGTGGTGGAGTACACGGTTCGCCTGAACAACGCGGGCCGCTTTGTGCTGCCGCCGACGCGTGTGGAGGCCATGTACAGCCCTGAGATGTTCGGCGAGCTGCCGAACGCGCCGGTGGCCGTCAAATGAAATTCCTGCTGGCGGCGCTGCTGATGACGGCTGGCGCCCTGGCGCAGGCTGCAGTGCCCAGCCCCGAGCAAGTGCAGGCGGCCTGGCGCGCGTCCGACGCGGTGCTGCTGGACCGCCATGGCGAACCGCTGCAAAGCCTGCGCATCGGTGTCCAGGCGCGGCGCCAGCCATGGACCGCGCTCTCCGCCATGTCGCCCGCGCTGCCGCTGGCGGTGCTGCAGGCCGAGGACCAGCGCTTCATGCAGCATGGCGGCGTGGACCTGCGCGCCATGGGGCAGGCGGCATGGGAGAACCTGTTCCGCAAGCGTCCGCGTGGCGCCTCGACCATCACCATGCAGCTGGCGGGCCTGCTGGACCCGGCCCTGCAGCCGTCCGGCGGGACGGGTCGCAGCCTGGGGCAGAAATGGGACCAGGTGCGGGCGGCGCGCGCACTGGAGGCCGGCTGGAGCAAGACGCAGATCCTGGAGGCCTACCTCAACCTGGCCAGTTTCCGCGGCGAACTGCAGGGCGTTGGCGCGGCCGCGCAAGGCTTGTTCGGCAAGGCGCCGTCCGGCCTGACGGTAGGCGAAGCGGCCATCCTGGCGGCGCTGCTGCGCGGGCCTTCGGCTGCGCCCCGGCTGGTGGCGCGCCGCGCCTGTGCGCTGGCGGCGGAATTGAAGGCGGCCGCCAGTTGCGGCGAGATCGAAGCGGATGCGCTGCTGGCCTTCCAGCGCCCACCGGCCATGCCGCCGCTGCCCGCCGCCCAGCATGCGGCGCGCCAGGTGCTCAGGGCGCCGGGCGGCAGCCAACGCAGCACGCTCGACGCGCGCCTGCAGCGCCACGCGCAGGCCGCGCTGCGCCAGCAGATCATGTCCCTGCGCGAACGCAACGTGAACGACGGCGCGGTGCTGGTGGTGGACAATGCCAGTGGCGAGATCCTGGCCTATGTCGGCAATGCTGGCGGCAGCGAGGTGGACGGCGTGGCGGCATTGCGCCAGGCCGGGTCGACGCTGAAACCCTTCCTCTACCAGCTGGCGATCGAGCGGCGCCAGCTGACGGCGGCCTCGCTGATGGACGATTCGCCGGTCGATATCGCCACCGGCGCCGGCCTGTACATTCCGCAAAACTACGATCGCGACTTCAAGGGCTTCGTCAGCACCCGCACCAGCCTGGCCAGCTCGCTCAACGTGCCGGCCGTGCGCACGCTCATGCTGGTGGGCCTGGAGCGCTTCCATGAGCGCCTGCACGCGCTGGGCTTCGACAGCCTGACCGAATCGGCCGACTATTACGGCTACTCGCTGGCATTGGGATCGGCCGAAGTGAGCCTGCTGGAACTGGCCAACGCCTATCGCACGCTGGCCAATGGCGGCGTGCACGGGGCGCTGACGCTGCGGCCAGTGCCGGCGCCTGTCCCTGGGCGCCAGGTGCTGGAGCCGCGCGCCGCCTTCGTCATTGGCGACATCCTGTCCGACCGCGCCGCGCGCAGCCTGACGTTCGGCCTGAAGAACGAGCTGGCCGCGACCTACTGGGCGGCCGTCAAGACCGGCACCAGCAAGGACATGCGCGACAACTGGTGCGTCGGCTACACGTCGCGCTACACGGTGGCGGCATGGGTGGGCAATTTCAACGGCCAGCCGATGTGGGACGTGTCCGGCGTGACGGGCGCCGCGCCCGTGTGGCGCGAGATCATGGATTACCTGCACCAGCAGGCCCCGGGCCGGCCACCGGCGGCGCCGGCGGGGCTGGTGCAGCGGCAAACCCGCTTTCAGCCGGCGCTGGAGCCCGAGCGCAGCGAATGGTTCCTGCAAGGGACGGAAACGGCGGTGGTGGCGTTGGCGTCAGGGCAGGGCCGCGCGCCGCGCATCATGTACCCGGCCGACACGAGCATTCTTGCCATCGATCCGGACATTCCCGCGTCGCGCCAGCGCGTCATCTTTGAGGCCCAGGCGGCACAGGGATTGCAATGGCAGCTGGACGGCGAGGTGCTTGGTTCGGCCGAGCGGACGTTCAGCTGGCAGCCGCGCCCCGGCAAGCATGAGCTGGTACTGACCGATGGCCGCGCCATCCTGGCCCGGGCCAGCTTCCAGGTGCGTGGCGGCGCCCAGTAAGCACGTTACGCCAGCTGCCTTGTTCCACGCGTCCATGATAGGCCGCCCCCCCCGGCGCAAGGGACAATAAAAAAGCCGGCATAAGCCGGCTTTTCCGCTAGGGCAGGGGCGCTTATTCGCGCTCGCCACCCAGGCCCAGCAGCGACAGCAGGCTGCTGAAGATGTTGTACACGTCCAGGTACAGCGCCAGGGTGGCGGTGACGTAGTTGGTTTCGCCGCCGTTGACGATCTGCTGCACGTCGTACAGGATGTAGGCCGAGAAGATGGCAATCACCAGTACCGAGATGGCGATCGACAGCGCGCCCATGCCCAGGAAGATGTTGGCGACCGAGGCCAGCAGCAGCACGATCACGCCGGCGAACAGCCACTTGCCCATCATCGAGAAATCGCGCTTGGTCACGGTGGCGTAGCTGGCCAGGGCGAAGAAGATGGATGCGGTACCGCCGAAAGCGGTCATGATCAGGGTGCCGCCGTTGGCGAAGCCCAGGGTGCGCGTGAGCAGCGGCGTGAGCAGCAGGCCCATGAAGAAGGTGAAGCCCAGCAGCAGCGCGACGCCGACGCCGGAATCCTTGTTCTTCTGGATACCCCAGATGAAGCCGAATGCCACGGCCATGAACAGGATGAAGCCCATGAAGCCGCGCGGGATCGGCACGCCGAACATGACGCCGATGGCGGCGCCCAGCACGGTCGGGATCATCGACAGGGCGAGCAGCCAGTAGGTGTTGCGCAGGACGCGGTTGCGGATCTGTGCGTTGTCAGTAGCGACGGCACTGCCAAAATGATGTACGTTTTGCATAGTTGAAAGCCTCCTTTACTAAAAAGCATAGCATGTCGCAGGACAGGCGGGTACTTTCTCGCTTAGGATATCCTTAAAAACCCGTAAGGGGAGCCCCTAGAGGGGCGATCGCCGGGATTGCTTGGGTAGTGAGAGTGAACTATGTTAAAATCGAAGGTTGATCGGGAATCTTATTTCTTGTTTTAAACCTTTCTTTTTATTGGAGTTTTTCATAATGGCAATCGAACGCACCCTGTCGATCATCAAACCTGACGCAGTAGCCAAGAACGTGATCGGCCAGATCTACAGCCGTTTCGAAGGCGCAGGCCTGAAAGTGATCGCTGCCCGCATGACCCAGCTGTCCCGCGCTGAAGCCGAAGGCTTCTACGCCGTGCACCGCGAGCGTCCTTTCTTCAAGGACCTGGTGGACTTCATGATCTCCGGTCCTGTGATGATCCAGGTGCTGGAAGGCGAAGGCGCGATCCTGAAGAACCGCGACCTGATGGGCGCTACCGACCCGAA
>JAJTCO010000047.1 GCA_021323265.1 Pseudoduganella sp. | reverse complement strand
ATGGCGGTGATCGCCACCACCTTCGCCCTGGTGGCCGTGTTCCTGCCCACCGCCTTCATGGGCGGCATTCCCGGCAAGTTCTTCAAGCAGTTCGGCTGGACGGCGGTGATCGCCGTGCTGGCCTCGCTGGTGGTGGCGCGCCTGCTCACGCCCATGATGGCCGCGCACCTGCTCAAGCCCACCAGCAAGCCGCAGCAGGAAGACGGCTGGATCATGCAGCGCTACATGAAGACCATGCGCTGGTGCCTGGAAAACCGCGGCAAGACCGCGCTGGCCGCCGGCGCCTTCTTCATCGGCTCGATCATGCTGGTGGGCCTGCTGCCCACCGGCTTCGTGCCGCCGGCCGACCGCGGCCAGACCATGGTCAACCTGGAACTGCCGCCCGGCTCCACCCTGGCCGAGACGCGCGCCATCGCCGAACGCGCGCGCCTGGCCATCATGCAGGTCAAGCCGGTCACCCACGTCTTCAGCTCCATCGGCGGCGGCTCCTCGGGCGACGCCTTCGCCCCCGGCGCCGCGGCCGAAGCGCGCCGCGCCGTGCTCACCATCACCACCAAGCACCGCAACGACCGCAAGGAATCGATCGCCGACATCGACAACATGATCCGCGAGCAGCTGGCCACCCTGCCCGGCGCGCGCTTCACGGTCGGCCCGCCCGACACCGGCGTCAAGATGCAGCTGGTGCTGCGCTCCGACGACCCGGCCGCGCTGCTCGAGTCGGCGCGCAAGGTGGAGCGCGACCTGCGCACCCTGCAAGGCATCGGCAACGTCACCTCCAGCGCCTCGCTGGTGCGCCCGGAGATCATCGTGCGCCCCGACTTTGCCAAGGCTGCCGAGCTGGGCGTGACCGCCAACGCCATCGGCGAGACGGTGCGCGTGGCCACCGCCGGCGACTACGACTTCGAGCTGACCAAGATGAACCTGGCCGAACGCCAGGTGCCGATCCGCGTCAAGCTGCCCGACAGCGTGCGCGCCGACCTGGACGCCATCTCCCGCCTGACTGTCCCCGGCCGCAACGGCCCGGTGATGCTGGCCAACGTTGCCAGCATCACCATGGAATCCGGGCCGGCCCAGATCGACCGCCTGAACCGCAGCCGCAACGTGACGCTGGACGTGGAATTGGGCAGCCGCACCCTGGGCGAACTGGACGAGGAAGTGCGCCAGCTGCCCTCGATGAAGAACCTGCCGCCCACGGTGACCAAGGCGGAACTGGGCGACACGCAGGAAATGGCGGCCCTGTTTGCCAGCTTCGGCATCGCCATGCTGATCGGCGTGCTGTGCATCTACGGCGTGCTGGTGCTCTTGTTCCACGACTTCCTGCAGCCGCTCACCATCCTGGCCGCGCTGCCGCTGTCGATCGGCGGCGCCTTCGTGGCCCTGCTGGTGACGCAGAAGGCGCTGTCGATGCCATCGATGATCGGCCTGATCATGCTGATGGGGATCGTGACCAAGAACTCGATCCTGCTGGTCGACTACGCCATCCTGGCGCGCGCCGAAGGCATGAGCCGCTTCGACGCCCTGGTCGACGCCTGCCACAAGCGCAGCCGCCCGATCCTGATGACCACCATCGCCATGGGCGCCGGCATGATGCCGCTGGCCATGGGCCTGGGCGCCGACCCGAGCTTCCGCTCGCCGATGGCCATTGCCGTGATTGGCGGCCTGATCACGTCCACCCTGCTGTCGCTGCTGGTGGTACCGGCCGTGTTCACCTACGTCGACGACGCCGAGCACCTGCTCAAGCGCCTCATGCGCAAGCTGCGCAAGCCGCACAAGCACGCCCCGGCACCCGCAGCGGCCGAATAAGCGACGGCCGAGCCCGTGTCCACCAAAGGGCCTGACCCCAAGGTGGACACGGACTCGGCTGTTGTCGGCGGCGTCAAACGGTGGGGGGGTCGGTCTCGCGGTCGAAGATGCGGTGGCCGGCCAGCGCCGTGGTGAAGGCGTTCAGCGCGGCCGGCACGTCGGCCGGCGCCGTGCCCACCAGGCCGGGGTCGTGCGCGCCGCCCGGCAGCGTGGCCGGGACGCCGGCTGCCGCCAGCAGCGTGGCGCCGGCGCCCACCACCATCAGCGGCTTGCCGTGGCGGTACTGCAGGGTGACGAATTCGACCGCCAGCGCTTGCCCGGCCAGTGTTTCCGCCGCGTCGGCGCCGTCCGGCACCACCACCGCGTCAAACAGCACGGACGGTGCGTTTTCCAGCGACATGTCGGCCACCAGGCCGCCCACCGGCCCCACGCGCGGGCCCACCAGGCGCGTTAGCGCGCCCTGCCCTTCCAGCGCCGCCTGCAGCGTGTCGACCATCGCCTCGTCGCAGCCCGGCGCCACCAGCAGCGCCACCTTGCGGCCGCGGATGCCGGTCTCGCCCTGGCGCGACAGCAGCGACAGGCCGGGCGAGGGCTCGTACACCGGCAGCTCGCGCGTGGTGGCCATCGGCTGCGCGGCGGGCGCCGTCGTGCCCAATCGCAGCGCCACCATGTCGGCCAGCGCGGCGTCGACGTTGACCAGCATGGCCAGCGTGCGTTCGCGGATGGCCGCTACCTGCACCTTGCTCAGCTCGAAGCCGAAGGCGCGCGCGATGTGCGCCTGCTCGTGCGGACTCTGGCTGTGCCAGAACAGGCGCGCCTGCGAATAGTGGTCGGCGAACAGTTCGGGCTTGCCGCGCACCTTGTCCTCCTGCACCGGCTGCGGGAAACTCATGAAGCCCGCGCGCCCGGCCTGGAACGGGCAACCGCCGCCCAGCGAGTTGGGCTCGTAGGCCACGCGGCCGCGGTGGATCGTCTGCCGGTGCATGGCGTCGCGCTGGTTGTTGTGCACCTGCGCCAGCGGTGCGTTGATCGGGATTTCATGGAAGTTGGGGCCGCCCAGGCGGCTGATCTGCGTGTCCACGTAGGAGTGGATGCGCCCGGCCAGCAGCGGGTCGTTGCTGAAGTCGATGCCGGGCACCACGTGGGCGGCGCAGAAGGCCACCTGCTCGGTCTCGGCAAAGAAGTTGTCGGGATTGCGGTCCAGCACCAGCCGTCCCACCGGCTGCAGCGGCACCAGTTCCTCCGGCACGATCTTGGTCGGATCGAGCACGTCGAACGGGAAGCCGGCGGCCTCCTCCTCCGAGAACACTTGCAGTGCCAGCGTCCACTCGGGATAGTCGCCGAACTCGATGGCTTCCCACAGGTCGCGCCGGTGGAAGTCGGGATCGGCGCCGGAGATGCGCACCGCCTCGTCCCACACCAGCGAGTGCGTGCCCTGCCGCGGTAGCCAGTGGAACTTGACGAACTGCGACTGGCCGGCCGCATTCACCAGGCGGAAGGTGTGCACGCCGAAGCCCTGCATGGTGCGCAGGCTGCGCGGGATAGCGCGGTCGGACATGACCCACATCAGCATGTGCATCGATTCGGGCATCAGCGACACGAAGTCCCAGAAGGTGTCGTGCGCGCTGGCCGCCTGCGGCATGGCGTTGTGCGGTTCGGGCTTGACGGCGTGCACCAGGTCGGGAAACTTCATCGCGTCCTGGATGAAGAAGACCGGGATGTTGTTGCCGACCAGGTCCCAGTTGCCGGCGTCGGTATAGAACTTGACGGCGAAGCCGCGCACGTCGCGCGCCGTGTCGGTCGAGCCGCGCTCCCCGGCCACGGTGGAAAAGCGCACGAACACGGGGGTGCGCTTGCCGGCGGCGGCGAACGGTGCGGCGCACGTCAGCTCCGACAGCTCGCGCGTGCATTCGAAATAGCCGTGGGCGCCGGAGCCGCGCGCGTGCACCACGCGTTCCGGGATGCGCTCATGGTCGAAGTGCGTGATCTTCTCGCGCAGGATGAAGTCTTCCAGCAGGGCCGGGCCGCGCAGGCCGGCCTTCAGCGAGTTCTGGTTGTCGGCGATCGGCACGCCCTGGTTGGTGCTGAGCGTGCGGCCGACGGCGTCGCTGCGCACACGGTCGAGCGGGCCGTTGTTGGGATTGTCTCCCAGCGGCGGCACGCCGGCGCCGGCCTTGGGCGAGACCACCATTTCGCTGGCGGTGCTGGCCGTGTCCAGCGGCGCGCCGGGGCCGGCCGACGCGCCGACGGGCGGCGCGCCGGCGCCGTGCTCGGCGGCCTTGTTGACGTTGTGGGAAAAGTGCGCGGCCAGTGCGGCGCCGCGCTGGGCAGGGTCAGGTTTGGCGGTGGGCACGGCGCGCTCCCGGTTCAGTGCTTGCGCGAACCGAGCAGCTTGGAGACCGCGTAGCCGGCCGCCAGCGCCACCAGCAGCGACTTGCCGGGGCTCTGGCGCACGTAGTTGCGGCTGGTCTCGGCCAGGCGCTTGTAGGCGGCGCCCAGCTGGTCGCCCTTGGCGCCCACCGTGTCGCCGAGGCTGCTGATGTTGTCCGCCACCTTGTCGACCGTGCTGTGCAGGCCGGCGCGCAGGTCTTTGGTCGGGTTGTCGCCGTGGGTGATGTGATGTTCCATGATTGGTGTCCTTCTCGTCTCGGTTGGGTTGGAAGGCTCACGATACGGCCGTCCTGCTGCATCCACCGTGCGCCATCTAACGATGCGTGCCTGCGATTTCTGGCAACCTGCCTGCATGATCCCGATTGATCCAGTTCCGAACAGTACCGCGCCGACCGCCGCCACGCCGGCGGCGCGCCTGGAGCCTGTCGCGCCGCCGCCGGCCGCGCCGGAGAATGCGCCCACCGTTTCCTCGCTTGGGCAATTCCTGTCCAACCTGGCCCTGGCCCAGCGCAGCGTGCGCGACCTGTTGCCCAGCGGCGGCGACGCGACGGCGTTTACCGCCACCGCGCGCCAGCTGGTGGACAACGTGAATGCCAACGCCCCTGCCGCCCTGGGCGGTGCGGTGGTGGCGCAGCAAGCCGTGCTGGGCCAGGCTGGCATCACGGCGGACAGCGGCGGCGCCCTGGCCGCCGAGGACGCGCGCCTGACCGCCACCTTCAACGCCGGCCCGCGCGCCGCCCTGACGGCGCTGGACAACGCCATCGGCGCCCTGGCGCAGGCGGCGCAGGAGCTGCAGCCCGGCACCGGCGCCACCGCGGCTGCGCAAGCGGCGGCGCAGCAGGCGGCCGCCCAGCCCTCGCCCAATGCGGCCGAGCTGAGCGCGCAGGAGCGGGCCGCCGCGGCGCGCCGCGCCGAAACCCAGGCCGTGGCCAACGCCGCCCTGGACGATAATTCCCTGGCCGACACGCAGCAACAGCGCGCCGCCGAACTGCGCGCGGCCGAGCTGCGCCAGCTCGACAGCACGCGCGCGCAGGACCAGGCGGCGCAAGCCCTGGCCGACCGCCTGGAGGCCGCGCGCCGGGCCGCCCAGCAACAAGTGGACACCAGCCAGCTGGGGCGTACGCGCGCCGAGCGCGTCGCCAGCGAGCGGCTCGACACGGCGCGCCGCCTGGTGGCCGAGCAGGCGCAAGTCACGGAAGCGGACGACGCGGTGGCGGCGCGCCTGGCCCTGGCGCGCCAACAGGCGGCCAGCGGAGCCGGTTCGACGGTCCTGCCCTCGGGCGTTGCCGCGCCTGCCACGGACGAGGACAGCGTGCCGACCGCACCGGCCCGCGGCTTTGCGCCGCTGGGCGAAGTGCCGGGCGAGACCAATGTCGCGCCCCCTTCCGAACCGGGCGAGACTACGGCCAATGTCGCAACGACGCGACCGCCACCCGAAACGGCGGCGCAAGCCGCCGCACGCCGCAGCGCCGAGGCGGCCGAGCGGGCCCGGGCGGCCGACACGGCCGACGCACTCTCCCTGCAGGACCGCCTGACTGCGCAGCGCCTGGAGGAGGCGCGCGCCGCCACGCGCGACGTTGTCAACGAGCAAACGGAAGCCCGCCTGGAAGCGCGCCGCCAAGCCTTGCGCGAAGCCCAGGCCGCCGCGCAGGCGGCGGCCAGCCTGACCCGCAACGCGGCCACCGCCCCGCCGGCCGCGCCGCCCAATCCCGCCAGCGCGCCGCCGCCGGCCGCCCCGCCGGGCAGCGTCGCGCCGGCCAATCCCGCCCTGCGCCCGCCGGAAGCAGCCATCCCGGCCGCCGGCCCGCCCGTCAGCGGCGCCACCGCGTCGGGCTTGCCGCCCGACCAGGCCGGCGCCGCCACCACGGCCGGCGCGGACGCGGCCGCCCAGGAAGCGAACGCCGCCGCCGAACGCGCCCACCAGGCCGCCGAGGCCGCCCGCCGCGCCGCCGCGCCCGGCTCCCAGCAGCTGCAGCGCCAGCAGGCGGCCGACCCCGCCATTGCCGCCGCCGTGGCGGCTTACCGCACGGGCGATATCGCCGCTGCCTCGGGCCGGCCGCCGGCGCCGCCGCCGGCCACCGAACGGGTCGCCGCACCGGTGGCCGTGCCCGCTACCGCCCCGACCACGCCAGTCCAGAGCCGCCCCACCCAGCGCCCGCTCGAGCCGGGCCCCGGCCGCAACACCGACGCCGGCACGGGCGCCACAGGCGGCCAGGCGCGCCGCGGCAATGCGCCGGGCGAGGAGGCGCCCCCGGGCGGCCATATCGACAATAGTGCCTGAGTACCAATTTATGTTGTTGTGGCGCACTCGCGCCGCGTGCCGCACTGGCCCCACCTACCCCAGCGCTGCATAATGAAGACGATGATTTCCCACGCCCGACGCCGCTTGCTGCGCACCTCCCCCCTGCTGCTGGCCTGTGCCTGCGGCTGGCCCGCCAGGGCCGCGCCGCCCACCGTCACGCTGATCGTCGGCGAGACGCTGGAAGCGGATGGCAAGGTCAAGCCCCTGCGCGCCTGGCAGCAAGACTTGTTCGACTACCTGGCGCAGGAACTGGGCGTGCGCTTCGACGTGCGCACCTATCCCTGGCCGCGCGCCGAGCGCCATGCGCGCAATGGCAGCGGCCTGATTTTCGGTTTGCCCAAGAACCCGGAACGCCTGCGCGCGCTGCGCTACAGCGAAGCGGCCGTACGCAATACGCTGTGGCTGGTGACGCGCAGCGACGCCACCTTCCCCTTCAACTCGCTGGCCGACCTCCGGGGCAAGACCATCGGCGCCGTGCGCGGCTACGGCTACGGCGAACAATTTGAACTATCGCGTAACAAATTGTTTCGCGTGGAGGACGATATTCCCTCGCGCGCCACCCGCCTGCAACGGCTTTTATTGAAGCGCGTGGACGCTGTGCTGCTTTACCAGCCAAGCTGGCAGAATGCGGCAGAAGTGGAGGCGGAATTGCGCGCCTTCGCCGCCCCCCTGGCGCGCCAGCTGGCCTTACCCTACGGGGTCTCGCTGAGTGTGCTGCCGCGCCCGCTACAGGTCGAGAATCAGCAGTTCTTCGCCATTTCCAAGGACCAGGACAGCGGCCTGATCGACCGCATCAATGCCGCCCTGGCCAAGCAGCAAAAACCGGCCGCGCTGGCCAAGCCGCGCCGCGCGGCATGATGCGCTGCGGCTTGCCGCGCCGCCCGGATTGTGGATAATCACGCCATCGACAATCCTAGGGGGACCCCGAATGAAGCTGAAGCACTCGGTTGGCGCTGTGGCGCTGCTGGCAATGGCCGCAAGCGCCGGCGCGCAGGACATGGTGGTAAAGATTGGCCATAGCGGCCCGCTGTCCGGCGCGCAAGCGTTCTCCGGCAAGGACAATGAAAACGGCGCGCGCCTCGCCGTCGAGGAACTGAATGCCAAGCCGATCACCGTCGGCGGCAAGAAGGTCAAGTTCGAGCTGATGTCGGAAGACGACCAGGGCGACCCGAAGGCCGGCGTGTCCGCCGCCCAGAAGCTGGCCGATGCCGGCGTCAAGTACGTGGTCGGCCCCTACAACTCCGGCGTCGCGATTCCCGCCTCGCGCATCTACAACGAAGCCGGCGCCCTGATCGCACCGGTGGCGACCAATCCCAAGCTGACGCAGCAGGGTTACAAGGGCATCTTCCGCATCAACGCCAGCGACACCCAGCTCGGCTCCAAGATGGCGCTATACGCCGCCAATGAGCTGAAGGCCAAGAGCGTGGCCGTGATCGACGACCGCACCGCGTTCGGCCAGGGCCTGGCGGAGGAATTCAAGAAGCAGGCGCGCGCCTCCGGCCTGCAGGTGGCGGGCCACGAGTACACCACCGACAAGGCGGTGGACTTCACCTCCATCCTGACCAAGCTGAAGTCGAAGAACGTGCAGGCCGTGTTCTTCGGCGGCTACGCGCCGCAGGCCGCGCCGATGGCACGCCAGATGAAGCAGCTGGGCATCCAGGCCAAGCTGCTGGGCGGCGACACCATCTGCACCGCGGAAATGGGCAAGCTGGGCGGCGACGCCGTGGGCGAGAACGTGCTGTGCGCCCAGGGCGGCGCACTGCTGGAAAAAGCCGCTGCCGGCCCGGCCTTCAAGGCCAAGTTCAAGAAGCGCTTCAACGCCGAACCGGACGTCTACGCCTCGGCCTATTACGACGCGGTGCTGATGTACGCCACCGCCATGCAGAAGGTCAATTCGGTCGACCCGGCCAAGGTGGGCGCCGACATTGCCGCCGGCAGCTACAAGGGCGTCTCCGGCACCTACGCGTTCGACGCCAAGGGCGACATGAAGTCGTCGCCGGTCACCATCTTCAACTTCAAGAAAGGCCAGCCGGCCGCCATTGCCAGTTACTAAACACTGGCTGCAGCGGCGACCGGCCCCATGCCGGTCGCCGCAACAAATGATCTGTGGCAAATCTTCCACTGTGACAATTGGAGATTATGTCGCGCAATTTAGGAACTAGAATCCAGTCTTAAGTTGCTGCCCCGCCTCCCCGGCCGGGCCCATCAGCATCCGTCCATCGGCCCCGCCTCCGCCGACTACCACCCCGAATACAACCATTGCGAGCTGCTTGCGCTGCACGATCGCGTCTGCTCGCCTGCACGAAGAGGAAATCATGGCTAACGAGAGCCTCACCCCGGCCGAAGTCCTGGCCTTCCGCCTTGGAACGGAAGAGTTCGGCATCGACATTCACGCCGTGCGCGAACTGCGCGGCTACAGCGCCGTCACGCGCCTGGCCAACGCCCCGGACTACCTGAAAGGCGTGGTCAACCTGCGCGGCCTGATCGTCCCCATCGTCGACTTGCGCCTCAAGCTCGGCCTGGGCGAGGCCAGCTACAACGATTTCACGGTGGTGATCGTGCTGGCCGTGGAAGCGCAGCAGATCGGCGTGGTGGTCGACAGCGTCTCCGACGTGATCAGCTTGCAGGCCGAACAAATCAAGCCGCCGCCGCCCAGCGGCCCCAACTTCCGCCACGATTACCTGACCGGCATTGCCACCGTCGGCGAGCGCTTGCTGCAGCTGACCGACCTGGCGACGCTGCTGGCCGACGTCAGCGCCTCGGCCGAACTTCCCCTGGCGGCATGAACAACAACTCTTGTGGAGCAAACAAAATGAAACTGAACCAGATGAAAGTAGGCACGCGCCTGCTGGCAGGCTTTGCCGCCCTCGCCCTGGCCGGCGCCGTGGTGGCGGGCATCGGCATTGCCAACATGGGCAAGATCAACGACATGGGCGAACAGATTTACGAGCGCGAACTACGCGGCCTGTCCTACGTCAAGGAAGCCAATATCAACCTGCTGTTCATCGGCCGCTCGCTGCGCGGACTGCTGCTCGCCGCGACCGAAGAGGAACGCGCAAAGTACACGGCGCGCATCGAAAAAGGCCGCGCGGAACTGCACGGCAATATGCAAGAAGCGGACAAGCGCTTCGTCTCGCCCGCCGGCCGCGAGTTGCTCAGCAAGCTGAACAGCGACCTGACTGCCTACGAACGCGACGTGCAGGAAGCCGTGCGCCGCGCGCACGCCGAGCCGCTGCAGGAACGCCGCGAACTGGCCACCTTCGTCCTGGGCGCAATGGCCGCCACCTCGAACGCTGCGGACGAACGCATGTCCGAATTGGCGCGCCTGAAGGAAAAGAATGCCGCCGACGCCTCGGCAGCCTCCGCCGAGCTGTACCAGTCGAGCCGCACCTTCATGCTCATGCTGGTGATCGGCAGCGCCCTGATGGGCCTGGGCCTGGGCGCCTGGATCACGCGCGGCCTGCTGCGCCAGCTGGGCGGCGAACCAGCCGACGCGGCACAGATCGCCGCCCGCATTGCCGCCGGCGACCTGGCGGTGGACATCCGCACCAAGCCGAACGACCAGAGCAGCATGATGTTCGCCATGCGCCAGATGCGCGACAGCCTGGCGCAGATCGTGGGCCAGGTGCGCGCCGGCACCGAGACCATCGCCACGGCGACGCAGCAGATCGCCGCCGGCAACCAGGACCTGTCCAGCCGCACCGAGCAGCAGGCCGGTTCGCTGGAGGAAACGGCATCGTCGATGGAGGAGCTGACCTCCACCGTCAGGCAGAACGCCGACAACTCGCGCCAGGCCAAGCAGCTGGCCACCACGGCATCGGAAGTGGCCACGCGCGGCGGCGCCGAGGTGGCGCAGGTGGTCGACACGATGGGCGCCATCAACGCCGCCTCGAAACGCATCGTGGACATCATTTCCGTCATTGACGGCATCGCCTTCCAGACCAACATCCTGGCCCTGAACGCCGCCGTGGAAGCGGCACGCGCCGGCGACCAGGGCCGCGGCTTCGCCGTCGTGGCCAATGAAGTGCGCACCTTGGCGCACCGCTCCGCCGACGCGGCCAAGGAAATCAAGGCCCTGATCGAGAACTCCGTGGCGTGCGCCGAGAGCGGCAGCAAGCTGGTGCACCAGGCCGGCAAGACGATGGATGAAGTGGTGGCCAGCATCACCAGCGTGAGCGACATCATGGCGGAGATCTCGGCCGCCAGCGCCGAGCAGTCGACCGGCATCGACCAGGTCAACCAGGCCATCGGCGAAATGGACCACGTCACCCAGCAAAATGCCGCCCTGGTGGAAGAAGCGGCCGCCGCCGCCGAATCGCTGCAGGAGCAAGCCAGCCAGCTGTCGTCCCTGGTCGCCGTGTTCACGCTGCACAAGGCATCGTCCAGCGCCGCCGTCACGGTGGCCGCGCAGCGCGCACCGGCAGCGCCAGCAAAACCGGCCCCGGCCAAGGCGAACGCGAGCCAGGCGCCCAAGGCGCGCCCCGCCCTGCCGCAACCGGTCCCGCAACAGCATGCGATCCCGCCGCGCGCCCGTGCCAAGGCGACCGTGGTGAGCGACCCTGCGGGCGAATGGGTGGAGTTTTAAGGACGGCTGCGCTGTCGCTCAGGCCGAGCTGAATCTATCCCCCCACCAGAGCTCGCCAACCACGAGGAACGCATCACTGCGTTGGAAAATGCGATGACGAATCCTTCATGCGAACTGCAGTCTCTTCGAACGCACATGGATTGCAGGTTCAAGGAAATCGAAATGCAGTTGACTGCGCTTCGAATCGAGCTACGGGCAGAGTTCCAGACGCAGTGGCAGGCGGCAATGGAGAAATTGAACGCACGGATGGATGCTCAGACCCGCTGGATCATCAGCAGCCAGATTGCGATCCTGCTCGCCCTGGTGGCACTGATCGCCAGCGCATAAATCCGGACCGGCCACGAAAAAACCCTGCCAGATCAACGATCTGACAGGGTTTTTGTACGTCCTGGTGCCGGAGATAGGAATCGAACCTACGACCTTCTCATTACGAATGAGCTGCTCTACCAACTGAGCTACACCGGCAAAGAGCCCGGATTATAACTTCGCGCTCACGGGTGCGCAAGCGCACGTTGCATTAATTACACCGCTTCCTGGTGGTAGCTGGTCACCAGCGCCACTTCGTCGCGCGAACCGAGGAAGACCGGCACGCGCTGGTGCAGCTTTTCCGGCTGGATGTCGAGGATGCGGCGCTTGCCGTCGGTGGCCATGCCGCCCGCCTGCTCGACGATGAAGGCCATCGGGTTCGCTTCGTACATCAGGCGCAGGCGGCCCGGCTTGGACGGGTCGCGCGCATCGGCCGGGTACATGAAGATGCCGCCGCGGTTCAGGATGCGGTGCACGTCGGCCACCATGGAGGCGATCCAGCGCATGTTGAAGTCGGTGCCGCGCGGGCCGGTGGAACCGGCCAGCAGTTCGCCGATGTAGCGCTGCACCGGCGCGTGCCAGTGGCGCTGGTTGGACGCGTTGATGGCAAATTCCTTGGTCTTGGCCGGGATCTGCATATTGCGCTGGGTCAGCACCCAGGAACCCATTTCGCGGTCCAGGGTGAAGCAGTTCACGCCGTTGCCCGTGGTGAGCACCAGCAGGGTCTGCGGGCCGTACACGGCGTAGCCGGCGGCCACCTGCTTGGCGCCCGGCTGCAGGAAGTCCTGCTCGGTCGGCTCGGCCATGCCTTCCGGCGCCTTCAGCACGGAGAAAATGGTGCCGATGGAGACATTGACGTCGATGTTGGAGGAGCCGTCCAGCGGGTCGAACACCAGCAGGTACTCGCCTTTCGGGTAGCGGTTCGGGATCGGGTGGATGTCTTCCATCTCTTCCGACGCCATGGCCGCCAGGTGGCCGCCCCACTCGTTCGCTTCCAGCAGGATTTCATTGGAGATCACGTCCAGTTTCTTCTGGACTTCGCCCTGCACGTTTTCCGATTCCAGCGCGCCCAGCACCTCGCCCAGGGCGCCCTTGCCGACGCTGTGGGAAATGGTTTTGCAGGCGCGTCCCACCACTTCGATCAGCAGGCGCAGTTCGGCCGGGATCGTGTGGTGCTGGCGTTGTTCTTCGACGAGGTATTGGGTCAGGCTGATACGTTTCATTGTTTCCCTAGGTTTGTGCGTAATTAGTTGGCGAGCGCCTTGCTCACCACTTCCATCACGTCATTCGACAGCGGGGTGGCGGCGGCGACCTTTTCCAAGGCGTGGCGCATGTGGATCTGCAGCGCCGGCGCGTAACGGCGCCAGCGGTCCATGCTGCGCGCCAGGCGGGCGGCCACCTGCGGGTTCAGGGCGTCGAGCTTGATCACGTGCTCGGCCCAGAATTCGTAGGCGCTGCCGTCGGCGGCATGGAATTGCGAGGGGTTCTGGTTGCAGAAGCTGAACAGCAGGCTGCGCGCGCGGTTCGGGTTCTTCAGCGTGAAGGCCGGGTGCTTCATCAGCTCGCGCACCTTGGCCACATTGGTGTGCGGCGCGGAGCCCTGCATGGCGAACCATTTGTCCACCACCAGCGCTTCGCCCCTGAAGTCCTTGTAGAAGGCATCAAGCTGGCGGCTGGCGTCGGCGCCGCTGTGGATCAGCGCGGACAGCGCGGCGGCGCGGTCGGTCATGTTGCTGGCGGCGGCGAACTGCTCGCCGGCCAGCTTGACCGCTTCGGCGTTGGGCTGCACCAGCAGGTAGGCCAGCGCCAGGTTCTTCAGGCCGCGCTTGCCGGCCGACACGGCGTCCGGGCTGTACGGACCAGGCGTGGCGTTGGCGGCGTACACCTGCAGCAGCTCGGCGCGCAGGGCGCTGCCGATGGCGTGGCGCATGTACTGGCGCGCGCTGTGGATGGCTTGCGGGTGCACCACGTCCATCTGCTCGGCGATGATGGTTTCCGAGGGCAGGATCAGGCATTGCTCGCGGAAGGCGGCATCAAGCGCGCTGTCGGTCAGCACGGCGCGCAGCGCGGCGATGTAGGTGTCGTCCAGCGCCAGCGGGCGGTTTTCCAGCACGGCCTTGGCCAGCGACAGCAAGCGTTCCATGGCCAGGCGCTGGCCGGCTTCCCAGCGGTTGACCGGGTCGCTGTCGTGGCGGAACAGGTGCAGCAGCTCGTCGTCGGTGTACGGGTATTCCAATACCACCGGTGCGGAGAAGTCGCGCAGGATGGACGGCACGGGCGCGTGCGCCACGCCTTCGAAGCGGAAGGTCTGCTCGGCCTTGGTCAGCTCCAGCACGGTGGTCGTGCCCAGCGCCTTGCCCTCCAGCACCAGCGGCAGGTCCTGGCCGTCGCGCCCCAGCAGGCCGACCGCCACCGGGATGTGGAACGGCTGCTTTTCCGTCTGGCCCGGCGTGGCCGGGCAGGATTGGCGCAAGGTCAGCTCGTACACCTGGCGCGCGCCGTCGTGGTGGCCGCTGGCCGTGACCACCGGCGTGCCGGCCTGGCTGTACCAGCGCTCGAACTGCTTCAGGTCGCGCCGGTTGGCGTCGGCCATGGCGGCGCGGAAGTCGTCGCACTGCACGGCCTGGCCGTCGTGGCGTTCGAAGTACAGGTCCATGCCCTTGCGGAAGCCTTCACGGCCGAGCAGGGTCTGGTACATGCGCACCACTTCGGCGCCCTTTTCGTAGATCGTCACGGTGTAAAAGTTGTTGATCTCGACGAAGGAGTCGGGCCGCACCGGGTGCGCCATGGGACCGGCGTCTTCCGGGAACTGGGCCTGGCGCAGCGTGCGCACCTGGTCGATGCGGGTGACGGCGCGCCCGCTTTCGGTGCCGATCATGTCGGAAGAGAATTCCTGGTCGCGGAACACGGTCAGGCCTTCCTTCAGCGACAGCTGGAACCAGTCGCGGCAGGTGACGCGGTTGCCGGTCCAGTTGTGGAAGTATTCGTGACCCACCACCGCTTCGATGCCGGAGTAGTCGATGTCGGTCGCCGTGCGCGGATTGGCCAGCACGAACTTGGTATTGAAGATGTTCAGGCCCTTGTTTTCCATCGCGCCCATGTTGAAGTCGCTGACGGCGACAATCATGAAGCGGTCCAGGTCCAGCTCCAGGCCCCAGCGTTCCTCGTCCCAGCGGATGGAATTCTTGAGCGACTGCATGGCGTAGTCGGTCTTGTCCAGGTTGCCGTCTTCCACCCACACCTGCAGCAGTACTTCGCGCCCGGATTTGAGGATGAACTTCTCTTCCTGGCACACCAGGCGCGCCGCCACCAGGGCGAACAGGTAGGACGGCTTCTTGAACGGGTCTTCCCATTTGGCGTAGTGGCGGCCATGGCCCAACTCCCCCTGCTCCAGCAGGTTGCCGTTGGACAGCAGCACGGGGTACTGCTCCTTGTCCGCGCGCAGCATCACGGTATAGCGCGCCATGACGTCCGGGCGGTCCGGGAAATACGTGATGCGGCGGAAGCCCTCGGCCTCGCACTGGGTGTAGAAGCCGCTGCCCGAGGTGTACAGCCCGGACAGCGTGGTGTTCTCGGCCGGCACGCAGGTGGTTTCGATTTCCAGCAGCACGTTGACCGGCGCGTTGCGGATGGTCAGCGTGGTGCTACCCATCTCGTACTGGCCGGGATTCAGCGCCACGCCGTTCAAGCGCAGGGCCACCAGGGTGATGGCTTCGCCGTGCAGCACCAGGTCGCGGCTCTTGCTGGCCGGATTGTGGCGCAGCTGGACGCGGTTGGCCACGATGGTGCAGTCGGGATCGAGGTCGAAGCCCAGCTCCACGGTCTCCACCAGGTAGCTGGGCGGGGTGTAATCTTTGCGGTAAATCGTTTGCGGGCTGTCGGTACGCATGGTTTGGGCGAACAAGGACAAAGAAGGCTATTCTACCAACACCGGCCCGCCGGCATGCCCGATTCTTTTCCGCTGCCCCGGTGGGGGTAACATTCTGTAATAATTAGGTGTAAGGCATGTTGCCGGATTAAACTATTAGAAGAAAAAGGGACACAGGAGTTATGCCATGAGAGCGCTCGCCATACTGCTGGCAGCCGCCACTTTGCTGCTGAGTGGCTGTACCACGACCCTGCGCAGCAACGTCACCGTTTTCCACGAGTGGCCGGCCGACCTGCAGGAAAAATCGTACACCTTCGACACGCCGCCGCCGGGCGAGGACACGCTGGAGTACCGCAGCTACCAGAACCTGGTGAGCGCCGAGCTGGCCAGGCTGGGCTTTACCCAGGCGGCCAGCGCGAAGGATGCCAAGCTGCGCGTGGGCATGCAGTTCAGTACCGTGGACCGTCCGGTCAAGGTGCTGACCGCCACCGATCCGTGGATGTTCAGCCCGGGCCCGTGGGGCTATCCGCGCTGGGGCTACTATCCGTACCGCTACCGCTACTATGGCCGCTTCTACCGGCCGTATTACGATCCCTGGTACTGGGGACCGATGGAGTTCCGCGAGACCATACAGCACAACTACGAGCGCCACCTGCGCGTGACGATCAATAGCCTGAGCGGCAAGAAACTGTTCGATGTCACCGTGCAGAACACCAGCCGCCGGCAATCGACGCCGCAAGTGATGCCGTTCCTGGTGCAAAGCGCCTTCACCGGCTTCCCTGGCGAGAGCGGCAAAGCAAAGCGCGTCGAGATTGAAATCAAGTAACTTCTTCCTATCGCTGGGGCGGTGGTTGCGCGCAGGCGCAGCCACCGCCCTTTTCCGTTCTCCGCGCTGGGATGGCCTGGCAACGGGCCCGGGCGTGGTGGCCGCCCTGGTGCTGTTGCTGCTGGCGCTCGCCGTGGCCTTCCAGCGCCTGTACATCGCCGGGGCCGCGCAGTTCTACTGGCAGGCCGTGGCGGCGGGCTGGTTGCCGTTCGCCCTGCTCCCCTTCTATGCCCTGCTGGTGCGCGGCACCGGTCCCAGCGGCCGGCCCGGCGCGGCGCCCGACCTGGCGCTGCTGGCGACCTTGCTGCTGGCGCAGGCACTCTGGCTCGACCTCTTCCTCGGCCTGTGCTTCAGCGCCATGCTGTACAGCGGCGCGGAAGAGTGGGCCGTGCGCTACCTGGGCACCTGGGGCGCCTGGGTCCTGTGGGCGGTGCCCACCACGCTTTGCGTGCTGGCGCCGCTGGTGCTGCTGGCGCGCAGCGGGCGCGGGCGGCGCTGGCCGCTCACGATCGCGGCCGGCATGATGGCCGGCGTGGTGGCGCTGGGCGTGGCGGCCAGGCAGCCGGAGTTCTGGTATCCGCTCAAGGAGGAAGCGGCCGACGGCGGCGAATCCGGCTCGCGCTACATCAAGCTGACGGCGGAACTGCTGGAAGCGCAGCCGGTGCTGCTGGCGCGCCAGTTGGCGGCCCTGGCGCCGCAGCGCCCCGGGAAGGTCGACATGTACGCGCTGACCTTTGCCCCCTACGGCGATGACGTGTTCCGGCGCGAGAGCCAGATGGTGTCGGAGGTGATGGCCGGGCGTTTCGGCACGGCCGGCCGCACCCTGCAGCTGGTGAACCACCTGGAGACGGCCGAAGCGCTGCCCTGGGCCACCACGCTGAACCTGCAGCGCGCCATCCGCGCCGTGGCGCGCACCATGGACCGCGACGAGGACGTGCTGTTCGTCTACCTGACATCGCACGGCGCGCGCGACGGCCAGCTGGCGGCCAACTTCTGGCCCCTGCAGCTGACGGAACTGACGCCTGCCATGCTGCGCCAGTGGCTCGACGAGGCGGGCATCCGGCATCGCGTGGTGGCGGTGTCGGCCTGCTATTCCGGCAGCTGGATTGCGCCGCTGGCGGACGACGCCACCATGGTGATGACGGCGGCCGACGCCGACCACACGTCCTACGGCTGCGGCTACAAGTCGGAGCTGACCTTCTTCGGCCGCGCCATGTTCGACGAACAGCTGCGCCGCCATACGCGCTCCTTCGAACAAGCCCACGCCGCCGCGCGCGACGTCATCCGCCAGCGCGAGGTCGAGGCGGGCAAGGACGACGGCTACTCCAACCCGCAACTGTCCGCCGGCCCGGCCATCCGCGCCAAGCTCGACGCGCTGCAGTAAGCGATGCGCCCCTCAGGGTGCGGACTTGTCCTGCGTGCCGCGCGGCACGCCGTCCAGCAAGGGGTCGGCCAGCTGGCGCGCCAGCGTAGGCGCCACCGCCGTGTCGCTGCCGTACTGGGCAGGCCAGGCGGACGGCAGGTAGTAGGTGCCGAACAGGCGATCGAGCAGCGGCAGCATGGCGGCGTAGTTATGGTCGACGTGGTCGTGGCGGCTGTGGTGCCAGTGATGGAAGGCCGGCGTGGACAGCAGCCATTCCAGCGCGCCTAGCCGCAGACGGATGTTCGAATGGATGAAAAAGCCCCATAGCGAGCCCACCAGGACGACCGCCAGCGGCGCCGCACTGCCGGCGGCGCTGGGCCCGGCCAGCCCCAGCACGTACAGGGGCAGCAGGCCGCACAGCCGAACGAACAGCAGGTCGACCGGATGGGCGCGCGTATTGACCAGGAAATACAGGTGCTCCGGGCTGTGGTGCACGGCGTGGAAGCGCCACAGCAACGGCCAGCGGTGCGCCAGGCGGTGCGCCCAATAGGCGCCGAAATCGCTGACGACCAGCGCCAGCAGCAGGCTCGCCCACAGCGGCAGCCCCGCGATGCCGGCAGGCAGCGCCGCCGGCAGCACGGCGCGCGCCAGCTCGGCCACCAGGGCGAGCGGCGGCGCCAGGACCAGCATCGGCAGCAGGCTGTTGGCGAAGTAATAGAAAATGTCCTGCGCCCGCCAGCGCGCAGCGCCGGGGTGGCGGCGCAGCGCCAGCCAACGTTCCAGCGGCAGGAAGACGGCGGCCAGGATGGCCAGCCAGAGGGCCAGGCGCGCGACCTGGGCGGCAAATGCGGGCCAGCCGGCGTCCATCGGCAAACTCAGGGCGAGGCGCGCTTCACTGCGGACGCGCCTGGCGGCGTCGGCGCGCCAGGAGCATGGCGGCGCCGCCCACCAGCAGGATCAGCACGGTGGACGGTTCCGGCACGAGGCCGGTCTGCTGCTCGGGCTCGAGCGTAGTCAGCGATACGCCGTCCAGCAGCGAGAATGGCGGATGGCCGGCCGGGGTGCCGGCGGCCAGGAAGGACAGCAGGGCTTCGCTCTTGGTGGCGGTGAAGATGAACGCCTCCTGCATCCAGCTGCTGGAAGCGTGGCTGGCGTTGGTGTAGGTCGCCGTCTCGTACTTGCTGTCGCCCAGGGTCACGGACCATTTTTCGCTGGTGACGCCATGAAAACGGTGCTGCTGGGCCGCAGCCCATTCAAAGCTCAGCACATACTTCTGCCCCACCACCAGGCCGCTGATCATCTGCTCGATCGGCTTCAGGCCGAAGGGCGTGTAGGCGCCGTCGACGGCGACAAAGCTGCCGCCATCCTGGCTGCTGGCCAGCGCGTTGGCGCCGCCATTGTTGGCGCCCCACAGGTGCAGCACGCTTGCCAGCGGGTCAGTGGTCCACCAGGTCTTGGCGCCGGTGGTGTCGGCCGCTCCCTCTTCGAACACGAAGTTGAAGCCGCCCCACGTCGACGTCCAATGGTCCATGCTGGTATTCACCCCCAGTTGGCCGGTACCGCGATTGAGTTCGAAGCCGCCGTTCTTGACCAGGTTGATGGGGCCGGCCAGCGCGCTGGCGCCGAACAGGAAAAATCCGGCCGCAACGCAGGCGCGGCGCACGAACTTGGACCAAGCGGCAATCTTCATCGTTCTTCCCGGTAAGTAAACTATCGTCCCGACAATTAAGCAATAATCATGCCATCGCAGCCTGGCGGCGCCGCAAGTTGTTGAAAGCAATGAAAATTACTGGATTGCAACTATCATTATGGATGTAGCAAAGTCGGCGAGTGTAAAATTTTCCGACACCGACGGCACCGTCAATCGAGCTTCACGGCGCGCAGGGAAATGTCGTTATGGCTTGCGCCGGGAACGAGGTGGAACGTAGCCAGGCCGGGACGGAAACTACGGTACAGGGCTTCACTGCTGGCACGCGGGATGATCTCGTCGCGCTCGGCGGCCAGGATGGTGGTGGGCGCGTTGACTTGGGCGGCGTAGCGGGCGGCGTCGTAGCGGTCGCGCAGCAGCAGGCCGACCGGCAGCCAGCGGTAGTGGTGGGCGGCCACGCCGGCCATGCTGTCGTAGGGCGTGACCAGCAAGAGGCGGTCCACCGCGCGTTCGCTGGCCAGGCGCGTGGCGATGCCGCTGCCCAGGCTGCGCCCGACCAGCGTCACTTGCGGGTGGCGCGCGCGTACATAGTCGTACAGGGCCAGCGCATCGGCGTACAGCCCCGCCTCGGTCGGCGTACCTGGCGTGGCGCCATAGCCGCGGTAGTGCATCAGGTACAGCGACTGCGCGGGAAAGGCAGCCTGCAGCTCGGGCAGGCTGTCCGGCACCGCTTCCGCGTTGCCGCCGAAGTAGATGACGGCGCCGGGTCCGGGCTGCTCGAAGCGGGTGACGCCCAGGCGCAGGCCGCCGGCCAGCGCCAGCACGGTGCCGCCTTCATACGCTTGCGGGAAGTACAGCATGCTGCGCTGGCGAACGAACAGCAGCGCGCAGACGGCAAGGTAGGCGGCGAGGAGGATGGCCAGCAGGGTGATCATCCGTCGCCGCATTCGGTTTGTCAGCGGTAGTAGGCTTCGCTGGCGAAGGTGATGACGCCGATCAGGGCCACCGCCGCCAGCAGGACCAGCAGCAGGCGGCCGAATTTCGGAGAGCCGTCGTCGTCGGCAGGTTGATTCTGGTCAGTCATGTCGTTCAAGGCAAGAGAATGGTGGAACCGGTGGTGCGGCGCGCCTCGAGGTCGCTGTGCGCCTGCCCTACATCGGCCAGATTATACCGCTGGTTGATGTCGACCTTGACCTCGCCGCGCGCCACCACGTCGAACAGCGACTGCGCGCAGGCGTCGAGTTCGGCGCGCGTGGCGGTGTAGCTGCCCAGCGCCGGGCGCGTGATGTAGAGCGAGCCGCGCGAGGCCAGCTCGCCCAGCGAAAAGTCCGGCACCGGACCGGAGGCATTGCCGAAGCTGACCATCAGGCCGCGCGGCTGCAGGCAGTCGAGGGAGCCGATGAAGGTGTCCTTGCCGATCGAATCGAAGACCTTGGCGACACCCTTGCCGCCGGTGATCTCGCGCACGCGCTCGGTGAAGTTCTCCTTGTTGTAGTTGATGGCGTGCGCCGCGCCGTGCTTCAGCGCCAGCGCCGCCTTCTCGTCGGAGCCGGCGGTGCCGATCAGGTGCACGCCCAGCGCGCGCGCCCACTGGCAGGCGATCAGGCCCACCCCGCCCGCCGCGGCATGGAACAGGATGGTGTCGCCCGCCTTGAGCGGGGCGGCGCTGTGGAACAGGTATTGCACCGTCATCCCCTGCAGCATCATGGCCGCCGCCGTCTCGCTGCCGATGGCGTCGGGCAGGCGCACCAGCAGGCTGGCCGGCATATTGCGCACCTGCGCATAGGCGCCGTTGGGGCGGCCGGCGTAGGCCACGCGGTCGCCTACCCGCACGTGGCTTACGCCCGCGCCCACCGCCTGCACCACGCCCGCGCCCTCCTGGCCCAGGCCCGCCGGCAGCGGCTGCGGGTACAGGCCGGTGCGGAAGTAGACGTCGATGAAGTTCAAGCCGATCGCGTCATGCCGCACCGTCGCTTCGCCCGGGCCCGGCGGCCCGACTTCCACATCCACGTATTCCATCACTTCCGGCCCGCCGGTGCGGGACATGCGTATCGCCTTGACCATTGACTTTTCCTAGTTTGAAATGAAGCCGCGCTCGCGCAGCCATTGCGTCATGCGCGGATAGTGCTCGCGCGCCCAGTGCGTCGAGTCGATGTAGGCGCCGCCGCCATCGACATCGGTTTCCCACAGCCCGTGCGCGGCACGCGGCAGCATCCAGACCTGGTGGTCGCGGTGGCCGTTCGCCTCCAGCGTCTGCTGGAACAGCCGCGCGCTCTTGTGCACCGGCACGAAGGCATCCTTCTCGCCCAGGATGTAGAGCACCGGGGCACGCAGCTGCTTCAGGTCCGGCAGCGGATCGTAGCTGTAGAAAAGCGTGGTGGTTTCGCTGGGCTTTTGCTTCAGGTCGTCGGGCACGATCTCGACCTGGCCGGCCCAGCGCGCTTTCTCTCCGGCGCGCGCGGCGGCCAGCAGTTCGGCGCGGTTGGCGCCGCGGCTGGTCACCCAGCGCATCAGCATTTCCTGGTAGGCTGCGCCGGCCTTGACTTCCTCGTCGCTGAGACCGGAAGCGCGCAGCGTCTGCTCGATGCGGTAGACCTCCTGTTCGGCCGGCGGCACCGCCGATGCCGCCTGCGCGATCACGAAGGCCACCTTCTGCGAGCGGACGGCGGCCAGCGGCGCCAGCCAGCCGCCCTGGCTATGACCCCAGGTGCCAATGGCATTGGCCTTGATGTCGCCGCGCTTGCCCAGCAGCTCGATGCCGGCGATGGCGTCGTCGGCCAGTTGTTCCATGGTGGCCTTGTTGAATTCTCCGCCCGACTTGCCGACGCCGCGCTTGTCGTACATCAGTGCCGCCATGCCATGCGCGGCGAAGTAGTAGGCCTGCAGCGCGTAGGCGCCGCGCGGGGCGGGGCTGGACATCTGCGTCAGCACCACCGCGGGGAATGGCCCCTTCCCTTCCGGCAGGACCAGCGTGCCCGACAGGGTCACGTCGCCGTTACGGAAGCTCACTTCCTCCGCGCGCAAGGCCAGGCGGCGGCCCGCCTCCTCCTTGCCGCCCTGCCGCCACAGCATGCGCGCGATGCGGCCCGCCTTGTCCTTCTCGAAGCGCATGCTGGTCTCGCGCACGGCGACGTTCAAGTTGCCGGCGCCGGCGTAGTACACGCTGTCGCTTTCGGCGAACATGGAAGCGTAGCGGCCGCTGCGCATGTCGCTGTAGAACATCTGCGGGAAGTCGCCCCATTCGGACAGCACGACCAGGCGCTTGCCCGGGAACTCGTAGGCGCCCAGCAGCGGCTGGTGGCGCGCCGGATCGTCGGCCAGGGTGCGGCGGAAGGCGAACTTGCCTTCCTTGCCGTTCAGGCTGACCTTGCCGGCCAGCAGGCCGCCTTCCAGCTTGCCGTCGAATTGCAGCACGCCATCCGGGCCGGCCAGCGCAAAGCGCACGCCGGCGCCCTGCCGCGCCAGCGCGTCCAGCGGCACGCCCTTCTTGCCGAAGGCCGGCATGTCGACGCTGGCCTTGCCGTCCGCGCCAAAGTGCGGGCGCAGGAAGTTGAAGTCGCTGCCCACGGCATAGCTGCCGGCCCAGTGGCCGGCCAGTGCGGGCGCGGCGGCCGGCGCGGCGTGCGCCGCGGTGGCGGTCGTGAGTGCAATGGCGGCAACGCCTTGCAGGATCCTGTTCATTGAGCTCTCCCCGATTTTTTTAATGAGGACGCTACATTGCCAAAAACCCGTGGGCCGACCAAGGCGCGTGCGACAGAATGCTATTTTCCCGCACCAGCCTGCAATTGCGACAGCACCAGGTGGGCCGTGGCCAGGTTGGTGGCGCAGGCCACGTTGTGCACGTCGCAGGAACGCACCAGGGCGTTGATGTCCGGTTCGTGCGGCTGCGGCGTCATCGGGTCGCGTAGGAAGATGATGGCGTCGATATGTCCTTCCACCAGCATGGCGCCGATCTGCAGGTCGCCGCCCAGCGGGCCCGAATGCTTGCGCTCGACCGCCAGCCCGACTTCGGCCACCAGGCGGCCGCCCGTGGTGCCGGTCGCGCACAGGCGGCAGGTACGCAGGAAATCCACGTACTCGCGGGCCAGGGCGATCATTTCATCCTTCTTCTTGTCGTGGGCAATCAGGGCGATGCGGGGCGTCATGTCACTTTACCTTTCACGTTCGACAACAGATAGATACCGGCCAGCACCAGGGCCGTTCCCGCCAGTTGCCAGCTGGTGACGGGTTCGGACAGGATGACGGCGCCAAGGAACAGGGTGGAAACGGGGCCGATCATGCCGGCCTGGGAAGCGGCGCCGGCGCCGATGCGCTGCACGGCCACCATGGTCATGAACACCGGCATCACCGTGCACAGGATGCCGTTGACCAGCGACAGCCCGTACACTTCGAGCGGCTGCACCAGCAGCGCGGCGGGCCGCAGGACGAAGAACTGGCCGATGCAGGCGGCGCTCGAGACGCACATGGCGTAGGACACCAGGCGCAGGGAGCCGATGCGCTTGACCATTTCGCCGGAAGCAAGCAGGTACACGGCATAGGCCAGGGCCGAACCCAGCACCAGCAGCGAGCCGAGCGCCACGTTGCTGCCGCCGCCGCGCAGGTCGTGCCAGAACACCAGCACGATGCCGGCATAGGCGGTCAGCAGGGACAGCCACTGGCGGCGCCCGATGCGCTGCTTGAGCCACAGGGCCGACGCCAGCAGCACGAAGGTCGGCGTCAGGAACAGGATCAGGCGCTCCAGGCCGACCGTGATGTATTGCAGGCCGAGAAAATCGAGGAACGACGACAGGTAGTAGCCGACCAGGCCCAGTCCCACCAGGCGCCAGGCGTCGGCGCGGCGCAAGGGCGGCCCGCGGCGCATGGTCCACAGGGCGATGACGGCAAACACGGGCAGCGAGAACAGCATGCGGAAGGCGATCACGGTGACCGCGTCGAGCTGGTAACGGTACAGCAGCTTGGCCACGATGGCCTTGGTGGAAAACAGCACCGCGCCACCAATGGCGATGGCCAGTCCCCCCAGGTAGGCGGCGCGTGAGCCGTGCGCATCGGTCGTTGTGGCATGTTCCATGCCAGCCATTGTAGCGGCAAGGGGCACTTCCCGCTGGGCACCACCGTAAACATTGCTTGAGGAATATATGGTATCTTGCCAAAGTTATCAAATATATATCACAGGTATCAAATGGCAATCCAGCGCATCGGCACCCCCGACCAGCCCGAGATGGGCAGCAGCGGCAACGACATCATGCAGGGCACTGCGGGCGACGACCACCTGTACGGGGCGGGCGGCAAGGATGAGCTGTATGGCGGCGACGGCAACGATCTCCTCAGCGCCGGCATGGTCTACGTCAGCGGCGACTGGCGCCCCGACCGCGCGGGCGACAAGCTCGACGGCGGTGCCGGCAACGACGAGCTGCGCGGCGGTGCGGGCGACGATCTCCTGCTCGGCGGCGTCGGCGCCGACACGCTCAGCGGCGACGAGGGCAACGATACGCTCGATGGCGGCGCCGGCGACGACGTGCTGTGGGGCGGCAAGGGCAACGACAAGCTCGATGGCGGCAGCGGCTACGACCAGCTGTACGGCGGCGCCGGCAACGACCACTACACGGTGCGCGAGCGCAGCACCGAGATCTATGACCGCGAAGGCAGCAACAGCGGCCTCATCCTCGGCGACTTCATCAAGCCTGCGGCCGGCATTGCCTGGACCTGGGGCGCCGGCGTGCACAAGCTGCCGTACTGGATCGATGCCCTGTCCTACGGCACCATCGGCGCCATCGGCAGTGCGCTGGGCGCGCGCCACACGGTGCAGTACAGCTTTGCACAGAAGCCGGCCAGCTGGTTCAGCGCCGAGGACAACCGGCAGTTCACCCCCTTTAACCAGGCGCAGCAGGACCTCACGCGCCAGCTGCTCGATTACGTCAGCTCCGTGGTCAACGTCGAGTTCGTGGCCACCAGCAACGCCGAACAGGGCTACACCATCGTCTTCGGCAATAACGAGCAGACCGGTTCAGCCGGCTACGCGGCCCCCATCTACGACGGGCACGGCACGCCGCTCATGCTCGACTACGATGCGCGCTACCAGGACCCCAGCAGCGACAACGGCCTGGCCTTCAGCACCACCATGCTGCACGAGCTGGGCCACGCGCTGCAGCTCAAGCACACGTTCAGCCATGCCGATGCGGGCGGCGACTTGGGCGAAGGCCCCTTCCTGCCGGCCGCCGAGGAGCGCAAGTCGCTCTCGATCATGAGCTACACCTACGATTCCGGCGTGTACGGCTACACCAGCTACTCGCCCTTCGACCTGGCCGCCCTGCACTACGCCTTCGGCGTGGCGCCCACGGCACGCGCCGGCGACGACACCTATGTGCTGAGCGAAAGCGCCATGAACATGCTGTGGGATGGCGCCGGACGCGACACCATCGACGGTTCCGCCCTGACGCGCGACCTGGTGCTGGACCTGCGACCCGGCTACTGGGGCCATATCGGCGAGAAGTCCGATCTGATCAGCGACGCGGGCCAGGTCACCATCAACTTCGGCAGCGTCATCGAGGCGGCGCTCGGCGGCAGCGGCAACGATACCCTGACCGGCAACGAGGCGGCCAACCGCCTGGCCGGCAACGGCGGCAACGATACCCTGGTCGGCGGCGCCGGCATCGACAGCGCCCTCTACGCCGGCCAGCGCTCGGCCTACGTCATCGCGCGCAGCGGCGGCAACGCCACCGTCAGCGGGGAAGGCCAGGACAGCCTGGCCGGGGTGGAACGGCTGCAATTTGCCGACGTCAGCGTGGCGCTGGACGTGGACGGGATGATCGGCCAGGTATTCCGCCTGTACCAGGCGGCCTTCGACCGCAAGCCCGATGCGGTCGGACTGGGGTTCTGGATCAATGCGGCCGACAACGGCGTCGCGCTGAAGCGCATCGCCGCCGACTTCATGCAGAGCCCGGAATTTGTCACGCTGTACGGCGCCAACGCCGACGATGCCACCTTCCTCACCCGGCTGTACGCCAACGTGCTGCACCGCGCCTACGACGAGAGCGGTTTCCAGTTCTGGAAGAAGGCGCTGGAGAACGGACTGAGCCGGGCCAACGTGCTTGTCGAGTTTGCCGACAGCGCGGAGAACGTGGCCAATGTGGCCACGCTCATCGCGAACGGCGTCGAGTACACGCCGTTCGCATAAGGCAGGCCGCGTTCAGCTGATCGCGACGGCCACCTCGCCCGCCTTGACGGTGGCGGTGGTGACCTTGGCGATCACGCTGGCCGGCGCGCTGCTGCCGACCAGCTTGTGCACCTGCTTGAACTGCGCCACCAGCGCGCCAGGGGTCAGCGTCACCACCGTGTAGCCCTGCGCGTCCGTGTTCACATGGCGCAGCCACGGGTTGCTGTTCAGGCCGGCGAGCTGCTGCGCCAGGCCGACCAGTTGCGCGAAGTCGGCGCTCGACTTGATCAGCCCCAGCATGCTTTGCACCGGCAGCTCGATCGCGTCTTCCGGCACCCCCAGCGCTGCCAGCTGGTTGCGCATCTGCACCGCCAGCGTTTCCACCAGCGAGTCGGCGCTCGGCGCGGCCTTGCCCAGGGTGAAGTCGAGCAGGTTCACGTTCAGCTTGGCCGTGCCCAGGCCCGGCACCGGCACCGGCAGCGGCACCGAGACCAGGGTCGCCAGGTCGCCCAGCTTGGCCGCTTCCTCGCGCAGGTAGGTGAAGAAGGAATCGGAGCTGATGCCGGCCGAAACCAGGTCCACCATCACCGGCGTGCCGCCGCCGGCGGCATCGAAGTTGTCGTTGACCGTGCCGGCGAAGAAGGAGTGCAGGTCGCCGGTCAGGGCCACCACGTTGCCAACGTTGTTGGCCTTCAGGTGCTCCATCAGCGCCTTGCGCTCGGCGTTGTAGCCGTCCCACTGGTCGCAGTTGATCAGGAACTTGCGGAAGTACGGCGCCAGTGCGGCCGCCTTGCCGGAAGCGACCACGAAGGGCGACTCCTGCTTGCGCGCCTGCACGTCCGGCTTGACATAGCCGATGGCGATGGCCTGCGCCGCGGCGGTGGCCTGGGCCGTCGCCGTGCCGCCGGCCTTGGCCACGGTTTCCGCCTGGCCGAAGGCTGCCGCCGCCACGCCGGCCTGGGTGGCGCTCAGGCCGGCCGTCACAGCCGCCGTGACGCGCGCCGTCATGTTGCCGCCAGTGGCCGCCGCCGTTGCAATGGCCATCGCGCCGGCCTGTGCCAGTTGCGCTGCAGCGCCCGCGGTCACCGCGCCTACGATGGCACCGGCCACCGGCACGTTGCCGCCGGCCTGCGCCGCGGTGCTGCCGATGCTGGTGGCCAGGGTGCCGACCGCCTGCAGCGCCACCAGGGTGGCGATAGCGTCCACGCCGTTCAGGCCCATGCGCAGCAGCGACACTTCATTGCCCCACAGCTTCCAGGTGGCCTTGGCATCCTTCATGGAGCTCTTCCACCATTCGCGCTGGGCGGTGCCCAATACGCCCACGGCGGACAGGGGATCGACGCCGGCGGCGCTGGCCGCTGCCATCTTCTGCGCCTCGACCCCGGCATGCAGTTCCTGCGCTACCAGGTAACGCGCGCCGATGCTGCCAAGCGGCGCGCCAGTGGCAGGGTTCGCCATCTGCTCGGGCACCACGTGGTCGGCGCGGTACAGGCGCTGGTCCGTCATCACCAGCTGCATCAGGTTGCCGAACTTGAAGTCGCGATAAATTTTGATGTTGCGGAAAGTGGCCACCGCGTTGTCCAGCACCACATCGGCCGGCATGTATTCGAACCAGGCCTGGTTGGCACTGCGGCGGCGCACGGTGTCGGTCTTTTCGCCTCCCGCATAGGTTTGCGTATCGCCCCAGGAGTCATCGCTGAACTCATGGTCGTCCCAGATTGCGATGAAGGCAAAGCGCTCGTGCACCGCCTGCAGGCGGCTGTCGGTGCGGTACTTCTTGTACAGGTAGCGATAGTCTGCCAGCGTGGTCGCGTATTTCGCGCCCGAGCTGCCGTTCTTGAAGGTGCCGTTAGGTAGCGTCAAGGCGCCGTGGCGCGCTTCCACCGCACCAACCTGGAACGCCTCGCCCACGGTCTCGTAAATGTAATCGCCGAGGTGGACGATGAAGTCCAGCTTTTCGTTTTTGGCGATGTGGTCCAGCGCGCCCCAGTGGTTGATGCTCCAGTCCTGGCAGGTCAGGTAGGCGAACTGCAGTTGCGACACGCTGGCGTCGGCCGCCGGAGCGGTCTTGAAGCGGCCCACGTTGGAGCGCACCTCGCCGGCGATGAACTGGTAGAAGTAGGTCTGGTTCGCCTGCAGGCCAGTCACCTTGTGGCGGATCGTGTTGTCGAATTCCGGGTTCAGCGCCAACTGCACGTCGACCACGGTGCTGCCTTCGATGGCCTTGTTGCTGCCCAGCGCCGCCGCATTGTCCGCCTGCGTCACCAGCAGGCGCACCGACACCTCGGCCTTGCCGGAAGGGCTGGCCACGTCGTCCACGGACGATGGGACCGCGCGCGTCCACAGCAGGATGCTGTCGGCGCGCGGGTCGCCCGATGCCACGCTCTGCGGGAATTTCCAGTTGGCGCCGCTGGCCAGCGGCAAGCTCGATCCCGTGCTCGGTGGGGGCGGCGTATAGTTGCTGCCGCCGCAGCCGGCCAGGCCGCCGCTGGCGACCGACACCGTGACAAAGCCACCGAGCTTGATAAATTGACGACGATCCATAAGTCTCCTTCGTGTAAAAGTTATTGTTTTAGGATATTAACTTTACAAGCCGATGAAATTCCCCGAGGAAAGCTACTAATTCCGCGTTTCCCCCCGGCCAATCGTGCGCAGCCGCACGATTGGTCGCGCTGGCGCGACAATTCCGGCACATGGAGTTAGCCTTCCCCTACCGAAAAAGTCATTCATTTTTGGAAGGGAGGGTCATCATGGCAGGCATCATTCTTGGAGGCACCGCAGGCGACAACGTCCTCAACGGCACCACCTCCGGCGATTCGATTTACGGCAACGGCGGCTTCGACATCCTCAACGGCCTGGAGGGGGACGACACGGTAGCCAGCGGCTCCGTGTATGACGCCGCCACCGGTACCACGCTGCCCGATACGGTGGGCGACCAACTGGACGGCGGGCCGGGCAACGACCGCCTGCTGGGTGGCAACGGCCATGACCGCCTGTTCGCCGGCCCCGGCAACGACACCATGGACGGCGGCGCGGGCATGGACACTGCCTACCTCCAGGTAAACAGCACGTCGGCCACCATCACGCGCGACGGCAACGTGGTCACCATCCAGAGCAGCCTGGGCACGGACACCTTGCAAAACGTCGAACGCGTGGTGTTCAACGACAGCGCCATGGCGTGGGACATCGAGGGCAACGCCGGCCAGATCTACCGCCTGTACCAGGCAGCCTTCAACCGCACCCCCGATGCAGAAGGGCTTGGCTTCTGGATCCACGCGATTGACCATGGCACCGCGCTGTCGCGGATTTCCTTCGAATTCGGCACCAGCCCGGAATTTGCCCAGCGGTACGGCGCCAACGCCAGCAACGACGCCTACATCACCGCCCTGTACGCCAACACCCTGCACCGGGCGCCGGATGCGCAGGGCTATGCGTTCTGGATGGACGCGCTGGAACGCGGCATTGCGACGCGCGAACAACTGCTGATCGACTTCTCGGAAAGCCCAGAGAACAAAGCCCAAGTGATCGGCAGTATACAGAACGGCTTCAGCTACGATCCTTGGGAGAATACCGCCCTCGATTGCATACCGTCTAAGGAAGATTGAACATGGCTGGACACAGCAAATGGGCCAATATTAAGCACAAAAAGGCTGCAACGGACGCGAAACGCGGCAAAATCTGGACGCGCCTGATCAAGGAAATCACCGTGGCTGCACGCATGGGTGGCGGCGACATCGCAGCCAACCCGCGCCTGCGCCTGGCAATCGACAAGGCGGCCGACGCCAACATGCCGAAGGACAACGTGAACCGCGCCATCCTGCGCGGCACCGGCGGCGGCGACGGCGCCAACTATGAAGAAGTGCGCTATGAAGGTTACGGCATCGGCGGCGCGGCCATCATCGTCGACTGCATGACCGACAACCGCGTGCGTACCGTGGCCGAAGTGCGCCATGCCTTCAACAAGAACGGCGGCAACATGGGCACCGAAGGCTCGGTCGCCTTCCTGTTCAAGCACTGCGGCCAGTTCCTGTTCGCGCCGGGCACCGACGAGGCAGGGCTGATGGACGCCGCCCTGGAAGCGGGCGCCGAAGACGTGGTGGCGGACGAAGAAGGCGGTTTCGAAGTGCTGTGCGGCCCGCATGAATTCGCCGCCGTGAAGGATGCGCTGGAAGCGGCCGGCTTCAAGGCCGAAGTGGCCGAAGTCATCATGAAGCCCGCCACCGAGACCGTTTTCACCGGCGACGACGCGGCCAAGATGCAAAAGCTGCTCGATGCACTGGAAAACCTGGACGACGTCCAGGAAGTCTATACCAACGCTGTGATCGAAGAATAATCCCTTATGAAAATCCTGGTAGTCGGCTCGGGCGGCCGTGAACACGCTTTGGCTTGGAAACTGGCGCAATCGGAACGCGTCCAGATGGTCTATGTTGCACCCGGCAACGGTGGCACCGCGCGCGACGTGCGCCTGCAGAACGTGCCGATCACCGACCTGGGCGCGCTGGCCGACTTCGTCGAACAGGAACACATCAGCCTGACCGTGGTCGGCCCGGAAGTGCCGCTCGCCGCCGGCATCGTCAACCTGTTCCGCGCGCGCGGGCTGAAGGTGTTCGGCCCGACCCGCGAGGCGGCGCAGCTCGAGTCGTCCAAGGATTTCGCCAAGGCCTTCATGAAGCGCCACGGCATCCCGACCGCCGAATACGAAACCTTCGCCGACGCCAAGTCCGCCCACGCCTACGTGGACGCCAAGGGCGCGCCAATCGTGATCAAGGCCGACGGCCTGGCCGCCGGCAAGGGCGTGGTGGTCGCCATGTCGCTGGAAGAAGCGCATGCGGCGGTCGATCACATGCTCTCCGACAACGCCTTCGGCGACGCCGGCGCGCGCATCGTGATCGAAGAATTCCTGGCCGGCGAGGAAGCTTCCTTCATCGTCATGTGCGACGGCAAGAACGTGCTGCCGCTGGCCACCTCGCAGGACCACAAGCGCCTGCAGGACAACGACCAGGGCCCGAACACCGGCGGCATGGGCGCCTACTCCCCGGCCCCGATCGTGACCCCGGCCATGCATGCGCGCGTGATGCGCGAGATCATCATGCCCACCATCCAGGGCATGGCGAAAGACGGCATCCAGTTCACCGGCTTCCTGTACGCGGGCCTGATGATCGACGCCGCCGGTACGCCGAAGACGCTGGAATTCAACTGCCGCATGGGCGACCCGGAAACGCAGCCGATCATGGCGCGCCTGAAGACCGACCTGCTGGGCGTGATGGAGCATGCCGTGAACGGCACCCTGGACCAGGTGGAACTGGAATGGGACCGCCGCACCGCCGTGGGCGTGGTGCTGGCCGCGGCAGGCTACCCTGACGCGCCGCGCAAGGGCGACCATATCCACGGCATCCCGGCCGAAACGCCCGACGCCGTGACCTTCCACGCCGGTACCGCCGACGATGCCGAAGGCAAGCTGGTGACCGCCGGCGGCCGCGTGCTGTGCGTGGTGGGCCTGGGCGACAACGTGAAGATGGCGCAGAAACAGGCTTACGAAGCGGTCGACAAGATCGGCTTCGAAGGCGTGCAGTTCCGCCGCGACATCGGCTGGCGGGGCCTGAAGCACTGAACGAGAAGCAAAGAACATGAGCACCGTTCCCAACCCGCAAGAAGTCAAAACCTGGCTGCTTGGCCTGCAGGACCGCATCATCTCCGCCCTGGAGACTGCGGACGGCAAGCCATTCCTGCGCGACGCGTGGGAACGCCCGGAAGGCGGCGGCGGCATTTCGCGCCTGATCGAAGAAGGCAACGTCATCGAGCGCGGCGGCTGCAACTTCAGCCACGTCACCGGTGCCAAGCTGCCCCCTTCGGCCTCGGCGCACCGCCCCGAGCTGGCCGGCCAGCCCTGGGAAGCGATGGGCGTGAGCCTGGTGCTGCACCCGCGCAATCCCTATGTGCCGACCGTGCACATGAACGTGCGCTTCTTCAGCACCACGACCGCCGACGGCAAGCCTGCCTGGTGGTTCGGCGGCGGCATGGACCTGACGCCCTACTACGGCAACGCCGCCGACGCGCGCCATTTCCACGCCACCTGCCGCGACGCCCTGGCGCCCTACGGCAGCGAGCTGCACCCGAAGTTCAAGGCCTGGTGCGACGAGTACTTCTACCTGAAGCACCGCAAGGAAGCGCGCGGCGTGGGCGGCATCTTCTTCGACGACTTCAACGCGCTGGGCTTCGAAGAGAGCTTCGCCATGACGCGCAGCGTGGGCGACGCCTTCCTGAGCGCCTACCTGCCCATCCTGCAAGGCCGCAAGGACACCCCGTACGGCGAGCGCGAGCGCGACTTCCAGGCCTACCGCCGCGGGCGTTACGTCGAGTTCAACCTGGTGTTCGACCGCGGCACCCTGTTCGGCCTGCAGTCCGGCGGCCGCACGGAAGCGATCCTGATGTCCATGCCGCCGCTCGTCAAATGGCGCTATGACTGGCATCCGGCAGACGGCAGCCCGGAAGCGGCGCTGTACACGGACTTCCTCCCGCAGCGCGACTGGCTGGCCGAGTGAAGCGCTGCATCGCACTGCTGGGAGGCAGTTTCGATCCGGTACACAACGGCCATGTCGCGCTTGGCAAACATTTCGTCCAGCTGCTGCAAGCCGATGCGCTGCTGGTGATTCCCGCCCTGCCCTGGCAAAAGGGGGCATTGACGGCGACGCCCCAGCAACGGGTCGACATGCTGGCACTGGCCTTTACCGGCCTGCCCTGCCCGGTCACGATCGACTGGCAGGAACTGGCGCGCGGCAGCGCCACCTATACGATCGAAACGCTGCGGGCCGTCCGCGCCGATGTGGGGCCGGACGTGTCGCTGGCCTTCCTGATGGGCGCGGACCAGCTGCAGCGACTGAATACCTGGCACGAATGGCGCAGCCTGTTCGACCTGGCCCACATTTGCGTGGCGGCCAGGCCCGGCTTCGAGCTGGACGACGCCCACGTGCCGGCCGAGGTGGCAGCTGAATTCCAGCGCCGCCTGGCCACGCCGGACCAGGTGAGGAACACCCCGGCGGGCAGGACCATGCTGGCGGCCGAGATGGCCGTCGACATTTCGGCCACTGCCATTCGTGCTGCATTACAACGGGGCAATGGGGCAAACTCGCTTCTGCCACCGGTAGTGCTAGACTATATTGAACAACATAAACTGTATAAGAACTAAATAATGGATATCAAAAAACTGCAATCCATCGTCGTGGACGCCCTGGAAGACGTGAAAGGCCAGGAGATCGTCGTGTTCGACACCACCGGCCTGACCAGCCTCTTTGACCGCATCGCCATCGCTTCCGGTACCTCCAACCGCCAGACCAAGGCCCTGGCCGCGTCCGTGCGCGACAAGGTCAAGGAAGCCGGCGGCGACGTGATCGGCATCGAAGGCGAAGACACCGGCGAATGGGTGCTGGTGGACCTGGGCGACATGATCGTGCACATCATGCAGGCGCCGATCCGCGCCTACTACCGCCTGGAAGAAATCTGGGGCGAAAAGCCGGTGAAACTGGGCGCCGCCAAGCGCAAGTCCACCACCGAAGGCAAGGCCGCCGCCGCCAAGGAAGCGACGCCGAAGAAGTCCGGCCACCTGGCCGCGACCAAGGCCGCCAAGGAAGCCGAAGCGGTGATCGAGAAGAAACCAGCGGCCAAGAAGCCGGGCACCGCCAAGGCCACCGCCGCCGCCGGCGCCGTTGCCAAGAAGGCCGCCGCGAAGAAGGCCGCGCCGAAGGTCGTCGCGCCGGAAGGCAAGAAAGTGAAGGTCGCCACCACCAAGACTGCCGAGGCATCGGCCAAGGCCGCCAAGGAGAAGAAGGCCGCCGCGGGCGCCGCAGCGCCGGCCAAGACCGTCATCAAGCGCATCAAAAAGCCTGCGGCCGAGTAAGTGCAGCTGATCATCGCTGCGGTCGGCCACAAGATGCCGGCCTGGATCGAGAGCGGCTTCACCGAATACGTGAAGCGCATGCCGCCGGAACTGCGCATCGTGCTGAAGGAAATCAAGCCCGTTGAGCGTTCCGGCAGCAAGACCGCCGCCACCGCCATGGCGCTGGAACGGGAACGGATCGAGGCGGCGCTGCCGAAGGGGGTGCGCATCATCGCCCTCGACGAGCGCGGCAAGGACCTGACCAGCGTGGGCCTGTCCCAGCAGCTGGAAGCGTGGCAGCAGGACGGGCGCGACACGGCCTTCCTGATCGGCGGCGCGGACGGGCTGGATCCGGGCCTGAAGGCCAAGGCGGAAGGCCTGCTGCGCCTGTCCAGCCTGACCCTGCCGCACGGCATGGTGCGCGTGATGCTGGCCGAGCAGCTGTACCGGGCATGGACAATTACGCAAAACCACCCTTATCATCGTGTGTAACCCTTAAGGCAAACGATGAAACTGGTCGACAAGAAGATTTACCTGGCCTCCAAGAGCCCACGCCGGCGCGAACTGCTGCGCCAGATCGGCGTGGACTTCGAGCTGCTCATGCTGCGTAACGACGGTCCGCGCGGGCCGGACGTCAGCGAAGACGTCGTGCCCGGCGAGGATCCGCTGGCCTACGTGGGCCGCGTGGCCCAGGAAAAGGCCGATTTCGCCTGGGACATCATCCAGAAGCGCCGCCTGATCCTGCGCCCCATCCTGGCCGCCGACACCACCGTCACCATCGACGGCGACATCCTCGGCAAGCCGGCCAATGTGCGCGAAGCTACCGACATGCTGCAAAAGCTGTCGGGCCGCACGCACCAGGTGCTGACTTCCGTCGCCGTGCACTCGCTGGACTTTTCCGGCCATATCACCCAGGTCTCCGACGTACGCTTCGGCAAGCTGACCGACGCCGACATCAAAGCCTACTGCGCCACCACCGAGCCTTACGACAAGGCCGGCGGCTATGGCATCCAGGGGCTGGCAGCCCTGTTTGTGGAACATATCGAGGGCAGCCACTCCGGCATCATGGGCCTGCCGCTGTACGAAACCGCGCAGCTTTTGCGCCAGGCAGGACTGAAGCTTCCCTGATGAACGAAGACATCCTCATAAACATCACCCCGCAGGAAACCCGTGTCGCCCTCGTTGTGCAGGGCGCGGTGCAGGAACTCCACATCGAACGCACGCTCACGCGCGGCCTGGCGGGCAACGTCTACTCCGGCAAGGTGGTGCGCGTGCTGCCCGGCATGCAGTCGGCCTTCATCGACATCGGCCTGGAGCGCGCAGCCTTCCTGCACGTGGCCGACATCTGGGAAGCGCGCCCGCACGACGGCAACCAGAACGCCACCCCGACCCCGATCGAAAAGCTGCTGTTCGACGGCCAGGTACTGACCGTGCAGGTCATCAAGGACCCGATCGGCACCAAGGGCGCGCGCCTGTCGACCCAGATTTCCATCGCCGGCCGCATGCTGGTCTACCTGCCGCAGGACGCCCACATCGGCATCTCGCAGAAGATCGAAAAGGAAGTGGACCGCGAAGCGCTGCGCGCACGCATGCAAAGCCTGCTGCCGCCGGAGGAAAAAGGCGGCTACATCGTGCGCACGCAGGCCGAAGATGCGTCCGACACCGACCTGCTGGCCGACATCGAATACCTGCGCAAGACCTGGGGTGCGATCTGCCACGGCGCGCGCACCCGCCCGCCCACATCCCTGCTGCACCAGGACCTGAACCTGGCGCAGCGCGTGCTGCGCGACTTCGTGCACGACGAGACGGCCACCATCCAGGTCGACTCGCGCGAAAACTTCCTGGCGCTGACCGAGTTCGGCCGCGTCTACACGCCGTCGGTGCTGCAGCGCCTGGTCCACTACACCGGCGAGCGCCCGCTGTTCGACCTGTACGGCGTGGAAGAAGAGATCCACCGCGCGCTGGGACGCCGCGTCGACCTCAAGTCCGGCGGCTACCTGATCGTCGACCAGACCGAAGCGATGACGACGATCGACGTCAACACCGGCGGTTTCGTCGGTGGCCGCAATTTCGCCGACACCATCTTCAAGACCAACCTGGAAGCGGCGCACGCCATCGCGCGCCAGCTACGCCTGCGCAACCTGGGCGGCATCATCATCCTCGACTTCATCGACATGGAGAACAACGAGCACCGCAACGCCGTGCTCGCGGAGCTGAAGAAAGCCCTGGCGCGCGACCGCACCAAGGTATCGGTATCCGGCTTCTCCGCGCTCGGCCTGGTGGAAATGACGCGCAAGCGCACGCGCGAATCGCTGGCGCACATCCTGTGCGAGCCCTGCCCCGCCTGCGAAGGCAAGGGCCAGGTCAAGACCTCGCGCACCATCTGCTACGAGATCCTGCGCGAACTGCTGCGCGAAGCCAAGCAGTTCAACCCGCGCGAGTTCCGCATCCTCGCCTCGCAGGAAGTAGTCGACCTGTTCCTGGAAGAGGAATCGCAGCACCTGGCCATGCTGGGCGACTTCATTGGCAAGAAAATCTCGCTGCAGGTGGAAACCAGCTACCACCAGGAACAGTACGACGTCATCCTGATGTAAGTTCGGGGTCAGCTCTGTCAATCGGACACGGGCTCAGCCGCCTGCGGCTGAGCCCGTGTCCGATTGACAGAGCTGACCCCGAATTTTTTCTGCGTGGTACATTTTCAAGTACAAGCCGGTTTCGCCTTGGAGAGGAAAAAAATCATGAAGAACCTGAGGATAGGCACCCGCCTGGGCCTGGCGTTCGCCGTGGTATTGGCGCTGCTGGCCGCGATGACGGTGGTAGGTATCGTGCGGCTGCAAAGCGCCAGCGCGAAAACCGGGGCACTGGTGGCGCAGAACGTGCGCAACGAGCGCCTGGTCGCGGAATGGCAGAAGGTGGTCGAGGTCAATGCGGCGCGCACGACGGCGGCCTACATGGTGAGCGACCCGCTCCAGCAGAAAGCCATTGAGGCACAGATGGCTGCCGCCTCGGGCCGTGCAACGGAAATCCAGGACCTGCTGGGCAAGCTCTTGACCCACCCGCCCTCGCGCGCGGCGTACGAAAAGGTGCTGGCCAGCCGCAAGGCCTATGTCGACCAGCGCAAGGCGGTCTACAAGGCCAAGGCGGACGGCGATGCGGAAACCGCGGCCCGCCTGTTCATCGATATGGAGGCGCGCCGCGTGGTCTACCTCGATGCGCTGGACGAGGTGACCCGGGCCGAGCAGAGCAATCTTGACGCTGTCGCTGCGGAAATCCAGGCCGGCAACCGCAGCGGCCGCGACATGCTGATCGCGCTCGGCGTGGCGGCGGTGGCGCTGGGCGTGGGCTTTGCGTGGATGACCACGCGCTCCATCGTGCGCCCCCTCAGTGCCGCGGTGCAGATCGCGCAAACCGTGGCGGACGGGGACTTGAGCCGCCGCATCGAAGCGCACGGCGAGGACGAGGCGGGCCAGCTGCTGAAGGCCTTGAAGGCCATGAACGACAGCCTGGCCGGCATCGTGGCCGAGGTGCGGCACGGGACGGAGAGCATCGCTACCGCGTCGCAGCAGATCGCCTCCGGCAACCATGACCTGTCGACGCGCACCGAGCATCAGGCCAGCACGCTGGAGGAAACCGCGGCGTCGATGGAGGAGCTGACTTCCGCCGTGCGCAACAATGCCGACAATGCGCGTACCGCAAGGGAACTGGCGGCCACCGCTTCCGACGTGGCCTCGCGCGGCGGCAGCGTGGTGGGCAAGGTGGTCAGCACCATGGGATCGATCAATGCGGCATCGACCAAGATCGTGGACATCATCGGCGTCATCGACGGCATTGCGTTCCAGACCAATATCCTGGCGCTGAATGCGGCGGTCGAAGCGGCGCGCGCCGGCGAGCAGGGGCGCGGCTTCGCGGTCGTGGCCTCGGAAGTGCGCAACCTGGCCCAGCGCAGCGCGCAAGCCGCGGGCGAGATCAAGGAGCTGATCACCAATACCGTGCAGCAGGTGCACGCGGGCAGCGCGCTGGTGGACCAGGCCGGCAGCACGATGGGCGAAGTGGTGGCCAGCATCGAGCGCGTCACCGCCATCATGTCGGAGATCGCCGGCGCCAGCACCGAGCAGACGGCGGGCATCGAGCAGGTCAACCAGGCCATCGCCCAGCTGGACAACGTGACGTAGCAAAATGCCGCCCTGGTGGAGGAAGCGGCGGCGGCGGCCAGCGCCATGCAGGAGCAGGCGGGACGCCTGACCAGCCAGGTCGGCCGCTTCAAGCTTGCCTAGTTCGTAGTTCTAGTTCGTAGTTCGGGGTCAGCTCTGTCAATCGGACAAAATGTCCGATTGACAGAGCTGACCCCGAATCTTCAAGGCGTGCTGAACACGGGGTCGGGCAGGCCTTGCACGCTGGGCGCTTCCGCTGCGCCGTCCAGGTCGAGGATGATGATCTCGTTGTCGCCGGCGCGCAGCCAGGGGGCCGGCAGGAACAGGCTTTGCTGCGGGCCGATGCGCCAGTAGCGCCCCAGGTGGTGGCCGTTCACCCAGACGTGGCCCTTGCCCAGGCCGCGCATGTCGAGGAAGGTGCTGCCCTGGCCGCTCGCCTGGAAGCGGCCGCGCCAGAAGGTCGGGCCGGAGCGCGCGGGCGCGCCCGGCTTGAAGCGCAGGCCGGACAGGTCCGCCAGGGGCAGCGTGTAGACGTCCCAGTCGAGCAGGGGCTTGCCCGCCAGGCTGGCCTGGCGCGTGAGGCCCTTGCGCTCGTCGGCCAGGTGCGGCCCGAAATTGACGCGCCCCATGTTCTCCACCAGCACATCGAGCGTGCTGCCCTCCTTCAGCTTGATCTCGGTGGCGTTCTCGTTGCGGCGGCGGTCGAGCGTGGCGATGGTCGTGCCGTCCGCCAGCACGTGGGCGTAGTCGCGCACCGCGCCCAGGTCAAGCTTGCCGGCCGCGGCGCCGCTGAAGCGCTTGCGGTACAGGATGAAGCCATAGCCTTGGCCATACGCCTCCATATGGCGCGCCAGGCGCGATGGCAGCGGCGCCGGCAGCGTCTCCACCAGCGGCACCGATTCCTGCAGCGTGAAGCGCGGCACGGCGACCGTGGGCGTGGCCGCCGGCAGGTCCGGCAGGCGCTCGCCGGGCGCCAGGTGGCGCGCGATGACGGCGCGGATGGCGTGGAACTTGGGCGTCGGGCGGCCGGCTTCGTCGATGGCGGCGTCGTAGTCGTAGCTGGTGGTGTCGGGCTGGTAGGTGGTGCCCGTGGTATTGGCGCCCGGCATCCAGCCGAAACTGGTGCCGCCGTGGGCCATGTACAGGTTGAAGGAAATGCCCTGCCCCAGCATCCAGTCCACCGCCTGCGCGGCCATGGCGGGATCGACCTTGTGGTGCCGCTCGCCCCAGTGGTCGAACCAGCCGGCCCAGTATTCGCCGGACATGCGCGGCACCTTGGGGCGGAAGGCGGCCAGCTGGGCAAAGGCTTCCTGCGTGGCATCGGCGCCGCCGTTGAAATTGACCACCGCTGTCACGCCGGGCAGCGTGCCGCGGTCCAGCAGCGTGGGATCGGGGCCGTCGGAGGTAAACAGCGGCAGGTCGAAGCCGGCCTCGCGCAGCTGGCGGTGCATGGCCGCCATGTAGTCGCGGTCGTCGCCGTAGGAGCCGTATTCGTTTTCCACCTGCACCATGAGGATGGGGCCGCCGCGCGAGGACAGCAGCGGCGCCACTTCCTGCGCCACGCGCTTGAAGTAGCGCTGCGTGGCACTGAGGAAGCGCGGGTCCATGCTGCGTACGCGCAGGCCGGGCGTGCGCAGCAGCCAGGCCGGGAAGCCGCCGAAGTCGAGCTCCGCGCACACATAAGGTCCGGGCCGCAGTATCACCTGCAAGCCTTCGTCGCGCGCGGCGCGGATGAAGGCTGCCAGGTCCAGGTTGCCGCTGAAGTCGAAGCGGCCCGGCTCCATCTCGTGCATGTTCCAGAACACGTAGGTGGTCACCGTGTTAAGACCCATGGCGCGCACCTGCTGCAGGCGCTCGCGCCAGAATGCGCGCGGGATGCGGGCGTAGTGCAGCTCGCCGGAGCGGATCACGTAGGGCTTGCCATCGAGTTCGAAGCGCTCGCCGACCGCGGCGAAATGGGGCACCGCCGCCTGCGCGCCCAATGCCGTCACCATCAACGCCAGCGCCGCAAGGCGCTTTACTCCCCTGTAGTTGTGCATGCCTGTCTCCGCTTTGAATTGTTATGCCGGTGGCAAGGTTAGCAGAGGCGAACGGGGGGTGAGGTATGCCATTTCTGCGAAGATCGATATCATTTTCGACATCGAAAGCGCGCAATAGCTACATCTTTCGTATGGCTAGCGGAAGAGCCCGAAGTCCGCCAGCAGCCGGGCCAGCGCCTGCGGCTGTTCGATCGGCACCAGGTGGCCGGCGTGCGGCACCACTTCCAGGCGCGCGCCGGGGATGCCGTTTGCCAGTTCGCGCGCCTCGTCGGGGCTGCGCAGCTGGTCTTCTTCGGCGGCGACCACCAGGGTCGGGCAGCCGATGTCGGCCAGCTGCTCCGTGTCGGCCGCGCGCGCAATGAGCGACTGGCGGATGAAGACGTCGCGCCCCAGGCGCTCGCCCATGGCGCGCACCTGGGCGATCAGCGCTTCATTGGCGGCGTTGTCGGGCCGCAGCGACTGCGCGACGGCTGCCCGACCCAGGCCGCGGAAGGCGCCCAGCGGCGTGGCGCGCGCGGCCTTGCTGCGCTGTTCGACCAGCAGCGGGGTGTCGGCGCGGCTGGAGGTGGCCACCAGCGCCAGCGCCCGCACGCGCTGCGGGGCGCGGCGCACGATCTCGCGCGCCACGTAGCCGCCCATGGAAAAGCCCAGCAGGTTGAAGGTAGCCGGGCATTCCGCCAGCACGGCCTGCGCCATGGCGGCGATGGAGTCGCCGTGCGCCAGGCTGGCGAAATGCAGCGGCAGCTCCGGCGGCAGGCAAGGCAGCAGGCCGTCCCACAGCGCGTCGTCCAGCATGTAGCCGGGAATGAGGACCAGCGGCGTCACGTCAGCATGGGCTGCAGGGTTTGCCAGACCTGGCCGGCGCTGATGCCGTGCATGCAGTTCTGGTGGCCCAGCGGGCACTCGCGCTGGCGGCAGGGCGAGCATTCCAGGCGCAGGGAAATGGAGGCGGCCATGTCGGAAAACGGCGGCGCGTGGTCGGGATCGGTCGGGCCGTAGATGGCGATCACGGGGCGGTTCAGGGCGGAGGCCACGTGCAGCAGGCCGGAGTCGTTGCTGACCACCGCCGCGGCACGCGAAATCAGGGCCATGGCATCGGCCAGGCTGGTCTTGCCGGCCAGGCTCACCAGGCCGGCCGGCGCGCCGGCGGCGGCCAGCACCTCGTCGCAGGTGGGGCCGTCCTTCGGCGAGCCAAGCAGGGCCACCTGGGCCTGCGGGTCGCGCGCCAGGATGTGCTGCGCCAGCTGGCCGAAATGGGCCGGCGGCCAGCGCTTGGCGCCGCCGAATTCCGCGCCGGGCGCAAACACCACCAGCGGGCGCGCCGGGTCCAGGCCGACCTTGGCGCAGGCGGCGGCGAACTGCGCCTCGCTGGCGGCCAGGCGCGGCTTGGGCAGGCCGCTGCGCAGCGCGGCGCCCGGCGCATCGGCCAGCGCCGCGTAGAACGGCACCATGGGCCGCGGCGGCGTATCGTCATGGTGCATCACGTTGATCAGGCCATAGCGGCTCTCGCCCTTGTAGCCGACCCGGCGCGCAATGCCGGCCAGCCAGGGGATCAGCGCGTACTTCAGGGTATTGGGCAGGATGTAGGCCGCGGCGTAGCCGCGCTGGCGCAGCAGGCGCGCATAGCGCCAGCGTTCCTTCAGCTGCAGCGCGCCATGGCGGAACGGGGTTTCCAGCACCTCGGCCACCTCCGCCATCTGGCGCCAGACGGGCGAGACGGCGGGCGGCGCCAGCACGTCGATCGGGCGCTCGGGATGGGCTGCCTTGAGCAGCTGCAGCAGCGGCTGCGCCATGACGGCGTCGCCGATCCAGTTGGGCGAGATCACCAGCGTGCGGGGCGTTTGCGTGCTCATTTTGTCAATTCCATTCATTCCTGTAGCCAGGCATTATTACCGATTGCCGCATCGGCAACAACATGCCGCTGGCGGACGGCCGGACAGGCCAGACTGCTATAATCGGGCACTTTTCGCTCTGCTTTCGATAGCGCAGTTTCATGCTGGATACACACGAACCATTGGCCAAGCCACCGCTACTTGCCACCGTCCTGGTGTTTGCCCTGCCGGCATTTGCGCTGACCACTTCTTTCGGCGTGGGCCTGATCCAGGCCGTGGCGCTGTTGTTGTTCGCCTGGCATTTCCGCGACGGCGTGCGCGATTGCTACCGTACCAACTGGCATGTGCTGCGCCCCATGATGTTGGCTTTTGGCGCCTTCTTTCTTTTCTCCCTGCTGCGCATGGTAGCGGACAGCCAGCCCCTGCGCACGCTCGATGGCCCTTCACGCATGCTGTTCGGCCTGGCCTGCATCGGCGCGTTCTATCACCTGCGGCCGCAGGTGCGCCATTTCTGGCTTGGCCTGTGCTATGGCACCATCGCGGCCGCCGTGCTGGCCGTGCTGCAAACCCAGTTGTGGGGCATGCCGCGCGCCGAAGGACTGACACACCACGCGATCACCTTCGGCGACCTGGCCCTGGCCATGGGCTTGATGGCGATCTGCAGCCTGAACACCTCGCGCGAGTTGCGCTATCTTCCTGCACTGGCCTTGCTGGCTGGCATCGTCGCATCCGCCCTCTCCCAATCGCGCGGCGGCTGGCTCGCCTTGCCGCTGGTGGCCGTGCCGCTGGCGCGCTACGGCTACCAGATGCACGGCAGGCGCATGCTGGTGGCGCTGGCAATGGCCGCCGCCCTGTGCGTGCTGGCCTATTTTGTGCCCGCCACCGGCGTTGCCAGCCGCGTCGCCGAAGCCGTCTCCGACGTACAGGGCTACCTGGCGCGCGGCGACGCCACCACCTCGGTTGGCATTCGCCTGGAGCTGTGGAAAGCATCCTGGCTGATGTTCATGGAACACCCGTGGCTGGGCGTTGGCCGCGACAATTTTGACGAGGCGCTGCGGGCGCTGGTTGCCCAAGGCACGCTGCTGCCGTCGCCAGCACTGGGCTACAGCAGCAGCCACAACGACCTGCTGCATTTCCTGGCGACGGGCGGCCTGCTCGATGCGAGCCTGCTCTTCGCCATGTACATCGCGCCGTTCCAGTTCTTCCGCCGCATGCTGCACGCGCCCGAACGCGGCCAGCGGCCGCTGGCCCTGGCCGGCATGGTGATGGTGCTGTGCTTCGTGGGCTTCGGCCTGACAGACGCGATGTTCTGGCTGATGGCGCCCAAGCTGTTCTACGTCACGATGGCCTGCAGCCTGGCCGGCATCTGCCTATACATGACGCGCAGCGCCAGCGAAGCGCCGCGCCGCATCCTGGTCACGCGCACCGACAATATCGGCGACGTGGTGCTGACCCTGCCGATCGCCGGCTGGCTGAAACAGCGCTACCCCGGCGTGCACATCACCTTCCTGGTGCGGCGCTACGCCGCGCACACCGTCGGCCAGTGCCGCAACGTCGATCAGGTGGTCGCCATTGAAGACCAGCCGGACCTGGCGGAGCACTTGCGCGCGGCGGGCTACGACACCGTGCTGCTGGCCTTCCCGGTGCGCCGCATCGCCATGGCGGCGTGGCGCGCCGGCATTGCGCGCCGCATCGGCACCAGCCACCGCGCCTACCACTGGCTGACCTGCAACGAGATGGTACGCTTTAGCCGCGTGAAATCGGCGCTGCACGAAGCCCAGCTCAATTTCGAACTGCTGCGGCCCCTGGGCCTGCGCGAGATCCCCCCGCTGCAGGACGTCTGGCCCCTGTACGGACTGCAAGCGCCCACCAGCGCCAAGGTCGACGCGTTGCTGGGCGACCAGGGCTACCACCTGATCCTGCACACCAAGTCGAACGGCAACGGCCGCGAATGGCCGCTGTCGCACTTCACGCAACTGGCGCACCTGCTGCAGGCATTCGGCGATATCCGGCTGTGGCTGACCGGCAGCGCGGCCGAAGGCGAACTGCTGGCGCAGCAGGCGCCGGGGCTGCTGGCCCTGCCCCACGTGCACAATGTGTGCGGCAAGCTCGATTTGCGCGAACTGCTGGCCCTGATCGGCCGCGCCGACGGCCTGGTGGCCAGCGGCACCGGCCCGCTGCACCTGTCCGCGGCGCTCGGCCGCAACACGCTTGGCCTGTTCCCGCCGATCAAACCGATCGACATCGCGCGCTGGGGCGCGCTGGGCGCCGGCGCCGTGAACCTGAGCGCGGCCCAGGCATGCGGCCAGTGCCAGGACAAGGACAGCTGCCGCTGCATGGCCGCGATCACGCCGCAGCAGGTGTGCGACGTGATCCTCGGCTGGCGCCACCTGCGCCAGAGCGCATAAGCGGCCGGAGCGGCCTTACTCGCGCAGCGCCACGCGCACCAGGTCGGCCACGTTATCCACGCCCAGCTTGGCCATCAGGCGCGCCTTGTGCACTTCCACGGTGCGTACGCTGATGTTCAGCTGCGGCGCGATTTCGCGGTTGTGGCGGCCCATCACCACCAGTTCGAACACCTCCCGCTCGCGCGGCGTCAGTTCGCCCAGCAGCTGGTCGCGCTGCTTGCGGCGGTCCTGGTCCTGGCGTTGGCGCTGCTGCATGGAAAACGCTTCCTCGATGGCGGCAATCAACTTGTCGTCGTCAAACGGCTTTTCCAGGAAATCCACGGCGCGCGCCTTGAACGCTTCGCGCGCCAGGCTGACATCGCCGTGCCCGGTCACGATGATCACCGGCAGCAGGCATTCCATCTCATTGAGCTTGCGCTGCAGCGCCAGGCCGTCCATGCCGGACATGCGGATGTCGGCCACCAGGCAGCCGGCCCATTCGGGCTGGAAGGCCTGCAGGAAGGCTTCCGCGCTGGCGAACACGGCGGTGCGGTAGCCGCGCACGCCGAGCAGCAAGCCCAGGGCGTCGCGCAGCGATGGATCGTCGTCGACGATGAAAACGGTAAGGTGGGGTGACACGTTCAATCTCCAGAATCCTGCGCCGGCAGTATAAAGCGAAAGACGCCGTGCGCGGCAACTTCAGCCCACAAAGTGCCGCCATGCGCCTCCACGATCGCCCGGCTCAGCACCAGGCCCAGGCCCATGCCGCTGGCCTTGGTCGACACGAAGGGCTCGAACAGGCGCGCCGCCATTTCCTCCGACAGGCCCGCGCCGCTGTCCTCCACCGTCAAGCGCAGCTTGCCGCCCGCATTCTCGGCCACGATGCCGATGCGGCGCTGCCCAGCCGGGCACGCGCGCACCGCGTCGAGGGCATTGGCCAGCAGGTTGCGCAGCACCAGCTCGATCTGCAGGCGGTCCACCTGCACCGCCAGCGGCGGCGCCGGCGCCACGTCCAGCTGCACGCCATGCTCGGCAAACTGCGGCCGGAACTGCTGCACGATACCCGCCACCAGGGCGCTGGCGCCCACCGTTTCCAGCTGCATGGCGCCGGTGCGGAAGAAGTCGCGCAGGCGGCGCACCACCTCGGCCGCGCGCGCCGACTCGTTGATCATCTGGCCGATGGCGTTCTTCAGCAGCTCCCCCGTCTCGCCACGCGCCAGCAAGTGCTCGCACGCCTTGCCGTACACCGCCAGCGCCGTCATCGGCTGGTTCAGCTCATGGGCCAGGGCTGCCGCCATCTCGCCTGCGGCGGCCAGGCGCAAGGTCTGCTTCAGCTCCTCCGCCGCCCGGCGCCGCTCGTCCACCGCGATGCCGATGAAAAAGCCCACCAGCGCCAGCACCGCGTCGAGCATCTGCAGCTCGGACACGGTGATGTTGTTGGCCTGGTTGGCCTTGACCAGGGTGACGATCGCCAGCTGCAGCACGAACACCACCAGCGCCGCACCATGCACGCCCTGGCGCGACGCGGCCCAGATCAAGGGCAGGAACAGGAAATAGAAGTGCTTGAACTCGGACGTCATGATGTAACCGAAGACCGCCCACAGCACGCAGATCGCCAGCGCCAGGTAGCCCAGGGTTTCCGCCTTCCAGGTCACCGCGCGCAAGCGCGCCCGGCCCTGCGCCGTGGACAGCTTGAGCAGCAGGGGCATGCTGACCACCACCCCCACCATGTCGCCAAAGCCGAAGCGCCAGGCGGCGCGCAGCCAGTCGTTCCAGGGCACCAGGCCCAGCCAGGCCAGCAGGGAAATATGGATCACGGCGTTGAGCATGGTGCCGGCGCCCACCAGGGCCAGCCACTGGTAAAAGCTGCGGCGCGACGCGAACAGCGAGCCGCCCGCCAGCACCTTGCGCAAGCTCTCCCCCAGCAGGCCGTAGGCGCAGGTCAGCCAGCCCGCCGTGAGCAGCGTGCCCAGCGGTCCGCCCGGCATGCCGCGCACCAGGACGTCGCCCGCCACCAGCGCCAGGAACCAGGGCAGCGCCGCGCGCCGGCCGTAGACCAGCCAGAACACCAGGCCCAATGCCGTGTCCGGATTCCACGGCGTGATGTTCAAGCCCAGCAGCGGCTCGACGTAGCTCAGCCAGTCGAACAGGAGATAGACCAGGATAAAGCCGGCTGCCGGGAACAATGGAGGGAGGCACATGGGGTCAATTCACAAGCAACTGTTCTACGATGCCTGCCGGCAAGTCGGCGCACACTATACCATTGAACTGCGCGCCATCCTGCAAGCGCATGGTGCCAGCGGCGCGCAAGCGGAGTAGAATCAAAGCGTTACGCCAACTTGCGCGTAGGACTAGTTGAAGGGAGATCAAGATGCGCCTGGACATCTACCGTCGAGCCGAACACAACGGCATTTTTTCCTACCTCGCCGTTCCCGAGGGCCAACCCATCCCACAGGAAGCCATCAACACCGACTGGTTGCCAGCCGAGCAATCGCTGGAAGTCGACGATGACGTGCAAGCCCTGCCCGATTACCACATCGACCGGCTGATCCAGCAGATGGGTAGCAAAGGCTACGCCATCACCGCGCTGAAGGACATGTAAGACAGCCGAGCCCGTGTCCACCTTGGGGTCAGGCCCTTTGGTGGACACGGGCTCAGCCGTCAGTTGCCGAACAGGTCGTCCAGGCCGGCGGGGCGCGTTCCCGCCTGGGGCGTGGCGCGCCCTTTGCGTCCCGTGAATTCTTCCTCGATATTGTCGCGGTAGAAGCTCCATGCGCTGCCGGTGGTCGACAGGCGCTGCCAGACGTCGCGCCCGACGCCGTCGTAATCGATGGCGCTGCCGTCGTCAAACTCGACGCGCAGCACGCGCGCGCGCTCGTCGTAACCGATGGCGCGCAGCTTGCCTGCGTTGATGCGCTTCATGTCCATTCATTGCTCCCATCGTTGCGGGCGCGCCGCACGCGCGACCAGTTGCTGCGCCTCGTCGAACAGTTCTGGCTGCGCCGCCGCGCAGCGTGCGCGCTCGGCGGCGATGCGCTGCCGGTTGCGCTCCCAGTTCTGCGCCGTCAATGCCATGCCAAAATCCCCCGCCGCCGCCGGCGCGGGCGCCAGCATGCGCTGCAGCATTTCCTCGCCCAGCGCCGGTTTCTGGTGTCCGGCCTCCCAGTACCAGCGCGTCGTGCCTTGGCTGCCCGGCGCCGGGATGGCTTCGCAATTGAAGTCGCCGAATCCGCTGAAATCATACAGGACGATGCGCGCCTGCGGGAAGCGGGCGCGGCCCGCCTCCACCTCCTCCAGCAGGATCGCCTTCCACTCCTCAAAGCGCGGCCACAAGCCGCTCGCTTCGTACAGCGCCAGCAGCTGCGCATGGTAGGCGTACACCATCAGGTGCACCTCGGCGCCAGGATTGTCCCGCGCCGCCACGTCGAGCAAGGCACGCAGCTTTTTGCGGGTGCCTTCCCGGTCCAGCCCCGTGCCCGCCGCGCGCGTCAGCATGGCGGCGTTCTCCTCGGCGCGCTGGCGGAAGATCTTGTAGTAGCCGTCGTTGCGAACGTACTTGGCGTACTGATGCAGCGGGTTCAGACCGCGCGCCGTCATGGTCTCCGCTTCGCCATCGCCCTGCATGATGAAGGTGGCCGCCGCGGCGCGCAGCGCGCCCAGGGAAAACAGCGTTTCGAAGCGCCAGCGCCAGGCCGCCGCGGGCTGCGCCGGCGGATACCAGGTCCCTTCCCGCTCACCGGGCCGCAGCAGCGCATCGTGGAAGTCCATGCCGGCCACGGTGCGCCGGGGCTGCACGCCCAGGCTGCGCAAGTACTGCAGCTGTCCGATGGCGACCGAGGTGCCCGTTCCGGCCAGCCCCAGGTTGTATGCGCTGCCGCCCAGCTGAGGGCTGTCCGGATCAAAGCCGACTTCGACGCGCGAATTACCGACCAGGAACTGGGTGGCCGACACTTGCTGCGCGCGCGCCAGCTTGATCTCGTTGCGGAAGTGCTGCGGCGCCGGCTTGAGCGCATTGACGCCGGGCGCGCGCAGGATGCCATACAGGTCGTACGGGTCGGCCAGCACCACCAGTGCAGCCACCAGCCCGACCCCCGCCAGCATGGTCAGGGCCAGGGTGCGCAAATATCCGTGATGCGAGAAGTTGTCCATGTTCAGAACTGGAAGTAGAGGAACTCGCTCGGGCGCGCCAGCGCCAGTAGGCAAAGCACGGCAAGCAGCCCGCTGGCCAGCGCATGGCGCTGCGACGGCACCCACGACAGGCGCGCCGGCGCCACCTTGCCGTCGTGGTCGAGCGCAGGGTCGAAGCGATGCATGATTTGCTGGGTGTTCGGTGCGCAGAACGCCACCAGCGCCGCCACCAGCACCCAGGACCAGGTCTCGATGAACTGCGCGCCTCCGCCCAGCGACCAGCCCACGCCCAACTGCGACAGGACGTCGCGCAGCCCACCCAGGCGCGCCCCGATCGCGTCCGGCAGCGACAGGCCATGCTGGCCCACCATGCCGGCCACGATGCTCAGCGCCGAAGGCAGGTCCGCCGCGCGGAAGAACACCCAGGCAAACACCACGGCAATGAAGGTCAGCGCCCATGCCGCCAGGCGTCCCGCCCTACCGCCCTCCTGCCAGCCGAGGCGGGCCTTCAGCGCCTGCCAGGCATGCACGATCACCAGGTACAGGCCGTGCAGGCCGCCCCACACGACGAAGTTCCAGCTGGCGCCATGCCACAAGCCGCCCAGCACCATGGTCACCATCAGGTTCACCTTGGCGCGCGCCGCACCGTGGCGGTTGCCGCCCAGCGGAATGTACAGGTAATCGCGCAGGAAACGCGACAGCGTCATGTGCCAGCGCCGCCAGAAATCAACGACGTTGAGCGACTTGTACGGCGAGTTGAAGTTCAGCGGCAGGTTGATGCCGAACATGCGCGACAGGCCGATCGCCATGTCCGAATAACCGGAAAAATCGAAATACAGCTGGAAGGTGTATGCCAGCACGCCGCCCCACGCCATCAGCAGCGTGGGTTCACCCGGCGCGTTGAACAGCGCATGGGCGTAAGGCGCCAGCGAATCGGCCAGCAGCGTCTTTTTCGCCAGGCCGATGAGGAAGATGGTGCCGCCCACGGAGAAATTGCCGGCGCGCGGCAGCGCGTTTCGCGGGTCGGCAAATTGCGGCATCATTTCCTTATGGTGCAGCACCGGCCCCGCCACCAGGTGCGGGAAGTAGGTGACGAACAACACGTAATGGATGAAGCGCCCCTCCTGCACGAAGCCGCGCGCCGTGTCGACCAGGAAGGCGATCTGCGTGAAGGTGAAGAACGAAATGCCGATCGGCAGCACCACCTGCAGCACGTGCGCATGTTCGCCGGTCAGGGAGGCGTAGAAGAAGTCCGCGTACTTGTAATAGGCCAGCAGCAGCAGGTTGCCGGTCACGGCGCCGGCCAGCCACCAGCGGCGCGCCCTGCCCTGCGCCCGGCGTATCGCTTGCGCGCAGCCGTAATTGGCGACGATCGAGGCCAGCAGCAGCGGGACATAGCGCACATCCCACCAGCCATAAAAGAACAGTGAGGCCAGCGCCAGCCAGCCCACGCCCCAAACCGGATTGCGACGCGCGAGCGCGAAGTAGCCGATCAGTGTGACCGGCAGGAAGGCCAGCAGGAAGCTGAAAGAGTTGAATAACATAATTGGCAGCGACAACTAGTCAAAATGACAAGCTTTATCCACGCAATTATCTTGAAACAATACTAACTACGTCGCACGATACGCGACAGTTCCCCAGCGCGCCCCGCGCGCCGGACGAATCAATACTCGATGCCCACCTCGACGGCGCCCAGCCCCAGTTCCAGCGCGGTTTTCAGCGCGTCGGACGGCGCCACGCGCCAGTCGTCGCCCAGCTGCAGCACGCAGTCGATGCCCTGCGGCTTAACCCGCATGGCCACCGGCAGGCCGTAGGTGTCGCGGTGCGGGGTCAGCACTTCGGCCAGTTTTGCGGAGGGCACGGCGTGCGGCAGCGCCAGGCCGAGCTGGCGGCCGAACTGGATGCGCGCGGCGGTGATGTTGTACACCTTCTCGGCGGTGATGCGCAGGCCGCCCGAGAAGCGGTCTTCCGATACCTTGCCGGTCACGCACAGGAACTCGTCTTCCTTGAACATCTGCTTGTTCGGCTCGAAGACTTCATTGTAGACCGTGACTTCGACCACGGCGGTCTTGTCGTCCAGCGTGACGATCAGCAGCTTGCCGCGCTGGGTCATCTGGGTGCGGATGCCGGAGATCACGCCGCACATCATGCGCGGCTCGCGCGACGGTTCCAGCTCCGACAGCTTGGTGCGCGCGAAGCGGCGCGCTTCCTGCTGGTAGGAGTCGAACATGTGGCCGGACAGGTAGTAGCCCAGCGCGATCTTCTCCTCCGCCAGCTTTTCGCGGTCGGTCCACGGCAGCGCGGACACATAGTCCGGCGGCGCCACCAGGTCGGAATCGTCGCCGCCGAACAGGCTGACCTGGTTGGCCGACTTGGCTTCCTGGTCGGCGTATTCCATGGCAAAGCCCACGGACGCGAACAGCACCGCACGGTCGACGCCGAAGCCGTCGAAGGCGCCGGCGCGGATCAGGGCTTCGATGGTGCGGCGGTTCATCTGCTTCTTGTCGACGCGCTTGCAGAAGTCGAACAGGCTGGTAAACGGCCCGCCGGAAGTGCGCGCGGCGATGATCGCTTCGATCGCGTTCTGGCCGGCGCCCTTCACGCCGCCCAGGCCGTAGCGGATGCGGGTGGCCTTCTTGCCCGGCTCACCGTCCGGACGGAAGTGGTAGGCCGACTGGTTGACGTCCGGCGGCAGGATGGTCAGGCCGCAGACGTCGATCGAGTCTTCCACCAGGATCTTGACCTTTTCCGTGTCGTCCATGGCCAGCGACATGTTCGCTGCCATGAACGCTGCGGTGTGGTGGTGCTTCAGGTAGGCGGTGTGATAGGACAGCAGCGCGTAGGCGGCCGCGTGCGACTTGTTGAAGCCGTAGCCCGCGAACTTCTCCATCAAGTCGAAGATCTCGTCGGCCTTCTCGACGGTCAGTCCGCCCTCTTGCGCGCCCTTGCGGAAGATTTCGCGGTGCTCCGCCATCTCTTCGGCTTTTTTCTTACCCATCGCGCGGCGCAGCATGTCGGCGCCGCCCAGCGAGTAGCCGCCGATGATCTGCGCCATCTGCATCACCTGCTCCTGGTACACCATGATGCCGTAGGTTTCAGACAGGATGCCCTCGGTGCGCGGATCGGGGTAGTCGAACTTTTCGCCGTGCTTACGTTTGCAGAAGTCCGGGATCAGGTCCATCGGGCCCGGACGGTACAGCGCCACCAGCGCGATAATGTCTTCGAAGCGGTCGGGACGCGCGTCCTTCAGCATGCCCTGCATGCCGCGCGATTCAAGCTGGAACACGGCGACGGTTTTCGCCTTGGTCAGCAGTTCGTAGGTTGGGCGGTCGTTCAGGGGCAGCTTGGCCAGATCGAAGTCGGCCAGCTCGGGATCGAGGTCCTTGATGTA
>JAJTCO010000046.1 GCA_021323265.1 Pseudoduganella sp. | reverse complement strand
TCATCTCCAATGGGATCATTGCACTGGCCTTTCGTATTTGCTATCCAGGCTGGCCTGGCCGGCGAGGTGCGCGATGCGCTTGATCAGTTCGGACAGGCCCTGCAGCGTCAGCAGGGCGAAACCCAGGGGGACGATGAATTTGATCGGCCAGCGCGGCAGGCCGCCGGCGTTGCTGGACTGCTCCATGATGTCCCAGGAAGGCATGAACAGCGATTCCCACGACAGCCAGGCAAACAGGATGCAGGCCGGGAACAGGAAGACCACGATGCCGAAGACGTCGATCCACAATTGCTTGCGCTCGGAGACGTGGCCGTAGACCAGGTCGACGCGCACGTGTTCATTGCGCTGGAAGGTGTAGCTGGCGCCCAGCATGACGGCTGCGCCAAACAGGTACCACTGCATTTCCAGCAGGGCGTTGGAGCTCCAGTCAAAGCCATAGCGGATCATGGCATTGCTGGCGCTGATGAAACAGGAGGCCAAGATCATGACATTGGCCAGCTGGCCTGCGCGGTAGCCGATACGATCGAGCCAGCCGGACAGCCTGAGGAATCCTCGCATTACACATCTCCATCTTGGAATAGTTATTGCAAGGATAGTAGCCGAGAATGACGGGAAATTGAACCGGCCGCCGCGCACGATTGCCTGCGGCCCGGATCGCCCACGCTGCCATTGTGTTCAAATTGACAACAATTGCAGGCTGGGAAATGCCCGAAGCGGGCAGGGGACGACCGGCCGCCGGCGCGCAGCGCGGGCGGCCCGGGTGGCCGTGTTAGCCGGCCAGTTGCTGGCGCACGCGGGCAATCGCCGCGCGCACCTGGTTCGGCGCAGTGCCGCCCACGTGGTCGCGCGCCGCGACCGAGCCTTCCAGCGTGAGCACGGCAAACACGTCCTCGCCTACCAGCGGCGAGAAGGCGCGCAGCTGTTCCAGCGACATCTCCGACAGGTCGATCTTCAGGTCGTCGCAGGCGCGCACCGCATGCGCCACCGCTTCGTGCGCGTCGCGGAACGGCAGGCCTTTCTTGACCAGGTAGTCGGCCAGGTCGGTCGCGGTGGCGTAGCCCTGCAGCGCGGCAGCGCGCATCGCCTGCGGCTTGACGGTGATGCCGCCGGCCATGTCGGCGAAGATGCGCAGGGTGTCGACCACCGTGTCCACGGTGTCGAACAGCGGTTCCTTGTCTTCCTGGTTGTCCTTGTTGTAGGCCAGCGGCTGGCCTTTCATCAGGGTCAGCAGGCCCATCAGGTGGCCGTAGACGCGGCCGGTCTTGCCGCGCGCCAGTTCCGGCACGTCCGGGTTCTTCTTCTGCGGCATGATGGAGGAGCCGGTGCAGAAGCGGTCGGCGATGTCGATGAAGCCGACCCGTGGGCTCATCCAGATGATCAGTTCTTCCGACATGCGCGACACGTGCATCATCAGCAGCGAGGCGGCGGCGGTGAATTCGATCGCAAAGTCGCGGTCGGACACGGCGTCCAGCGAGTTGTGGCACACGTCGTCGAAGCCGAGCGACTGCGCCACGCGCAGGCGGTCGATTGGGAAGGTGGTGCCGGCCAGCGCGGCGGCGCCCAGCGGCAGGCGGTTCACGCGCTTGCGGCAATCCTGCATGCGTTCCAGGTCGCGGCCGAACATTTCCACGTAGGCCAGCATGTGGTGGCCGAAGGTGATCGGCTGCGCTACCTGCATGTGGGTGAAGCCGGGCAGAATCACGTCCGCATTCGTCTCCGCCAGGTCGAGCAGGGCGCCGCGCAATTGCTGCAGCAGGCTGCTAATGTCGTCGATGGCGGCGCGCACGTACAGGCGGATATCGGTGGCCACCTGGTCGTTGCGCGAGCGGCCCGTGTGCAGACGCTTGCCGGCGTCGCCCACCAGCTCGGTCAGGCGCTTTTCAATGTTCAGGTGCACATCTTCCAGGTCCAGCTGCCACGCGAACTGGCCGGCGTCGATTTCGCCGCTGATCTGGGCCATGCCTTGCTGGATCGCGGCCAGGTCGCCGGCGGCGATAATACCTTGCGCGGCGAGCATGTCGGCGTGCGCCAGGGAGCCCTGGATGTCGGCCTTGGCCATGCGCTTGTCAAAAAACACGGAGGCGGTGTAGCGTTTCACGAGGTCGGAAACGGGTTCGGAGAAGCGGGCGGACCAGGCTTCCGCCTTTTTGGAGAATTGATCTGTCATAGTGGCTTGTGCGGTGAGATGTGTACGAATAATTCGAACGATTATAAATTAGTAGGAGAAGCAATGAAGAAGTTAGCAAGTTTGCTACTGTTGGCGCTGGCCGCAGGCAGCGCTGTCGCGCAAGGCGCGCGCCCGGCCGACGTGGGCTCGCTGGACAGTATTGTCGCCGCCTTGTACGACACCATCTCCGGCCCGGCCGGCAAGGTGCGCGACTGGGATCGCCTGCGTTCCCTGTTCCGTCCCGACGGGCGCATGGTGGTGCACAGCATGAACAAGGAGGGCGCGCTCAATACCCGCGTGCTGAGCATCGAGGACTATATCGCCCGCACCACGCCGGTCTTTGCCAAGGAGGGCTTCTTCGAATCGGAGCTGGCGCGCAGGAGCGAGGCGTTCGGCCAGATCGCCCATGTGTTCACCACCTATGAGGCGCGCCATGCGCCCGGCGAGCAGCCTTTTGTGCGCGGCATCAATTCGATCCAGCTGGTGAACGACGGCCAGCGCTGGTGGATTTCCCAGCTGCTGTGGCAACCGGAAAGCGAGGGCAATCCGCTGCCGGCGCGCTACCTGAAGGTGCAATGATGGCCGCGTTCGAGGTCAGCAGCGACCCGGCGCGCCTGGACGTCGATCTGGTACACCGTTTCCTGGCCGAAGAGTCGTCCTGGGCGCGCGGCATCCCGCGTGCGCTGTTGGAGCGCGCACTGGCCAATTCGCTGTGCTTTGGCGGCTATCTTGACGGAAATCAGGTGGCGTTTGCACGCGTCGTCACGGACCGGGCAACCTTCGCTAATATGGTAGATGTGTTCGTGCTGCCTGGCCAGCGTGGCCGCGGCTATAGCAAATTGCTGGTGGAGTCAGTGCTCGCTCACCCGGATTTGCAGGGTTTGCGCCGTTTTACGCTGGCGACGGCGGACGCGCACGGCCTGTACGCACGATTCGGTTTTACTCCACCGTCACGTCCGGCTACACTGATGGAAAGGTATTACCCTGATGTCTACCAGCGGTGCCGGTGAGCAATTCGAACAGGAGGCCATCGTGAAGCTGTACTCTCCCGCCGGCCTGGCCCGCCTGGGCCTGGCCCTGCTAGCTGCCTGCGGTCTGCCGGTGCAAGCCCGGGAGGCGCCGCCCAAGAATCCCGTCCCCGCCGGCACCAGCACCACGCCGCCGCCGGAAGTGCCGGGCAAGGCCCCGCCGGGGGTGCCCCTGGCGCCGCCCGCGCCGGCGCCCGATCCGGGCGCGCCGGTACGCATCGTGGCCGGCGCCAGCGCCACGCTCAGCGGCGGTTCGGCGGCCATCGCGCCCTCGCCGGTGACGGCGCACCAGGGTTCCCTGGTCATCATCGGCGGCGGCCTGCGCGGCGACAATGCGGACGTGTGGCAGCGCGTGGTGAAGCTGGCCGGCGGCAAGGGCGCGCGCATTGCCGTCTTCCCGTCCGCGGCGGGCAATCCCGAACGTTCGGCCCAGACCATCATCGGCTACCTGCGCAAGTGGGGCGCCGATGCCTTCCTGGTGCCGGTGGCGGTGCGCATGGCGGGCAGCGATTACCGCAAGAATGCGGACGATGCCGCGCTGGCCAAGCGCGTGCGCGAAGCGGACGGCATCTACTTCGCGGGCGGCGACCAGGGCCGCATCACCAAGGCGCTGGTACGCGAGGACGGCTCGCAAACAGCGGTGCTGGCGGCGGTGTGGGACGTGTACCGCCGCGGCGGCGTGATTGCCGGTTCCTCGGCCGGCGCGGCCATCATGAGCAGCACCATGTTCGCCAATCCGAAAGCGGTGCTGGCCATGCTGCAAAGCGGCCTGGCCGACGGGCGCGAACTGGGCCCGGGCCTGGGCTTCATCGGCGACGACGTGTTCGTGGACCAGCACCTGCTGGTGCGCGGCCGGTTCGCGCGCATGATTCCCGCCATGCTGGCCAAGGGCTACCAGATCGGCCTGGGCATCGACGAGGACAGCGCCATGGTGGTCAACGCCCAGCGCGAAGTGGAAATCATCGGCTACAAGGGGGCGCTGCTGATCGACCTGTCGCGCGCCGAGTGGGACAAGGAGTCGCCGCACTTCGGCGTGCGCAATGCCGTGATCAGCTACCTCGACCGCGGCGACAAGTTCAACATCGCCAGCCATATGTTCACGCCGTCCAGCGACAAGGCCGGCGGCCGGATCGACCCGAGCCGCACGCTCGGGCGCGGCGCGGTGTTCAGCAATGACGTGCTGGGCAACAATGCCGTGATCGACCTGATGGAACGCCTGATCGACAGCAACCAGGAAGAGGCGATCGGCATTGCCAGCGGCAATCCGCGCGCCAGCGGCAGCGAGGTCGGCTTCGAATTCCGCTTCACCAAGACGCCGGAGAGCGTGGGCTATGTGTCCAGCGTGGCGGAAGCCTACTCTGTGCTCAACATCCGGCTCGACATCCGGCCCATCGAAATCACCCGTCCGCTCTACAAATACAAATGAATCCGGCGCCGGCGGCGCTGCGTACATGCCATGGCAACCCACCACTTCGGAGGAAACCATGGCAAGCTTCACACACACTGCTGTCGGGCTGGCCCTGCTGTCGGCCCTGGCGCAGGCGGCGCAGGCATCGAGCCACCGCGAAGCACCCTTCATCACGCGCCAGCCCAAGGTCGACGCGACCGACTTTTACATGTTCCGCAGCTACGAGCCGGGGCGCGCACAGTTCGTGACCCTGATTGCGAACTACATGCCCCTGCAGGATGCCTACGGCGGGCCGAACTACTTCATGATGGACCCGGACGCCCTGTACGAGATCCACATCGATAACAACGGCGACGCGCGGGAAGACCTGACGTTCCGCTTCCGCTTCAGCAACACCTTCAGGAACGGCACCTTCACCGTGGGCGGCAGGAAAGTACCGATCCCGCTGGTGATCAACGGCGGGCCGATCAGCGACGTGAACGCGGCCGGGCTGAACGTGCGCGAAACCTTCACGGCGGAGGTGGTGCGCGGCGAGCGGCGCGGGCCGCGCCAGGCGCTGCGCCATGCCGCCAGCGGCGCCACGGTGTTCGACAAGCCGGTCGACAATATCGGCAACAAGTCCATTCCCGACTATGCGGGCTATGCCGGCAAGCACGTGGTGCCCGTCACCATCCCCGGCTGCGCGGTGCCGGCGCGGCTGTTCGTGGGGCAGCGCAAGGACCCGTTTGTGGTCAACCTGGGCGAAACGTTTGATCTGATCAACATCAAGGCGCCGGCGGTGGAATTTCTCGCCAACGCGGAGAAGAATGCGCGCGATGACCTGTCCGACAAGAACGTCACGTCGATCGTGATGGAGGTGGCTGCGAGCTGCCTGACGGCGGGCAGCGAGCCTGTCATCGGCGGCTGGACCACGGCCAGCCTGCGCCAGGGACGCCTGATCAATCCGAACGGCGGCTCGAAGGAGGGCGGGGCGTGGACGCAGGTGTCGCGCCTGGGCATGCCGCTGGTGAACGAAGTGGTGATCGGCCTGCCGGACAAGGACCGCTTCAACCACAGCAAGCCGGTGCAGGACAGCCAGTTCGCCGCCTACGTTACCAATCCGACCCTGCCGGCGCTGGTGGAACTGCTCTTCGGCAGCGCCGGCGCCAAGGCGCCCACCAACTTTCCGCGCCAGGACCTGGCGACAGCCTTCCTGACCGGCGTCGCGGGCCTGAACCGGCCGGCGCAGGTCAAGGCCGCCGAAATGCTGCGCCTGAATACGGCGATTGCGCCGGCCGCGAAGGGAGCGCAGAAGCGCCTCGGCGTGATCGATGGCGACAACGCGGGCTTCCCGAACGGGCGCCGGCCGGGGGACGACGTCGTCGACATCTCGCTGCGCGTTGCGATGGGCAAGCTGTGCACCTTGAACATCGGCTGTACGCCGTCCGACGCGCCGGCCGGCGCCATCCGCTTCACCGATGGCGCCTACGTGGACGACAGCTACTTCGACGCCGTCTTTCCCTACCTGAAGACGCCGATCGCCGGCTCTCCGCAGCAATAGGAGGACGCCATGAGAGCCCCGGCAATCGCTTTGAGCGCCGTGTTGCTGGCAGCCTGTGGCGGTGGCGGCGGGCCCGCGCCCGACGCAGGCACGGCGCAGCCCCCAGCCGCGCCGCCGTCCGGCACGGCCTTTTTCATCACCCTGCAGAACCTCGTGCGCGGGACGCCGGACGATACCGAACCGGCCGGCGTGGCAGGCATCACGCTCGACGCCGCCGACGACGGCGAACCGCACGCGCTGGAGTGAGGTCGTCATGAAGCCGATCATCAGGACAGCCTTGTGCGCCGGCGCGGCGCTGTTGCCGGCGCTCTCCGCCGGGCCGGCACTGGCGCAGCCCTTCGTGCCGCGCGCCGGCAGCGAGGTACTGGAAACGCTGCCGCGCGCACGGACGGCAGATGGCGCCGCGGCGCGCTTGCAGCCGGTGCCGGCGCAGTTGCGGCAGCGCCTGGCGGCCGCGCCACGCGACGCGGCGCTGGCGGCGGCGGCGGCGCAGGGCTACATCGCACACGGACGCGCCACTGCCGATCCGCGCTACTTCGGGTACGCCCAGGCGGCGCTGGCACCGTGGTGGCACGAGGGCGCGGCGCCGCCCGCGATCCGGCTGCTGCGCGCCACGCTGCTGCAGGCGAACCACCGGTTCGACGCCGCCATGCGCGACCTGGAGGCCGTGACGCGCGAAGAGCCGTCCAACGCGCAGGCCTGGCTCACGCTGGCAACGCTCCAGGTGGTGCGCGGCGCGCCCGAGGCGGCGCTGCGCAGCTGCGCGCGCCTGTCCGCGCTGGCCAGCCCGCTGGTCAGCGCGACCTGCCTGGCCAATGCCCGCGCAGGGGCGGGGCAACTGGCAGCCAGCGAGCGCCTGCTGGCGCTGGCCGTGGCGCGCAGCGCGGGCGAGGCGCCTGCCGTGCGCAGCTGGTCGCTCACGCTGCTGGCCGAACTGTCGGCACGGCGCGGCGAATGGGCCAGCGCCGAAGCACGCTTTCGCCGCGCACTGGCGGAAGCGCCGGGCGACAGCTACCTGCTGGGCGCCTTCGCCGACTTGCTGCTCGACCAGGGCCGGCATGCGCAAGTGCTGGCGCTGCTGGCGCCGCAGCGCCGCAGCGACGGCCTTCTGCTGCGCTACGCGCTGGCGCTGAAAGGGCAGGGCGGCGACGGCGCGGCGCTGGCGGCGGCCATCGCCGAGCTGCAGTCGCGCTTTAACGCCGCACGCCGCCGCGGCGAGAACATCCACCAGCGCGAGCAGGCCCGCTTCGAGCTGGCCCTGCGCGGCAACGCGCGTGCCGCGTTGTGCCTGGCGCAGTCGAACTGGCGCGCGCAAAAGGAAGGGGCCGACCTGCGCGTCCTGCTGGAAGCGGCGGCCGTCCTGCGCCAGCCCGCGGCGGCGCGCGAAGCGCTGGCCTGGCGCCGCCGGCTCGGCATGGAGGATGCCGCCATCGACGCCCTGGCACGCAAGCTGGAAGGAGGTGCATGATGCCGCTACGCCTGTTTGCCGCACTCCTGCTGGCCGGCCTGACGGCGCCGGCCAGCGCACACAAGTCCAGCGACAGCTATCTGTCGCTGCGGGCAGCGGGCCAGCAGGTCGAAGGACGCTGGGACATCGCCTTGCGTGACCTGGACTTCGCCATCGGCATCGATGGCAACGGCGACGGTGCACTCACCTGGGACGAGGTGCGCGAGCGGCACGCCGCCATCGCCGCCTACGCGCAGGAGCATCTCGCGCTGCAGGGACGCGCCGGCCAGTGCCAGCTGACGGTGGGCGAGCAGATGGTGGCGCGCCACAGCGACGGCGCCTATACCGTGCTGCCGCTGCGCGCCCGGTGCGCTGCGCCGCTGCGCCTGACCTACACCCTGCTCGCAGGCCTGGACGCGCAACACCGCGGCCTGCTGAACTTCACGCAGGACGGCGCCACCAGCAGCGCCGTCCTGGGCGGCGAGCAGGCGCAGTTCGAAGCGCAGGCGCCGCCGCGCTGGCGCCAGTTTGCCGACTACCTGCGCCACGGCGCATGGCATATCTGGATCGGCTACGACCACATCCTGTTCTTGCTGTCCTTGCTGCTGCCCGCCGTGCTGGCGGCCAGCCTGCGCCCTGCGCTGGGTCAGGTGCTGAAAGTCGTCACCGCCTTCACGCTGGCACACTCGGTCACGCTGACCCTGGCGGCCCTGCAGGTGGCCAACCTGCCGTCGCGCCTGGTGGAGGCGACGATCGCGGCCTCGGTCGTGGCGGCCGCGCTGAACAATCTGTTCCCGCTGGTGCGGCGGCGGCTCTGGCTGGCCGCGTTCGCGTTCGGCCTGGTGCACGGCTTTGGTTTTGCCGGCGTGCTGGCCGGCCTGGGACTGCCGCAAGGCGCAGCTGCGCTGGCGCTGGCCGGCTTCAACATCGGCGTCGAAGCGGGACAGCTGGCCATCGTCGCCGCCTTCCTGCCGCTGGCCTGGCTGATGCGCACCAGTTGGCTGTACCGGCGCGTGCTGCTGCAGGGCGGCTCGGCAGCAATCGCGCTGGTGGGCGTTGGCTGGCTGGGCGAGCGCGCGCTGGGCGCATAAAATCTTGCAAGACCAACATGGGTTCTGCCATGATGCGCCACCCGTCAAACACAGGATTGAAAGGAACCCCGCAGCATGGCACCACACCCCTATCTTCTCGCACTCGCCCTGGTTGCTGGCAGCGCCCAGGTGCAGGCGGCCACGCCGGCCCCGGACTGGCGCGCCTTGGCCCAGGGCGACCTGCAATTTGCCATTGACACCATCCGCAGCAGCCACGCCGGCGCCGTGGCCGGCCAGGCCGACGTCACCGCGCCGTTGGCGGCAGACGCCCGCAACGGCATGCAGGAAGCCGCCGCGGCGGCCAGCGAAAGCGACTACCTGCGCACCTTGATGCGCTTCGTGTCCGGCTTCGGCGACCCGCATACCAGCGTCAACCTGCAGCTGAAAACCCGCGCCTGGACCGGCATCATGCTCGATCGCGTTGGCGGCGAGTTCCGCGTCGTCTGGTCCGAACCAGGTTGGGCGCAGCCGCTGCCGCCGGTGAACGCCGTCGCGCAAAGCTGCAACGGCGTCTGGATCGGAACCTACCTCAAGACCAATGTCGCACCGTTTTCCAATCGCAGCCTGGAATACGCGTCCTCGCTCAGCGTGCATGCGCGACAAGTGATGTTCGACCTGGGCTTGGGGTGGACGCCGTCGCACTGCACCTTTACGCTGCCCGACGGCAGCCGGCGCAGCTATACCCTGCCGCTGCAGCCGGTCGATGGCGACGCGGGCACGCAGCATCTGGCGCAGGTGCAGAAGCAGACCGGTGTCAAGGCGCGCCCCGTCGGCATCGAAAAGCTGGCAGCAGGCATGCACTGGGTCGGCATGCCCGACTTTAACGGCGCCACCTCCGGCGCGGCCTACGAGAAGCTGTACCCCCAGTTGGCAGCCCTGCGCAAGGACGGTTGGATCGTATTCGACCTGCGCGGCAACGGCGGCGGCGACTCGAGCTGGGGCAGCCGCGCGCTGGCCGCCCTGTACGGCAGCGCCTACGCCGAAAAATTGGGCGGCACCGCCGTGTACGGCAAGCAGCTCATAGCCACGCCCGCAACGGTGGCGCTGTACCGCGACTACGTGAGCAAGCCGGAGTACGCCGCCAGCCGGGATGCGATGGCGCGGGCGCTGGCACGGCTGGAGGCCGCCATGGAGGCCGGCAAGCCCATGGCCGAGCTGTTCGGCAGCTCCGAAGCGGAAGCCGCGGCGCGCAAGGCGGCGGTGCCACGCCACCCGGGACGCTTGCGCGTGGCCGCCGTCATCAACCGCAGTTGCTTCAGCTCGTGCATGGCCTTCCTGCAGCACATCCGCGCCCTGGACGATGCGGTGGTGCTGGGCGAGGCCACCATCGGTTACTCGCCGTACGGTGAAATCAACCGCTTCGCGCTGCCCAGCGGGCGCGGCGCGCTCGGTATCCCCTCGGCGCTCTACCTGTCGACGCAGGCCACGCGCGAACCGTTTGCGCCGGATATAGCCTACCCCGGCAATATGGGTGACGATGCCGCGCTAATGAAGTGGGTGCAGGCGACGCTGCGCAAGCGCTAAAGCAGCTTGACCCAGGGCCCCTTGTACAGCACGGGCCCGGTCGGGCCGTTCGGGTCGGGCGAGCCGCCGCGCGGCTCAAGCGAAATGGCCAGCAGCGCCACGTCGGCGCCGGCAGCCCGTTCGTCCAGGACCAGCGACAGGCTGCGCTTGCCGCCCAGGACGCCCAGCGAGCGCGGCGTGCCCGCACGCGGGATTGCCCACAGCTGCAATGTCTTATCGTCCGGCACAGGTTCCGCGCTGACGAGCGTCACCGCCATCGTGCGCCTGTCCGAATCGGCCATGACCAGCAGCGCGGGGCGGGCCTGGGCGTCGGTCAGCGTGGCCACCATATCGACGGACGGCGCCCGCATCTGCTGGAGGCCGATGCCGAAGGCCAGCAGCGCAGCCACCGCGGTCGAACCAAGCCCCAGCCCGAAGCCGCGCCAGAAATGCCAGCGGCTGCGCTCCGGCTTGAGGTGCAGGCGCGTTTCGATGTTGCGCCAGACGTGGGGCGAAGGCGTTTGCGCGCGCGCAAATTCGTGCATGGGCAGCAGGCGCCCCTCCCAATCGCGCACCAGCGAGCGCAGGGCGGCATCGCTGTACATCCAGCCCTCGAAGCGGCGGCGCGCGCCGCCGCGCAGCGTGCCGGCCACGTACTCGGCCGCCAGTCTGTCGCGCAAGGCCTCGTTGCCGCGGATATTCATGGCGCACCGCCTTGCGACAGGCAAAGCTTGAGTTTTTGCAGGCCGCGCCTGATCCATGTCTTGACCGTGCCGACCGGCAGCGACATGCGCTGCGCCACCTCGCTGTGGGACATGTCATGGAAGAAGGCTAGGCCGATCGCCTGCCGGTGCAGGCTCTCCAGGTGCGACAGGCAAGCCGCCAGCGCACGCGCATCGCTGCTCATTTCGCTCGTCTCGGCCGGAGTGCGGCCCTCATCCCGAAGCAAGGCATCCATGCTGGCATCCAGTTCGAGCGTGCTGTCCGTGCGGCGCAGGATATCGAGCGCCTTGTTGCGCACGATGGCGGCCATCCATGTGAGCGGGGCCGCCAGGCCGGCCTGGTAGTGCGGCGCGGCGTGCCAGATCGACACGAAGCCTTCCTGCAGCGCCTCCTCGGCCAGCTCGCGCTTACGCAATATACGCAGGGCAAAGCCGAGCAGTTTCGGCGCAGCTGCGTTGTACAGTGCGCGAAAGGCGACGGCATCTTGCTGGCCCGCTGCGGCCAGCCAGGTGCGCAGCTGTTCGGGATCGGTCGGCATGAAATCATCTTAAGCCTGCACGTTTGCCTGGTCTACAGTATTGCGCAAAGCACAGCTACAATAGCCGCCATTAAAACCACACTGGAGACTGCATGCCGCATCTTTACCGCCTGCTGGCCGGCGCCGCCCTGAGCGCCGCTACCGGCCTCGCGCTGGCCGCGCAACCGGCCACCGTCCGCCTTGACTACATGCACAGCGGTAACGCGCTAAACGAAAGCTACGCGATCGAGCAGGTTGTGATTGAACCGCTGCCATGGCCGGGCGACATGAGCAAGACCATCGACACCACCAAGCGCGGCGTCAACAAGGTCGAAGTGGCCGACGCCAAGACCGGCAAGCTGCTCTACACCCGCACCTTCTCGACCATCTTCGGCGAATGGCGCAGCACGGAAGAGGCGGGCAAGCTGACGCGCGGTTTCCACGAATCGGTGCGCTTCCCCAAGCCGGACCGCCCGGTCAAGGTACGCATCCTGCGGCGCGACGAGCGCAACGAGTTTTCCGTCGCCTGGAGCGTGGAAGTCGATACCGATGCGATGGACGTGGTGCGCAAGCAGGAGCCAGCGCCGGCCAAGCCGATCCCGATCCGCGTCAACGGCCCGAGCGAGAAGAAGGTCGACCTGCTGATCCTGGGCGACGGCTACACCAAGGCCGACATGGCCAAGTTCGAAGCATCCGCGCGCAAGCTGTCGGACTACCTGTTCACGGTGTCCCCGTTCAAGGAACGCGCCAAGGACTTCAACGTGTGGGCGATGGCCGTGCCGACGCAGGAAAGCGGCGTGTCGCGTCCCTCGACCAGCACCCACCATGCCTCCAGGCTCGGCACGCGCTACGACATCTTCGGCAGCGAGCGTTACGTGCTGACGCTGGACAACCGCGCCCTGCGCGAGATATCGCAGCACGCGCCATACGAATTCATCGAAATCCTGGTGAACAACGAAACCTACGGGGGCGGCGGCATCTACGGCCAGTTCAGCACCGCGTCGGCCGACAACGACTGGGCCAACTACCTGTTCGTGCATGAATTCGGCCACCACTTCGCCGGCCTGGCCGACGAGTACTACACTTCGCCGGTGGCCTATGCCACGGGCGGCGCGCGCATGGAACCGTGGGAGCCGAACGTGACGGCGCTGCTGGACCCGGCCAATGTGAAGTGGAAGAAGCACGTGACGCCCGGCACGGCGCTGCCGAGCGCATGGCCGAAGGCCGAGTACGAAGCGCATTCGCGCGAATACCAGAAGATCCGCGCACAGCTGCGCAAGGACAACCGCCCGGAATCGGAAATGAGCAAGCTGTTCAAGGAAGACCTGGCCTGGACCAACAAGCTGTTCTCCACGGCCCCCAACAGGAAGGCCGTGGGCGCGTTCGAAGGCGCGAACTATGAAGCGACCGGCTACTACCGTTCGCAGCAGCAATGCCTGATGTTTGACCGCAGCGAAGCGTTCTGCGTGGTGTGCAACGAAGCGGTGCAGGAGACGATCGACCTGTACGCTCCGCGTTAGCGCGGCAGGGCAGGGTCAGACTCTAGGGTCTGACCCTGGTTTACCGGGGTTCAGGTGTTCGGCGCCAGGCCGGTCGGCTTGATGCGCACCGGCATCGGCTTGCCCTTGCGGGCGCGCTTGCCGAAGTGCGGCGCCAGGGCGGTCGGGCCCATGCGGTCTTCCTTGGCCTTCTGCGCGTTGCCGATACCCAGCACCGTCACGCCCTTGTCGGTGATGGCGCAGGCGGCCACCAGTTTTTCCTTGTCGGCCAGGTCCATCAGGATCACGCCGCGGCCGCCGTTGGACAGCACCTTCATCTCGTCCATGCCGAACACCAGCAGGTTGGCCTTTTCAGAAATCACCGCCACGGCGCTGGCGTTGTCCGTCACCACGGTCGGCGGCAGCGGCTTGTCGCCTTCGTCCAGCGTCATGAAGGACTTGCCGCCCTTCAGGCGCGACACCATGTCGCCCGCCTTGGCGATGAAGCCATAACCCGCGTCCGATGCCATCAGCAGCTGCTTGTCGGCGTTGCCCGCGAAGTAGTGCAGCAGGCGCGCGCCACCCGACAGGTCCACCAGCGTGGTGATCGGCACGCCGTCGCCGCGCGCGTTGGGCAGGGCCGCCACCGGCACGGAGTACACCTTGCCGTTGTCGCCAAAGCCCAGCAGGGTATCGACCGTGCGGCATTCGAAGGCGCCATACAGCGAGTCGCCCGCCTTGAAGGTGAACTGCGCAGTATCGTGGCCGACGCCGGTACGCGCGCGCACCCAGCCTTTCTCGGAAATGATCACGGTCACCGGCTCGTCGGCCACCTTCTGTTCCACCACGGCCTTCTGCGCTTCCTCGATCAGGGTGCGGCGCGCGTCGCCGTAGGTCTTGCTGTCGCCGTCGATTTCCTTGATCACCAGGCGGCGCAGGGTGGACGGGTTGTCCAGTACGTCCTGCAGGCCCTCGCGCTCCTTGCGCAGTTCCGACAGTTCCTGTTCGATCTTGATCGCTTCCAGGCGCGCCAGCTGGCGCAGGCGGATTTCCAGGATGTCTTCGGCCTGGCGGTCCGACAGCTTGAAGCGTTCGATCAGCGCCGCCTTCGGCTCGTCCGAATTGCGGATGATGGCGATCACTTCGTCGATGTTGAGCAGGACGATCTGGCGCCCTTCCAGGATATGGATGCGCTCATCGACCTTGTTCAGGCGGAACTGGGTGCGGCGTGTCACGGTGGCGAAGCGGAATTCGATCCACTCGGCCAGGATGTCGCTGATGCCTTTCTGGCGCGGACGGCCGTCGCCGCCGATCATCACCAGGTTCATCGAGGCCGACGTCTCCAGCGAGGTGTGGGCCAGCAGCATGTGCATGAATTCGGTCTGGTTCTGGTTCTTCGATTTCGGCTCGAACACCAGGCGCACCGCGGCTTCGCGGCCGGATTCGTCGCGCACCTTGTCCAGTTGGCCCAGCAGCAGGCCCTTGAGCGCCACCTGCTCCGGCGACAGGGCCTTCTTGCCCAGCTTGACCTTCGGATTGGTCAGCTCCTCGATCTCTTCCAGCACCTTCTGTGACGAGGTGCCCGGCGGCAGCTCGTATACCACGGCCTGCCACTGGCCGCGCGCCAGTTCCTCGATCTTCCAGCGCGCGCGCACCTTCATCGAACCGCGGCCGGACGCATACATGTCGTCCAGCTGCGCGCGCGGGGTGATCAGCTGGCCGCCGCCCGGGAAGTCCGGGCCGGGGATCAGCTCCATCAGCTCCGCGTGCGTGATCTTCGGGTTGCGGATCATCGCCACGGCGGCTTTCGCCACCTCGGTCAGGTTGTGCGAGGGGATTTCCGTCGCCAGGCCCACCGCGATGCCGGAAGCACCGTTCAGCAGCACCATCGGCAGGCGCGCCGGCAGCAGGGCCGGTTCCTCGTACGAGCCGTCGTAGTTGGGGATGAAGTCCACCGTGCCCTGGTCGATTTCGTCGAGCAGCAGGCGCGAAATCGGGGTCAGGCGCGCTTCGGTGTAGCGCATCGCCGCAGCGCCGTCGCCGTCGCGCGAGCCGAAGTTGCCCTGGCCGTCGATCAGCGGATAGCGCAGCGAGAAGTCCTGCGCCATGCGCACCAGCGCGTCGTACACCGACTGGTCGCCGTGCGGGTGCAGCTTACCGAGCACGTCGCCCACCACGGTGGCGGATTTGCGCGGCTTGGCGGTCGGGCCCAGGCCCAGTTCGTTCATCGAGTACAGGATGCGGCGCTGCACCGGCTTCTGGCCGTCGCACACGTCCGGCAGGGCGCGGCCCTTGACCACGGAGATGGCATAGTCCAGGTAGGCCCGTTCGGCGAAGGTGGACAGGGTCAGGGTTTCGCCGCCGTCGTCGCTGCCGCCACCGCTTGGCGGCAGCTCTGGCGTTGGTTCGTCAAAGAGATTTGCTTGAGTCATGTTCGTTGTCGTTTGCTTTTTTAACCCGGTAAGGCCGGCGCAGACAGGGGTCTGACCCTTGGGTCAGACCCGCCTTGCGGGGTTTAGATATCCGCTTCCACTTCGTTGCCGTGTTCCTCGATCCACGCGCGGCGGGCGGCGGCTTCGCCTTTGCCCATCAGCATATTGAAGCGCGAGGACGAGTAGCCGTGGTCGAAATCGCCCAGCGACACCGGCAGCAGGCGGCGGGTATCCGGATTCATGGTGGTTTCCCACAGCTGCTCGGCGTTCATCTCGCCCAGGCCCTTGAAGCGGGAAATGGTCCAGGAACCTTCCTTCAGGCCGTCCTTGCGCAGCTTGTCCTCGATGGCCACCAGTTCGCCGTCGTCCAGCGCGTACAGCTTCTGGATCGGCTTCTTGCCGCGCGCCGGCGCATCGACGCGGTACAGCGGCGGACGGGCCACGCAGATATGGCCTTTATCGATCAGGGCCGGGAAGTGGCGGAAGAACAGCGTCAGCAGCAGCACCTGGATGTGCGAGCCGTCCACGTCCGCATCGGACAGGATGCAGATCTTCCCGTAGCGCAGGCCGGACAGGTCCGGCGTGTCGCCGAAGCTGTGCGGGTCGACGCCGATGGCCACGGCAATGTCGTGGATCTCGTTGTTGGCATACAGGCGGTCGCGGTCGGTCTCCCATGAGTTCAGCACCTTGCCGCGCAGCGGCAGGATGGCCTGGAATTCCTTGTCGCGGCCCATCTTGGCCGAACCGCCCGCCGAGTCGCCCTCCACCAGGAACAGCTCGGTGCGCGTCATTTCGTCCGACTCGCAATCGGTCAGCTTGCCCGGCAACACGGCCACGCCGGAAGACTTCTTCTTCTCGACCTTTTGCGCCGAGCGCAGGCGCGACTGCGCCTGCTTGATCACCAGCTCCGCCAGTTTCTTGCCGTAGTCGATGTGCTGGTTCAGCCACAGCTCCAGCGCCGGCTTGGAAAAGGTCGACACCAGGCGCACCGCGTCGCGCGAATTCAGGCGTTCCTTGATCTGGCCCTGGAACTGCGGGTCCAGCACCTTGGCCGAGAGCACGAAGGAAGCGCGCGCAAACACGTCCTCCGGCAGCAGCTTGACGCCCTTGGGCAGCAGCGAGTGCAGTTCGACGAAGTTCTTCATGGCGCCGAACAGGCCTTCGCGCAGACCCGATTCGTGGGTGCCGCCGTTCGGGGTCGGGATCAGGTTGACGTAGGACTCGCGCACCACGGCGCCTTCCTCGGTCCAGGCCACCACCCACGATGCGCCTTCGCCTTCGGCAAAGCCTTCCGCGTCCGGCGTGGCGAACTGTTCGCCCTCGAACAGGGGAATCAGGGTTTCGCCGCCCGAGGTGGTCTGTGCCAGCTGCTCATTCAGGTAGCCGCGCAGGCCATCCTTGTACATCCAGGTCTGCTCGTCGCCGGTCTTGGCGTTCTTCAGCGTGACGCTCACGCCGGGCAGCAGCACGGCCTTGGAGCGCAGCAGGCGCTGCAGCTCGACCTGGGAAATCAGGGGCGAATCGAAGTACTTCGGGTCCGGCCAGGCGGTGACGCGGGTGCCCGACTTCTTGCCGTTGGGGGCGGGCTGGGAGCGCAGTGGTTCGACCAGGTCGCCGTTTTCGAAGGCCAGCTGGTGGAAACCGTTGCCGGCGTCGTCTTTTCGCCACACCGAAATTTCCAGGCGCTTGGACAGCGCGTTGGTGACGGACACGCCGACCCCGTGCAGGCCGCCCGAAAAGGCATATGCCCCGCCCGATCCCTTGTCGAACTTGCCGCCCGCGTGCAGACGGGTGAAGACGATTTCCACCGTCGGCACGTTTTCTTCGGGGTGCAGGCCGACCGGGATGCCGCGGCCGTCGTCTTCGACGGTGATGGAACCGTCGCCGTGCTGTGTCACGATAATGTTCTTGCAATGGCCGCCCAGTGCTTCATCGGAGGCGTTATCGATCACCTCCTGGATGATGTGCAGCGGGTTTTCGGTGCGGGTGTACATGCCCGGGCGCTGCTTGACGGGTTCCAGTCCTTTGAGGACGCGGATGGATGACTCGCTGTAGTCGGAAACTGGTTTTTTAGTGGCCATACGTGCTCTTGGTAATGCAAAGTGCTGTGATTATATACAGTATTTGCCGGCCTAACATGTGGAAACAGTGCTTTCCGCACAACGTTGGCCGGGCGCTTGCCTGCGCATTCTATCCGCAACGGCGGGCGACGGCGGTGAAACCAGACGCTAAAATGCGGATATGACCACAGATCGGCACCGGTTCGCAGTCAGGCTGGTCGGCTTTCCGCCGGACGCCGCGCGCGCGCTTGCCCAGGGCCTGGCGCGGGCGCCGGCCGACGGCCCCAGCTATCTGTGCCTGTCCGAGGACAGCCTGCAAGACCCCGACCTGTACATCGCCAACGGCGCCGAACTGAAGGCGCTGGCCGCCATCGCCTCGCTGGCGGTCGGCGACGTGCGCCCGGCCCTGGTGCTGGGGGCGACCGGCGTCGCCCTGCCGTACCCGAACCTGCCGCTGCCGGTGCAATGGCGCGCCCTGTACGCCGAACTGGCCCGCCTGCTGGCGCGCCGCGCCGACGTGCTGGCCGGGTTGTCGGTGGCGGGCCAGCCGCTGGTGCCCGAGCGCCGGCGCCGCGAGCGGCTGGACCTGGACCTGACCGATCCCGCGGTCTACGAAAGGATGCGCAAGCCGCGCCGCGAAGGCGCCGTGCTGTGCGTCGACGCCAACGCACAATTCAGCGAGCAGTTGAGCCAGAGCCTGCAGCCGTTCGGCACGGCCGTGCTGTGGGCGGTGGACGGCGTCGCCGCCCTCGCGCTATGCCGGCAGCAAACCGTCGCCGTCGTACTGCTCGATTTCGCCGCCCCCATCATCGACCACTACCTGCTATGCGCCCAGTTGCGCAGCGCAGCAGGGCAGCCCGAAGTGGTCTTCCTGGCCCAATCCGCCCACGACTACGACAGCACGCGCGCCCGCGCCGCCGGCGCCGCCGGTATGCTCGACAAGCCGCTGGCCCAGCACCAGATCCAGTCCGTCCTGCGCAAGTTCATGCGCCTCTGAAGTATCCATTTTTACGCGGCGTTGACAGGCGGCGCTGGAGTCTTTAGACCGTTTTTACGCCTCGGCCGATACGCTTTCGTTACCTTCTTTTTGACGAAAGTGGATGTATGAAGAACATGCTTTTCCTGGCTGCCGCAATATTGGCGGCGCCGGCTTTTGCGGCTGACCTGTCGTTTAACGCTTCGCTGGCCAGCGATTATCGCTATCGCGGCATCTCGCAAACTCGTTTGCAGCCGGCGTTGCAGGGCGGCGCGGAAGTTGTCGACGCGGGCCGTGGTTTCTATGCGGGCGCCTGGGCATCCACCATCAACTGGACGCGCGATGCGGGCGGTGCGGGCCGCGTGGAGCTGGACCTGTATGGCGGCAAGCGCGGCCAGTTCAGCGAATCGGCCAGCTATGACGTCGGCGTGCTGACCTATATCTACAAGGGCCGCATCCCCGGCCAGGCCAATCCCGACACCACCGAAATTTACGGCCAACTGGGCGTCGGGCCAGCGACCTTGAAATATTCGCATGCAGTGACCAACCTGTTCGGCTTCGTGGGCAGCAAACACTCCGGCTACCTGGACCTGTCGGCCAACCTGGACGCGGGGCAGGGCACCACCATCAACCTGCATGCCGGCCGCCAGCGCGTGCGCCAGCATGGCGCAGCGAACTACACGGACTGGAAGCTCGGCGTTACGCGCGATTTTGGTTACGCCAGCGTGCAATTGGCGGCGGTCGGCAGCAACGCCCGCAAGTCCGCCTACGCCTCGCCGGCCAACGGCAAGTTCCTGGGCAAGTGCGCGCTGCAGCTCACCGCCACCCGCATCTTCTGATTTTTACACCATGTTTACACCGGTTTGCCGAGTCTTTACACCGATTTTAGGCGCGGCTCGATAAGCTGGCTCACAGCGAAACAAGACCTCTCGGGGAACCACAATGGACTTTGTATTTATCGGCGCAATCGTCGCCTTCTTCGCGCTGGTGGCCGCCATGGCAGCCGGTTGCGCCAAGCTGGGGGATCGGCAATGAACATCTTCTACCTGATCGGCGCTGTCGCCACGGCGGGCCTGCTGGCCTACCTGCTTCTAGCCCTGCTGAAAGCGGAGGATATGTAATGACGACCCAATCGATCCTTCTGTTGGCAGCATTCCTGCTCGTCCTGCTGGCCGCTGCCTGGCCGCTGGGTGGTTTTCTGGCGCGCGTGGCCGATGGCCGCGCCATCCCGGGCCTGGGCTGGCTGTACGCCCTGGAACAGCGCCTTTACCGCGCCGCCGGCGTCACTGGCGACGAAGCGCAGCGCGGCATGGGCTGGAAGCATTACGCCATGGCGCTGCTCGTGTTTAACCTGCTCGGCACCCTGTTCGTGTATGCGGTACAGCGCCTGCAAGGCTGGCTGCCGCTCAATCCGCAAGGCCTGCCGGGCATGGGGCCGGATTCCTCCTTCAACACCGCCATCAGCTTCGTCGCAAACACCAACTGGCAAGGCTATGCCGGCGAGCAGACCATGAGTTACCTGAGCCAGATGGTCGCGCTGTCGGGCCAGAATTTCCTGTCGGCCGCCACCGGCATCGCCGTCGCATTCGCGCTGATGCGCGGCTTTGCAGCGCGTTCGGCCAAGTCAATCGGCAATTTCTGGGTCGACCTGACCCGCATCGTGCTGTATGTCCTGCTGCCTTTGGCCTTCGTGCTGGCCGTCCTGCTGGCCGGGCAGGGCGTGATCCAGAACTTCTCGGCCTACCAGGAAGCCACCACCCTGCAGGGCGCGACCCAGAGCATCGCCATGGGCCCGGTGGCGTCGCAGGAGGCGATCAAGATGCTGGGCACGAACGGCGGCGGCTTCTTCAACGCCAACTCGGCGCACCCGTTCGAAAATCCGACGGCGCTGTCGAACTTCATGCAAATGCTCGCCATTTTCCTGATCCCGGCCGCGCTGTGCTTCGCCTTCGGCCGCATGGTGGGCGACCGCCGCCAGGGCTGGACCCTGCTGGGCGCCATGAGCATCATGTTCGTGGCCGCCGCCATTGGCATCAGCGCCGCCGAACAGCAAGCCCACCCGGCACTCCAGGCCATGGGCGTCGAGGGCCCGAACATGGAAGGCAAGGAGACCCGCTTCGGTATTGCCGCCACCAGCCTGTTCGCCACCGTCACCACCGCCGCATCGTGCGGCGCTGTCAACGGCATGCACGATTCCTTCACGCCGCTGGGCGGGATGGGACCGATGCTGCTGATGCAGCTGGGCGAAGTGGTGTTTGGCGGCGTGGGCTCGGGTCTGTACGGCATGCTGGTGTTCGCCATCATGGCGGTGTTCATTGCCGGCCTGATGATCGGGCGCACGCCGGAATACCTGGGCAAGAAGATCCAGTCTTACGAAATGAAGATGACTTCCATCGCCATCCTGGTCACGCCGACCCTGGTTCTGGTCGGCACCGCCATCGCCGTCATGCTGGACGCGGGCAAGGGCGGCGTCGCCAACCCTGGCGCGCATGGCTTCTCGGAGATCCTTTACGCGTTCAGCTCCGCCGCCAACAACAACGGCAGCGCTTTCGCAGGCTTGTCCGCCAACACACCGTTCTACAACACCATGCTGGGCATCGCCATGTGGTTTGGCCGCTTTGCGGTGATCGTGCCGGTGCTGGCCATCGCCGGTTCGCTGTCGGGCAAGCAGCGCCTGCAAGCCAATGCCGGAACCATGCCGACCCATGGCCTGATGTTCGTCTTCCTGCTGGTGGCCGTGGTGCTGCTGGTGGGCGTATTGAATTACGTTCCTTCGCTGGCGCTCGGCCCGGTGATCGAACACCTGCAACTGTATAAGTAAGGAGTACCCACCATGTCTTTCAAGCTGTTCGACCGGCAGCTCGTACTGCCGGCGGTGGCCGACGCATTGCGCAAACTGCACCCGCGCGTGCAGCTGCGCAGCCCTGTCATGTTCGTGGTCTATATCGGCAGCATTATCACGACGCTGCTTTACTTCCAGGCGCTGGACGGTGCAGGCGAGGCCAGTCCGGGCTTCATCCTGGCCACGGCGGTGTGGCTGTGGTTCACCGTGCTGTTCGCCAACTTCGCCGAAGCCATGGCCGAAGGGCGCAGCAAAGCGCAAGCGGCTTCGCTGCGCAGCCTGAAGCAAAGCGTCACCTCGAAAAAGCTGGCCGCGCCGAAACACGGCACGCCATGGCTGCCTTGCCCCGCCACCGACCTGCGCAAGGGCAACCACGTGCTGGTGGAAGCCGGCGACGTGATCCCGATCGACGGCACGGTCGTCGAAGGCGTAGCCTCGGTGGATGAAAGCGCGATCACCGGCGAATCGGCGCCGGTCATCCGCGAATCGGGCGGCGACTTCTCGTCCGTGACCGGCGGCACCCGCGTGCTGTCGGATTGGCTGGTGGTGCAGGTGACCGCCAATCCCGGCGAAACCTTCCTCGATCGCATGATTGCCATGGTCGAAGGCGCCAACCGCAAGAAGACCCCGAACGAGGTTGCACTGACCATCCTGCTGGTGGCGCTGACCATCGTGTTCCTGATCGTGACCGCTACCTTGCTGCCGTTCTCGCTGTTCTCGGTGGCCGCGGCGCAGGCGGGCTCGCCGATCGCCATCACTGTCCTGATTGCGCTGCTGGTGTGCCTGATTCCCACGACCATCGGCGGCCTGTTGTCGGCCATCGGCGTGGCGGGCATGAGCCGCATGATGCAGGCCAATGTGATCGCCACCTCCGGCCGCGCGGTGGAGGCGGCGGGCGATGTGGACGTGCTGCTGCTCGATAAGACCGGCACCATCACCCTCGGCAACCGCCAGGCATCGGCGTTCTTCGCAGCGCCGGGGGTGACCGAGCGCGAACTGGCCGACGTGGCGCAACTGGCGTCGCTGGCGGATGAAACGCCGGAGGGCCGCAGCATCGTGGTGCTGGCCAAGCAAAAGTTCAACATCCGCGAGCGCGAACTGTCGCCGGTGCACGCCGCATTCATCCCGTTTTCGGCCAACACCCGCATGAGCGGCGTGGACATGGCGGGCCGCGCGGTGCGTAAAGGCTCTGCCGACGCGGTGCGCAAGCACGTGGAAGCCGCCGGCCACGCCTGGCCGGCCGAGGTGGAGCGCGCCGTGGACGACGTGTCGCGCCGCGGCAGCACGCCTTTGGTGGTGGCTGACAATGGCCGCGTCATCGGCGTGGTGGAGCTGAAGGACATCGTCAAGGGCGGCATCAAGGAGCGCTTCGCCGAACTGCGCCGCATGGGTATCAAGACCGTGATGATCACCGGCGATAACAAGCTGACCGCCGCCGCGATCGCAGCGGAAGCGGGCGTGGACGACTTCCTGGCGGAAGCGACGCCCGAGGACAAGTTGAAACTTATCCGCAACTACCAGGCCGACGGCCGCCTGGTCGCCATGACCGGCGACGGCACCAACGACGCCCCAGCGCTGGCGCAGGCCGATGTGGCGGTAGCCATGAGCTCCGGCACCCAGGCGGCGAAGGAAGCGGGCAATATGGTGGACCTGGATTCGAATCCCACCAAGCTGCTGGAGATCGTCGAGATCGGCAAGCAGATGCTGATGACGCGCGGTTCCCTCACTACTTTCTCGATCTCGAACGATATCGCCAAGTATTTCGCCATCATCCCGGCGGCCTTTGTCGGCACTTATCCGCAGCTGAAGGCGCTGGACGTCATGCAGCTTTCCAGCCCCAACTCGGCCATCATGTCCGCCGTGATCTTCAACGCGCTGATCATCGTGTTCCTGATCCCGCTGGCATTGAAGGGCGTACGCTACCGCTCCATCGGCGCCACTGCGCTGCTGCGCCGTAACCTGCTGGTGTACGGCCTGGGCGGACTGCTGCTGCCGTTCATCGGCATCAAGCTGATCGACATGCTGCTGGCAGCTTTCAACCTCGTTTAAGCAGGAGAAGACAATGATTTCGACCTTACGCCCCGCCCTTGTGCTGTTCGCCGCACTGACCGTGGCTTGCGGCCTGGCCTACCCGCTGGCCGTGACCGGCGTTGCCAGCGTCGCCTTCCCGCGACAGGCATCGGGCTCGCTGCTGGAAGTGGACGGCAAGCTGGTTGGCTCCGCGCTGATCGGGCAGGAGTTTACCGCGCCGCGCTATTTCTGGGGCCGCCCGTCGGCCACCGCCCCTGCACCGTACAACGCCGCCGGCTCCGGCGGCTCCAACCTGGGGCCGCTCAATCCTGCCTTCACCGATGCAGTGCGCAGCCGCGTGGAAGCCTTGCGCGCCGCCGACCCGGCCAATACGGCGCCTATCCCGGCCGACCTGGTCACCGCATCGGGCAGCGGCCTCGATCCGGAGATCAGCCTGGCGGCGGCCCTGTACCAGGCGCGCCGCGTGGCCGATGCGCGCGGCCTGCCGCTGCCGCACGTGGAAACCCTGGTGCAGCAGCAGGCGGCCATGCCCTTCCTGGGCGTATTCGGCGAGGCGCGCGTCAACGTCCTCGCGCTGAATCTGGCGCTGGACGGAAAAACGCCGCATACTCGCTGATATGATTCCACTCGACGACGAACGGCCAGACCCGGACGCGCTGCTGGCGCAAGTGCAGGCGCAGGAACGCAAAGCCGTACGCGGCAAGCTGCGCATCTACTTCGGCGCCTCGGCGGGCGTCGGCAAGACCTACGCCATGCTGGCGGCCGCCCGCAAGCTGCAGGCGGCCGGGCAGGAGGTGCTGGTGGGCGTTGTCGAAACCCATGGCCGCAGCGAGACGGCCGCACTGACGGAGGGCCTGCCGCTGCTGCCGCTGCGCGCCGTGGCCTATCGCGGCAAGACCCTGAACGAATTCGATATCGACGGCGCGCTGGCCCGGCGTCCGCCGCTGATCCTGATCGACGAACTGGCGCATTCGAACGCGCCCGGATCGCGGCATCCCAAGCGCTGGCAGGACGTGGAAGAGCTGCTGGAGGCCGGCATCGACGTCTTCAGCACCGTCAACGTGCAGCACCTGGAAAGCCTGAACGACGTGGTGGGCGGCATCACCGGCATCCAGGTCAATGAGACCGTGCCCGACACGGTGTTCGACGCCGCCGACGAAGTGGTGCTGGTCGACATTCCCGCCGACGAGCTCTTGGCGCGCCTGAAAGGCGGCAAGGTCTATCACGCACAGCAGGCCGAACGCGCTGCGCAGAACTTCTTCCGCAAGGGCAACCTGATCGCGCTGCGGGAGCTGGCGCTACGCCGCACCGCCGACCGCATTGAGGACGACGTGCGCGCCTACCGCGTCGAACAGTCAATCGACACCATCTGGAAAACCGGCGCCTCGGTGCTGGCCCTGGTCGGCCCGCGCCCCGGCTGCGAACAGGTGGTGCGCAGCGCCGCGCGCCTGGCCGGCCAGCTTGGCACCGAGTGGCATGCCATCTATGTCGAAACGCCCGCGCTGCAGCGCCTGCCCGCCGCCGAGCGCGAACGTATCCTGAAAACACTGAAGCTGGCGCAGGAGCTGGGCGCCCACACGGCCGTGCTGTCCGGCAGCGACATCGCCGCCGCCGCAGTGGACTACGCGCGCGACCACAACCTGTCCAAGATCACCATGGGACGCGCGCACCGCAGCTGGCCGTGGCGCCGGTCGCATATCCGCAGTCTGGCCGAGCATGCCCCCGACATCGACCTGATCGAAGTGGCAGCCGGCGGGCGCGAAGCTGCGCCCAGGCCGGCCGCGGAAGCCGATGTGGAAGAAGATGCGCAGCACCTCAAGTCGCGCCTGGCCGGCTATGCCGCGGCCGCCGGCGCCAGCATCGGCATGGCGCTGCTGGCGACGCCGCTGCTGCCATACTTCGACCTGGCCAATATCGCCATGCTGTTCCTGCTGGTCGTGCTGCTGGTCGCGGTGCGCTACGGGCGCGCGCCCTCGGTGCTGGCGACCTGCGTCAGCGTAGCCTGCTTCGACTTTTTTTTCGTGCCGCCGCGTTTTACCTTCGCCATTTCGGACTTGCAGTACCTGATTACCTTCGCCGTCATGCTGGCGGTGGGCCTGATCACCGGCCACCTGACTGCCGGCTTGCGCTTCCAGGCCCGGGTCGCCTCCTATCGCGAAGCGCGCGCGCGTGCACTGTACGAATTTGCGCGGGAACTTTCCGGCGCCTTGCAGACCGAGCAGGTCTTCGATACCACCGCCCGATTCCTGCAGGGGACATTCCGCGCCCAGGCCACCTTGCTGGTGCCCGATGCGGAAGGCCGGCTGCAGCTGCCGCCCGGCGTGGCGCCGCCGCCGACGCTCGACCAGGGCGTTGCGCAATGGGCGTTTGACCATGCCGAAAGCGCGGGTTTGGGTACCGATACGCTGCCCGCCAGCCCGTTGTTCTACCTGCCGCTGGTGGCGCCGATGCGCCCCCGCGGCGTGCTGGCGATCGAACCGGCGCAGCGACGTTGGCTGATGATCCCCGAGCAGCGGCAGCACCTTGACACCTTTGCCGCGCTGGCCGCCATTGCGCTCGAACGCGTGCACTATGTCGAAGTGGCGCAAGACGCGCTGGTGAACATGGAATCCGAACGCCTGCGCAACTCCCTGCTGGCCGCGCTGTCGCATGACTTGCGCACTCCGCTTACCTCCCTGGTTGGCCTGTCGGAATCGCTGGCCCAATCGCGCCCACCGCTGTCGCCGGCGCAAGCCGGGCTGGCGCAATCGCTGCACGAGGAATCGCTGCGCATGAGCGCCCTGGTGGCCAACTTGCTCGACATGGCGCGCATCGAGAGCGGCGGCCTGAAATTCAACCTGCAATGGCAGCCGCTGGAAGAAGTGGTCGGCAGTGCCTTGCGCGCCAGCCGCCTGGTCCTGGCCGGGCACAAGGCCAGCACCCAGCTTTCGCGCGACCTGCCGTTGCTGCGCTTCGACGCCGTACTGATAGAGCGCGTGCTGTGCAACCTTCTGGAGAACGCCGCCAAGTACACGCCGCCCGGCTCGTCGATCGTGATCTACGCCGTCCAGCGCGGCGAATTTGTCCGCGTGATGGTGTACGATAACGGCCCCGGCCTGCCGCGCGGGCGCGAGGAAGCCATCTTCGAAAAGTTCACCCGCGGCGAAAAGGAATCGGCCAAGCCGGGCGTCGGACTCGGGCTGGCGATTTGCCGCGCCATCGTCGAAGCGCACGGCGGCAGCATCGGCGCTGCCAACTCGCCATTGGGCGGCGCTGCCGTGGTGTTCACGCTGCCGGTCGGCACGCCGCCGCAGGTGCCCGAGATTGAGGAAACATGAGTATGCAGCAAACCGAAGTCGCGCCGACCGCCCTGCTGGTCGAAGACGAACCGCAGATCCGCCGCTTCGTGCGCGCCGCGCTGGAGGAAGAGGGCTGGCACGTGCACGAATCGTCCAGCATGCAGCGCGGCCTGATCGACGCCGGTACGCGCCGCCCGGACTTGGTGATCCTCGACCTGGGGCTGCCGGACGGCGACGGCAACGACTTCATTGCCGACCTGCGCAAATGGTCGAACGTGCCGGTGATAGTGCTGTCCGCGCGCGTCAACGAAGCAGACAAAATCAAGGCCCTCGACGCCGGCGCCGACGACTACCTGGGCAAGCCCTTCGGCGTCGGCGAACTGCTGGCCCGTGTACGTGCCACCCTACGCCGCCAACGCCAACCGCAAGCCGACCTGGCCGGCCAGGTGCAATTCGGCGAAGTGGTGGTCGACTTGCCCAAGCGCCGCGTCACCAAGCGCGGCGAGCATGTACACCTGACGCCGACTGAATACCGCCTGTTATCGGTGCTGGTCGCCAACGCTGGCCGCGTCATGACCGCACCGCAGTTGCTGCGTGCCGTGTGGGGTCCCGCGCAATCGGACAACAGCCACTATCTGCGCATCTACATGGGCCACCTGCGCCACAAACTGGAAGACGACCCCGCCCAGCCGCAACACCTGCTGACCGAAACCGCCGTCGGCTACCGCCTCCAGTTAAACTGAGTCCGTGTCCCGCCCGGGATGTGACCCCATGTCGGGGCACGGGCTGGGCGGTATCACTTGCTGAGGGTGCGCATGGCGCGCTCCAGGCCCTCGATGGTGATGGGGAACATGCGGTTTTGCATGAGCTGGCGGATCACGCTGATCGACTGGCGGTACTGCCACAGGCCTTCCGGTTCCGGGTTGAGCCAGACGAACTTGGGGAAGTGCGTCGTGAAGCGGCCCAGCCACTCGGCGCCGGCTTCCTCGTTGTTGTACTCGACCGAGCCGCCCGGCTGCAGCACCTCGTAGGGGCTCATGGTGGCGTCGCCGACGAAAATCAGCTTGGTGTCCGGCGGGTACTTGCGCAGCACGTCCCAGGTGGCGAAGCGCTCGGCGTTGCGGCGGCGATTGCTGCGCCACAGGTAGTCGTAGACGCAGTTGTGGAAGTAATAGAACTCCATGTTCTTGAACTCGGTCTTGGCGGCCGAGAACAGTTCTTCCGCGCGCTCGATGTGGTCGTCCATGGTGCCGCCCACGTCCATCAGCATCAGCACCTTGACGTTGTTCTTGCGCTCGGGCTGCATCTTGATGTCGAGGTAGCCGGCGTTGTTGGCGGTGGCGCGGATGGTCTGGTCCAGCGCCAGTTCCTCCGCCACGCCCTGGCGCGCGAACTTGCGCAGGCGGCGCAGGGCCACCTTGATGTTGCGCGTACCCAGTTCGCGTTCACCGTCGTAGTCCTTGTAGGTGCGCTGCTCCCACACTTTGACCGCGGTGCGGTTGCCGCCCTTGCCGCCGATGCGGATGCCTTCCGGATTGGTGCCGCCGTTGCCGAAGGGCGAGGTGCCGCCGCTGCCGATCCACTTGTTGCCGCCTTCGTGGCGCTCCTTCTGCTCCTTCAGCAGCTCGTTCAGGCGGTCCATCAGCTTGTCGTAGCCGAACTTCTCCAGCGCCGCGATCTGTTCCGGCGTCAGTTCGCGCTTCATGCGCTGCAGCAGCCAGTCGAGCGGGATCTCCTTGGTCGTGTCGAAGACGGCGTTGATGCCCTTGAAATACTGGCCGAAGGCGCGGTCGAACTTGTCGTAGTTGGCCTCGTCCTTCACCAGGCACAGGCGGCTCATGTAATAGAAGTCGTCCAGCGAGGGTTCCAGCACCTGCTTTTGCATCGCTTCGAGCAGCATGAGGAATTCCTTGATCGTCACCGGGATCTTGGCATCCTTCAGCGTGAAGAAGAAATCGATCAGCATCTCACGCCCTCCGCGCCAGCAGGTAGCGCAGCTGCGCCTTCACTTCCGGCCATTCGCCGCGCGCGATGCTGTACATGACCGTGTCGCGCACGGTGCCGTCGCGGCGCAGGGCGTGGTGGCGCAGCACGCCATCCTTCTTCGCGCCCAGGCGCTCGATGGCGGCCTGCGAGGTGAAGTTGAAGTTGTCCGTGCGGAAGCCGACCAGGGCGCAGCCCATCGTCTCGAAGGCGTGCGTCAGCAGGAGCAGCTTGCAGGTGGTGTTGACGTGGGTGCGCTGCACGCTGCGGGCGTACCAGGTGTAGCCGATTTCGGCGCGCGAAATGGCCGGCACGATGTCGTGGTAGCTGGTGGTGCCGAACACGCGGCCGCTGGCCGCATCGGTTACGGCAAAGGCCAGCCGGCCGGGGCGCATGGTGATGGCGGTGGCAATGTACTCGTCCACCGCCTCCGGCGTCGGCACGGAGGTGATGCGCAGCTTCCACAGCTCGCCGTCGCTGGCGGCGTTGCGCAGGCCGTCGGCGTGCTCCGGGCCGAGCGGCTCCAGGCGCAGGCCGTTCGCTTCCAGCGTGACCGCGATTGGCGCATCCATCAGCGATTGGTCCTCGACATGAACACCAGGCGCTCGAACAGGTGCACATCCTGCTCGTTCTTCAGCAGGGCGCCATGCAGCGGCGGCACGATGGCTTTCTGGTCCTTGCTGCGCAGGGCTTCCTGCGGGATGTCCTCGGCCATCAAGAGCTTGAGCCAGTCGAGGAACTCGCTGGTGGAAGGCTTCTTCTTCAGGCCCGGCACGTCGCGCACTTCGTAGAAGGTCTGCAGCGCGGTGGCCAGCAGTTCCTGTTTCAAGTGCGGGTAGTGGACCTTGACGATGGCTTCCATCGTGTCCTTGTCGGGGAATTTGATGTAGTGGAAGAAGCAGCGGCGCAGGAAGGCGTCCGGCAACTCCTTCTCGTTGTTGGAAGTGATGATCACCAGCGGACGGTGCCTGGCGGTCACCATCTCGCGCGTCTCGTAGACGTAGAACTCCATGCGGTCCAGCTCACGCAGCAGGTCGTTCGGGAACTCGATGTCGGCCTTGTCGATCTCGTCGATCAGCAGCACCACCGGCTCTGGCGCGGTGAAGGCCTGCCACAGCACGCCCTTGACGATGTAGTTATGGATGTCGCGCACGCGCTCGTCGCCCAACTGGGAATCGCGCAGGCGCGACACGGCGTCATACTCATACAGGCCCTGCTGGGCCTTGGTGGTGGACTTGATATGCCACTGCATCAGGGGCATGTCGAGGGCGGCCGCCACTTCCTCGGCCAGCATGGTCTTGCCGGTGCCCGGCTCGCCCTTGATCAGCAGGGGGCGCTGCAGGGTCAGGGCGGCGTTGACTGCCAGTTTCAGGTCATTGGTGGCGACGTAATTGTCCGAGCCCTCGAATCGCTGGGGTGCTTGCATAGATGGCTTTCCTGGTGGATATGTCAGTGAATGCACATATTCTACAGGTCTGCCGGCAAGCGATGGGCGAGCGACGCTCGCGCAAGGCGCCTGGCGGCGCAGCGTGCCGCGACAGCCTCCCGGACTTCAGGAATCAGCATGTTCGCTTAAACTGCCATGACACGTTTTTCGCTTGAGGAGTCCATCATGAAGATCGCGTCATCCGGTAACACATGGGCTACTTTGCTGGGCGCGGCAGCGCTGGGCGCGACGGCAATGTATTTTCTGGACCCGGCCCAGGGCCGGCGGCGGCGCGCCCAGGTGGGCGACCAGTTGCACAGCCTGGCCGTCAAGACCGGCGAGGCGGCCGACGTCATCGGACGCGACCTCGGCAACCGCTGGGAGGGCATGCAGGCGCGCGTAGCGCGGCGCAGCGGCAGCAGCCGCAGCGACGAGAAGCTGGCCGCGCGCGTGCGCAGCACGCTGGGGCGCACCGTGGCCCATCCGCACGCCATTGCCGTCAGCGCGCATGGCGGCCGCATCGAGCTGTACGGCCCGGTGCTGGCGGCCGAGCACGGACAACTGCTCGACAGCGTGCGCAGCGTGTCTGGCGTAGCCGGGGTGTACGACAGGCTGAAAGTGCACGACGAACCGGGCAACATCCCGGCCCTGCAGGGCAAGGGGCGGCGCCAGCGCGGACGCTGGCAGGTGACGCAGGAACACTGGTCGCCGTCGCTGCGCCTCCTGTCGGCGGCGGGCGGCCTGGCGCTGAGCGCCTTTGGCGCCGCGCGCCGCACCCCGCTGGCCCTGGCCCTTGCCGCGGCCGGGATCGCGCTGCTGGCGCGCGGCGCCGGCAACCGTCCGCTCACCCAGCTGGTGCGGCGGCGCGGCATCACGCTGGAAAAGCGTATCGACATTGCGGCGCCGATCGACACCGTGTTCGACGTCTGGACCGAATACAAGAACTTCCCGTACTTCATGTCGCACGTGCTCGACGTGCGCCAGCTGGACGACCAGCGCTCGCACTGGGTGGTGAAGGGCCCGGCCGGCACGCGCCTGGAGTGGGATGCCGTCCAGACCGGCTATCGCCGTCCCAGCCTGCTGTCCTGGCGCACCGCGCCGGGCTCCGTCGTGGCGCATGCGGGCAGCGTGCATTTCGAGCCGACCGCCAGCGGCACCCGCGTCACCGTGCACCTGACCTACCAGCCGCCGGCCGGCGCCCTCGGGCATGGCGTGGCCGTGCTGCTGGGGCGCGATCCGAAACAGGAACTGGCCGACGATCTGGCGCGCATGAAGGCCTTCATCGAGCACGGCACCACGCCGAGCGACGCCGCCAGGCCGATGCCGGCGCAGGGGCCCGGGCCGGGGCAGCCCTTGCACTGAGTTGCTACAAGCTTGACATGCAATATGGACGAGCTGCCATTTCGTGAGGTAAAATCGCAGGTTGAGGGCGCAAAAGCCACGTTTTTGCGCAGGCAGTATCCGATTACAACTGATTAAAGCCCACATTATGAAAAAAATCTTCGCACTCCTCGCGCTGGCCGCCGTAGCGCAGGCTGCCGCAGCCGCGGA
>JAJTCO010000045.1 GCA_021323265.1 Pseudoduganella sp. | reverse complement strand
CGAGCGCTTAGATGACTAAGTCCGAATTGATCAACCGCCTGGCTGAGCGTTATTCTCAGCTGGTGGCCAAAGATGCGGAGTATGCCGTCAAGACCATTCTCGATGCGATGACCAACGCCCTGGCTGAAGGCCAGCGTATCGAGATCCGAGGTTTTGGCAGCTTTGCCCTGAATTCGCGGCCGCCGCGCATTGGACGCAATCCCAAGTCCGGCGACAAGGTGATGGTGCCTGAAAAACGGGTACCGCACTTCAAGCCTGGCAAGCAGTTGCGCGAGCGGGTCGATGCGATGGTCGGGCAACCGATCATCGAGGACTGAGTCTCTGCAAGGAGTACGGAGGGGCGGGCTTTTGCCTGCCCCTTTTTTTGTTTAAACCCGGTAAGGTATGACCACCTAGGCAGGCATAGACGGTGTCTGACCCTGCGGGTCTGACACAGTCTTACCGGGTTTAAAAAATAGGAACTGACAATGAAAATACTCTCAACCGCCATCGGCGTTGTCCTGTTTGTCCTGTTCTTTGGTTTTGCCCTGAAAAACACGCAGGAAGTTGACCTGCACCTGTTCCTCAACTACGAGCTGCGCGGCCCCCTGGTGCTGATGCTGCTGGCCTTCTTCGTGGCCGGCGCCGCCCTGAGCATCCTCGCACTGACCCCAACCTTGTTCCGCCAGCGCCGCGAAGCGAACAAGCAGAAATCCACGATCCAATCCCTGCAAAGCGCGGCCATGCAAGTGAACAGCCGCCCGCAGCCGGATAGCGTCAACACCCAGCACTAAGAAAACTATGGATTTTGAACTCTGGTGGCTGCTGGGCATCCCAGCCTTCTTCGCCCTCGGCTGGATCGCCGCGCGTGTCGACATCCGCGCCGTGGTGTCCGAATCGCGCACCCTGCCGCGCGGCTACTTCCGTGGCCTGAACCACCTGCTCAACGACCAGCCCGACAAGGCGATCGACTCCTTCATCGAAATCGTCAAGCTCGATCCCGAAACGGCCGACATGCACTTCGCGCTGGGCAACCTGTTCCGCCGCCGCGGCGAGACGGAGCGCGCCATCCGCGTGCACCAGAACCTGCTGTCGCGTCCCGACCTGCCGGCCGAACAGCGCGCCCACGCCGAGTATGAACTGGGCCAGGACTACCTGAAGGCCGGTCTGCTGGACCGCGCCGAGGAAACCTACACGCGCCTGCTCGACACGTCCTACGCCGTGCAGGGCCGCAAGGCGCTGCTGGAGATCTACCAGCGCGAGAAGGAATGGCAGCGCGCCATCGACGCCGCCGTCGCCTTGCAGGAAGCCGGCGCCGGCTCGCGCCAGAAAGAGATCTCGCAGTTCTACTGTGAGCTGGCGCAGGACGCGCTGGTGCACATGAAGCCGGACGAAGTGGAAGCCCTGCTGGAGAAGGCCTTGCAGGCCGACCGCAGCAGCGTGCGCGCCACCATCCTGTGCGGCGACGCCCAGCTGGCCAAGGGCGACACCGAAGCCGCGCTGCTCACCTGGCGCCGCGTGGAGCAGCAGTCCGTGCCGCACACCGCGCTGGTGGCGACGCGCCTGATGGACGGCTACCGCAAGGTCGGCCGCCCGCAGGAAGGCGTCAGCCTGCTCAAGTCCTACCTGGAACAAGCGTCCTCGATCGACCTGCTGGAAGTGGTGTTCAAGGCCGTCATCGAACTCGATGGCGTGGAAGCGGCCAAGCAGGTGGTGATCGACGAACTGCGCCGCACGCCGACCCTGCTCGGCCTGGACAAGCTGCTGGAAGCGCGCATGATGGATGCGCCTGCCGCCGTGCTGTCCGAGCTGTCGATGGTGAAGAACCTGGTGCACGGCTACACGCAAAAGCTGGCCCGCTACCAGTGCAGCCACTGCGGCTTCAAGGCGCGCCAGTTCTACTGGCATTGCCCGGGCTGCAGCCGCTGGGATTCCTACCCGCCGCGCCGTACCGAAGAACTCAACGTCATGAACTGAAACACAATGAGCAAAGCACCTGCACTCGATAAAGTCCGCATCCTGGTCGCCGGCGACGTCATGCTGGACCGCTACTGGTTTGGCGACGTCAGCCGCATTTCGCCGGAAGCCCCGGTACCCGTGGTCCGCATTGAACGGCGCGAAGCGCGCCTGGGCGGCGCCGCCAACGTGGCGCGCAACGCCGCCGCGCTGGGCGCGCACGCCGGCCTGCTGGGCATCATCGGCGCCGACGAAGCGGGCGCGGAAGTGGAGCAGTTGCTGCAAGGCGGCGGCATCCACAGCTACCTGAAGCACGACAGCGCCATTTCCACCATCATCAAGCTGCGCGTGATCGGGCGCCAGCAGCAGATGGTGCGCATCGACTTCGAAGAAGCGCCAAGCGACGCCGTGCTGCGCAACAAGCTGGTGCAGTTCAAGACCCTGCTGCCGGACTACGACGTGATCGTTCTGTCCGACTACAACAAGGGCGGCCTGGTCGACGTGGCCGAGATGATTGCCGCCGCGCGCGCGGCCGGCAAGATCGTGATGGTCGATCCGAAAGGCGACGACTTTTCGCCGTACCGGGGCGCCACCGTGCTGACCCCCAACAAGTCCGAGCTCAAGCGCATTGTCGGCAGCTGGAACAGCGAAGAGCAGCTGGTGACCAAGGCGCAGAACCTGCGCAGCGAGCTGGCGCTCGACGCCCTGTTGCTGACCCGTTCGGAAGAGGGCATGACCCTGTTTACCGCCGACGGCATCTTCAATGTCCAGGCCAGCGCACGCGAAGTGTTCGACGTATCGGGCGCGGGCGACACCGTGATCGCCACCATGGCCGCCATGCTGGGCGCCGGCGCCGGCTGGCAGGAAGCGGTCGACACCGCCAACCGCGCCGGCGGCATCGTGGTCGGCAAGCTGGGCACGGCCACCGTCACCCGCGACGAACTCTTCCCCGCCTAAGCCCCCCCAAAAAAACGGGGACGTAACACGTTTTTCCGCCAAGGCGAAAAAACGTGTTACGTCCCCGATTTTTTACGGCCAAACGAAAACGTGTTACGTCCCTATTTTGTTATATTGACAATCCGTCCAACCTTGAGCGATTGTCATGCGTGCCATTTTCCTGATTCTGCTGGCCAGTGTTTCCCTGCAAGCCAGCGCACAACCTAACTTCACCAAAGATACCGCCGGGGGCAGCGATCATCCGCTGCTGCGGCGCTATGAGGGCTCCATCCTTTACATGTATGGCGGCGAGAACCTGGGCCAGGCCAGGATCGTCGATGGCGAGGCGGGCAAGCCTGCCTTGCGCAAGGTGGAGGGCAAGGTGGCCAACCGCTTCTATTGGGGGCCGAAGGGGCGCAGTGCCCTGGAAGTGCACCGCAACTACCTGCAAGCCTTGCATGGCGCGGGCTTCAAGATCCTCTACGCCTGCGAGACAGAGCAGTGCGTGAAGGCGCGGGTGCAGGAGCTGGTGCAGGAGCTGCCGCGCGAGGCAACCTGGAAGGAATTCAACGCCTACGTCAGCAGCATCTTCAATAGCGGCAGCCAGCCGCGCTTCCATCTGGTCAGCGCGGTCAAGCCTGCGCCAGGCGGCAACATTCATGTACAGGTCGCGCTGTCCGACCACAATGACTTCCAGCGCGTGCGCCAGTTCGTGCAGATCATCGAGCCGGCGGTGCTGGAAGGCGGCAAGGTGACCGTCGATACGCGCGCCATCCAGGATGGCTTGCAGCGCGATGGCAAAGTGGCGCTGTACGGCGTGACCTTCGATACTAACAAGGCCGTGATCCGCGAGCAGTCGGCCGAGCAGCTGGAGCAAATGGCGAAGGCGCTCAAGGCCAGCCCCGCCATGAAGGTATTCATCGTGGGCCATACCGACGACCAGGGCGAGTTCGAAGCCAACCTGGCACTGTCGCAGAAGCGGGCGCAGGCGGTGGCCGAAGTGTTGGCCGGCAAGTACGGCATCGCCGCCGGCCGCATGGTGCCGCGCGGCGTGGCCAACCTGGCGCCGGTGGCCAGCAACGCCAGCGAGGAGGGCAGGGCGCGTAACCGGCGCGTCGAACTGGTGCTGCGCTGACGCGAAGGTTTGATCTGCCTCAAACACCGCGCGCCTGGCGTCAGCCGCCGGCGCGGTGCCGCGTTGTGGCTGGGCGAGGTCGTCTCGCGTCCACAATGGAGGCAATCATGATCAGGAAACTGTTACTTACCGTCGCATCGCTCGTCGCTTGCATGGGCATGGCGTTGGCCCAGGTCGACGTCAACAAGGCCGACCAGGCGGCGCTCGATAGCGTGAAGGGCATCGGTCCGGCCAAGTCGAAGGCCATCATGGCCGAGCGTGCAAAAGGGGAGTTCAAGGATTGGGCCGATTTCGAGCAGCGCGTGAAGGGCATTGGCGAGCACAATGCCATCAAACTGTCGGAAGCCGGGCTGATGGTCAACGGCAAGGCGCGCGACGGCGCAGCTCGCAAGGAAGCGCGCAAGTAAGGTAAGATGCAGGCGGATGGTTTGGTTCTTCTTGAAAAGGGACGCCTTGTCATGAAACCGATGTTCCGCCTTGCCTGCTGCGCTATCTTGCTCAGCCTGTCCGCCTGCGGCGGCAATAATGAAGTCTCGATCGCGGCCAAGTCGCCCGCGCGCACGGCTGCCGCCGCCGTCCAGGCGGCGCCGCTGCCGGAAGTGAATCTGTCTGGCTATCGCAGCCAGTACTTGATTGCCGCCTCCGGCAGCAGCTTCCTGGTGACCGATATCACCACCAACCAGACCACGACCTATACCGCCAGCCAGCGCTTGCGCATGGCCGACGGGGCGGTGGCGTTCGACTTGTCCGGCACCGCCGGCCAGTCCTTCCGCCTGTACCAGGCCGCCTTCGACCGCAAGCCCGATGCCTGGGGGCTGGGCTTCTACATCAATGTGCTCGATGCGGGCGTGCACCCGGATGCGATCTCCCAGTCCTTTATCGACAGCCAGGAGTTCGCATCGAAGTATGGCAGCCTGAGTAACGCTGCCTTTCTGACGGTGCTGTACAACAATGTACTGCACCGCGCGCCCGACCAGGCCGGCTTTGACGCCAACCTGAGCTACCTGGACGGCACCAATCCCAGCGGCGCCGTCGTGACGCGGGCGCAGATGCTGCGCTTCTTCTCTGAATCGGCGGAGAACGTGGCGCTGTCCGAGCCGGCCATCCGCCACGGCATCGACTACCTGCCGTGGGGCATGTCGCCGCCGTCCGATCCGGTGACGGCCTACGTGGGTAGCTACAACGGCAATTTTGGCGGCACGGAAGGCGGGCCGATCGCCATGACGTCGGCGGCGAACGGCGTCGTGACGCTCAGTGCACACAACAATGCGACCAATGCCGACATGAGCGGCACCGGCGCGTTCGCGGCCGGCGGCAAGTTCACGGCCCAGTTGACGGGCGGCGGCCGCACCATGAACCTGGTGGGCTCGGTGAACGCGGCCACCGGCTATGTGACGGGCAGCTGGACGTTCGACAACGTGGCCGGCAGCGGCATCGTCGTGGCGCTGAAGGCGACGCCGCCGGCGGGCCCGCAGTTCTCGCAGGTGCGCGCCATCATCAACCAGCGCTGCCTGGGGTGTCATTCGGTCTCGCCAACCGTGCCGGGCTACCCGAGTGCGCCGCTGGGCATCCGCTTCGATACGGAGGCGGAGATCCGCAACCGGGCCGACCAGATTTACACGGTGTCGGTGGCAAGCCAGTTCATGCCTTACCTGAACCAGACCAACATGACGCAGGCCGAGCGTGACTATATCGGCAGCTGGATCCTGGCAGGCAAGCCGTGAGTGCACGCTCAGTGGCACTGGCGTTCCTGCTTGGCGCGCTCCCGGCAGCGGTTTGCGCCGCGCCGGGGGCTGTACAGGCGCCGCTTTTCGACTTGCCCGGCGCGCGCCTGGCCGACTTGCGCGGCAAGGTGGTCTACGTGGATTTCTGGGCCTCTTGGTGCGTTCCGTGCCGCAAGTCCTTCCCCTTCATGAATGCCCTGCAGCAGCGCCACGGCGACGCCGGCTTGCAGGTGGTGGCCATCAACGTCGACGAGAAGCGCGAAGATGCGGCAGCGTTCCTGGCAAAGGTGCCGGCCGGATTCACGATTGCTTACGACCCGCAGGGCGCGACGCCGAAGGCCTACCGGGTGCGGGGCATGCCGAGCAGTGCGTTGGTCGGGCGCGACGGCCGGCTGCTGTGGATGCACACGGGTTTCAACGAGGCGGAGATGGGGAAGCTGGAAGAGCGTATCCGCGCCGCCTTGCAGGAATAGGAGAGCAGACATGCGATGGGTGCTTGCCGCGATGGCGTTGGCCTTTCTTTCCGGTTGCGCGCTGCAACCGGTGCGGCCGTGGGAGAAGGGCGCGCTGGCGCAGCCGAACATGCGCTTTGACGGCAACCGCGTGGAGGGGCGCTATGCGGCGCACACCTATGACAGCCGCGAGGCGGCGTTCGGCGCGGGCAGCGTGGGCGGCGGCGGCTGCGGGTGCAACTGATGGCGGGCGCGTACGAGAAGGGCGGGCCTGCCTCGGCGCTGATGCTGGCGGCGCTGGCGCTGCCAGGCCTGGACGCGGCGGCGCAGTCCTTGCCCGACGCGGCCACGCTGGGCATTGGCATGTTGCATTACCAGGATGAGCAGCCGGGCCTGCGGCGCGTCCAGGTCAATTCGCCGGCGCTGCACCTGAGCATGCCGCTCGCGGGCAAGTGGCTGGTGGAGGGCGGCGCCGTGCTGGACCACCTGTCCGGCGCGACGCCGCGCTACCACACGGCCATCAGCGGCGCCTCGCGCATGGATGAGCGGCGCAAGGCCGGCGACGTGCGCGTGACGCGCTACTTCGGCCATGCCACGCTTGGCCTGGGGGCGGCGCTGTCCAACGAGTACGACTACCGCTCGCGGGCCTATTCGGCCGCGGCTTCATTGTCGAGCGAAGAGCGCAACACCGTCGTGTCGCTGGGCTTTGGCGTGGCGAACGATACCATCGCGCCGGTCAACCAGCGCGTGGTGGACGAGCGGCGCCATACGGTGGAATTCATGCTGGGCGTGGAGCAGGTGCTTGGCAAGCGCGACGTGCTGAAGGCCGACCTGACGCACACGCGCGGGCACGGCTACTACTCCGATCCGTACAAGCTGGTCGACCACCGGCCACGCCAGCGCAACACCGATGCACTGCTGCTGCGCTGGAACCACGCGCTGGACCACGCGGCGGCGCTGCGCCTGCACTACCGTTTTTTCCGCGACAGCTTCGGCATCCGCGCGCATGCGCTGGGCGGGGAGTATGAGCGGCCGTTCGCGGGCGGCTGGATGCTGACGCCTTCGCTGCGCCTGTACTCGCAGTCGGCGGCGGATTTCTATTTCGACCCGCTCTACCATCCGGTGTTCGGCGCCCCGTTCCCGACGGGCTATGTGTTCGGCGCCGGCGCCTTGAGCACGGCGGACCAGCGCATGGCGGCCTTCGGCGCGGCAACCGTGGGCTTGAAGGTGGCGCGCGAGGTCGGTGGCGGGTGGACGGCCTACGTCAAGGCGGAACGGTACCGCCAGCTGCCGTCCTGGCGCTGGCAGGGCGGTGGCAGCCCGGGACTGGCGCGCTTCGATGCGCGCTCGTGGCAGCTAGGAGCCGTGCGCTCGTGGTGACGTGGACCGTGGAATTCAGCGCCATGGCGTCGCCCTGCCAGGTGCTGCTGTGCGCGCCCAGCGCGCAGGCGGCGCGCGCGCTGGCGCAACCGGCCATCGACGAGGTGCTGCGCATCGAGCGCACGTATTCGCGCTACCGGGCCGACAGCGTGGTGGGGCGCATCAATGCGGCGGCCGGCAGCGGCGAATGGATCGCGCTCGATGCCGAGGCGGCCGGCCTGCTGGACTACGCCGGCCAGCTGCATGCGCTGAGCGGCGGGCTGTTCGACATCACCTCCGGCGTGCTGCGCCGTGCCTGGGACTTCCGCCAGCCGCGCGTGCCCGGCGAGGCGGAGTTGGCGCCGCTGCTGGCGCTGGTGGGCTGGCAGCGCGTGGAGCGCCGCGGGACGGACGCGGCGGTGCGGCTGCCGCAGCGCGGGATGGAGCTCGACTTCGGCGGTTTCGGCAAGGAGTACGCCGCCGACCGCGCGGCCGCGCTGTTGCTGGCGCAAGGCGTGCGGCATGGCTATGTGAACCTGGGCGGCGACATGCGCGTGATCGGCCCGCAGGCGGACGGTACGCCGTGGCGCATCGGCATCCAGGACCCGCGCGACAGCGCGCGCACCATCGCCAGCATCGACATCACGGAAGGCGCGCTGGCCACCTCGGGCGACTATGAGCGCTACTTCGAACTGGACGGGCGCCGCTATTGCCACATCCTGGACCCGCGCAGCGGCATGCCCGTCACCCACTGGCGTTCGGTCAGCGTGCTGGCGCCGCTGGCCGTGGCGGCGGGCAGCGCCAGCACCATCGCCATGCTGCTGGGCGGCGCGGCGCCGGCCTTCCTCAACGACAGCGGCTGCGCCTGGCTGGCGCAGGACGGTGCCGGCCGCATCTTCGATCAGCGCGTCAAGGCGTCGTGAGCGGCAGCTTGGCCAGGAAGGCGTGAATCTGCGACACCACGGCCGCCCCTTCGCCCACGCCGGCGGCCACGCGCTTGGTCGAGCCCGAGCGCACGTCGCCGATGGCGAACACGCCCGGCACGCTGGTCTCCAGCGGCGCGCGCTGCGGCGCGTCGGCCAGCGTCATCTTGGCGCGGCACTGGTCCTTGATGGCGTCGAAGCCGGTGCGGATGAAGCCCTGGGCGTCGACTTCCACGCCGCAGTCGGCCAGCCAGGCCGTGTTCGGGTCGGCGCCGATGAAGAGGAACAGGCGGCATACGTCGCAGCTGTCGGTCTCGCCCGTGTCCTTGCAGCGGAAGGTCACGCGCGCCAGGCCGTCGTCATTGCCCTCCAGCGCCACGATCTCGGTGTGGGTGTGCAGCTCGATGTTCGGCGTGGCCTTGATGCGGTCGATCAGGTAGGTCGACATGGTGGCCTTCAGGCCGTCGCCGCGGATCACCATGTGCACCTTGGAAGCGTAGCCGGACAAAAAGACCGCCGCCTGGCCGGCCGAATTGCCGCCGCCCACCAGCACCACTTCCTCCGACTTGCACAGCTTGGCCTCGATTGGCGAGGCCCAGAAGTAGATGCCGCGTCCTTCGAATTCGCCGATGTTGTCCAGGCCGGGGCGCTTGTAGCGCGCGCCACTGGCCAGCACCACGGTCTTGGCGCGCACCACCTGGCCGCCGTCGATCTCCACGCGCAGCGGCCAGCTGTCGCACAGCAGGCGCGTGGCCGGCGCGGGGATCGCCACCTCCACGCCGAACTTCTGCGCCTGCACGAAGGCGCGCCCGGCCAGCGCGCCGCCGGAAATACCGGTCGGGAAGCCGAGGTAGTTCTCGATGCGCGCGCTGGCCGCCGCCTGGCCGCCGAAGGCGCGCTGTTCCAGCGCCAGTACCGACAGGCCTTCGGAGCCGGCGTATACCGACGTTGCCAGGCCGGCCGGGCCGGCGCCCACCACCACCACGTCCCACAGCTTGTCTTCGATCACCGGCAGCAGGCCGATGCAGTAGCCCACTTCCGCGTGGCTGGGATTCTTCTTCACGGCGCCGTCCGGGCACACCACCAGTGGCCAGTCGTCCGGGCCGGGCTGGTAGTAGTCGCACAGCGCGCGCGCCTGCTCGTCGTCCTTGGGGTCGAGGATGCGGTAGGGGTAGCCGTTGCTGCTGAGGAAGGAGCGCAGGTGGAACAGGCAGGCGTTGCCCGGCGGCGCAACCAGCACCAGGCCGCCGCCTTCGCTTTCCAGCAGGCCGACGCGGCGCAGGATCAGCGCGCGCACGATGCGCTCGCCCAGCTCCGCTTCCGCGATGACCAGGGCGCGCAGGTTTTCCGCCGACACTTCCAGTACTTCGACGTCGTCCTTGGCCGTGGCGTTGACCAGGGATGGGCGGCCCGACAGCTGCGATACCTCGGCCGTGAATTCGCCGGGACCGTGCTCGATGATGAATTCCGAGTTGCCCAGGCCATCGTATTTGCAGATGGTGATGGTGCCCTGCAGCGTGACGATCATGCCGAAGCAGGTGTGGCCCGCTTCCAGGATGCGCACGCCGCGTGCGTACTGGCGCACGTTGCCAAAACGGTGCAGACGCTTGATTTCCTGCTCGGTCAGGACCGGGTTGAGTTGGTGCCGGCGGCTCTCCAGCGTGGAGGGCATGGAGATGACTTCAGTGTCGCTCATGGGGTGTGGCTCCTGTCGTTATGCGCATAGTGTAACGCAGGCCCCCGGCCTGTTATGATTTGTCATGACCTTTGCCATCCGGCCGTTGCACACCGAAGAACTGGCCGTCTTCTTCCACTACCTGAACGACCATTTGCTCGACAACGGGCGGGGCGACGCTCCGTTGTTCCAGCCCATGTCGCGCGCCAGCCCCGGCTTCCCGCCGGAGAGGGCGTCCGGTTTCAGCAACGGCATGCAGGCCGTAGTCGGCATGCCGGGTTGGCGCCGCGTCTGGGTGGCCATGGAGGGCGAGGAAATCATCGGCCACATCGACCTGCGGGCGCGCCCGGAACCGGCGGCGCGCCACCGCTGCCTGCTGGGCATGGGTGTGCACCGCAACGCGCGGCGCGGCGGATTGGGCACGGCGCTGGTGGCGGCGGCCGCCGCATGGGCGCGCGCCCAGGGCATGGCATGGATCGACCTGGAAGTCCTGGCGGGCAACCTGCCGGCCCGGGGCCTGTACCGCAAGGCCGGCTTCGTGCAGACCGGCGAGATCGCGGACATGTTCCGGATCGACGGCGAGAGCCTGGGCTATGTCTTCATGTCCCTGCAGCTCGGCCCCGAAGCGGATAGAATGGCCGTTTGACCGTACACAATAACAGAGCAGGAAACATGGGATACAAGACAATCGCCGACACGATCGGCAACACGCCCCTGGTGCAGCTGGTGCGCATCCCGGGCGCGGACGCTGCCGCGCGCGGCAACATCATCCTGGGCAAGCTGGAAGGCGACAACCCGGCCGGCTCGGTCAAGGACCGTGCCGCCATGTCGATGCTGCGCCGCGCTGAGGAGCGTGGCCAGATCAAGCCGGGCGACACCCTGATCGAAGCGACCAGCGGCAATACCGGCATCGCGCTGGCCATGGCGGCGGCGATCCGCGGTTACAAGATGGTGCTGCTGATGCCGGAAAACCTGAGCGAGGAACGGCGCCAGAGCATGGCCGCCTACGGCGCCAGCATCATCCTCACGCCCAAGACCGGCGGCATGGAATACGCGCGCGACCTGGCCGAGCAGATGCAGAAGGACGGCAAGGGCATCATCCTCGACCAGTTCGCCAATGGCGACAACCCGCGCGCCCACTACGAGGGCACGGGTCCCGAGATCTGGCGCGACACCGAAGGCCGCGTCACCCACTTCGTGTCCGCCATGGGCACCACCGGCACCATCATGGGCGTGTCGCAGTTCCTCAAGGAGCAGAACGAGCAGATTCGCATCATCGGCGCGCAGCCGGAGGAGGGCTCGTCGATCCCGGGTATCCGCAAATGGCCGGAAGCCTACCTGCCGAAGATTTACGACAAGGCGCGCGTGGACCAGGTGGAATACGTGTCGCAGGCCGCGGCGGAGCGCATGGCGCGCCGCATGGCTGCGGAGGAAGGCATCTTCTGCGGGATTTCGGCAGCAGGTGCCTGCGAGATAGCGCTGCGCATTTCGCAGCAAGTGGAGAACGCGACGATCGTGTTCATCGTCTGCGATCGGGGCGACCGCTATCTGTCGACCGGGGTGTTCCCGGCGTAAGGTCCGGGGTCGGCGCTGTCAATCGGACATGTCCGTTTGACAGAGCCGACCCCGAAGGTGAAATCAGCCCTTGTTCTCGTTCGAGCCGCCGCCCGAACCTTCCTTTGGCTTGAACTGCTTGTCGCTGATGCGGAACTTGTTGCGGCGGTCGCCCATCAGGTAACGCAGGTCGCGGATGCTCAGGTCGGAAACCTCGTGCATGCGGATCAGCAGCGATGCGCCGACCGGCAGGCGGTGGTGGCGGATCTTGGAGATGACCGGCGGCGCCACTTCCAGAGCGCGCGACAGGGCCGCATCGTTCTTCAGGCGCAGGTTTTCGATCAGGGTGTCGAGCAAGCGGTTCGGATTGTACTGCAGCAGATCATCGCCTTCCGACTCGTTGTTCATGTCATTTCCGACTTGGTTGGTCATGTCTTCTGTTCCTTCTCAAAAGTTGTCCTGCTAACGACCCAATCCTGAAACGGATTCCTGTTTAACAAGTTTCATAATATATACACAATTGTACCGCAGCGTGGTCAGCAGTACTTGCGTGCAACAAAAAATAGTATATTGCTCTCGAAGCGCGTTGTCCTATCGCAACATTCTGAGAGAATTCTACCTGAATTTTTGTGTTAGGGTAATTTTGCACCCTTGTAAATCACACAAGTTACAACTTGTTACAGTGTTTCCTCCATTGAAAGCTTCACGGCCCGCCCCAGTTCCACTACCGACATGGCATAAAAATAACTTCTGTTGTACTTGGTGATAGAGAAAAAGTTATTGCTTCCGATCCAGTATTCGGTCGGTTCGGCGCCGTTTTGCAGGTCCACCAGGCCATACAGCTTGTCCGGCGCCAGGGGCGCATTGGTCGTGACGCCAGCCGCCAGCAATTCGTCGGCGCGGAATTTCGCGTCCAGCCCGTGGTCCGTGTATTTCTCCCAGGCCCGTTCCGGCGACACGGCGGCCGGGTAGGCCAGCGGTGCCGGGTCGTCGCGCTTCCAGCCATGGGCAATCAGGAAGTTGGCGACGCTGCCGATGGCATCGGCGGCGGAATTGCGCAGGTCGACCTTGCCGTCGCCGTCGAAGTCGACGCCGAGCCGGTAGATATTGCCCGGCATGAATTGCGGCATGCCCACCGCGCCGGCGAAGGAGCCGGTCAGCGTCAGCGGGTCGAGGCCGGTCTGGCGCGCCGAGACGATGCTCGCTTCCAGCTCGCTGCGGAAGAACGCCATGCGGGCGTCGCGGTTGGGCGCCAGCGGGTAGGCGAAGGCCAGGGTGGCCAGCACGTCCAGCACGCGGAACTTGCCCATGTCGCGGCCGTAGATGGTTTCCACGCCGATGATGCCGACGATGACGTCGGCCGGCACGCCGTACAGCGCCTCGGCGCGCGCCAGCGTGTCGCGGTTGGCGTGCCAGAATTCGACGCCGGCATGGATGCGGCGCGGCTCGATGAAGCGGGCGCGATAGGCTTGCCAGTTCTTCGGCTTGCCCGGCGGGGCCGGCTTCACCAACTGCACGGCGGAGTCGATGTAGCGCAGTTCGAGGAACAGGCGTTCCATCTCGGCCAGCGGGACGCCGTGCTTTTGCTCCATGTCGCCCATGAACTGTTGCACTTCCTTCCATTGGCCGAAGTTGACGAATTCGCCGCTGTAGTCGATGGCCGGCTTTTTCGGCGCGGCCTTCCTGGCTTTGCTGCCCTTGGCGGGCTTGCGCGGCGCGGCGTCGCTCGGCGTGGACGCGGCAAGGCCCAGGCAGGCCAGGGCCAGCAGGGAGGTGGAAAGGGTCTTCAAGAATGTCATCGGGATTGCTTCAGCAAACGGTTCAGCCGTGCGAGTCGGTTATCGGTTCCCGGCGCCTGCGGCGCGCCATATTTGAGCGCGCCGTACAGTTGCAGGAAGCCTGTCATGGCAGCCATTTTCTCAGGCGGCAGTGGCAACTGCCGCACGCGTTGGCTCAGGCTCAGCGGCCCCTCGTCCGGCGCCTTTTCCAGCCCATGCCGCGCCAGCAGGCGGCAAAAGGCGTGGTAGGCGGCGTCCAGCGGGTCGCGTCCACGCTCGCCGCGCGCGCGCCGCAACAGCACCACCAGCGCGCCCAGCAGGGCCAGGGCCGCGGGCAGGCGCCAGTCGTCGAAGGCGGCTGCAAGTTCCTTGAGGAAATGTTGCTGCCTGTTTGGATTGTAATCGAGGATCCATTGATTCCAAGCATTATTCACCGCACTGATGCCAAAACGCATCTGTGCCAGCCAGGAGTTCTGTTTGCCCGCCAGCTCGGCAAGTCCTTGCAGGCCGAAAGGCGCCGCTTCGGGCAGCGTTTGCGCCAGGTTGCTGCGGATGCGCTCGGGCGCCACGGCGGCCGTCGGGTCGATGCGCACCCAGCCCCGGTGGCGGCCAAGCCACACTTCGGTCCAGGCGTGGGCGTCCGACTGGCGCACGGTGTAGTAGCCGTCCACCGGGTTGCGCTCGCCGCCCTGGTAGCCGGTCACCACGCGCGCCGGCAAGCCGGCCGCGCGCATCGCGTAGACGAAGGCGCCGGCAAAGTGTTCGCAAAAGCCCTGGCGCGTTTCGAACAGGAACTCATCGACCGCATGCCGGCCCAGGCGGGACGGTTGCAGCGTGTACTCGAAACTGCGGCGGAAGTAGTCGAGCATGGCGGCCACGGCAGCGTCGTCGCCGCGCTCGGCGCGCAGGGCTTGCAGTTGCGCGGCGTAGCGCAGGGTGCGCGGGTTGAAGCCCGGCGGCAAGATCAGCCAGTGCGCCAGTTCCTGCGGCGTCAGGCCCCCTTGCGCGATGTACTCGGGATGGGCGACGCCGCGGTAGCGCACGCGCTTGTCGCTCGGCCCTTGCACCAGGTGTTCCATCTCGTCGGTGTAGGCACTGCGCGCCTCGGGCACGCTGGCATCGGGCGCGCTCAATTCGAGCATGAACAGGAATTGGCGGCGGCCCGGTTCCAGCGTTGCCTCGTACGGATAGGCGGTGCCGCGCCACAGCAGCTGGCGGCGCAGCTGGGCCCGGCCCGCGGCGTCGAGCGCCGAGCCGGTGCGGCTCCAGGTGCGGCCGTCGTAGTCGCTCAGCACGGGGCCGCGCCAGTACAGCTGCTGCTGCGGCGGCGCCGCGCCGCTGAAGCGCACGCGGAACGCCACCTCTTCCGACAGGGCCAGGTTGGTCATCGAGCCGGGCGACATGGTGTCGGACATGCCGGTCTTGCCGCCGCCGGCATCGCCCGGCATGCCCCACAGCGGGCCCTGGATGCGCGGGAAACCGAAGAACAGCAACAGCGCGAGCGGGGTGGCCAGCAGGAAGACGCGCCCGGCCAGCTTGAGGCGCGTGGCCAGCGGCGGCACGCTGCCGGTGAACTGGAACGTGGCCTGGGCCGACAGCAGGACGATGATGGTGGCCACCATGACCAGCGCAGTCAGGATCGACTGCGAGTAGAAGAAGTTGGTCAGCAGCAGGAAGAAGCAGAGGAAGGTGACCACGAACAGGTCGCGCCGGGCGTGCATTTCCAGCAGCTTGAAGGTGAGCAGCAGGGCCAGCATCGTCACCCCCGGCTCGCGCCCGAGCAGGGTGCGGTAGTTCAGGTAGACGCCGCCCATGGCCAGCAGCGATACCGGCAACAGCAGCCAGAGGGGCGGCAGGCGGCTGCCGCGCAGCGTGATGGCGGCGCGCCAGGCCAGCGTCAGGCAGACCGTGGCCGAAGTCCACAGCGGCAAGTGGCCGAAGTGCGGCGCCAGCACCATCACCGCTGCCAGCAGCAGCAGCAGGGTGTCGGCCTTGTCGCGCGTGAGCGGCGCGGACAGGCGCGCGATCATGTTCCCTCCTTGCCGTACAGGGCCAGCGCGCGCAGGCATTCGGCGCAGTGCGCCTCGCCCTGGCCCAGCGCGATATGGCGGTGGCCCACGTCCAGCGAATAGGGCAGGGCGCGCCGCTCCGCCTCCAGTACCCAGCCCGCCAGGCGCGCCAGGCGCAGCTCGATGTCGAGCGAATACGGCAGGTCGTTCAGGTCCAGGTGCAGGTCGGACACCGCGCCGCCCTCGAAATGCTTGCTGACCAGCTGGCCGCCGTCGGCCGGATGCAGGCGCGCGATCTGGCGCCAGGCCAGGTGCTGCATCGGGTCGCCCGGCTGGTAGTTGCGGATGCCGGCGAAGTTGTCCAGACCCACCATGCCATGGCCGTCCTCGCGCGCGGCGCCGCTGGTGGGCAGCGGCGGCGGCGCCGTTTCCGGCCGCGGATAGACCAGCACCCGCAGGTCGGGCTGCCAGTACGACCAGGCGCCGAACAGGCCCAGGGGAAAACGCGTAAACAGGCGTACGCGCGGCGCCGCCAGCCAGCCGCGTTCCTTGCTCGGGCGCGACAGCACCAGGGCGGCGCTGCCGCCGGCCGCCACGTCGATGGCCTGGCGCGGCTCGCCGTCCTCCTGGAAGCCGAGCCAGATGGCGTAGCGGTCGTGCTTGCCGGGATTGCGCACGGTCAGTTCGAACTGCGCCTCGTCGCCCGCGAATACCGGCGCCGCGCGGCCCGGGGCCAGGCGCAGGAAGGCCAGGTTCTTGGCCGTCAGGTACATGTCGACGATGGCACAGGACGCGGTGAAGAAGGTCAGCGCGAAGCCCAGGCCGAGGTTGTAGTTGACCGAGCCGATCAGCATGATCAGCAGCAGGCCGACGAAGGCGACGCCGGGCCGCGTGGGCAGGATGAACACGCGCCGCATCACCAGCTCGACCTCGCCGGCCTCCTTGTCCTTCAGCTGGAACAGCCAGCGGTCGAGCATCCTGCGCGCTGGGGCAAGCATGGCCTTATACCGGGACGGATTTCTGCAGCTGCAGCACCAGGTCGCGGCTGGCCAGCGCCGTGCCGTGCGCGGACTTGACCGGGCGCAGGCGGTGCGCGCACACCGGCACCAGCACTGCCTGCACGTCCTCCGGCATCACATGGTCGCGTCCTTCCAGCGCGGCCCAGGCGCGCGCCGCCTGCAGCAGCGCCAGCGCGGCGCGCGGGCTCAGGCCTTCGGCAAAGGAGCCGCTCTGGCGCGAGGCCTGCGCCAGCGCCTGCACGTAGTCGATCAGGGCCGGTGCGGCATGGATCTGGCGCAGGCCCTGCTGGGCGGCCGACAGTTCGGCCGGGTTCATGGCCGGGCCCAGGTGTTTGAGCATCTGGCGCCGGTCTTCGCCCATCAGCAGCGCGCGCTCGGCGGCGGCGTCCGGATAACCGAGCGAGATGCACATCAGGAAGCGGTCCAGCTGCGATTCGGGCAGGGGGAAGGTGCCCACCTGGTGGGTCGGATTCTGGGTGGCGATGACGAAGAACGGTTCGGGCAGCGGGCGCGTCACGCCGTCGGCCGACACCTGGCGTTCTTCCATCGCTTCCAGCAGCCCGGACTGGGTCTTGGGCGTGGCGCGGTTGATCTCGTCGGCCAGCAGCACCTGCGTGAAAATGGGGCCGGGGTGGAAGCTGAAGGCGTTCAGTTCGCGTTCGTAAATCGAGATGCCCGCCACGTCGGCCGGCAGCAGGTCGCTGGTGAACTGGATGCGGTTGAACTGCAGGCCCAACGACTGCGCCAGGGCGTGCGACAAGGTAGTCTTGCCCACGCCTGGCAAGTCTTCCAGCAGCAGGTGGCCGCCGGCCAACAGGCAGGCCAGGGACTGGCGAATCTGCAGGTCCTTGCCGACGATGACCTGTCCGACCTGGCGTGCTACGGCGTGCAATTTGGTATACATGGTTTGGGTGGTCTTCCCGCCGCGTGGTAGATTAGTCGCATTCTATGCGAGAACGCGATTCATGAGCACAGCAATTTATAGCCATCCAGACTGCCAGCGCCACGAGATGGGCGGCTGGCATCCCGAATGCCCGGCGCGGCTGCAAGCGATTTCCGACCAACTGATCAACGCCCATATCGACGACCTGCTGCAGCACCGCGATGCGCCGCTGGCCGACCTGTCCGCCATCGCGCGCAACCACAGCGCCAACGCCATCGCCATCGTGCGCGATAACGTCCCGGCGCCGGGCGACTACTACCCGATCGACGGCGACACCTCGCTCAACGCCTACAGCTGGCAGGCCGCGCTGCGCGCCGCCGGCGCCGCCGTGGCGGCCACCGACGCCGTGATCGACGGCGAGATCGACAACGCCTTCTGCGCCGTGCGCCCGCCCGGCCATCATGCGCGCCCGACCGAGCCGATGGGCTTCTGCCTGTTCAACAACGTGGCCATCGCCGTCAAGCATGCGCTCGACGTGCGCGGGCTGGAACGCGTGGCGGTGGTGGATTTCGACGTCCACCACGGCAACGGCACCGAGGAAGCCTTGCTGGACGAGCCGCGCGCGCTGATGGTGAGCTACTTCCAGCATCCCTTCTACCCCTATTGCGAGGTGCTGCCGGAGACCCCGAACCGCGTCAACGTGCCGGTGCCGGCCGGTTCCAAGGGCGACGTGGTGCGCCAGCTGGTGCTGGACAAGTGGCTGCCGGCCCTGCATGCCTTCAAGCCGCAGATGATCTTCATTTCGGCCGGCTTCGACGCCCACCGCGAGGACGACCTGGGCGGCATGGGCCTGGTGGAAGCCGACTACGCCTGGATGACGGAGCAGATGATGGCGGTGGCGCGCCTGTACGCGCAGGGGCGCATCGTGAGCTGCCTGGAAGGCGGCTACAACCTGTCCGCCCTGGGCCGCAGCGTGGTGGCACACGTCAAGGCGCTGGCCGAGATCTGACATGCTGTCCTGGCTGCTCGCGCTGGCCCAGGCCAGCGCGTTTCCCTATCAGTCGCTGGCGACGCCGGCCAGTTGTACGGTTCCCGCGTGGCCGCGCGAGGCGCTGCGCTACGAAATCGAAGGCGTCACCACGCTGGAATTTCGTATCGGACCCGATGGCGCGGTGCGCCACGCCGCGCTGCGCGCCAGTTCCGGCTGGGCCATCCTGGACCAGGCCGCGCTGGCCGGGCTGGCGCGCTGCCGCTTCAAGCCGGGCCTGGAGGAGGCGCGCGACGGGACGGTGTTTCCCCTGCAGTACGCCTGGCGCCTGGAAGGACCGGCGCCGCTGCGCCCGGTGCTGCAGCCGGGCAGCTGCAAGCCGGCGCCGCGCATCGCCGGCTATGTCAACCTGGACCAGCGCCGCAGCGCGCAGGCCGGCATCAAGCTGCGCTTCCTGGTGGACGCCGACGGCCAGGCGCGCGGCATCGTGGCCGAGCCGGGCGGCTTTGCGCCGCCGGTGGTGCGCGACGCCATCGACTACCTGGCGAGCTGCCGCTTCGGCATTGCGCCCGGCGCCAGCGGCGAGCGCACCGACACCTCTTATGGCTGGGTACTCCTCAAGTAGCCGGCAGCGGCATTTGCAAAATTGGCGAAATTGCAAATGCCGGCCAGGCGCTGGCGCCATGTAAAATAGCGGATTGTTTATTCGATTCGTAAGGCAAGAGCATGTCTATCCAATGGTTCCCCGGGCATATGAACGCCGCCAAGAAAAAGGCGGCGGAACAGATGGCCGATGTCGATGTCGTCATCGAAGTGGTTGACGCGCGCCTGCCTGCGGCCAGCTGCAACCCGCTGGTGGAGGAGCTGCGCAAGTTCCGCCAGCGTCCCTGCCTGAAGATCCTCAACAAGATCGACCTGGCCGACCCGGATGCCACCGCCGCGTGGATTCGCCATTTCGAACAGGACAAGACCGTCACCGCCTACGCGATGACGACCAAGAAGCAGTCCGACGTGGCCAAGGTCATCTCCAAGGCGCGCAAGCTGGCGCCGCACCGCAACGAGCCGATCAAGCCGCTGCGCATGATGATCATGGGGATCCCGAACGTGGGCAAGTCGACCCTGATGAATGCCTTGCTCAAGCGCCGCGTGGCGAAGGTGGGCGACGAGCCGGCGGTGACCAAGCAGCAGCAGAAGATTTACCTCGACATGGAGACCGTGCTGATCGATACCCCGGGCCTGCTGTGGCCGAAGATCGAGATGCCGTTCGACGGCATGGCGCTGGCCGCCTCGCACGCCATCGGCGCCAATGCGCTGATCGAGGATGAGGTGGCCGTGTGGCTGGCGGAGGAACTGCTCAAGCGTTATCCGGAGCTGCTGAAGGCGCGCTACAAGTGCGACGTGGCGGGCATGGATGGCGTGGCCGTCATCGAGCGCGTGGCGCAACTGCGCAGCTACCGCCTGCGCGGCGGCGACTGGGACTTCGAGAAGGCCTCGCACATGCTGCTGCTCGATTACCGCAGCGGTGCGCTGGGACGCATTTCGCTGGAAACGCCGGAAACGCGCGCCATTGCGCTGGCCGCGCATGCGGAGGAAGAACGCGTCAAGGCGGAGGAGGCGGCGCGCAAGGCGGCCGAGAAGGAAGCCGAGCGCATGAAGGGCAAGCGCGGGACTTGAACCCCGCAACGGCGGGGTCAGCCCAGCATGAAACTGCTGACCGCCAGCGCGCCCATGAAGCGCTCCTCGTGATACACCACCTGCGCCGCCGCATCCTCGGCCGCGCCCACCACCACCATCAACGGCAGCAAGTGTTCCTCGCGCGGGTGCGCCATGCGCGCCGCGGGCGCGCGTTCCCACGCCAGCAGGCGCGCCGTGCGTTCCGCCGGTGCCGCCGCCATGGTCTCGCGCAGCCAACCATCGAACAACTGCGAAGCCTGCGCCCCCGCGGCATTGAACGCGCGCAGGTTGTGGTAGCTCAAGCCGCTGCCGACGATCAGCACGCCCTCGTCGCGCAAGGGCCGCAGCAGGCGCCCGGCGGCCAGGTGTTCGGCCGGGTCCAGGCCCTGGCGCAGCGACAGCTGCACGATCGGCACGTCGGCGTCGGGGAAGGCCGGATACATGGCGCTGAAGGTGCCGTGGTCGAAGCCGCGCGCCGGATCGAGCCGGGCGCGCTCGCCCAGCAGTGCCGCCACGCGCGCAGCCAGCGCTGGCGAGCCGGGCGCGGGGTACTGGATCTGGTAGGTGTGCGGCGGGAAGCCGCCATAGTCGTACAACATGGGCGGGTGCGCCGCCGACGACACGAGAAATTCGCGCCCCTCCCAGTGGGCGGTCACGACCAGGATGGCGTCCGGCTTGCCGCCGACCCTGCGCGGCAGGTCGCGCAGCGCCGCGTCCAGCTGGTCGTAGGCGCCGCCGAAGTGTTCGCGCATCCACGGCCAGGGGCCGCCGCCGTGGGACAGGAAGAAGGTGGGCAATGTAGGCATGCCCACCAATATACTCCGCTCAGCGGGTCGTTGCAGGCCCCGCCGCATTGCAGGCAGCGTATAATGTGCGCGCCTTGGTGCCCGCACCCTGTTCATGGGTGCAGTTAAACGGGAAACGCATAGTGCTGCCCCCGCAACGGTACGCAAGCGCCGTCTTGACGACGGCAGGCCGCGCCAGAAACCACTATGCATGCATAGGAAGGTGGCCCGGTCAGTCTTGCCAGCCCGGATACCGGCCAGGGAGGTGGGAGCGCGCCCGCGCGGGCGCGGCTTCTTTGGATTTCGGCTGCGGGGACGCAGGCGGATAATTCTTACTCAAACATCATGATCAACTTCGTTCCGCGCTGCGCCCTTGCCGCAGCTGTCGCCCTGTGCTTTGCCGCACCGGCCTTCGCCCAGACTTCCCCGTCCATCGTCATTTCCGGTTCCCGCTTTGCGAGCGACCCGGCGCTGCTGCCGATCGGCGCCACCAGCATCACCGCCGCGGAGATCCGCCGCGCCGGCGCCACCGACGTCAACCAGGCGATCCGCAAGATCGGCGGCGTGTACGGCCGCCAGAGCCTGACCGGCAGCCCCGACTACGGCCTCGACCTGCGCGGCTTCGGCACCAACAGCGACCAGAACGTCGTCATCGTGCTGGACGGCGTGCGCATGAACGAGAACGAGCTTTCCAGCGCCACCCTGTCCACCATCCCGATCGACATGGTCGAACGCATCGACATCATGCGCGGCGGCGCCAGCGTGCTGTATGGCGAAGGTGCCACCGGCGGCGTGATCAGCATCGTCACCAAGCGCCCGCAGGCCGGCGCGCGCGGCGGCAGCATGTTTGCCGAGCTGGGCCGCTTCGACAGCGCCGACGTGCGCGCCAGCGTGATGCAGGGCTTTGACGGCGTGGCCGTCGACGCCTCGATTGCCCACCAGCGCACCGACAACTACCGCGACAACAACGAGTTCAGGCAGAACCGCTTCAACGGCGGCGTCCAGTTCAGCGGCGACTTTGGCCGTCTGTCGCTGCGCGCCGACATCGCGCGCCAGGACCAGCGCTTTGCCGGCAGCCTGACCGAATCGCAGTTCCGCGACAATCCGCGCCAGAGCAAGACCCCGGATGACTTCGGCGTGATGGACAGCGACCGCTACAGCGCCGCCTGGGAACACCGGATCGGCGCCTTCGACCTGGCCGCCGAACTGGCGCACCGCGAGAAGGATGCCGCGGCGACCTATGTCGGCGCGTTCGGCACGTCGCGCTCGGCCTACGCCAGCGAACAGACCCAGTTCTCGCCGCGCATGCGCCACCTGGCGCAGTTCGACGGCCTGCTCAACGAGCTGGTGGCCGGCTTCGACTTTGGCCGCTGGAACCGGGTCACGGCCGGTGACTACTCGGCGGCCGACGCCACCCAGCGCAGCAAGGCCTTCTACGTGCGCGACGAACTGAAGTTCGCCGGCGCGCAGCAGGTGCGCCTGGCGGCCGGCGTGCGCCGCGAGCTGTTCGACAAGGACTCCGTCGATCCGGCACCGTTCACCAGCGCCACCTACAGCATCAAGCAGGCGCACAACGCCTGGGAAGTGCAGGGCAGCGTGCTGGCCGCGCCGGGCATCACCGCCTGGGCCAAGGCTGGCCAGAGCTACCGCGTGGCCACCTCGGACGAGAACGCGTTCACGCCGCAGGCCAACAAGCCGCTGGCCACCCAGACCTCGCACGACGCCGAGATCGGCCTGGGCTACACCATGGGCGCGGCCAAGCTCGACGCGCGCATCTTCCGCCACAACCTGGACAACGAGATCTATTACGATCCGACCGCCGGCATGTTCGGCGCCAACACCAACCTCGATCCGACCCGGCGCAAGGGCTTCGAGCTCGATGCCAGCTACCGCATCGCGCCGGCATGGCAGGTGAAGGGCCACTACCAGCAGGTCGACGCCGAGTTCCGTGCCGGCAGCAACGCCGGCCGCGAACTGGCGCTGGTACCCAAGCACATGTTGACCGTGCGCCTGGCCTGGCTGCCGGGCGATGGCCAGAGCGCCGATCTCGGCGTGCAGCGCGTGGGCCAGCAGCGCTTCGGCAGCGATTTCCACAACAGCTGCAACGCGCGCATTCCCGCCTACACCACGGTCGACGGGCGCTACGCGCGCAAGTTCGGTCAGTGGGAGCTGGCGCTGAGCGCGCTCAACCTGTTCGACAAGGACTACTACAGCCAGGCGTTCAGCTGCCGTGCCGGCATCTATCCGGACCACGGGCGCCAGGTGAAGGTGTCGGCGCGCTACGACTTCTAAGCGCTTAAAGCTGGCTTAAAAATGTCCCGCGGGCAGCTATTTGGCGCGCGGGACTGATCCTGGGGCGCAAAAAATGGTAATCTCGCGGCGTTTACTATTCACCTGTAAGGATCACCATGCGTCTGCTGCGCCTCCTGCTTGCCTCCGCCGCCCTGATGTTGACCGCCGCCGGCGCCTCTGCCGCCGAGCCGAAAGAGGGCGTTGACTGGAAGACTCTCGATACCCCGGTGCGCACCGAAGCGCCCGGCAAGAAGATCGAAGTGGTCGAGTTCTTCATGTACACCTGCCCGCACTGCCACGCCCTGGAACCGCGCATTTCCGCCTGGGTCAAGCAGAATGCGGAGAAGGTCCATTTCCGCCGTATCCACTTCGCCCGCAACGAGAAGGATGCACTGGCACGCGCCTACGTGACGCTGGAATCGATGGGCATGGCCGACGTGGCGAGCGCCAAGCTCTTCAATGCCATCCACGTGGAGCGCAAGCGCCTGATACGCGAGGAAGACGTGACCGCAGTGGTGGTGAGTGCGGGCGTGGACAAGGCCAAGTACGAAAGCGTCTACAAATCCTTCGGTGTGGAGTCTAAAATGAAGCGCATGAACACCATCATCGGCCAGTACAAGGGCGTGGACAGCGCCCCGACCCTGGTGATCGATGGCCGCTACGTGACCTCGCCGTCGATGGCCGGCCGTCCAGGCCAGCCTGAGATTCAGTCCCATGTGGCAGCGCTGGCCGTAGCGGATTACCTGGTTGCCAAGGCAGCCGCCACCAAGAAGTGAGTAATGGAACCACGTGAAGAAGACGTGATGCGTGCCTACCGCGAGTCGGCCCCGGACGAGGCCGGCCTGGTGGCGCGCACCTGGGTCAACCACTTGGCGTGGACCCTGGTGGTATTGCTCTCCGGGCTCGTATTCTGGCTGGTGCTGGCCGTCGTCAATGCCGAGAACCAGCGCCATGCGCTGGCTAACAAGCAATGCCGCGACCAGGTATTCAAAGAGGAAATCGATCGTACCTGCATGCTGACGGTGAAGTCGCGCGAGCACTGGTGGCAGCACCTGTGGTACGCGATGAAGCACACCACGCCGCAGAAGTGAGCGCAAAAAAAACCCGGTGCTGGCACCGGGTTTTTTTACATCGTGTGATCGAGATTGGCCAGCTGGCGCTTGAACAGCTGTTCCTGGACGCGGATGTCGTCGCTGTTGTAGCCTTCGTAGGCACGCGTGGTGCGCGACCAGACTTCCGGCATCACCTGTTCGATCAGGTTGCGTCCGCTTTCGGTCAGCGTGATCATCACGCAGCGGCGGTCGCCCGGGCGGTTGCCGCGGGTGATCAAGCCCTGCGCTTCCAGGTCGTTGCAGACGCGGGTCAGGTTGGCCGGCTTTTCCATGCAGGCCTCACCGAGGTTGGACGCGGTCGAAGTTTCATTCTCCGATCCATACAGCACCGCCAGCACCATGTAGCTGGCATCGACCAGGTCGTACTTGCGCAGTACCGAGTTCGCCAGATCCTTCATGCGTTTCTGGACGTGATAGGTCATGCGCAGCAGGCGTACCAAGTCTTCCGGGAATTCCGGGATGCGAGTATGAATATTTTTCAGCCGCTTATTTGTTGCTTCAAAACTACTCATCTTGCAGGCACTCCTGTGCAATTTGTTCAAGTCTGAATTGTACTAGTGTTGACCTAAGGTAAATACCCTTTTGATCTGGATCAAACTCCCCGTGTAAGCCTCGTGTAAGGAAGTGTTCCGTGTTTTTTGCAAGCTGCATCGCGGGAAAACCTTATACCTGCGCGGTTAATTCGGTACAACTGCACTACAACCGAAGAAGAATTTGTGGCATTTATGTTTGACAACTGTGTTGGCATCTTCCAACACTGCGCCCCTTTGCCGCCGAAAACGTTAAATTGAAGGTGTAGGAGGACACCATGTCAGGAACCAGTACTTTAGACCCGGACAATATGCCCGGGCGCCCGGATCGCGAGATCAACAAGGGCCACGGCACGGGGGCGCTTGGCCCCAGCGACTCATCCGACTCCGGCAGCGACGTGCAGGGGGCACCGCCGCCGGGCCCCGGCGACACGGAGCTCGACAGCGATTCCGACCGCCAGGGAACCGGTGAACGCGCCAGCGTGGGCGGCGATACCCCGGCGCCCGATGGCGCCGATATCGACACCGACCATGTCGAAACGCTGCCGGCGCCCGAATTGCCGGAGCATGGGGACGTCGAACGCGGCCGTTAGTGTTGCGCCAAGACTACATCGGACGCGCCTGGCGGCCGCTGGAGCAGGCGTACGACCGTGCTTGTCCCGAAGGGGAGGGCGCCCTCGTATATCAGTATTGATATCAACTTCGAAAAAGAATTAATTGGATTGCATACCCGCGTCTCCCCTACATTCGGTCTCAACAAAAACCATGACGGAGACCGCACATGCCATACCACTTCACCCTGAAAGCCCCCGTTGCCTGCATGCTGGCCGGCGGCATGCTGAGCAGCGCATCGGTCTGGGCGCAGCAGGACGCTGCCCAGGACACCACCATCGTCCAGGTAAGCGGCGTGCGCAAGGCCGCGCAGAGCGCGCAGACCATCAAGCGCAATGCCGACGACGTGATCGACTCCATCGTGGCCGAGGAGGCCGGCAAGTTCCCGGACAAGAACGTGGCCGAAGTGCTGGGCCGCGTCTCCGGCGTACAGATCCGCCGCGAGTTCGGCGAAGCCAACTCCATCATCGTGCGCGGCCTGCCCGGCCTGGTCACCTTGCTCAACGGGCGCGAAGTGTACACCTCGAACGGCCGCAGCCTGTACCTGGCCGACATCCCGACCACCATGCTGCAGCGCATCGACGTCTACAAGTCGCAAAGCGCGGACATGGTGGAAGGCGGCACCGCCGGCGTGATCGACGTGCGCACCGCGCGCCCGTTCGACTTCAAGGGTTTCTCCGCCAATGTGAACGGGCGTGTCGAACACCGCGACAAATCCGGCACCAAGGACCCGCAGCTGTCGGGCATGGTGGCCAACCGCTGGAAGGGCGATTTCGGCGAGTTCGGCGTGCTGGCCGGCCTGTCCTACCAGAAGGGCAACTACCACGACGAAGTGACGTGGAATTCGCCGCCCGACCGCAACGTCACGACCGACCCGGCCATCAGCGGTCCGTTCGACCTGGGCCACGTGAACTACCAGGGCGAGCGCAGGCGCTGGGCCGGCAACTGGGCGGTGCAATGGCGTCCGTCGCGCGACGTGGAGCTGTTTGCCGAAGGCTGGTCGACCCGCATCGACCACGACGCGGAACGCCAGTTCTTCCTCGGTAACCTGGGCTGGTACGCCCAGCCGTGGCTGCCGAACGGCGAGATCGACTGGGGCGGCGGCGTGCGCACCAATCCGCGCTACACGCTGTTCCCGGGCACCAGCCAGATCGACACGGTGACCGGCACCCGGCCCGCCGGCAACTACCACATCTTCACGCTGAGCTCGAACCAGTCCCCGCGCGACGATTCGGAAGGCCACCAGGGCGCCGTCGGCGCGCGCTGGAACCTCACGCCCGACCTGCGCGTCAGCACCGAGCTGGCGCGCACCACGACGCGCTGGAAGCAGGAATTCCCGATCATGGAACTGCTGGCCGACCCGCCCAGCGTCACCGGCAAGACCTTCGTCAACGGCGGCGCGTGGTTCGACTACCCCGGCTACAACATGATGGACCCTCACAACTACCGCCTGTCCGCCTTCATCGACAACTGGCAGGCTTCCAGCGGCCAGTCCACCGACTGGCGCGCCGACGCCACCTGGAACAACGGCGAAGACAGCTTCTTCCGCGAATTCAGCGGCGGCGTGCGCCTGGCCGAACGCAAGGCGTCCTACCAGCACGAGAGCATGAATTTCCTGCCGCCGAACGCCAGCCTGCCGGCGCCGGCCTCGGTGCCCGGCCTGGTTTGTCCCTCGATGAAGCTGGCGAACGACTACGGCATGCGCCAGTGGCTCGTGGTATGCGACGACTACCAGCACGCCAATATCGATGCGACCCGCAAGCTGTACGGCCGCAACGGCAAGACCGATCCCGATCCGTACTCGTTGTACCGCAACAGCGAGGACACCACCGCCTTCTACGGCAAGACCCGCTTCGGCTTCCAGCTCGGCGCCGTGCCGGTGGAAGGCACGGCCGGCGTGCGCGTGGTGCGCACCGAGATGAACGTCAACGGCTTTAGCAACGTGAACGGCCAGCCGGTGGCCGTCAACCGCCAGAGCAGCGACACCGACTACCTTCCGAACCTCACCTTGAAGGCGCTCTTGACCAAGGACCTGATCGGCCGCCTCAATGCCGGCAAGGCGGTACAGCGTGCCAACTTCGGCGATTTCAACCCGGGCGAGTCGCTCGGTGCGACGCCGAACTCGCAGGGCATCTACGAGGGCAACGGCGGCAACCCGGACCTCAAGCCCATCGTCGGCAAGAACCTGGACGCGGCGCTGGAATGGTACTTCGCCCCGACCGGCAGCCTGACCACCACGGTCTTCAACCACAAGTTCGAGAACTACGTGATCCGCCGCGTGGCCATGGAAACCATCGACGGCAAACCGTACCGCATGGACCGTCCGCGCAATATCAACGAGGGCGAGCTGAAAGGCGTGGAGCTCGGCTACCGCCAGTTCTACGACTTCCTGCCTGGCTGGCTGTCCGGCTTCGGCCTGGAAGCCAACTACACGTACATGGAGGGCTACCTGCTGGAAGACGGCAAGCGCAATCCCTTCGTGGGCATGTCGAAGAACGCCTACAACGTCGTGGCCCTGTACGAGCGCGGCCCGTGGTCGGCCCGCCTGGCCTACAACTACCGCAGCAAGTTCGTCGACGCCTACAACTACCGCGCGCTGGGCTTCGACCTGATCGTGGAGCCGATCAAGACCGCCGACGCTTCGATCTCCTACCGCATCAACGAGAACGTGGGCGTGACGCTGGACGTGGAAAACCTGACCGACCGCAAGTACAACGACTACCACGGCATCGCGAGCAATCCGCGCGACGTGCGCCGTTACGACCGCGTGGTTGGCCTGTCCCTGCGCTGGCGGATGTAGATCAGGCGGCTGGCAAGGCGGGCGTCGCCTCCGCCTTGGCCAGGTAGATCGGCGTCACTTCGAGCAGCGTGTCGATGGCGACGCGCAGCTTGGCCGGCATGTAGGGCGTATGCGGCCAGACGATGTGCATGACCGAGGCCTGCATCTCGCCGCAATCGAACAGCACTTCGAGTTCGCCCCGCTTGACGTAGGGCGCGACGAGCCAGCAAGGCAGCCAGGCAAGGCCCATGCCGCTGGCTGCCGCATCGGCGATCACCTGCAAGTCGTCCAGCAGCATGCGTTGCTGCGGCATGAAGGCGCGTGCCTTCTCGTCTCCTGCGCCCACCATCCATTCCTTCACCACCCTGCCGCGCGCGTACACGATGCCGGCGTGGCGGGTGATTTCCTCCACCTGCCGCGGCCTGCCGTGCTGCGCCATGTATGACGGCGCGGCGCAGATCAGCATGCGCTGGTGGCCAAGGTGGCGTGCCGCTAGGCTGCTGGTGTCGGGCAGGGGACCGACGCGCAGTCCGAGGTCGAAGCCCTCGTCGATCAGGTCCACGACGCGGTCGCTGAACGAGATTTCGATCTCGAGCTGCGGGTGGCGCCGCGCCAGGTCCATCATCAGCGGCGCAACGAACAGGCGGCCGAACTGCACCGGAACGCTGATGCGCAGGCGGCCGGTCGGCTCGTTGCGGCCCGAACCGATGCTGGCCGCGCCCGCATCGAGTTCGGCCAGTGCGCGCACGCAGCGCTCGTAATAGGACTGGCCGGCGTCGGTGAGCGCCTGGCTGCGCGTGGTGCGGTGGAACAGGCGCACGCCGAGGCGCTCCTCCATGCGCGCGATGGTCTTGGCCACGGCGGAGCGCGTCTGGTGCAGGCGGGCGGCAGCGCCGGAAAAGCTGCCCGCTTCCACCGCCTGCACGAAAACGTTGATGCCGTTCAGGCGTTCGTTCATATTGTTTCCATTTCGGCGACAATTTGTTGAGGAAACTCCACCACTGTGGAATGCAGGGAAACTATATAGTGCTTTCCACTTCACCACAACTTGTAAGGAGTTTCCCATGCATGCCTATCACATCACCCCCGGCGCCGGCATCGACAGCCTGGAGCACGTCGTCCTGCCGCGGCCGGCACTGCAACAGCACGAGGTACGCGTCAAGGTACGTGCCGTTGCGCTGAACTATCGCGACCTGATGGTGGCGCACGGCACCTACCCGACCAGCGGCGACGGCGCCGTGGTGCCGGGCTCGGACGCGGCCGGCGAAGTCATTGAAGTGGGGCCGGGCGTGCAGCGCTTGCGCGTGGGCGACCGCGTGGCGACAGCCTTCTTCCCGGCGTGGGAGGACGGCAAGGTGAGCCCGGAAAAGACGGCGCTGACGCTGGGCGCGGGCGGCGCCGGCGCGCTGACGGAAGAGCTGGTGCTGCACGAGGGCGGCCTGGTCGCGCTGCCCGAGCACCTGAGCTATGAAGAGGCGGCGACGCTGACCTGCGCCGGCGTGACGGCCTGGAACGCGCTGTTCGTGGAAGGCGGCCTGCAGGCGGGCGACAGCGTGCTGCTGCTGGGCACCGGCGGCGTGTCGGTCTGGGCGCTGCAACTGGCCAAGGCGGCCGGCCTGCGCACCATCGTCACCTCGTCCAGCGATAGCAAGCTGGAGCGGGCGCGCGCCCTGGGCGCGGACGTGCTGATCAATTACCGCAAGCACCCCGAGTGGCAGGAAGAGGTGTTGCGCGCCACGGGCGGCAAGGGGGTCGACCTGGTGCTGGAAGTGGGCGGGCAGGACACGCTGGCGCGCTCGATCGCGTCGGCCGGCATGGGCGGCAAGGTGGCCGTGATCGGCGGCCTGGGCGGCGGCTTCGACACCGGCATCCAGCTGCTGGGCATCGTGGTCGGCGGCAAGAGCATGCGCGGCATCTACGTCGGCAGCCGCAAGATGCAGGAAGACCTGACGCGCCTGGTCGCCCAGCGCCACATCAAGCCGGTGGTGGACAGCGTGTTCGACATCCACAAGGCACGCGAGGCCTACCAGCACCTCGCGTCCGGCCAGCACTTCGGAAAGGTCGTGATCCGCGTCTGATCAGGGGGTGTCCCAGCGTACCGGGATCTCGCGCAGCTCCCGCTCGTTCCAGGCCTGCACGCGCGCCACCACACCAGGCTTCGGTCGGAACTGGAAGCTCAGGTTGTTGGTGAAATACGCATAGTCCGGGCCCAGCTCCGCCTGCGCCAGGCCGATGGCATAGGCGGCGTCGGCGCTGTGGATGGCCCTGGCTTGCAGGCCGACGGTGGCAAGCGCCAGCACGCCGCCCATGGCCAGCGGGATGCGCATGTCGCGCACCTTGCGGCCCGCGGCGGCGCGCGCCGCCAGCACGGGCGCGCTGCCCAGCTGGCGCATCAGGAAGAGAATCACGCCCAGGGTCAGCACGCGCCCGCCGTAGTCCGCCAGCGCTTCCAACGGCACGAAGCGCAACTGTGCCTGCAGCAGACTGACGGGCTGGAGCAGCAGGCTCGCCAGCAGAAAGAGCGCCGTGGGCAGCAGGCCGAAGCAGGCCAGCCAGCGGATGGCCGACGCCGCGCGCAAGCTGCCGGCCGCAAGCACGATGCCGAACACGATATTGAAATTGAAGACTTCCAGGTGCAGGGTGCCGGCCGGCGCGGTCAGGGCGACCAAGACGACCTGCGACAAGCCGATCAGGCCGAGGATGGCGCCGGTGCGGCGCAAGAGCATGGCTTCTTGTGTTTTTTGCATGATTCGGCTCGAAAAAAAGCCCGCAGGCGCGGGCTTTTCGGTGGTGGTGGCGCTTAAGCGAATTGCTTGGCCACGAAGTCCCAGTTCACCAGGTTCCAGAACATTTCCACGTACTTCGGACGGGCGTTGCGGTAGTCCACGTAGTAGGCGTGTTCCCACACGTCGCAGGTCAGCAGCGGCTTGTCGGCGCCGGTCAGCGGGGTGGCGGCGTTGGAGGTGTTGACGATCTCCACCGAACCGTCGGCCTTCTTCACCAGCCAGGTCCAGCCGGAACCGAAGTTGCCCACGCAGGACTTGGTGAATTCAGCCTTGAAGTTGTCGTAGGAGCCGAACTTGGCGTTGATCGCGTCCGCCACGGCACCGGTCGGTGCGCCGCCGGCGTTAGGCGCCATGCAGTTCCAGTAGAAGGTGTGGTTCCAGACCTGGGCGGCGTTGTTGAAGATGCCGCCGGAGGACTTCTTCACGATCTCTTCCAGGGACAGGTTCTCGAACTCGGTACCCTTGATCAGGTTGTTCAGGTTGGTGACATAAGCCTGGTGATGCTTACCGTAGTGGAATTCCAGGGTTTCCTTGGAGATGTGCGGCTGCAGCGCGTCC
>JAJTCO010000044.1 GCA_021323265.1 Pseudoduganella sp. | reverse complement strand
CAATCGGTAAACCTTTGTAAAGGCTGTACGTCAGATGTCTAGCAAACCCACCAATCCAGCCGCGGCGGACATGAATCCGGCTGATATCGCACGCGAGGCATTCCGCCGCCTCGCCGTGCGCCGGATTGCCCCTACGCCCGAAGCGTATCGCGACATCTACAACGAAATTGCCGGCATCGTGCCGGCGCCGCCGCCCGCCCCGGCCGTGCAGGAAAGCCCGGCCGAAAGCATGCTGGCCCAATTTGCCGCCCGTCTGAGCGACCAGCCCGGCGACCTGGCTGACTTCGGCCGCCGCTTCAACCGCGCCGTCAAGGCGCGCGACTGGGATACCTATGCGCGTACCCTGGCCGCGCTGGCCGAGCGCCCCCTGGTCAAGGTGGGCGCCGGCGGCCTGGTCCCCGAGGAAAACAACGAGCAGGCGCGCCAGCTGCGCGAGCTGCTGAGCCGTACCCTGACCTTTGCCGTGGCCTCCCTGCTCACCGGCGCGCCGGCCCTGGTGGCCGAAGCCGAGTCGCTGGGCGCGGCCAGCAAGGAAGCGCACACCGAGGCCGCGCTGGCCGAGATCGGCACGCGCCTGAAGCAGCTGTGCTACCAGATCGAGATCCGCAGCGGCGACACGGCCGAGCAGCAAGAATTGCTGCTGCGCCTGTTCCGCCTGCTGCTGGAAAACGTCAGCGAGCTGCTGGACGACGATTCCTGGCTGCGCGGCCAGATCGATGCCGTGCAGGACCTGATCGCCGGACCGATCGACCAGCGCGCGCTGGAGGAAGCCACGCGCAGCCTGAAGGACGTGATCTACAAGCAAAGCCAGCTCAAGCATTCGATCACCGACGTCAAGGCCACCGTCAAGAACATGATGATGACCTTCATCGACCGCCTGGGCGCCGTGGCCACCTCCACCGGCGACTTCCACGAAAAGATGGGCGGCTATTCGGACAAGATCCGCGCCGCCACCGACATCGGCGAACTGAACCAGATCCTCGACGAAGTGCTGAAGGAAACGCGCAGCGTGCAAAGCGAAGCGCTGAAGGCGCGCGACAACATGATGGTGGCGCGGCAGGAAGTGCAGGACGCGGAAGCGCGCATCCACGCCCTGGAAGCGAAACTGCAGCACTTGAGCGAACTGGTGCGCGAAGACCAGCTGACCGGCTCGCTCAACCGGCGCGGCCTGGACGACGTGTTCGAGCGCGAAACGGCGCGTGCCGACCGGCGCGGCACCCCGCTGTGCATTGCCGTGCTGGACCTGGACGATTTCAAGAAGCTCAACGACACGCTGGGCCACATCGCCGGCGACAATGCCTTGAAGCACTTGGTCAAGGTGGTCAAGGAAACGTTGCGCTCGATGGACGTGATCGCCCGCTTCGGCGGTGAGGAATTCCTGATCCTGCTGCCGGAAACCACCCTGGAAGCGGCCACCGCCACCATGACGCGCCTGCAGCGCGAGCTGACGCGCCACTTCTTCATGCACGAGCACGAGAAAGTGCTGATCACCTTCTCGGCCGGGGTGGCGCTGCGCCGCCCGAACGAAAACCAGACCGACCTGGTCAAGCGGGCCGACGAGGCCATGTACAAGGCCAAGAAGTCCGGCAAGAACCGGGTCATGGTTGCCGAATAGGCAATGCCGACGCCCGCCGACCCGCCTCCCGGCGGGTTTTTTTTTGCCGCGCCGCCCGAGAAAAATATTTTTTTTCGGCCTAAAGTTCAGGCAAAGGCCGCCGATTAAGCGGCGCGCCCGGCGCAACTTGAGGGGCAACAGGGGGCGATTTACCTGCTACATCACCCTAAAGGTTCCCATAGGGCAACCGTTACCCAATTCAACAGCGGCTTGATCGTCACAGCACAGCGTGGCGGGCCAAAGTGAATGAGCAAATTGCCCAACCAGTAGTACAAATGGAGAAACACCATGGCTTCCGTAATCAACACCAACATCGCCTCCCTGAACTCGCAGCGCAACCTGACCTCTTCGCAGACCAGCCTGTCGACTTCCCTGCAACGTCTGTCTTCCGGTCTGCGTATCAACAGCGCGAAAGACGATGCGGCTGGCCTGGCGATTTCCGATCGTATGTCCTCGCAGATCCGCGGCATGTCGCAGGCAATGCGTAACGCCAACGATGGCGTGTCGCTGGCCCAGACCGCTGAAGGCGCGCTGTCGTCCTCCGGCGAAATCCTGCAGCGTATCCGCGAACTGGCCGTGCAGTCGTCCAACGCCACCAACTCCGCTTCGGACCGTCAGGCCCTGCAGACTGAAGTTGGCCAACTGGCGTCGGAACTGAACCGTATCGCCCAGACCACCACCTTCAACGGCCAGGCTCTGCTGGACGGCACCATGGGTACCGCGACCTTCCAGGTCGGCGCCGATGCCAACCAGACCATCCAAGCCACCGGTGCGAACTTCCTGACCAGCACCTACGGCAACAACCGCATCTCCAACGATTCGGTGCAAGTGACCGGCGCCAGCCTGTCCACCGCCACCTCCACCCTGGACGTGAACGGTGTGCGCGGCAGCGTGCAGATCGACACCGCAGTCGGTGAAAGCGCCAAGACCATCGCCTCCAAGGTCAACAACCAGACCGCCAACACCGGTGTGACTGCCAACGCCCAGACCGATGTCAACCTGGCCCTGGAAGGCGGCGAATCGTTCTCGTTCACCATCGTGGGCGACAACACCGCAGCCGGCAATGAAGCCACCGTGTCGTTCTCCGTGGGCGCTGGCGCCGACGAAGCTTCGGACTACGCGGCAGCCATCAACGCCATCAACGCCCAGTCCTCCAAGACTGGCGTGACCGCCCAGTATGATTCGGAAAACGGCGGCCTGAAGCTGTCGCACGCCTCCGGCGCCGACATCGTGCTGAACAACACCGGCACCAACACCACCTTCGACGTCGCCAACTACGACGCCGCTGGTGCACCGCTGGCCACCCCGTTCAGCATCGCTGGCGGCGGCGCGGCAGTGGCACACGGCCGTGTGACCTTCGACTCCGAGAGCTCGTTCTCGATCGAAGACGGCGGTACCGGCTTCGACCTGGATGACGGCGGCGCCACCGGCACCTCGACCCTGAACGCGGTGGCCGACCTGGACGTGACCGACTTCAAGGGCGCCCAGCTGGCAATCAAGATCGCCGACTCGGCCCTGGCGTCGGTGAACAACCAGCGCGCAGCCTTCGGTGCTCTGCAGTCCCGCTTCTCGTCGACCATTTCGAACCTGAGCGCGACCACTGAAAACCTGTCGGCTTCCCGCTCGCGTATCGTCGACACCGACTTCGCTGCAGAAACCGCCAGCCTGACCCGCGGCCAGATCCTGCAACAAGCTGGTACCGCGATGCTGGCCCAGGCGAACTCGCTGCCGAACGGCGTGCTGAGCCTGCTGCGCGGTTAATCGCCGGTTAGCCTGTAAGAAGCGATTCCCCGCGCCGGTTACCCGGAGCGGGGAATTTTCCGTAGGAGGTCTGAATGACTATCGATTCGATAACTGCTTCTGCGCCACGGCCCGACCGTGGCGGCGTCGCAGCGGAGCCGGTGGCCGCCCAGGCGGCCGCCCGCCCGCCCGCCGTGGCGGTGGAAACCGTGGCCGCGGTGAAGGCCAAGGAAGCCGCCCCTTCCCAGCGGGATGTGGAAGAAGCGGTCGCCAAGCTGAACCAGTCGGTGCAAAGCCGGGCGCAGAGCCTGGAGTTTTCCATCGACGACGACAGCAACCGTACCATCGTTAAGGTGATCGACCAGAGTACCAAGGAAGTGCTGCGACAGATTCCCACCCCGGAAGCGTTGCAGATCGCCAAGTCTATCGACGCCCGCAGCGGCGGCTTGCTGGTCGACCAGGAAGCCTGACGCTGCTGCGCCGTACCCCGCAGCCCGGCCTGCCCCTGCCTCGCGCATGGGCGTGCCGGGCTTTTTTGCGCTATGCTGGAACCAGCGGCGCGGCAAGAGGGCTTGTCAGCGGAACAAGCCATGAAATCCCCCTCTCAAGTCACGATTGATTTTGCCGATAAGCACTTATAGTGACGCTTTCTATGGAGTACCTCTGTGGCTATTACTTCTCCCACCCTGTCGTCGCCTGGCATCGGTTCCGGTCTGGACGTGAATTCGATCGTGGCGAAGCTGATGGCCGCCGAGGCCGCGCCTTTGCAAGCGTATGATCGCAAGACGGCTTCCTACCAGGCCCAGGTCAGCGCGCTCGGCTCGCTGAGCGGCGCCGTGGGTGTGTTCCAGAGCGCCTTGGGCAGCCTGACCAAGGCCGACTCGTTCCGCAGCCTGAGCGCGCTGGTGGCGGACGACAAGATCCTGACCGCCAGTGCCGGCGCCAAGGCCACGCCGGGCAGCTACAACGTCAACGTAACCCAGCTGGCGCAGGCGCAAACCCTGACCAGCAGCGGGCTGGCCAGCAAGACGTCGGCCATCGGCCTGGGCGGCAAGACCACCCTCATGTTCCAGTTCGGCACCAGCAGCAATGTCGGCTACGGCATTGCCGGCGGCGGCCTGCCCAGCTCCATGCACGCCAATGGCATCGCCGACGGCGCGCTGACCATTAACGGCACCGCCATCACCACCTCGGCCGACACCAACAGCGCCGCCACCCTGGCTGCCGCCATCAATGCCAAGAGCGGCGCCACCGGCGTCAGCGCCACCGCCGTGAATATCTTCAGCACCTTCGGCAACGTCTCCACCGGCGCCGACGGCAGCTATTCGCTGACCGTGGGCGGCATCGAGATTGCGGCGCAAGGCGCCAGCACCAACGTGGGCGACGGCGTGACCACCGCCAAGATCGATACGGCCCTGGCGGCCGGCCCCGTGCGCGATGCGCTCGACGCGGCCGGCATCACCTTCACCGGCAGCGCGGCCGACGGCACGCTGGAGTTCCGCAGCGCGGGCGGCGGCAGCATCGCCATCGAGGAAGTAGTGGCCGGCACGGTGAGCGGCGGCATCGAAACCGCCGCCGGCAGCGCCAACGACGGTTCCACCTACACCTCGGCCACCAGCGTGCGCCTGACCTCGGCCAACGGCACCGACATCACCATCGGCGGCAGCAACCCGGCCGCGGCGGGCCTGACCGCCGGCACCGCCGGCAGCAGCCTGGCCGGCAGCTTCAAGTACGACTCCTCGCCCCTGACCGGCGTCGTGATCGATGGCACCAACAACACGCTGGAAGGCATCCGCGACGCCATCAACAAGGCCAACATCGGGGTCAACGCCAGCATCATCAACGACGGCAGCGGCACGCCGTACCGCCTGGTGCTGAACTCAAGCAAGACCGGCGAGAAGGCGTCGATGAAGATTTCGCTGCAGGGCGACGGCGGCAACCCGCCCGACGCGGCACTGGAAGGCTTGCTGGCCTACGATCCGGCCGGCACCGTGCGCAACATGAAACAGACCGCGGCGGCCCAGGACACCAAGGCCACCGTCAACGGCATCGCGATCACCAGCGCCAGCAGCACGATCAGCGAGGCGATCCAGGGCGTCACCCTGACCGCGCTCAAGGTCGGCAGCACGTCCATCAATATCAGCAAGGACAGCAGCTCGCTGAAGACCAGCCTGACCAACTTCGTCAAGGCGTACAACGACCTGGACAAGGCGATCAAGGACATGACGGGCTACAACCCGGAAACCAAGAAGGCCGGCGTGCTGCAGGGCGACTTCACCGCGCAAAGCGTGCAGTCGCAGCTGCGCAAGATGATGGGCGCGCCGATCAATGGCCTGACCGGCAGCCTGACTAACCTGAGCCAGGTGGGCATCAGCTTCGACAAGACCGGCGCCCTATCCCTCGACACGGCCAAGATGCAGAAGGCGGTCGACCAGAACTTCAACGACATCGCCGCCCTGTTCGCCGCGGTCGGCAGTACCAGCGACGGCAATATCAGCTTCGTCAGCTCGACCAACGCCACCAAGCCGGGCGCCTATGCGGTCACGGTCACGCAGCTGGCCGAGCAAGGTTCGCTGACCTCGGCGGCGGCGCTGGGCGCCACCACCATTGCCGACGGCACCAAGTGGAAAGTGACCCTGAACGATGGCACGCCGAGCAGCCCCAAGAACACCATCGAGATCGAGATCCCGGGCGGCACCTACACGCCGGAGGAAATGGCGCGCGTGCTGCAAGGCGCGATCAACGGCAATTCCGGCTTCGCCGCGCAAGGCTCCAGCGTGGCGGCCAGTATCGACGCCAATGGCAAGCTGCTTCTGGCCTCCAGCAAATACGGTTCGGTATCCAACGTCAAGCTGGCCGACGCTTCCGGCTCCAGCGTGGCCAGCGTGTTCGGCGCCGCCGCGCCCGTCGCCGGCAAGGACGTCAGCGGCACCATCAACGGCTTGCCCGTCACCGGCAGCGGACAGTTCATGACCGGCCTGGCCGGTTCGGACATCGAAGGCTTGAAGATCGAGATCACCGGCGGCGCCGTCGGCGACCGCGGCAACATCACGTTCACGCAAGGCTATGCCTACCAGTTGAACAACCTGGCCACCAGCTTCCTCGGCGCCAAGGGTCTGATCAGCAGCCGCACCGAAGGCTTGAACAAGAACATCAAGGACATCGGCAAGCAGAAGGATGCGTTCAATACCAAGCTGGAAGGGATCGAGGCGCGCTACCGCGCACAATTCACGCGCCTGGACACCATGCTGGCGCAGATGCAGTCCACACAACAGTATTTGACCCAGCAATTGGCTTCCCTCGCGGCCAACAGCTGATTACGAGTACAGAGGAGAGAATATGTTCGGAACCAATCAACGCGGCGTGAATGCGTATGCGAAAGTCGGCCTCGAAACCGGCGTCAGCGCCGCCTCGCCGCACAAGCTGATCGTGATGCTCTACGATGGCGCACTGGCCGCCATTGCCACTGCCGGCGTGCAAATGGATGCCGGCAATATCCAGGAGAAGGGCAAGGCCATCTCGAAGGCCATTCAGATCCTCGACAATGGCCTGCGCGCCAGCCTGGACAAGGAAGTGGGCGGCGAGATCGCAGCCAACCTCGACGCGCTGTACGAATACATGAGCGGGCGCCTGCTGCATGCCAACATCAACAACGACCGCCAGGCGCTGGACGAAGTGCGCGGCCTGCTGGCCGACCTGCGCGACACGTGGAACCAGATTGGCGGGACGGCTGCGGCCAGCCCGACCCAGCCCGCTGCCTTCGCCAGCATGTAACCGAGGATGACGATGACGAATGTGGAAGTATTGAGCGCCTATTCCACCATGGCGGCGCTGACCCACCGGATGGTGGGCGCGGCCACGGCGGCCGACTGGGACGGACTGGAAGGCCTGGAGCGCGAGGTGGCGGCCCACGTGGCGCTGCTGCGCGACAGCGAAGCGGCGGTGCTGCTGGTGACCATGCCCTGGATGGCGCAGCTGTCCAAACTGATCAACAACACCGGCACTGAACGGCGCCTGGCCGCCGCCTACGGCGCCGTCTGAACGGGGCGGCTGGCATGCTGCCCCCGCGCCTGGACGTCCGCGGCGTCAGCCCCACCAGCGCGGCCGCGCCCGCGCAAGCGGTGGCGACGCCGCGCCAGGAAGCCTTCCAGCGCGCCCTGTCGCAAATGGTCGGGCAGACCTTGCCCGCCCAGGTCCTCAGCAAATTCACCGATGGCAGTTTCCTCGTGCGCGTGGCCGACACCAATGCACGCATGCTGCTGCCGCCCGGCGTCAACGCCGGCGATGAGCTGCCGCTGACGGTGGTCAGCGCCCAGCCCCGCCCCACGCTGCAAGTGGGCGCCGGCAGCCCGCAAGCGGGCCAGATGGCCACGTTCTTCAGCGGCGACCAGATCCCCGACACGCCGCTCCCGGGCGCCCGCCTGCCGGCGCAGGAAGCGGCCATCATCAACCTGAGCGGCAAGCAACTGCCGGCCGGCCAGGCCGCCCTGCCCGGCCAGCCGGCCGCCACCGCCGGCGGCGCCCCTGCTGCCGATGCCGGCGCCGCCGCACGCGCCGGCGCCGAAGCGGGCGCCGCGCAAGCCCAGCCGCGCGCCCTGAGCCCGGGCGCCGCCCTGCTCAGCAAGGCGCCCCTGCTGCCAGCCGAGCAATTGCCCGCGCTGGGCAAGGACACCCCGCAAGCGGCGCTCAGTCCGGCCGCGCGCGCCATCACCAGCGCCCTGGCCAGTGCCTACACCACGCCCGGCGTCCCCGTCACGATCAACGGCAAGGTCCCGCTCAGCGCCGGCGGCGCCCCCGACGCCGGCAAGCTCAGCGGAGCCTTGCAGCGCGCGCTGGGGGACAGCGGCCTGTTCTACGAATCGCACGTCGCCGAATGGGCGGCCGGCAAGCGCCCGCTGCAGGACCTGCAGCGCGAACCGCAGATGCAGCGCCAGGCGGCCGCGCAGGGCGCGTCGCAGCACCCGATGGAAGCGGCCGCCAAGGCCCTGGCCGGGCCCGACCTGTCCGCCGCGCAAATGATCAACCAGCAGTTGCACACGCAGGAACAGGGCAAGGTGCTGTGGCAGGGCGAAGCCTGGCCCGGCCAGCAGATGCAATGGCAGGTGGAACGCGAACAGCAGCGCGACGGCGGCCAGGACGGCCGCCCGGCGCGCGACGGCGAGGCGCCCGACAGCGTGTGGCGGAGCGGCGTGCGCTTCCGTTTCCCCCTGCTGGGCCAGGTGGCCGCCAACGTGACCCTGGTGGGCGAGCAGGTGCATATCGCTGTCCAGTCCGGGAGCGAAGAGACCGCCGTCACCCTGCGCGCCTGGGCCGGCGCCCTGCAGCAGGCGCTGGAGGCGGCCGGCGCGCCGCTGACCTCGCTGGCCATCCAGGCGGAAGACCACAATGGCCCAGCGTGACGCCGACGACCTGCCGCGCAAGCCGCTGCAAAGCGCGGTCGCCCTGGCCTACCAGAGCGGCGCGGCGGCGCCCAAGGTGGTCGCCAAGGGACGCGGCCTGGTGGCCGAACAGATCATTGCCGTGGCCGCCGAACACGGCGTGCACATCCATGAATCGAAGGAACTGGTCTCGCTGCTGATGGAAGTGGACCTGGACCAGCAGATCCCGCCCCTGCTCTACCGCGTAATTGCGGAACTGTTAGCATGGCTATATCATATTGAAGCAGCGCAAAAGACTGGCCAGCCCCCGCCCCCGGCGCCCGATCTCAGCGTACCGAATGAATCCCCAGACAACGGACTTTGATGCACAGCTATATTTCGGACTCGGACTTGGAGAATTGGCATGATTTCGAGGTGTCCTCACGGCGCGAGATCATTGCCTTGCTGCGCAGCATCGGTGAGAAGAACCAGCTGATCCGCATGCTGGTGCACGGCGAGGCCGACGTGTGCGTCACCTCGATCCTGGAAGTCGACGCCGACGCCGGCAGCGTCATCCTCGACTGCTCCATCAGTCCCGACCAGAACCGCCGTATCCTGGGCGCCAAGCGCCTGTCGTTCGAGACCACGCTGGACAAGATCCGCATCATGTTCGGCGGCGAGCACATCGAAGCGTGCACCTACGAAGGCAGCGCGGCCTTCAAGATGCCCCTGCCGGCCAGCCTGATCCGCCTGCAGCGGCGCGAGTTCTACCGCATGGCCACGCCGGTCAGCAATCCCGTGCGCGTCATGATCCCGCTGCCGGCCGAGCTGGGCGGCGGCAGCAAGGCTTTCCCCCTGGCCGACATCAGCTGCGGCGGCATTGCCATCCTCGACAACAGCCTGGTGCTGGGCGATACGATCGGCAAGATCTACCCCGACTGCCGCATCGAATTGCCGGAAGTGGGCACCGTCAGCACCGGCCTGCAGATCCGCAATTCGCTGGACCTGACGCTTTTAAACAACAAATCCAACCGCCGCCTCGGCTGTCAGTTTGTCGACCTGCCGCGCGCCGCCCTGAACGCCGTGCAGCGCTACATCACCAAGCTCGAGCGCGAACGCAACGCCCGCATCGCCGGCCTCGGCTAGACGAAAAATTCGGGGTCAGCTCTGTCAATCGGACATTTTGTCCGATTGACAGAGCTGACCCCGAATTTTTACACCTGCATGTTCATGATGTCGTGGTAGGCCTGTACCAGCTTGTTGCGCACCTGCACCGTGGCCTGGAAGTTGATGCTGGCCTTTTGCATCGAAATCATCACGTCCGACAGGTTGACCGAGTCGTCCCCCATCTGGAAGCGCTTGGTCAATCCTTCCGCCTTGGTCTGGCTGGCCTGGACCGTGTCCAGCGCGCCTTTCAGGGCGTCGGTGAAGTCGGGCTTGGGCGCCACCTGCTCCGTCTGGATGGCCGGGGGCGTGACCGCGGGCCGGGTGGCCGCCGCTTTCAGCTGGGCGATCATGGCCTGGATCTGGCTTGAATCAATGCCGCCTGTTCTCATTGGTTGACTCCAAGATACAATATTCCTGTTTGCAGGCTTCCAGAATAACTGCACCGAGACAAGGGAATACCCCTGAGCAGCATGGCAAACGGCCGCCTATTCGGGCCTTTAACCGGTGCCCCGGCGCCGGATAATGTGCAACAGGCCCATTAACCCCACAGTGAAACCCATGGCTGCAGCCGCCGAACAACTCGATATCGACGATCCAGACGTCCAGCAAACGCCGCGGGGACGCTTCGCCTTCTTCCAGACCCCGATGGGCAAGATGGTGGTGCGCGGCGCGGCCGTGGCCGGCTTGCTGGCGCTGATCCTGATCCTGTGGATGTGGAACAAGGAGCCGGACTACAAGGTCCTGTTCGCCAACTACACCGACAAGGATGGCGGCGCCATCACCGCGGCACTGGACCAGATGCAGGTCAAGTACAAGCTGGCCGAGGGCGGCCAGGCCATCCTGGTGCCGTCCGAACAGGTGCACAACGTGCGCCTGCGCCTGGCCCAGCAAGGCTTGCCCAAGGGCGGCAACGTCGGCTTCGAGGTGATGGAAAACCAGAAGCTGGGCGTGTCGCAGTTCCTGGAACAGGTCAATTACCAGCGCGCGCTGGAAGGCGAACTGGCGCGCTCCATCCAGTCCATCGGCGCGGTCGAGTCGGCGCGCGTGCACCTGGCCATGCCCAAGCCTTCCGTCTTCGTGCGCGACCAGCAAAAGCCGACCGCGTCCGTCATCCTGCAGCTGCACGCCAACCGCATGATCGACCCGGCCCAGGTCAGCGCCATCGTGCACCTGGTGGCCTCGTCCGTGCCGGAACTGGCGCCGGCCAACGTGACCGTGGTCGACCAGGCCGGCAACCTGGTGTCGGACCTGAGCAAGAACGGCAACGCGGCCGGCAACGCCAAGAACCTCGACGCTTCCCAGCTCAAGTACGTGCAGGAACTGCAAAAGCAGGTGGCCAAGCAGGTCGAATCGATCATCACCCCCATCGTGGGCGAAGGCAATGTGCGCGCCGAAGCCGTGGCCGACGTGGACTTTTCCGCCATCGAACAGGCGGCGGAAACCTACAAGCCCAATTCGCCGCCGGCCGCTTCGGCCATCCGCAGCCAGCAGAGCAGCGAAACCTCGGGCAATGCCAACCAGAATCCGGGCGGCATCCCGGGCGCGCTGTCGAACCAGCCGCCGGGCGTGGCCACCGCCCCGCTGACCACCACGCCGCCCGGCGCCGCACCGGGCGCGACCGCGACCGCCGCGGCGCCCAGCCATAAGGAATCGACCACCAATTATGAAGTCGACAAGACGGTGCGCTACGAACAGAAGGCCATGGCCGGACTGAAGCGCATGACGGTCGGCGTCGTAGTAAACTATCGCCGGAGCATCGATAAAAACGGCAAGGTCGTGGTCAAGCCGTTGAGTGCCGACGAGATGGCGAAGATCAACAGCCTGGTGCGCGAAGCGATGGGCTACAACCAGGACCGCGGCGACTCGGTGAGCGTGGCCAACGCGCCGTTCGACGGGGTCGACAAGGAGCCTGAAGCACCGCTGGAATGGTGGCGCGATCCGGCCAACTTGCCGCTGGCCAAAGAGCTGGCCAAGTTCCTGATCACGGCCCTGATCCTGCTCTATATCCTGCTGCGCATCGTGCGTCCAATGATGCGCCCCGTGTTCAAGAAGATCGACGAGATCAACGAACCCGAGCCGGAGCCGGAACCGGAGCCGATCGCCGAACCGCTGGGACCGACACCGGAAGAAATGCTGGCCGAGGAAATCGCCAAGATGGAAGAAAACACTGCCCGCACCTACCGCGACAACCTGGCGCTGGCGAAGAAGCTGGCCACCGAAGACCCGCGCATCGTCGCCAACGTGCTCAAGGAATGGATAGGCAACAATGACTGAGAATACCGGACTGCAAAAGGCCGCCATCCTCATGCTGGCCCTGGGTGAAGGCGAGGCGGCCGAGGTGATGAAATTCCTCGGCCCGCGCGAAGTACTGAAGCTGGGCGCCTCGATGGCCACCATGAAGAACATCCCGCACGAAATGGTGGTCGATGTGCTGGACGACTTCCGCGACCAGTACGCGGCCGCCTCCACTGTCGGCCTCGATTCGGACGAGTACATCCGCCAGGTGCTGACCAAGGCGCTGGGCGACGACAAGGCGTCGGTGCTGCTGTCGCGCATCCTGGGCGGCAAGGACGCGTCCGGCATCGAATCGCTGAAGTGGATGGATTCCAACTCGGTGGCCGAGCTGATCCGCAACGAGCACCCGCAGATCATCGCCACCATCCTGGTGCACCTGGAACGCGACCAGGCCTGCGAAATCCTGGGCCACTTCACGGACCGCCTGCGCAACGACGTGGTGCTGCGCATTGCCACGCTGGACGGCGTGCAGCCGGCCGCCCTGCGCGAACTGAACGACGTGCTCACCAAGCTGCTGTCCGGTAACGAAAACATCAAGAAATCCACCCTGGGCGGCATCCGCGCCGCGGCCGAGATCCTGAACTTCATGTCCGGCGAGCAGGAACAGAACGTGATGGACAACATCAAGAACTACGACAACGACATGGCGCAGAAGATCATGGACGAGATGTTCGTGTTCGACAACCTGATCGACGTCGACGACCGCGGCATCCAGCTGCTGCTGCGCGAAGTGCAGTCCGAAATGCTGATCATCGCGCTGAAGGGCGCGTCGCAGGACTTGCGCGACAAGATCTTCAAGAACATGTCGGCGCGCGCTTCGGAAATGATGCGCGAAGACCTGGAAAACAAAGGCCCGGTACGCCTGTCCGAGGTGGAAACGCAGCAAAAGCAGATCCTGCAGATCGTGCGGCGCCTGGCCGATGAAGGCCAGATCGTCCTGGGCGGCAAAGGCGAGGATTCCTTCGTTTGATGGCAACCATTCCAAAAGAACAGCAGACGGCGTACCAGCGCTGGGAATTGCAATCCTTCGGCGACTCGCGCCCCAGCACCCTGGCCCAGCGCGAGCGCGACGCCGCGCAGGCGCAGGCCGCGGCCGCGGCCGAGGCGGCGGCCCAGGTGGAGGCCGACGAGGCGGCCTATGCGGAAGAGCACCCGCCCGTGCCGGAATACCCGAGCGACGAAGAACTGGCCGCCATCCGCGAGGAAGCGCGCCAGCAGGGCTATGACGCCGGCTTCAAGGCCGGCCACGAGGAAGGCATGGCGCAGGCGCTGGACGAGCAGCGCGCCGCCACCGAGCAGGTGCTGGCGCCCGTGCGCGCCATCGCCGACAACTTCAGCGCCGCGCTGCGCGAAGCGGACCAGGTCATCAGCAACGAAGTGCTGGAACTGGCCCTGCACCTGGCCAAGGGCATGCTGAAGACGGCGCTGCGCGTGAAGCCGGAACTGATCCTGCCGATCGTGCGCGAAGCCATCGAATACCTGCCGGTGCTGCAGCAGCCCGCCCTCTTGATCCTGCATCCGGACGACGCGGCCGTGGTGCGCGAGAGCATTGCCGAAGAACTGGACAAGGGCGGCTGGCGCGTCATCGACGACCCCACGATCGAGCGCGGCGGCTGCAAGGTCGACACGGCCTCCAACCAGATCGACGCCACCGTGCACGCGCGCTGGCAACGCCTGAGCCTTGCCCTGGGCAAGGACGTGGACTGGGTCGATTGACATGGGCGCGCCCGATCCCCACGTGCATGCCGGCCGCTGGCGTTCCTACCTGAACGATTGCGCCACCCTGGTCGACTTCGTCGAACCGATGCAAATCTCCGGCCGCGTCACCCGCGTGGCGGGCCTGGTGATGGAAGCGGTCGGGCTGCGCCTGGCGGTGGGCGCCGCCTGCACCGTGCCCCTGCCCTCCGGCGGCAAGGTCGAGGCCGAAGTGGTCGGTTTCGAAGGCGACAAGCTGTTCCTCATGCCGCAAAGCGACGTCGAAGGCATCGTGCCCGGCACGCGCGTCTTCCCGGTCGAGCAAAGCGTGCCCAAGCCGGGCAGCGTCAGCCACCCGCGCCGCCGCCCCAGCGACCGCGCGCGCCACCTGCCGGTCGGCCCCGAACTGCTGGGCCGCGTGGTCGACGGCGCCGGTCGTCCACTGGACGGGCTGGGCCCGATCCAGACCAGCGATTCGGCGCCCATCAACGTGCGCCCGGCCAACCCGCTGGGACGGGCCCCCATCGTCGAGACGCTGGACGTGGGCGTGCGCTGCATCAACGCCATGCTGACCGTCGGCCGCGGCCAGCGCATGGGCCTGTTTGCCGGCTCCGGCGTCGGCAAGTCCGTGCTGCTGGGCATGATGGCGCGCTACACGGAAGCGGACGTGATCGTGGTCGGCCTGATCGGCGAACGGGGCCGCGAAGTCAAGGAATTCATCGAGCAGATCCTGGGCGAGGAAGGCTTGCGCCGTTCCTGCGTGGTGGCCGCGCCGGCCGACACGCCGCCGCTGATGCGCATGCAGGGCGCGGCGTACGCCACCGCCATTGCCGAGCATTTCCGCGACCAGGGCATGAACGTGCTCTTGATCATGGATTCGCTCACCCGCTACGCCATGGCGCAGCGCGAGATCGCCCTGGCCATCGGCGAACCGCCGGCCACCAAGGGCTATCCGCCATCCGTGTTCGCCAAGCTGCCGGTGCTGGTCGAACGCGCCGGGAACGGCGAACTGGGCGGCGGATCCATCACTGCCTTCTATACCGTGCTGACCGAGGGCGACGACCAGCAGGACCCGATCGCCGACTCCGCGCGCGCCATCCTGGACGGCCACATCGTGCTCAACCGCCGCCTGGCCGAAGCGGGCCATTACCCCGCCATCGACATCGAACAATCGATCAGCCGCGCCATGCATTCGATCACTTCGCACAGCCACCAGGACCAGGCGCGCAAGCTGAAACAGTTGTTTTCACGCTACGAACGCAGCCGCGACCTGATCGCGGTCGGGGCCTACACCCCCGGCACCGACCCCGTGCTGGACCAGGCCATCGCCCTGCACGACAAGATCGAGCAATTCCTGCAACAACAAATTACCGAGCAAGTGACCATGCCGGAGAGCTTGGGGCAATTAACCACGCTGTTCGACTGATTGACGCAAGCGGCCTTGCCTATAATGAAGAATCATGGCCTCCACCCAGCAACTTGAAACCCTGATCGACCTGGCCCGGCGCGAAACCGACGATGCCGCCAAGCGCCTTGGCGCGGCCCTGAAAGCCGTGGCCGATGCCGAAGAAAAGCTCAACATGCTGGTCGGCTACCGGGAAGAATACGGGCGCCGCTTCGACGCGTCGCAGCAGCAAGGCATCACCCCCATGGCGTACCGCAATTTCCAGGCATTCATGGAAAAGCTCGATACGGCCATCAAGGGGCAGCAGGACGTGGTGCGCCACAGCAAGGCGCGCGGCGACAAGGAAAAGCAGTTGTGGCAGGAGGCGGAACGCAAGCGCGTGTCCTTCTCCACCCTGCGCGACCGGGCGCACGCGCAGGAGCTGAAGAAGGAAGCCAAGCGCGACCAGAAAGCCATGGACGAACACGCCTCCCGGCAGGCATTTTTCAAACGCTAGGCCCGATTATGAATACCCAGACTGTCCAGACCAATCCCCTCCTCAGCGGCGCCCCAGGCGCCACGCGCGCGGCCACGCCCGCGCCGGCGCAGGAGGATGGACAGTTCCAGCAGGCGCTGAACCGCCAGATCGAGCGCCAGGCCGCCGCCGTGCCGCCCACACCGGCCAGCAGCAGCGCGCCGCGCCGTGCGGAAGCGCCCAAGCCGGCGGCCACGCCGGCGCCGGCAGCCCAGCAGGCGCGCCCGGCAGCGCCCGCGCCCGCCGCGAAACCCGCTGCCCCAGCCCAGGCGGCCAAAGCGGCCAGCCAGCCCGCGCCGGAGGCCGCGCCCGTCGCTGACACGGGCGCCGCCGCGCCCGCCCAGGCTGGCGCCGGCCAAGGCAGCGGCGACAGTACAGCCGCCGCCGCCGGCCAGGCCGCTGACGCACAGGCCGCCGGCGACGCCGCCGCGTCGGCGCTCCAGCCGGCCGCCGATCCCATTGCCGACATGCTCATGCTGATGGCCAACCTGCACCAGCCGGCCTCCCCCGCACCGGTCGCGCCCGCCGGCCAGGCCGATGGCGACGACGCCTTGACCGGCCTGGCGGCCAGTGCCGCCACGGCGCAGGAGCCGCCTGCCCTGCCCGGCCAAGCCGGCGTGCAGCTGGCCAGCCCGTGGCCCGGCATGATGGAAGGCAAGGCGCCGCGGGCGCAGTTCGATCCGGCGCGCGCCGCCGACAGCTTGCGCACCGTCCTGGCCCACCCTGCGCAGGACGCCATGCCCGCCGGCGCCGACCTGGCCGCCATGACCCGCATGCTCGCCACGCTGGAAGCGCGCGCCGGGACGGCGCCGGACACGGCGCCGGACACGGCGCAGGACGCCGCCGGCACCGACGCCCTGCAAACCGCGCGCGCGCAGCCGGCTGCCAGTGCCGTGCCGGCTGCCGCCGCCCAGCCCGACTTCCAGGCCGTGCTGGCGCAAGCCAGCGCCGAGGCCGGCAAGGTGAGCGAGGCGGCGCAGCCTGCGCCTGCCGCGCTGCCAGCTGTCACGGCCCAGGCACCGGCCGGCGCCGCCAACGCACAAGCGGCCCACGCCGTGGCCAGCAACCAGTTGCACGCCCGTGTCGGCAGCCAGGGCTGGGACCACCAGCTGAGCCAGAAAGTAGTCTGGATGGTGCGTGGCGCCGAGCAAAGCGCCACCCTGACCCTGAACCCGCCCGACCTGGGGCCATTGCAGGTGGTACTGAACGTGTCCAACGACCAGGCCAGCGTCGCCTTCACGGCGGCCCAGCCGGAAGTCCGCGAAGCATTGGAGCAAGCCCTGCCGAAATTGCGCGAAACCATGAGCGAAGCCGGCATCAAGCTGGGCGACGCCAACGTGTCGGCGGGCAGCCAGGAGCAGCGCGAAGCCTTCGCCGAGATGGCTGCCGGCCGTGGCCATGGCGCAGGCAATGATCAAAATGGCAATGCCGCCGGCGCCGACGAAGCCGGCCAGCCTGGCCCGACAGTGCGCCGCGGCGTGCTGGGCGCGGTCGATACCTTCGCCTAAGGCAGAGATAGCCCCGCTTCCTGCCTCTTTTCGGCGCATCGCCTCCCGAAAGCTTTCGCGATAATGACATAATGGCGTCATGATCCAACTCTTGCATCCAGGGCAGAATTGAAAGCGAATCCAAAAATGAAGGCTGATGCGAAGGCAGAGGCGGCACCGGTAGGCGGTGGTTCCAAGAAGAAGCTGATCTTCATCGTGGCTGGCGTGCTCGTGCTCGCCCTGGCCGGCGGTGGCGGCGCCTGGTTCATGCTCAAGGGCGAACCCGAGGAACACGTCGAGGAAACCAAGGCCGGCAAGAAAGCCAAGAAAGCCAAGCCTGCCGGCCCGCCGGTCTACGTGCCGGTCGACCAGTTCACGGTCAACCTGCAGCCGGAGAACGGCGAGCAATACCTGCAGCTGGCCATCACCCTGCAAGCGAGCACGCTGGAAGAGTCGGAAATCATCAAGACCAATATGCCCAAGCTGCGCAACCGCATCCTGTTGCTGTTGTCGAGCAAGCACGCCTCCGAAATCAATACCCCGGAAGGCAAGCAGCAGCTGAGCAAGGAAATCCTGGACGCGGTCAACCAGCCGCTGGAAAGCGGCGGCGAGAACCAGGAAGTGGCGGAAGTCTTGTTTACAGCGTTTATCATCCAGTAAGGTTTGTGTGAAGCATGGCTGATAATTTTCTCTCCCAGGAAGAAGTCGATGCCCTCTTAAAGGGCGTCAACGGCGATCAGGACGATATCGCGACGCCCGAGGAGACCACGGGTGTCCGGACCTACAACCTGGCGACGCAGGAACGCATCGTCCGGGGCCGGATGCCGACCCTGGAAATTATCAACGAGCGTTTCGCGCGCCTGTTGCGCGTGGGCCTGTTCAACTTCCTGCGCCGCAGCGCGGAAGTGTCGGTCGGCTCGGTGCGGGTGTCGAAATACTCCGAGTTCATCCGCAATCTGGTGGTGCCGACCAACCTCAACCTGGTGCACATGAAGCCGCTGCGCGGCACGGCCCTGATGGTGTTCGACCCGGGCCTCGTGTTCCTGCTGGTGGACAACCTGTTCGGTGGCGACGGCCGCTTCCACACCCGGGTCGAAGGACGCGACTTCACGCAGACCGAGCAGCGCATCATCCTGCGCATCCTCGACATCGTGTTCGAGGCCTATACCAAGTCCTGGGAACCGGTGTACCCGGTGGAATTCGAGTACATCCGCTCCGAAATGAATACGCAGTTCGCCAACATCGCCACGCCGAACGAGGTGGTGGTGGCGTCGACCTTCACCATCGAACTCGGTTCGGTGTCGGGCCAGATCCACTTCTGCATGCCATACTCGATGATCGAGCCGATCCGCGACGCGCTGACCTCCTCGCTGCAGGGCGAAGCGCTGGAAGTGGACAAGCGCTGGATCCGCCTGATGACGCAGCAGATCCAGATCGCCGAGGTGGAATTGATCGCCAAACTCGGCACCGCCAAGGTCAGCTTCGATGAAATCCTGAACATGAAGGTGGGCGATGTGATCCCGCTGACGATTCCGGAAACCATCGAGGCCACCGTCGACGGCGTGCCCGTGCTCGACTGCACCTACGGTGTGCTCAACGGGCAATACGCCTTGAAGGTGGAGAAACTGCTGGCAAACGCCGATAATATGAAGTAAAGCAGCATTGAGGAGAAAGACATGTCGGACAATCAAGACGACGACGCAAGCTTGGATGATGATTGGGGTGCCGCGATCGCCGAACAGGCCGCCGCCGAGGCTGCTGCCATGCAGAACCAGGCCGCCACGGCCGCCGTGTTCAAGGACTTTTCCAAGCAGCCGAACAAGACCGAAACGCACAACGATATCGATTTCATCCTCGATATTCCGGTCCAGCTGACGGTGGAACTGGGGCGCACCAAGATCGCCATCAAGAACCTGCTGCAACTGGCGCAGGGCTCGGTGGTGGAACTGGACGGCCTGGCCGGCGAACCGATGGACGTGCTGGTCAACGGCTGCCTGATTGCCCAGGGCGAGGTGGTGGTGGTGAACGACAAGTTCGGTATCCGCCTGACCGATATCATCACGCCTTCCGAACGCATCCGAAAATTGAATAAATGACGCAACGCATTACCGCTCTTCGCCTGCTGCGGCCGCTGACCCTGGCACTTGCCCTCGCCGGCGCGTCCGCGCAGGCGCAGCCCGTCGCCGCGCCCGACAGCATCGCCACCAGCACGCCGGCCACAGCCGCCGTGCCCGCTCCCGCGGCACCGGCCGCCACGCCCGAACAACAGGCCGCGCTGGCCGGCGCGCGCGCCGCCAACGCGCCCGCCCCCGCCAATGTGCTGGCGACGCAGGCGCCTTCGGCCGCCGGTTCCCTGCTGCAGACCGTCATCTCGCTGGGCTTTGTCATCGCCCTGCTGGTCGGGCTGGCCTGGCTGCTCAAGCGCTTCGGCCCCAAGCACATCACCGGCGGCACCACGGTCAAGCTGGTGGGCGCCCTCAGCGTGGGGGCGCGCGAACGCATCCTGGTGGTGGAAGTGGGCGAACAGTGGATCGTGGTGGGCGCCTCGCCCGGCCGCATGAATGCCCTGGCCACCATGCCGCGCCAGGACATCGACGAGCTCGACCTGGCGCGCGCCCAGGCGCTGCCCGGCGCGCCCAATTTCGCCGAATGGTTCAAACAGACGATTGAAAAGCGCAATGGCAAATAAACGCGCACGGCGCCTGGCCGGCGCGGGCGCCGCCTTGCTGCTCCTCCTGCCCCTGCTGGCAGCGGCCGAACCGACCATCCCCGCCTTCACCAGCACGCCCGCGCCGGGCGGCGGCACCAACTATGGACTGACGCTGCAGACGCTGATCCTGATGACGGCGCTGAGCTTCATCCCGGCCGCGCTGCTGATGATGACCGGCTTCACCCGCATCGTGATCGTGCTGTCGCTGCTGCGCCAGGCACTGGGCACGCAGTCGGCGCCGCCCAACCAGGTCATCGTGGGCCTGGCGCTGTTCCTCACCTTCTTCGTCATGAGCCCAGTGTTCGACCGGATCTACACCGAGGCCTGGGTGCCGCTGCAGGACAACAAGATCAGCATGCAGCAAGCCATGGAGCGCTCGGCCGTGCCGCTGAAGACCTTCATGCTGAAGCAGACGCGCCAGTCCGACCTGGCGTTGTTCGTCAAGATTTCGCGCAGCCCCGCCCTGCAGGGGCCGGAAGACGTGCCGCTGAAGATCCTGGTGCCGGCCTTCATCACCTCGGAGCTGAAGACGGCCTTCCAGATCGGCTTTGCCATCTTTATCCCCTTCCTCATCATCGACATGGTGGTGGCCTCGGTGCTGATGTCGATGGGTATGATGATGATGTCGCCCGCCGTGATCTCGCTGCCGTTCAAGCTGATGCTGTTCGTGCTGGTCGACGGCTGGCAACTGCTGCTGGGTTCGCTGTCCCAGAGCTTCTACTAGGGGGCGCCATGAATCCGGAAACCGTCATGACCATGGGCCGCCAGGCCATGGAGATCACGCTGATGGTGGCCGCCCCGCTGCTGCTGGTGGCGCTGGTGATCGGCCTGGTGGTGTCGATCTTCCAGGCCGCCACCCAGATCAACGAAGCGACCCTGTCCTTCATCCCCAAGCTGGTGGGCGTGTTCGTCGCCCTGGTGGTGGCCGGACCGTGGATGCTGTCCGTCATGCTCGACTACATGCGCCAGGTGCTGACCGGCATCCCGGGCCTGGTCAGCTAAAGCATGCTGCTCGTCTCGTCCGCCGAGCTCAACGCGTGGATCGCCGCCCTGCTGTGGCCCATGGCGCGCATCCTGGCCCTGCTTGCGGCCTCCCCCCTCTTCGGCAATGCGCGCATCCCGATGCGCGTGAAAGTGGCGCTGGGCCTGCTGATGGCCGTGGTGGTGGCGCCGGGCGTGCCGGCCATGCCGGCGCTCGACCCAGCCGGCTGGGCCGGCCTGTCCGTGCTGGGACGCGAAATCGTGATCGGCGCCGGCATGGGCTTTGCCATGCGCCTCGTGTTTGCCGCGGTGGAAATGGCGGGCGAGATTTCCAGCCTGACCATGGGCCTGGGCTTCGCCAGCTTCTTCGACCCCATGTCGCAGGGGCGCTCCTCGGCCGTGTCGCAATTCCTGGTGTGGGTGGTGACGCTGGCCATGCTGGCCGTGAATGCCCACCTGGTGCTGCTGGAGGCGCTGGCCGAAAGCTTCTTCACGCTGCCGGTGGCGGCCATTTCCTTGCGCAACAACGGCTTCTGGGACCTGGCGCTGTGGGGCGCCACCATCTTCTCGGCCGGCCTGCAACTGTCGCTGCCCATCGTCGCCGCCCTGCTCATCACCAACGTCGCGCTGGGCATCCTGACGCGCGCCGCGCCGCAGCTGAACCTGTTCGGCATCGGCTTCCCCATCACGCTGGGCGTCGGTTTCCTGACCCTGACCATGACCCTGCCGCACATGAACGCGCCGGTGCAAGCCCTGCTCAACCAGGGCATCGAAAAGGCGCGGCAGTTGCCGCGCGCCTGGGATAGCCGCCAGCCGGCGCCGCCGCCTCAGATGAAGTTGAACAGCGACAGGCCGGTCAGTGCCTTGTAGGATTTCTGCGCCGCTTCCAGGTTGGTCTGCAGCTGGGTGAAGCGGGAAATGGTCTCGATCGGGTCGGCATCGAGCAGGTCGCCGATCTGTTCGGCATAGGCGATGTTCAAGTCCAGCCCCGCGCTGTCCAGATGGTCCAGTTCCTTCAAGCCCGAACCCACGCTGGCGCGGACCGACAACACCTTGTCCAGCGCGTTGGTGATGTTCTGGTTCGCCACGTTGAGATCGTTGGTGCGCTGGGCATCGGCCACCGGATTCGACGGGCTGTTGCTGAGTGCCGTGATCAGGTTGCGCATCGTGGTAAACAGCGACTGGTTGGTGCTCGGTTCGACCGTAAACTGGTCGAGGTCGGCCGGCTTGCCCTTGATGTCGAGCTGCATGCCGTCGAACACGATCGGTTCGCCCGGCCGGTAAGGCTGGTTGGCCAGCACCTGGGTCCCGGCCGTCACGTCGTTGACGGTGAAGGTCACCACTTCCGGCACGCCCGGGGTGGCCGGCACCACGGCGAAATCGATGGTGTACTGGTGCCCGGTCAGCGCCGCCATGTCGACCACGGAGCCGGGCGAAATGATGCCGGCGCCGCCGCGCGTCGCATTGGCGGGATCGGCGCCGGTAAGGAAGGTGCCGTTGCCGGTCAGGACTTCCTCATACACTTGCGAGCCCGACACGCTGATCGGCACCTTGCGCGAACTGGCCACTTGCAGCTCGCGCGCGCCCTGGTCGCCCTGGTAGCCGGCGCCGGTGGAATTCTTGGCGAACGGCTGGGTGTTCAGGCCGTAGCCCGAGAACAGGTAGCCGCCGGTGCCGTCGGTGGCGTTGGCCTGGCCCAGCAGGTCGTCCAGGCGGCCTTCCAGCTCGGTCGCCAGCGACTGGCGGTCCTGCTGCGACAGCCCCGGGTTACCGGCATTGACGATCAGCCGTTTCACGTCCTGCAGCAGGTCGTCGGTCGTTTGCAGCGACTGGTCCACCAGGGACAGTGAGCTGCGTGCGTTGCTGCGGTTGGTGACGAACTGGGTGTTCAATTCCTGCGACTGGGTGATTTCCAGCGCGCGCGCCGAAGCCACCGGATCGTCGGCCGGGGTGAGCACGCGGCGCCCGGTCGACAGCTGCAACTGGGCCCGCTGCAGTTGCGATTGCAAGGTGTTCAGCTGGCTCACGCCACTGTTGTAGATCGTCTGGGAACTGATACGCATAACCATGATGCTATTCCTTCAAATTGGCTAACTGCCCAGCGACAGCAAGGTGTCGAACAATGTGGCGGCCGTGGCCATGACCTTGGCCGACGCCTGGTAAGCCTGCTGGTAGCGGATCAGGTTGGCCGCTTCCTCGTCGAGGTTCACGCCCGACACCGACTGCTGCACTGCCGTTGCCTGCGCCACCGCCGTTTCCATGGCGGCGCTGCCGATGTCGGCTTCGCGCGTCCGGTTGCCGATCATGTTCACCAGGCCGGCGTAGGTCGACTGATAAGTGGCGCTGCCATCCAACATCGTATTTTTCGTCTGCAGCCCCGCCAGCAGTACGCCATTGCGGTTGTCGCCGACACCGCTGCCAGGGCGGATGTTGAACTGATCGGTATCGCCAGGCGTGCCGGTCAGCGTGAAGCTGATGCCGCCGAAGCTGATCGCGGCGCCCGAGGTGTAGGTCACTGGCGTGCCAGCCGGGAACACGGTCGCATTGCCCGCTTCGTCGGTGACGGTCACGTCCACCGCCGGGAAACCGTTGAGGGTGTTGCTGGCCAGGTCATACGTCAGGTTGACCGGTGCTGCGAGCGTATTGCCCGGCAACAGGTAGTCCGCGTTGACCTCGCCCGCGCTCATCCTGGCCTTGCCGGTATTGCTGCTCGGCGTCGAGGTGCTGATCGGCGCGGCCAGCGCCAGCTTGGAACCGTCGCGAATGGCCACTTCCAGGTCGGCCGCGGCCATGTAGGTGGGGCGCACTTCGGCCCGGTCACCGGTAACGGGCACGCCCGTGATGTTGAAGGACACACCATCGATCACCTGCGGCACCCCACCTTGCGGGAAGGGCGTGATCGTGGTGGCCTGGCCATCGGTGCGGCGCGTCAGCACCAGGTCGGTGCCGTTGAAGGTCATGTCGTAGTCGGCGCCGGTCAGCGCACCGCCATCGACGATGGTGGCCTGGATATCGAGCGTGCTGGTGCTGGCATTGTCCTTGTCGTAACCGACATAGGCCTGGATATCGCTGAAGAAGTTGCCGCCCGGCTGGCCGTTCAAGTCCAGGCCCAGCCGGTGCTGGTCGTTGAAGGTGTCGGCCAGGCCGGCAGCGATCAGGCCGAGCCGGTTCTGCGCCTGGTCGAGACCTTCGTTTCGGAACTGCATCAAGCCGCCCAGCTCGCCGCCCACCAGCACCGCGTCCGGCAGGACGGCAAGGCGGTTCTGCGTTTCATAGCCGACCACCACGCGGCTCGGATCGGTATCCGACATGCCCACGGCCAGCGCCTGCGACGTGCCGCCGATGACCAGCGGCTGGCCCGAACCGAAGGACACGTTCAGCATGTGGTTGTCGGCCGGTTGCACATTGACCTTGATGATCTTGTTCATCTCGCTGATGATCTGGTCGCGCTGGTCGAGCAAATCGTTCGGAATACGCGAGGGATCGACGGACATGCCGGCGATCTGGTTGTTCAGATCGGCGACCCGGCGCGCATAGGCGTTCAATTCCGACACGTTGGACGTGATGGCATTGTTGGTGCCGCTTTGCAGATCGTTCAGGCGGTCGCTCATGCCCTGGAAGCGTGCCGCCAGCGTCTCGGCCGCTGACAGCATGGCCTGGCGCGACGCCGTCGATGCCGGCGCCGAGTTGGCGTCCTGCAAACCCTTGAAAAAGCCTTGCAGGGCGGGCGACAGGCCGACGGTGGCGTCGGCCAGCATGTTGTCGATCTGGCTGATCTGGTTCAGGTAGGTGTCGACCGACGCCTGTTGCGCCTGCACGCCGAGCAGTTGCTTGTTGAGGAAGTCGTCGTAGATGCGCTTGACCTGCGCCACTTCGGTTCCGGTGCCGATGAAGCCGGCGCCGGTGCTCACCGGCGGCGGCGTGCCCTGGACAACGACCTGGCGGCTATAGCCTGGCGTTGCCGAGTTGGCAATGTTGTGGCCGGTCGTGGTCAGCCCGGTCTGGGCGGCCATCAAGCCGGATTTTGCGATACCGAAGAGTGCACTCATGATGTCTCAGTTTACGGCGCCGGCCAGCAAAACTTGAAATGGCTTACGCCAATGTCCGTTTGATAATGCTGGCCAGCTTGGTGGCATAGTTGGGGTCGGTGGCGTAGCCGGCGCGCTGCAGGTTGCGCGCGAAGCCGGCCGCGTCGGTGCCGTTGGCGGCGGCCAGCGCCTTTTCGTAGCGCGGGTTGTTGCTCAACAGGCGCGCATAGTCCTTGAAGCTGTCGGCATAACTGTCGTAGGCGCGGAATTTCTCCACCCGCACCTGCGGCTTGCCGTTCACGTACTCGGTGGTGGCGGTCTCCACCACGCGCCCCTTCCAGCCCGGGCCGGCCTTGATGCCGAACAGGTTGTGGCTGTTGCTGCCGTCGCGGCCGCGGATCTCGCGCCGGCCCCAGCCCGACTCCAGCGCCGCCTGGCCCAGCATGAACTTGGCCGGGATGCCGGAAGCGCGGCTCGCTTCTTCCGCGTGGCTGGCCAGCTTGTCCTGGAAGGCGCGCACGTGGGCCGGCTTGGCGGCCGTGCGCGCGGCGCCGCCGCTGGCCTCGATCGAGCGCTGCAGCTTGGCCTGGTCCAGCAGCGCGCGCGCCATCGGGTCGCCGGCGCTCACATCCTGCTGCTGCAGCGTCTTGGACAGTTGCCGCACCAGCACGTCGGCCAGGCCGATGCCCTTCTTGGCAATGTCCTGGCTGGTCTGCTGGTCCAGCATGGTGGTAAACATCTTGGTCTGCTGGTTGTCGAAAATGCCATCTTGCGGCGTGGCGTCGCGCATGCTCTTCATCATCATGTTGACGAACATGGCTTCGAACTGCTGGGAAGCGCTTTTCAGCGCTTCCGGCGTGCCGGCACGGGCCGACTGGCGCAGCTCCCCCAGGCCCTTGCTGTCGATGGCAAGGTTTTGGCTGAGGTCGTTGGTGGCGGTCCGTGGGATCATGGCTGGGTCCTCAAATGATTTCCAGCTCGGCGCGCAGCGAGCCCGCTGCCTTCATCGCCTGCAGGATGGCCAGCAAATCCTGGGGCGACGCGCCGATGGCGTTGAGCGCCTTGACCACGTCGGCCAGCGAAGCGCCGCCGCGCAGCATGATGACCTTGCCGGCATCTTTCTTGATGTCCACATTGCCCTGCTGGGCTACGACGGTCTGCCCACCGCTGAGTGCATTGGGCTGGCTGACCTGGGTGTCGGCACTTACCGATACTGACAGGTTGCCGTGCGAAATGGCGCACGTCTCAAGCGTCACTTCCTGGTTCATCACCACCGAGCCGGTGCGCGCGTTCATGATGACCTTGGCGGCCTGGCGCGCCGGGCGCACGTCCAGGCTTTCCAGGTCGCCGATGAAGGCCACCCGCGCATCGCTCGAGGAGGGGGCGGTGACGCGGATGGTGCGGCCATCCTGCGCGTACGCCACGCCGGCGCCGTACTTGTCGTTGATGGCGCTGACGACGCGGCTGGCGGTGGCGAAGTCGGTATTGTTCAGTTCCAGGCGGATCTGGTTGCCTTCGCCCAGGGTGGTGGGCACGGCGCGCTCCACCGTCGCGCCGCCGGAAATGCGCCCGACCGACAGGTGGTTGACCACCACGGCGGCGCCGCCGCCGGGCGCCTGCGCGCCCACGCCGCCCACCAGCACGTTGCCCTGCGCCATGCCGTACACCTGGCCATCGGCGCCCTTGAGCGGGGTCATCAGCAGCGTGCCGCCGCGCAGCGACTTGGCGTTGCCCATGGACGAGACGGTGACGTCGATCTGCTGGCCCGGCTGGGCGAAGGCCGGCAGGCTGGTGGTGACCATCACGGCCGCCACGTTCTTCAATTGCAAGGTGGTGCCGGGCGGCAGTGCCACGCCCATCTGCTGCAGCATGGACGCCACCGACTGCACGGTAAATGGGGTTTGCGTGGTCTGGTCGCCCGAGCCGTCGAGGCCGACCACCAGGCCGTAGCCCATCAGCTGGTTTTGGCGCACGCCGGCAATGCTGGCCAGGTCCTTCAGGCGTTCCGCCTGGGCGGCCGGCGCCAGCGCCAGGGCCGTGCAGAGGATCAGGAGCTTGACAGTGTTCATGGTCAGAATGGCAGCAGGCTGAGGAAGAAGCGCGACAGCATGGACTGCACTTCGGCGTGGTCCAGGTTGCTCTTCGTGCGGTATTCGACGCGGGCGTCGGCGATCGCGGTGGACGCCACCGAGTTGCCGTTGGCGATCGTGTCCGGGTTCACCATGCCGGAGATGCGGATGTATTCGGTGCCCTTGTTCAGGCCCACCTGCTTTTCGCCGGCAATGATCAGGTTCCCGTTGGGCAGCACTTCCACCACGGTGGCGCCGATGGTGCCGGTGAAGGTGTTGCTGACGGACTGGTTGTCGGCGTCGGCGTACTTGTTGTCGGCGCTGGTGGCGACATTGGTGCCCAGCTTGTTCTGGAACACGCCGGGAATGCCGAAGTTGACGCTGCCGGACTTGTTGCCCGAACTGGCGCCGTTCTTGACGGCCGAGGTGCTTTCCGTGATGACGACATTGATCACGTCGCCCACGTGGCGCGCGCGCCGGTCTTCAAAGGCCGGGCGGTAGGTGTTGTTCTGGTAGATGGCGCCATTGTTCTGCGCCACGGGCGGATACGGCGGCGGCAGCGGGCGCGCCGTGGTGGGGCCGGCGACGATCGACGATGGCGCGCTGGCGCAGGCGGACAGCAGCAGGATGCTGGCAACGGTGGCGGCAAGACGGAAACGCATGGCAGGCTCGCTTGCTTACAGCTGCGACAGGCGCTGCAGCATCTGGTCGGACGTGGTGATCGCCTTCGAATTGATTTCGTAGGCGCGCTGGGTCTGGATCATGTTGACCATTTCCTCCACCACGTTGACGTTCGATGTTTCCACATAGCCCTGCAGGATCACGCCGGTGCCATTGGTGCCCGGCTGGTTGACCGTGGCGGCGCCGGACGAACCGGTTTCCACGTACAGGTTCTCGCCCTTCGATTCCAGCCCGGTCGGGTTGATGAAGGTGGCCAGCTGGATGTTGCCGATCTGCTGCGGCGCCACCTGGCCCGGCAGGGTGACCGACACCGTGCCGTCGCGCGCCACGGTGATGCTTTGCGCATTGATCGGAATGGTGATGGCCGGCTGCAGCACGAAGCCGCTGGACGTCACCATCTGGCCATTGTTGTCGCGCTGGAAGGAACCGTCGCGGGTGTAGGCGGTGGTGCCGTCCGGCAGCAGGACAGTGAAAAAGCCGTTGCCGTTGACCATCATGTCCTTGTCGTTGCCGGTCGATTGCGGGTTGCCCTGGGTATGGATGCGCTCGATGGCCACCGGACGCACGCCGGTGCCCAGCTGCATGCCCGAGGGCAGCTGGGTCTGCTGCGACGAGGCTGCGCCCGGCTGGCGGATGTTCTGGTACAGCAGGTCCTCGAAGACGGCGCGCGACTTCTTGAAGCCGTTGGTCTGCACATTGGCCAGGTTGTTGGACGTGACGTCCATCTGGGTCTGCTGCGCCTCCATGCCAGTCTTGGCAATCCACAGTGATCGAATCATTTGCCTGCCCCTTATCCGGTATTACTAAGCGGTATTTCTATGCAGGCATTATCGCGTGGCAGGGGTCAATTCAAAGCGCCGATCTGGCTGGTGTTCGGGCGCCTATTCACCGCTTGCCAATCCGGCAATGGTTGCGGCCGTCCGATGGCATAGCCCTGGACGAAATCGATGCCGATGCCGCGCAGGCAAGCCAGCACGGCCTCCTCCTCGACGCATTCGGCAATGGTCTGCTTGCCCATCACGTGGGCGATCTGGTTGATCGCCTCCACCATGGCGCGTTCGGTCGGGCTGTGCAGGATGCCGCGGATGAAACTGCCGTCGATCTTCACATAGTCCACCGGCAGGTGCTTGAGGTAGGCAAAGGAGGACATGCCGGCGCCGAAGTCGTCCAGCGCGAAGCGGCAGCCCTGCGCCTGCAAGTCCTGGATCAGGGCGGCGGCCTGGGCCAGGTTGGCCACGGCCGCCGTTTCCGTGATCTCGAAACAGACGTCCTCCAGCGCCACGCCGCTGGCGCGCTGCTGCAGCAGCACGTAATCGAGCAAGCCTTCGTCGCACACGGAGGCGCCGGACAGGTTGATGGCCCAGCTGGTGCCGCGCGGCTGCTGCGCCAGCGCGGCAAAGGCGTGGCGGATGACCCAGCGGTCCAGCAAGGGCATCAGGTCGTAGCGCTCGGCAGCGGGAATGAAGGCCAGCGGCGGCACCAGGCCGCCCTGCTCGTCAAGCATGCGCAGCAGCACTTCGGCATGCGTCTGGCCGCCCGCCTTGAGCGGGGCGATGTTCTGCAGGTGCAGGCAGAAGCGGTCGTTCTCCAGTGCGGCGCGGATGCGCGACACCGCTTCCATCTCGGTCTGCCGCTCCGACAGCTCGGCGTCGTCGTCGCTGTACAGGTGGATGCGGTTGCGCCCCTTTTCCTTGGCCATGTAGCAGGCGGCGTCGGCCGACTTCATCACTTCCCGCAGGTTGCCCTGGCGTCCCGCCAGCAGCACCACGCCGATGCTGACGCCGATGCGGTAGCTGCGCACGCCCCACACGAAGCGCAGGTCGACCACGGCTTGCCGCACCTTTTCCGCCACGCGCACGGCGTCGCCGTGCGTGCAGTGCGTCAGCATGATGCCGAATTCGTCGCCGCCCAGGCGGCCGACGATGTCGCGTTCGCGCAGCGTGGCCTGCAGCAGCTGGCTGACCTGGCGGATCAGCTCGTCGCCTGCGGCATGGCCGCTGGTGTCGTTGATGATCTTGAAGCGGTCCAGGTCCAGGTACAGCACGGCGTGTTCGCCCGCCGCCCCGTCCTGCATGGCAGCGAGCAGCTCGCGCAGGCGGCGTTCGAATTCGCGCCGGTTCAGGATGTCGGTCAGGTCGTCGTGCGTGGCCTGGTAGGACAGCTGGGCAGCGTGGCGGCGCGCCTCGCTGGCGTCGTGCAGCACGATGACCTGGCCGATGGCGGCGCCATCGGGCGCATGGATCGGCGCCAGCGAGCGGTCCACCGGCACCTGGCGGCCATCGGCGGCCAGCAGGTGCAGGCCGCCCTCGGCGCCCGTCAGGCGGCACACCTCGGCCAGCGGGCGCCCCAGCAGGGCGCCGGCGGGCAGGCCCAGCATGCGCTCCGCGTTGCGGTTGCAGTAGCTGACGCGCTGCGCCTGGTCGGTGGTGATGACGGCGTCGGCGATCGAACCCAGGGTCACCTGCACCAGTTCCTTTTCCGCGAAGGCTTGCGCCTCGCTTTGCTGCAGCTGCCGCAGCAGGCGTGCGCGGCGCGCGAACGAGCGGCGCAGGTAGCGGTGGCCGCTCCAGGCCAGCAGCGCGGCCGCCAGCCCCAGCACCATGAGCAAGACGTGGGTCACCTGGCGCGCCGCATCGCTGATGGCGCCCGCAAACCCCAGCGCGAGGGGCGACAGGCGGCGGTCGATTTCCTGCAACTCCAGCAGGAACACGTCCTGCGAGGGGCGCGCGGCCAGCGGCGTGGCATGCAGGCGTTCGCCCAGGTCGCGCAGGCGCAGCAAGTGTTCGTCGCTATGTTGCCAATAGGCGATGGCGCGCGCCATCAGGGGAACGTCCTTGCAGTTGCGGTAGAGCCAGTACATGCCGCGAATGTCTTCGTCGGCATTGCGTCCGCCCAGGAAGCCGGCGCGCACCACGTCCCAGTCGGGCTGCGCCGCATCCATTTCGCGCCGCGCCCGCAAGTCCGACAGCGGCACGGCCAGTGCGTGGCGAAACTGCTGGAAATCCTGCTCGTCAGCCGTGACGAGGTAGCGCTGCAGGCTGGCGATGGCGGCCTTCTGCCCTTTCGACCAGTGGCTTTCCCCGGCCACATAGGCGCGCAGCGTGGACATGATGAACACGCTGAGCACGGCCACCAGCGTCAGCGCCGCCACTGCCAGGGCAAACGGCAACACCACGGCGGCATATCGTTCCTGGGGCGAACGCATCGGCTTGGGCAGGTAGGTGGAAAGATTCCATCATGCGTAATCCGCCGCCGGCACGCAATGGAACCGCGGTCAAGCGTTGCCACACAGCAACGCCCGTGAAAACAATCTTAATTCAACGCAAGAATCTGTGTCGCCTTGGCAGCATTGCTCTCGGCATTCTTCAACAGGCTCATCTGCGTTTCAAACGAACGTGCCAACGTGATCATGTTGACCATGGCGTCGATGGCGTTGACGTTGCTCCCCTCCAGCGTGCCATCCACCAGGCGCACGGCCTGGTCGGCATCGGCCGGCAGGCCGCTTTGCTGGCGGAACAGGCCGTCGTCGCCGCGCACCAGGCCCTGGGTGGCGGGATTGACCAGCTTGATGCGGCCCAGCACGTTGGTCGGCCCGGGCTGGGTCTGCGTGGTGTCGATGGCCGACACGGTGCCGTCGGCGGCGATGGCCACCTGGGCGTCGGGCGGAATGGCAATCGGGCCATTCTCGCCCACCAGGGTCAGGCCGGCCGCCGTCTGCAGCATGCCGTTCTCGCTGACCTTCAGGCTGCCATTGCGGGTATAGGCTTCCGAACCGTCGGACGACTGCACGGCGATGAAGCCATCGCCGCGCAGCGCCACGTCCAGCGCCCGCCCCGTCGTTTGCAGCGCCCCCTGGCGGAAGTCCGAACCGACCGTGTTGTCGACCACGAAGGTGCGGGTCGGCAAGCCGTCCGACACCACCGGCACGGCACGGAAGGAATCGAGCTGGGCGCGAAAACCGGTCGTGGTGGCGTTGGCCAGGTTGTTCGACGTCGTGGCCTGCTGTTCCAGGATATGACGGGCGCCGGTGGCGGCGGTGTAGACAAGGCGGTCCATGGCGTGCTCGCTTTATCCGCTTAACGCAGGTTGACCAGGGTTTGCAGCACCGAATCCTGGGTCTTGATGGTTTGCGCATTGGCCTGGTAGACACGCTGCGCCGTGATCATGTCGACCAGTTCTTCGGTCAGGTCCACGTTCGATGCTTCCACCGACGACGAACGCAACTGCCCCCAGGAGCCGGAGTTCGGCGCGCCGATTTGCGGCACGCCGGAAGCTGCGCTTTCGGTCCACGCATTGTTGCCGAGCGGGATCAGGCCTTCGGGCGCGGCGAAGCTGGCCAGCACGAACTGGCCCAGGGCGCGCGATTTGCCGTTGCTGTACTGGCCGGTGATCACGCCATCCGGGCCCGTGCTAAAGCGCTGCAGCTGGCCGGAGGAATAGCCATCCTGGGTCGAGAGCTTCTCGGAAGTGGCGCCCACGAACTGGGTGGTGCCGACGAAGTTGGTCTCCACCACCAGCGGCATGCGCGAACCGGTATCCGGGAACATCGGCAGGCTGATGGTGAACGGCAGCGTCTGCGGGACTGGCAGGGCGGCCATGGAGGCGGTGTCGATCTGGCCGTCGCGGGTGAAGAGAATGGTGCCCACTTTGGACGCCGGCACGTCCACTGCCGCGCCGATCTGGCGCAGGATCGAGTCGGGAGTGGCCCCTGGCACCGAGCCAACGTTGGTCGGGGCCGTGTACAGCGAATCGATGTACGCGATGGTTTCCGGCGTCGCGCCGGCAGCACCGGCAGCGGCCGAGATGATCTGGCCGACCGCGATCGCATAGTTCTCCGCTTCGCCCCGGATGACCGCTGGATCGCCGCCGGCCACCGCGGCCTGATAGGCGGCGCGCGCGGCGGACTCGATGCCGGCATTGGTGGTATCGGTAAATACCGTGGCCGCCACCTCTTGCGCAGTGATTTCCACGCCATCCACGGCGGAATACACATCCCAGGTGTTGGCGGCCGTCTTCACGTAGAACATCGACATGACGTGGGAATTGCCCAGGCTGTCGTACACGTCCATCACGGTCTGCTTGTTGTAGGTCAACGGGTCGTTCACGTCGAACGGCACTTTGCTGGGCGGATCGACGCGCGAGCTCAAGTTGATCTGGAAGTTGGCCTGGGTAGTCTGCACCGGCACAAGGTCGGAGTAGTCGATGGTAATCGGCTGTGGCGCGCCCTGCAGGATCACGCCGTCGGAGTTGGCCAGGTAGCCCGTGATGGCCGCGCCCTGGGCATTGATGATGGTGCCGTTCTTGTCCAGCTGGAACTGGCCGTTGCGGCTGTACTGCACCGAGCCGTTGGGGGTCACGGTACGGAAGAAGCCGCCACCATTGATCGAAATGTCCAGCGGATTGTTGCTGGTTTCGATATTCCCCTGCGTGAACTGCTGCGCAATGCGCGAAATCGACACGCCGATCCCGGGATTGTTGCCGGCCAGGCCGTTCAGGGAGTTCGCATACAGGTCGGCGAATTGCGCCTGCGAACCCTTGAAACCAACGGTACTGGCATTGGCGATATTGTTACCAATCACGTCCAGCGATTTGGAGGCGGCGTTCAAGCCGCTGAGACCTTGTTGAAACATGGTATTCCCCTATTCAGATTGCGCTTGCTTACAGTACTTGCTTGATCGCGTCCATGGTCACCTGGCCATGCGACGGAATATTCAGTTTGACGCCGCTGGCGCCAGTGGAAATGCTGGCAACGGTGCCAAATTGCAGCGTCTTGACGTCCTTCAATTGTTCCGTGCCGCGCACTGCCTTGATATTCATGGTGTACGTATTGTTGGCAGCAGTGGTGCCGTCTTCCAGCTTGCCGTCCCAGGTCAGCGGCACCACACCGGCATCGACATTTTTCAGCGTGACGGTCTGCACCACCTTGCCGCCGGAGGCGCGGATTTCCACTTCCACCTGGTCGGCGCGCGAACCCAGCTCGATGCCGAACAGGGACTTGCCATCGGCCAGCGTCAACTGGTTGCCGTCGACCAGCACGCCACGGTTGATCAGGTTGGTTGCCGCCAGGTTTGCCGAATTCTGGTAATCGGTTTTCAGCGAGTTCAGGGTCTCGTTCATCTTGTTGATGCCGGTGACCGTATTCAACTGGGCCAGTTGGCTGGTCAGCTGCGCGTTGTCCAGCGGATTCATCGGGTCCTGGTTTTTCAGCTGCGTGATCAGCAGCGTCATGAACTTGTCGGTGTCCGCTTCCACGCCTGTCTTGGTGGTCTTCGACGGGTTCATGGCGTTCAGCAGCGCCGGCGAAACAGTCTTGGAGTTTTCTGCACCTTGTACGGCCATGATTACTGTCCAATCGTTAAGGTTTTCAGCAGCATGGTCTTGGCTGCATTCATGGTTTCCACATTGGTCTGGTAGGAACGCGAGGCCGACAGCATGTTGACCATCTCGTCGACCACATTCACATTGGGCATCGTCACGTAGCCCTTGTCGTCGGCCAGCGGATGCTTGGGGTCGTAGACTTGCTTGAGCGGCGACGGGTCTTCCACCACCTGGCTCACCTTGACCGCGGTGGCGGCCCCGTTGGCGCTCGGGGTGGCTTCGAACACCACCTGCTTGGCGCGGTAGGCTTCGCCGCTGGCACTGGTGGCGCTGTCGGCGTTGGCCAGGTTGGAGGCCACCACGTTCAGGCGCTGGGCCTGGGCGCTCATGGCCGAACCGGACACGTTGAAGATGCTGAACAAGGACATTACTGGCCTCCCTGGATCGCGGCCAACAGGCCTTTGATCTGCGAATTGATAAACGTCACGCCTGCCTCGTAGCGCAAGGCATTGTCGGCGAAGTTGTTGCGCTCGACATCCATGTCGACGGTGTTGCCGTCCACCGCGCCCTGGGCCGGCGTGCGGTACAGCAGCGGCGTGCCGTCCGGCAGCGTGCTGCCGTCTTGCGGGGGGCGCGGGAAATGCTTGCCGGTCGTCGTGTGCAGCGGCTGCGGCGTGCTGGCGCGCGCCATGGCGGCCTGCAGGTTGGCGGAGAAGTCGATGTCGCGCGCCTTGTAGTGCGGCGTGTCGGCATTGGCAATATTCGACGCCAGCACGGCCTGGCGCTTTTCGCGCAGGCTGAGGGCGGTTTCATTGAACAGCAGGTGATTGTCGAGTTTGCCTAACATGGCGCTTCTCCGCTTGATGACAGGTTCGATAATACGGAGCAATGGCGCGCCTTGATCGGCAGAGCAAGGCGGGGTTTTTGCCCCTATTCCCCGCTTGCCCGCTTCGCGCGAGGGCTAAGATGGCTGCCATGAAACGCACACTCATCACTTTTGCCCTGCTGGCCGCCGCCCCGGCAGCATTGCCGGCGGCGCCGGCCCGCACCGAGCCGGCCGTGCTGCGCCAGGTGGCCGAGCAATTCCTGCAGGTGCAGACGGCCGGCCTGCCCGGCAAGGTCAGCGTCAGCGTGGGCGCCGTCGACCCGCGCCTGAACCTGGCGCCCTGCCCGGCGCCGGAAGCCTTCCTCATGCCCGGCGCCCGCGCCTGGGGCAAGACCACGGTGGGCGTGCGCTGTGCGGCGCCCTCGCCGTGGACGGTATATATTCAATCCCAGGTCTCGGTGCTGGGGAGCTATGTGGCCGCCGCCGTGCCGCTGGTCCAGGGCCAGGCGATCGAAGCAGGCCAGCTGGCCATGATGCAGGGCGAACTGACCGCCCTGCCCGCCGGCATCGCCACCGACAAGGCGCAACTGGTTGGCCGAACCAGCAATCTTTCCATTTCGGCAGGTACGCCGCTGCGGCTGGACCAGGTGAAGGCCAAGCCGGTGGTGCTGCAGGGCCAGCTGGTCAAGCTGGTGTCCAAAGGCAACGGTTTTTCCGTGTCAGCCGAAGGCAAGGCGGCCGGCTCGGCCGCCGAGGGCCAGGTGGTGGCGGTGCGCACCGGCAACGGCCAGCAAATCAGCGGGATTGCCCGCGCCGGCGGCCTGGTGGAAGTGGTATTTTGATGAAGCGAAAACAAGGATTTGCCGCTTGCCCGCTAAAGTTTGGCCGCAGGCTGCCGTAAAAGACTCGTATGCCGGGGTAAAGACCTCCAACCAGACGAGGACATAGCTGTGAAGATCAACGATACATTGAAGAACACGCCGGGCTTGCCAAGTTCGCCCGCGACGACCGGAAACGCGCGCGGCGCGGACAAGGCCGCCGCAACGAACACGACCGCACCGCAGGCAGGTACCGACAATGTGCGCCTGTCCGCGCAAGGCCAGGCGTTGGCGGCCAGTGGCGCTGCCGGCAGCAATGCCGTGTTCGACACCAAGAAAGTCGAACGCATCAAGATGGCAATAGCTGACGGCCAGTTCCAGGTCAATTCGGAAAAAGTTGCAGACGGTTTGCTGGAAACAGTGCGCGACCTGCTGCACGCACGCAAGCAACGCTAAGGATTCATGATGGCCTCTGCCTCCCCCAAACACAGCCTGCAGGCTGAGTTGGACAAGATCACCGAACTGCTGGAAGTGCTGAAGCAGGAACAGCAGGATCTGGTCGCGGCAGATATCGATCATCTGACCGCGCTCACGCCGCAAAAATCGGCCCTGGTCAATGCAATGGCCGGACTGGCCAGCGCGCGCCACCAGGCCCTGGCCGAGGCCGGTTTTCCGGCCATGGAAGCGGGCATGGAAGCATGGCTGGCGGCGCAGCATGACGACGCGGCCGATATGTTGTGGCAGCGCCTGCTGGACCAGACGCGCGCGGCCAAGGAACTGAACCGCCTGAATGGCGTGCTGATCAACAAGCACCTGGGCCATACCCAAGGCGCCCTGCAAGCGCTGCGCCCGCAGCAAACCACGGTCTATGGCCCGAGCGGCATGACCACCGGCAGCAGCACGCGCCGCGGCTTTATCGCCGGCTGATTTCCCATCTCCGGCGTGCGCCGGACAAGGCCCCACCGCGCGCCGCCAGGCGCTACCCTGCCCGTCTTAGCGCGCCGGAATTTCCGTGGCCGGATCCGGCACGCCGGAGAGAATCGTCACGGCCACGCGCCGGTTGCGTGCGCGCGACTCGGGATCGGTGTTGGGCGCCACCGGCAGGTTGTCGGCGTGGCCCACCGCCGTCATGCGCGACGGCGCGATGCCGGACTCGATGAACAGGCGCACCACGCTGCCGGCGCGCACGGCCGACAGTTCCCAGTTGGACGGATAGAGTGTGTTGCGGATCGGGACGTTGTCGGTGTGCCCTTCCACCTGCACCGCGTGCGGATCGTCCTTGAGCAGGGTCGCCACCGCCGTCAGCGCTTCGCGCGACTCCTCCGTCAAGCGCGCGTCGCCCGGATTGAACAGGACGGAGGCGTTGATTTCCACGCTGACGCCGCGGCTGTTCTGCGTCACGCGCACCTTGCCTTCCTTGACCAGGGGCGCCAGGGTGCTCGCCAAGTCCTTGGCCAGGCGCTGCATCTGCTCCTTCTCGCGCCGGATCTGCTCGTTGCGCTTGCGCTGGGCGGGATTGGGAATGGGCAGGCTTTGCACTTCGGTGTTGGTGGGCGGGGCAGCGCCGGCGCCGCCGAAAGCGTCGCCCAGGGCGTCCGAGAACACCTTGTACTTGCCCAGGTTGACCGAGGAAATCGCGTACATCACCACAAAGAAGGCAAACAGCAGCGTGATGAAGTCCGCGTAGGAGATCAGCCAGCGTTCGTGGTTCTCCGGTTCGTCGTCGAACTTGCGGCGGGCGCGGCGGTATTGCATGTCACGGCTCCCGCATCAGGGTCGCAATGCGTTCGTCGATGACGCGCGTGAAGTCGCCGGTGGCAATGTCGTAGAACACGGCCGCCGCCAGTTCCTGCAGATAGACCTGGCGCGTGACGATGGTCTTGAGCTTGTTGGCGATCGGGTAGAAGAACAGGTTGGCCAGGCCGACGCCGTAGATGGTCGAGACGAAGGCCACGGCGATGCCGGAGCCGAGCCGGCTCGGGTCGGTCAGGTTTTCCATCACGTGGATCAGGCCCAGCACCGCGCCCAGGATGCCGATGGTGGGCGAATAGCCGGCGGCCGACTCCCAGATGCGCACGGCCTGGCGCTCGGCCGTCTCGAAGGCGGTGATTTCCATGTCCAGCATCTGGCGCATCTTGTCGGGCTGGATGCCGTCCACAATCATGCGCAAGCCCTTGGCGATGAACTTGTCCTTGGCGCCCAGCATGGGGCGCTCCAGCGCCAGCAGGCCGTCGCGGCGCGCCAGCTGGCTCCAGTTGTTGATGTCGCGCGCCAGCTGGGCGCGCGTGTCCGGCGGCGGCCGGAACACCCAGCGCAGCATCGTCAGGCCGCGCCGCAGCGTGGGCAGGCGGGTCTGCAGCATGACGGCGCCGAAGGTGCCGACCACCACGATGGCGAAGGCGGCCGGCTGCAGCAGGGAGCTGACCTTGCCCCCTTCCAGCCCGTGGCCGACGACGATGCCGGCCAGCGCCAGCAGCACGCCGGCTACGCTGGACCAGTCCATGCTTGCTCCCGTAGCGAGGCACGCAGGCGCGCCACGGCTTGCGTGTGCAATTGCGACACGCGCGATTCGGACACGCCCATCACGGCGCCGATTTCCTTCAGGTTCAGTTCTTCTTCGTAGTAAAGGCCCATCAGCATTTTCTCGCGTGGCGGTAGCGCGTCAATCGCATCGATCACAGCCTGGCGGAAGTCGGTGTCGAGCAGCGCGCGCAGCGGATCGGCGTCTTCATCGTGGGCATAGCGGTCGAGGAAGCTGTCGCTGCCGTCTTCCTCGTGAAAGTCCTCGTAATACACCAGCTGGTGGCCGCCCCCTTCGGACAGGATTTCCTGGTAATCGGCCAGCGACAGCTTGAGCGACTTCGCCACTTCCGATTCGGTGGGCGGCCGGCCCAGGCGCTGCTGCAGCGTGGACATGGCATTTTCGATCTTGCGCATGTCCTGCCGCATCGAGCGCGGCATCCAGTCCGAACTGCGCAATTCGTCCAGCATGGCGCCGCGGATGCGCATCACCGCGTAGGTCTCGAACTGGGCGCCATGCGTTTCCTCATAGCGGTTGATCGCATCGAGCAAGCCGATCATGCCTGCTTGTACCAGGTCATCCACTTCCACACTGGGCGGCAATTTTGCCTTCATATGGTGGGCCAGGCGCTTGACCAACGGC
>JAJTCO010000115.1 GCA_021323265.1 Pseudoduganella sp. | reverse complement strand
CTGTCCGGCAACCTCGTCCCGACCGTGCCTGCCGAAGTGCCGGAACCGGCTTCGCTGGGCTTACTGGGCCTGGGCTTGATGGGTCTGGCTGCAGCGCGCCGCAAGAAGCGTTAAGCTTGACGCTTCCCTCCACTACAAGGGCGGCCGGTGGCCGCCTTTTTCGTTCGCCATGAAGCTTTTTCCTGCACTGCTTTTCACGCTGGCGCTGCCGCTCCACGCTTCCCAGCAATTCAGCGTTCCTTCGGCGCCGGGCATCACGCTGGCGGTGACGCAGGTCGGCCAGCATCGCGGCAAGCGCCCGATCCTCCTGGTGCACGGTGCGCGCGTCAGCGCGAAGGCGTCGTTCGACCTTCCGGTGCCGGGCGGCTCGCTGGCGTCCGACCTGGCGGCGCGCGGCTTCGACGTCTACACGCTCGACGTGCGCGGCTACGGGGCGTCCACGCGGCCGGCGGCCATGGACGCCGCGCCGGCGCACGGTACTGCGCTGGTGCGCAGCAGTGCCGCTGTCGAGGATATCGATGCGGCGCTGGACTTTGTCAGCAAGCGTAGTGGCGGGGCCAAGGTGGCGCTGTTCGGCTGGGCCACAGGCGGGCAATGGGCCGGGCACTACGCCACCTTGCACTCGCCGAAACTGAGCGCGCTGATCATGCTGAATAGCCTCTACCGGGGCAACTCGGCGCATCCACTGATCGGGCGCGGCTCCGGCCTGGACGACGAGAAGCGTCCCGGCACGTTCAACCGCGCCGCGTGCGGCACGTACCGCACGGCCGATGCCGCATCGACGATGGGGCCGTGGGACCGAACCCTGGGCGAAAAAAAGGACAGTGCGCGCGATCCGGTCGTGGCGCTGGCTTACGTGGCGGCGGCGCTCGACAGCGATGCCTCCAGCGGCCAGCGCACGCCGCGCAGCTTCCGCGCTCCGTGCGGCGCCCTGGAAGACAGCTTCTACCTGGCCACCGGACGCCAGCTGTGGGATGCCTCGCTGATCACGACGCCGGTTCTGGCCATCGCGGGCGAGAAGGACTTCTGGTCGCGGCCGGAGGACATGCAGAACCTGCAAGCCGACCTGGTGCACGCGCCGGCTGTACGTATGCTGCGCATCCCCGGTGCCACCCACTTCCTGCACCTGGAGCGGCCGGCGCGCGGGCGTGCCTTGCTGATCGATGAGGTGGATGCCTTCGTGCCGCGCTAGGCACGGGCGTCAGCAGTTCTTGGGCTTGACTGTCGCGAACTGGCAGTCCAGCGGCTTGAAGAACTCGCGCGAGGTGCCGTAGGTCTTGCTGTAGCGTTCGAAGATGCGGTCGATGGCGCCGGACTTGTACAGCGCTGCAATGCCGCGCTCGAACAGGTCGCGCTGTTCGGTCGTGCGGAAGACGAACCAGTACTCGTTGGGTTTGCCGAGGATGTCGTGGTACACCAGGTCGAAGTCGCCGTCGCGCAGGTAGGATTGGCGGTCCAGGTAGTAGTGGAAGATGTCCTTCTGCGAAATCACCACGTCCACCTGCTTGAGTACCAGCAGGGGCGATTGCAGGATCGGCGGTTCGCTGTAGCGCGGATTGGAGCGGACGGCAGTGCGGTAGGACTGGCCCAGCATGTCGGCGGCGCCGCGGAAGGCGGTCACGCGGTAGCGCGACAGGTCCGCTGCGGAAGCGAGGTGCGGCAGGTTCGCGCGCCGCGTGATGGCCACGTTGTGGAAGCTCGTCACCGGCCAGCGGCTCAACACGCCGGGTAGCGAGGCGGCGGGCTTGCCGCCGGTGGCGACGTCCACCACGCCGCTGCGCAGCGCATCCTGGGCGCGTTTCAAAGGCAGGTAGAAGAATTCGGCGGTCACGCCTTGCGTGGCCATGGCGTCGCGCAGCACGTCCACCATCAGGCCGCTGTGCCGGTCGGGCATGACGAAGGGGGCGATGTCGTCCTGCAGGCCGAACTTGATGCGCGCTCGTTCCTCCGCCTGGGCCGCCTGCGCACTGCAGGCCAGGAGCGTTGCCAGGGCGGCGGCGCGGTACATGGTCAGCCTGCTTTGGCCTGCTGCGGCGGCGCCCAGTTCTGCAACAGCGCCCGTTCGAATTCGAGCGCCGGCAGGGGGCGCGAGAACAGGTAGCCCTGCACTTCATCGCAGCCTGAGTTCTTGAGGAAGGCCAGTTGCTCGACGGTTTCAACGCCTTCGGCGATGACCTTGTGCTTGAGCTGCTGGGCAATGCTGATGATGGTGCTGGCAATGGCGCAGTCGTTGGTGTCGACCGGAATGCCGGTGGTGAACGAGCGGTCGATCTTCAGCGTGTCGATCGGGAAGCGCTTCAGGTAGGACAGGCTGGAATAGCCGGTGCCGAAATCGTCCAGCGACAGGGTGATGCCTTGCGCCGTCAGGCGGTCCATGATGCCGATCACGCGGTCGATGTTGTGCATCAGCGTCGATTCGGTGATCTCCAGCTCCAGCCAGGATGGCTCCAGGCCGTAGCGCTGCAGGGTTTCCATCACGCGGCCCGGCAGCGCGGACGTGAATTCGCGCGCGGAGACGTTGACGGCCAGGCGCACCGGCGGCAGGCCTTTTTCCTTCCAGGCCTGGGCCTGGGCGCACGCTGCCTCCAGCACCCATTCGCCCACCTGCACCACCAGTCCGGTGGCTTCTGCCAGGGGGATGAATTCGGCCGGCGGCACCAGGCCGCGCTCGGGATGCTTCCAGCGCACCAGCGCCTCGGCGCCGATGATCTTGCCGCTGCTGATCTCGAACTTGGGCTGGTAGTGCAGCAGCAGCTGTCCGTTGCCCAGCGCCTGGCGCAGGCCGGACTCGATGCGCATGCGTTCCTGCATGCCCTTGTTCATGTCCTGGCTGTAGAAGGCGATGTGCTCGCCCTCGGTGCTGGCATTTTGCTTGGCGCGGTACATGGCGATGTCGGCCAGGCGCAGCAGGGTTTCGGCATCGCTGCCGTCCTGCGGGTAGACGCTGATGCCGATCGAGGCGCTCACGCGCAGGTCGTGCCCGCCGATCAGGAACGGTTCGTTCAGCGCCGACAGCAGCTTGTTGGCCACCATGCTCGCTTCGTAATGCTGATTGATGTCGAACAGGCCGACCGCGAATTCGTCGCCGGACAGGCGCGCCACGATGTCCTGGTCGCGCAGCGCCAGGCGGAAGCGCTGCGCCACCTCGCGCAGCAAGGCGTCGCCCACTTCGCGGCCCAAGGTGTCGTTGATCAGCTTGAAGCGGTTCAGGTCGATGAACATCACGCAGCCGTGCGCCTTGCCGCGCTGTGCCACGATCAGGGCCTGGTCCACCAGCTTGGTCAGCAGCGAACGGTTCGGCAGGTTGGTCAGGGCATCGTAATAGGCCAGGTGGTGGATGCGCTCCTCCGCCTGCTTGCGTTCCGTGATGTCGGTCAGGTAGGCGATCAGGCCGATCGAGCGGTCTTCCATGTCGCACAGCGGCGACAGCGACAGGCTGGCCCAGAACACTTCACCGCTTTTCTTCCTGCGCCGCACTTCCATCAGGCGGCCACCCTGCTCCACGAACGGGTCGCCGAAGGTTTCGTCCTCGTCTTCGTACAGGAAGATGATGTTGCGGCCGACCGCTTCCACCGCCGAATAGCCAAACAGGCGCTCGGCGCCCTTGTTCCAGCTGGTGATGAAGCCGTTCAAGTCCATCGTCAGCACCGATTCATGGATCTGGTCCAGGATTTGCGATTGATGCTGGAGCCGCGCTTCCACCTGCACATAGGCGTGCGTAGTGCGCTGCGCCACCGAATGCACCTGCAATACGCTGCCGGCCAGGCTGGCAAGACTCGCCAGGTGCTGCCTGGTGGTATCAGTGTAGCTGTCGCGGCCCGATACTTCAAAGCGTCCGAAATAGTGGTCGTCGAACTGGATCAATTGCGACAGGCCCGATTCCCAGCCCGGCAGGCCGGTGGCGGGGGTCATGTCGCGCGGGACGTAGCGGCCATGCGGGCTGCCGGTGACATCGCGCGCGATCCGGCCCATCTCCGCCACCAGCGCGGGGCCGCGCAGGCGCAGCACGGCATCGCACAGGGCGGCGCTGCTGGTGAGGAAATCGGATACCGGATGCGTGTGCATGCTTACACGTTCCTGCTGACCTGCAGCGCCCAGTGGTAGGCCTGCAACAGGCTGCGCCAGTAGGTCTCGTTGTCGATGCCGACGTCGCGCAGGGCGCTGGCCTGCGGTTCGTGCATTTCCACCAGCGCCAGCATCTCGCCCAGCTCGCCGGTGCGGTCCAACAGGGCCGCCACCACATCCAGGTCCAGGTTCAGGGCCGAGACGATTTCCGTCATCGGCATGGCCAGCAGCACGTCCAGCAGCGAGAACACGCCGACCAGGAAGGCCAGGTCCTGTTCGTCGCGGTCGCCGTCGCGCAGTTTGCACAGCGCTTCCATTTGCGCCGCGCGCAGGGCGGCCAGGGGCAGCAAGGCGTTGGCCGGGCCGTCCACCTGCTGGCGCGCGTACAGCAGCAGCTGCAGCCAGCGTTGCAGCTGGCGCCGTCCGAGCAGGTTGATGGCCTGGCCGAAGTTGTGAATCGGGTTGCTGTTCGGGGCGAAGGCGGCGGAGTTGACCAGCTTCAGAAGCTGGTACGACAGCGCCGGGTCCTGCTTGAGCAGGGCTTCCAGTTCGCGCGAGTCGGCATCCTGGGCCAGCAGGCCAAGCAGGGCAAGCAGGCGTTTGCGCGAGGTGCCGTCGCCTTGCGCCGGGTCGTGCTCCGCGGCGCGCGGCAACTCGCCGCGCACCAGGGCAAAGCCGGCCTTGCGGCATTGCTCGGCGCGCGCGTCGGACACGTTGCGCGCCAGGTGGGGGCCGGGCAGCGTCATCATCGCCAGTGCGCCTGGCAGTGCTTCGGCGCAGTCGAAGTCCAGGCCGCGGATGCCGGCCTGGGCGGCGCTGATGCCCACCTCGCCGTCGGCCATCAGGCGCAGGCCGCGCTCGGACAATTCCTTGCAGCGCTGTTGCACGGCGCCGTCGGCCAGGCTGGCGGCGGGCACGGTGAAGGCGATGCGGCTTAGCGGCAACGCGTCGAGCTGCGCTGGTTCCAGCTGCAGCGGGTCGGCAAGGGGAATGTAGAAATCAAGTGCGCCGAGTTCCTCGGCTTCCGGGCAACACAGGAGTGCTTGCAGCGCCGGCAGCGAGACGGCGCCCGGCATTTGAAACGCCAGTCCCGCCCAGTGGTTCTGGGCGTTCAGGACAGGCTTGATTCCCACCAGCGGAAACGAATTTGGATCTGACACAAACATCGGAATCTCGGTGTGGTAATGACAACAATGGTAAATGTTTTATTGATGTAAAGCAACCATTGTGCGCACGCTGCCACACCCGTGTTACAAGACTTGTGGAATATAACAGAAATTGCCCAAAAGTCAGGTTGCGCGGCTTAGAGGGAGCTATCGAATTGCCGGCTTTGTACCCGCGACGATACATCGATGGCCAATATGGCAAGTTTTACTTATCGAATTGTGCGTGTTGCACGGCAAACTTGATCAATTCTGCCTGCCCCTCGATGCCGAGCTTGCGCTTGATGTTGAGGCGGTGGGTTTCCACCGTGCGCACGCTCAGGTCCAGTTCGCGCGCGATATGCTTGTTCGATTCGCCATTGGCCAGGTGGCGCAGCACTTCGGCTTCGCGCGAAGTGAGCTGGTTGTCCTGCGCCAGCGGGCGGGCCAGCTGCTGCGCCAGGTTGGCGCTGTAGTAGATGCCGCCGGCCATCACGGTCTCGATGGCGATCACAATGTCCTTGCCCGGGGCATCCTTGAGCACGTAGCCGCGCGCGCCGGACTGGATGGCCTGGGTCACGTATTCCAGCTTGTCGTGCATGGACAGGATCAGCACCGCGATCTGCGGGAACTGCCGGCGGAACTGCGCCGTCGCTTCGATGCCGTTGGTGCCGCGCATGTTGATGTCCATCAGGACCAGGTCGGGCTGGCTTTGGCGTGCCGCTTCCAGCGCTTCGGCCGCGCTGCCCGCCTCCCCCACCACTTCGAACTGGGCCATCGCTTCGAGCCGCGCGCGCAAGCCGTCGCGCACCAGCGGGTGGTCGTCCACTAAGAGAATCCTGGTCATTGCTTGCTCCGATTGTCTGCGCGTGCCTGCACGATGGTGCCGGCAGGCGAGGATTCGATGCGCAACTGGCCGCCGATCGCTTCCATGCGCTCCATCATATTGCGTAATCCGATGCCGCGCTTGGGGTGGCCGGCGATGCCTTCCGCATCAAAGCCGCTGCCGTTATCGGCAATGCGCAGCGAGATGCCGCCCGCGTCCCCCTCCAGGTCGATGCTGATGCGGGTGGCGCCGGCGTGGCGCTCGATATTGGTCAGCGCTTCCTGGGCGATGCGGAACAGTACCGTGTTGGCCACGTCCGGCAGGCGGTCGGTGCAGCCGCGGGCGGCAAACACCACCTCGACGCCACTGTGCTCGCGGAATTCGGCGGCCAGGTGATCCAGCGCGGCGGCCAGGCCCAGGTCGTCCAGGATGGCAGGGCGCAGGTTGTGCGAAATGCGGCGCACTTCGCCCAGCACGTTGTTCAACTGCTCCACCGTGTGCTCGAAGGCGGCCTTGGCCTTGTCCTGCTGCGCGGGATCGGCCAGGCGGATGATGGCCGCTTCGATCTGCAGCTTGATCGACACCAGCCACTGGCTGATGCCGTCGTGCAGGTCGCGCGACAGGCGCGCCCTCTCCTCTTCCTGCGACTCGACCACGCGCTGCGCCAGCACCTTCAGCTTGGCGTCGGCCACGCGGTACTCGCGGATGTTCAGCGCCAGGCCGGACACGCCCACCGCCACCAGCGCCAGCGCCGCGATGACCGCCATCCACAGCAGGGTATTGCGGATGTTGCCGCGCTGCTGGGCATCGACCTTGGCCAGCGCCGCGTCCACGTCGTCCAGGTAAATGCCGGTGCCGAGCATCCAGCCCCATTCCGGCAGCGGGATCACGTAGCCCAGCTTGGGCGCCGGCTTGTGGGTGGAGGGCTTGACCCAGTAGTAGCGTTCCAGGCCGCCCCCTTCGCGGGCGCGCGCCAGCAGGCGCTGGATGGTGGGATTGCCGTCCTGGTCCTTCAGCATGAACAGGTTCTGCCCCACCAGTTCCGGCTGGCGCGGGTGCATCAGCGAATTGCCCTGCATGTCGTAGACGAAGAAGTAGCCGTCGTCGCCGAAGCTCAGGTTGGACAGGATGCGCTTGGCTTCGTCCAGCGTGGCCGCGTCCTTGCGGCCCGATTGCAGCAAGTGGGAAATCGAATGGTGGGCCAGCGCCACGTAGTGCTTCAGCTCCGCCTCCTTGCTGGCCAGGTAGGCTTGCTGGATGGTGTCGCGCTGCTGCTGGCCGAGCGTCACCGCCTGGTAGCGCACCGCGATGGCAATCGCGCACAGGGCCAGGATCAGGGGCGCAATGGCCAGGAAAAGGAACTTCTGCCGCAGCTTCATGCCCGCGATTGTAAGCCCGCCGCTGCCTGCCTGTCCTACGTAGTTCTACGCAGTGTGCATGCGTAGTGGTGCGCTTGTGACAGATATTCAATTCCTGAATACTGGGCATTCATCCTTGGAGGAGACCCCGATGAATCCCGTTATGAAGAAACTTGGCTGGGCAGGCTTGTCGCTGCTGGGCGCCGGCGCATTGGGCGTCGTCGCGCTCAAGCGCGGCGAGCCGATCAGCGCCATCTGGCTGGTGATCGCAGCCGTCTGCGTCTACCTGATCGCGTACCGCTTCTACAGCCTGTTCATCGCCAGGAAGGTGATGGGCCTGGAGGCCGATCGCCTGACCCCGGCCTACAAGTTCAACGATGGCCTGGACTATGTACCGACCAACAAGAACGTGCTGTTTGGCCACCACTTCGCCGCCATTGCCGGCGCCGGCCCGCTGGTCGGTCCCGTGCTGGCGGCGCAAATGGGCTACCTGCCCGGCATGCTGTGGATCCTGGCCGGCGTGGT
>JAJTCO010000043.1 GCA_021323265.1 Pseudoduganella sp. | reverse complement strand
CGCAAGATCCTGCTGTAAGGAGGCCGCGATGATCGAAGTTAAAGTACCGAACATCGGCGACTTCAAGGACGTTGAAGTGATCGAGCTGCTGGTCAAGGTCGGCGACACTGTCAAGGTCGACCAGTCGCTGGCCACCGTCGAATCCGACAAGGCATCGATGGAGATCCCGTCGACCCACGCTGGCGTGATCAAGGAACTCAAGATCAAGGTCGGCGACAAGGTCAACGAGGGTTCGCCCCTGATGCTGCTGGAAGGCGAGGCGCAAGCGCCGAGCGCTGGCGCAGCCGCGCCGGCACCGGCCGCCGCACCGGCCGCACCAGCCGCAGCAGCGGCACCGGCGGCACCGAGCGCGCCCGCTTTGGCGCCGCAGGCCGGCGGTTATGCCGGCCAGGTCGACGTCACCTGCGACATGATGGTGCTGGGCGGCGGCCCTGGCGGCTACTCCGCGGCCTTCCGCTCCGCCGACCTGGGCATGAACACCGTGCTGATCGAGAAGTACGCGACCCTGGGAGGCGTCTGCCTGAACGTGGGCTGCATCCCGTCCAAGGCACTGCTGCACCTGGCGGCCGTGGTGGACGAGACCAGCCACATGGCCAAGAACGGCGTCACTTTCGCCAAGCCGCAGATCGACATCGACCAGGTGCGCAGCTACAAGGAAGGCGTCATCAAGAAGATGACCACCGGCCTGGCTGGCATGGCCAAGATGCGCAAGGTGAATGTGATGCAGGGCGTGGGCCAGTTCCTCAGCCCGAACCACATCGAAGTCACCGCGGCGGACGGCAGCAAGAAGGTGGTGCAGTTCAAACAGGCCATCATCGCCGCCGGTTCCTCCGTGGTGAAGCTGCCGTTCGTCCCTGAAGACAAGCGCATCGTCGACAGCACCGGAGCGCTCGAACTGCGCTTCATGCCGAAGAAGATGCTGGTCATCGGCGGCGGCATCATCGGCCTGGAAATGGCCACCGTCTACAGCACCTTCGGCGCCCGCATCGACGTGGTCGAAATGATGGACGGCCTGATGCAAGGCGCCGACCGCGAGGCCGTGAAGGTCTGGCAGAAGTACAACGAGAAGCGCTTCGACCGCATCATGACCAAGACCAAGACGGTCGGCGTGGAAGCGCTGCCGGAAGGCATCAAGGTCACCTTCGAAGCCGCCGAAGCCGGCGCCACGGCACCGGAACCGCAGCTGTACGACATGGTGCTGGTGGCAGTGGGCCGCAGCCCGAACGGCAAGAAGCTCGCCGCCGACAAGGCCGGCGTGGTGGTCACCGACCGCGGCTTCATCAATGTCGACAGCCAGATGCGCACCAACGTGCCGCACATCTTCGCCATCGGCGACATCGTCGGCCAGCCGATGCTCGCGCACAAGGCCGTGCACGAAGCCCACGTTGCCGCCGAGGCAGCGCATGGCGAGAAGGCGCACTTCGACGCGCGCATCATTCCGTCGGTGGCCTACACCGATCCGGAAGTGGCGTGGGCCGGCATCACCGAGGACGAGGCCAAGGCCAAGGGTATCAAGGTCGAAAAAGGCCACTTCCCGTGGGCGGCGAGCGGCCGCGCGGTCGCCAATGGCCGTGACGAAGGCTTCACCAAGCTGCTGTTCGATGCGGAGACGCACCGCATCATCGGCGGTACGATCGTGGGCACCCACGCCGGCGACATGATCGGCGAGATCGCCCTGGCGATCGAGATGGGCGCGGACGGCGTGGACATCGGCAAGACGATCCACCCGCACCCGACCCTGGGCGAATCGATCGGCATGGCGGCGGAAGCCTACGAAGGCGTCTGCACCGACCTGCCGCCGCCGCGCAAGCGCTAACGCGCGCGGCAGCAAGGAACGCACAGCTTAGGCTGTGCGTTTTTTTTTCCGGCAGGGGAGGGGTAAGGCGAGGCGTTGGGAAGGAAGAACGGCGCGTGCCGGTCTTCCCGCCCCAAGGGGATTACTTCTGGACGCGGTATTGCTCGAAGTTCTGGGCGTAATCGGCCCAGTTATCGTCCAGCATCTTGGTGAACTGTTCGATGAAGTAGCCTTTTGCTTCGTCCTTCTTGGCGTCGAAGGCGCCAGGTTCGCCGTTGGCGCGGGCGACCAGGAAGGTGTTGTAGCGCGCGGCGGCGAAGAGCAGGGCTGCGCCAACCAGTTGCGGGGAACCCTTGTTGCTGCCTTCGTGGGCATTGGCGAGGCCGATATAGGCGTCGATGTACTCGAAGAACTTCTGGTCGTCGATTTGCTGCTGCTGTTCGTTCAGTTGCTGTTGGTCGCTCATGTTCTACTACCAAAAAAATACACTAGGGGCGGCCATCCTGACACAGGAAACGCTTTGCTGCAATAAAAACCGGGCTCAATGCCCGGTTTGTTGTTAGCTCGCTATGAAGCGTTCAGGGATTTCTATCCCGCCGCTGCTGGCGGCTTCTGCATAGGCCTTAAGTTCGCTGATCGCCGCATCGAGGTGTTCCTTGTTCGGGTTTTCCTGGAATCCTTTGATGCGCTCGTTGAGCGTTGCGATTTTCCTGCTCCATTCGAGCCGATCGACCTTGCTCATACAACCTCCTACTGTAGTTATGGTTTTGAGAAGGTCAGTATCCGGCAGCTAGCCTTTTGCACTCAGTGCGCTGGCGCACATACGCTGCCGCGCACGCTTAGGGCTTGCTTAACGCAGCACGCCGTGCAGGAACAGGTCGATGCCTTCATCGATATGTTCCGGGGAAGTGGCCACGCCGCAGCGCGATTCGAACAGGAAGCGGCGCAACTGGTCGCCCATCAGGCAGTTCATGAAGTGGATCGACAGCCGGTCCGGCGACGCCGTGGTGGCGAACTGGGCGCGGATGTCGGGACGGGCGAAATAGCGCGCCAGCATTTCGCGCGTCTGGCGCGGGCCGGCATCCCAGAACACTTCCGCCAGCTCCGGATTGGTGTGCGCTTCGGCCACCACGATCTGGTACAGGGCGGTGGCGGAAGGGGAGCTCACCATGGTGTGGAAACGCATGCCGAAGTCGCGCAGGGCTTCGCGGATGGGGCGCTGGGTGTTCTCCAGGCTTTCCATCGATTCGAAATTGCCGGCGCGGAAACGCAGCAGGATGGCCTTGAGCAGGCCCGCCTTGCCGCCGAATTTCACATAGATGGTGCGCACGGCCACGCGCGCTTCCTTGGCGATGGCTTCCAGGCTGACCTTGCTGTACCCCTTTTCCAGGATCAGGCGCGCCGCCGTATCCATCAGGTCATTCAGGCGCGCCTCGGCGTCGGCGGCCTTGGGGCGGCCGGCCTTGATGGGCTCGGGAAGTTGTTCGACAGACATGATTGAAACCCGTACGTAATGGCCGAAGGCTATCAGATACAGCCACTTTATTCCAATCTAAAATGAAATGCAATCGTTTCATTTCTTGACTTTGCTGGCGGCCTGAAGAATAATGCACTGAAGCCATTTCATTATTCAGGGAGTTTCCCCATGTCCCAGCACAACCCAGCCGAGCAACAAGTGCTCAGCGCCGTACCTGCCGCCGCCCAGGCTGCGCCGCCCAACCGCCGCGTCATGCTGATCGCCGGCCTGATCGCCTTGGCGGCATTGGCTGCCGGCGGCCGCATGTGGTACCGCAGCCATCACTACGTGGAGACCGAAAATGCCTATGTGGCCGGCCACGTGCATCCCGTCTCGGCGCGCATTGCCGGCGTGGTCACCAAGGTGCTGGTGGAGGACAACCAGATGGTGAAGGCGGGCGACGCGATCGCCGAGCTGGACCCCTTCGACCAGCAGGTGAAGGTGGAGCAGATCGAGGCGCAGATCGCCAGCGTGCAGCAGCAGGTGCTGCAGGCCGACGCCCAGATCGCCCAGGTCAACGCCCAGGCCAGTGCCGCCGCCGCGCAGGTGGCGCAGGCGCAGGCCAACCTGGTGCGCGCGGCGCAGGACGCCGAGCGCTATGGCCAGCTGTACACCAGCCAGATGAAGGCCGTCTCCAAAGCCGAACTCGATGCCGCCAACGCCGCCCGCGCCAGCGCCACCGCCGACGTGGCGGCGCGCAAGGACAGCGCCACCGCCGCCAAGGCGCAGATCGGCGCCGCCACCTCGGCGCGCGAAGTGCTGAAGGCGCAGGTCAGGGTGCTGCAGGTGCAGCTGAAGGACGCGCAGCAGCAGCTGGCCTACAACCGCATCGTCGCGCCGGTTGCCGGCCGCATCGGCAAGCGCGCCCTGGAAGTGGGCCAGCGCGTCCAGCCCGGCCAGCAGCTGGTGGCGCTGGTGCAGGACAACGTGTGGGTCACCGCCAACTTCAAGGAAACCCAGCTGGCCGAGATGCGCGCCGGCCAGGAAGTCACCCTTACCATCGACGCCTTGCCGGGCAAGGAACTGGTGGGCCGCGTCGATTCCTTCTCGCCCGCTTCCGGCGCGCAGTTCGCGCTGCTCCCGGCCGACAACGCCACCGGCAACTTCACCAAGATCGTGCAGCGCGTGCCGGTCAAGATCACCTTCAAGCCGGAAGACCTGAAGGCCTATGCCGGCCGGCTGGTGCCGGGCATGTCCGCCATCGCCGAAGTCAGCATCGGCTCCGGCGCCGCCGAAAACGCAAAATGAGCGCGCCAATGACGGTGCCGGAAGGCCCGGTATCCGCACGCACCTGGATCGCCGTCGCAGCCGGCATGCTGGGCGCCTTCATGGCGGTGCTGGACATCCAGATCACCAATTCCTCGCTGCGCGACATCCTGGGGGCACTGAACGCCACCCAGGAAGAGGGCTCCTGGATCTCGACCGCCTACCTGGTGGCCGAGATCATCGTGATCCCGCTGACGGCGCTCCTGACGCGCGCGTTCGGCCTGCGCGGCTACATGATGGGCACCACGGCCCTGTTCCTGGTGTTTTCCACGCTCTGCGGCGCGGCCTGGAACCTGGAGAGCATGATCCTGTTCCGCATGATGCAGGGCTTTACCGGCGGCGCGCTGATCCCCATGGCGATGACGCTGGTGATGGTCAAGCTGCCGCCGTCCAAGCGCGCCATCGGCATGGCCATCTTCGGCCTGACGGCCACGCTGGCGCCGTCCATGGGCCCGACCCTGGGCGGCTACCTGAGCGAGCTGTATGGCTGGCCGTCGATCTTCTACATCAACTGGGTGCCTGGCTTGCTGCTGATTGCCGGCGTGGCGTATGGCCTCGATCCGGAACAGCGCAAGCTGAAGGAGCTGCGCAACGCCGATTGGCTCGGCATCGCCTTCATGGCGGTGGGCCTGGGCTGCCTGACCATCTTCCTGGAAGAGGGCAACAGCAAGGACTGGTTCGAATCGGGCTTCATCATCGCCTTCGCCGGCCTGGCGCTGGTTGGCCTGCTGGGCTGGGTGGTGACGAGCGCCATGCGGCCGCAGCCCTTCGTCAACCTGGGCCTGTTCGCGCAGCGTAATTTCCTGGTGGCGTCGGCGCTGGCGGCGGTCATGGGCATGGGCCTGTACGGCTCGTCCTTCCTGCTGCCGCTGTACCTGGGCCAGATCGCCGGCTACTCGCCGATGCAGATCGGTGAGGTCATCATGTGGGCCGGCTTGCCGCAGCTGTTCATCATGCCGTTCGCGGCCAAGCTGTCGATGAAGGTCGACAACCGCATCCTGTGCTCGATCGGCCTTGGCCTGTTTGGCGTGTCCTGCATCATGAACGGCTACATGGACGCGACCACCGGCTACGACCAGTTGCTGCTGTCGCAGGTGGTGCGCGCGCTGGGCCAGCCCTTCGTGATGCTGACCTTGTCGAACTTCGCCATGAACGGCATCGCGCTGAAGGATACGCCGTCGGCCTCCAGCCTGTTCAACATGATCCGCAACCTGGGCGGCTCGATCGGCATCGCCTTGCTGGCGACGCAGCTGACGCAGCGCGAACATTTCCATTCCGCGCGCCTGGGCGAGGCGGTCAACAGCTTCTCCGCCGCGACCCAGCTGCGCCTGGACCAGCTGACGCAGGGCTTCATAAGCAAGGGCTTCGATCCGGTGACCGCGTCGAACAAGGCGCTGATGGCGGTGGACGGCATCGTGCGGCGCGAGTCCTATGTCATGGCCTACAACGACGCATTCCTGATCGTGGGCGCCATCCTGCTGTCCTGCATCCTGATCCTGTGGCTGTCGGACAAGGTGCAGTCGCCGTCGGGCGCGGGCGCCGGTGCGCATTGAAGATTAACGAGGTAAATACTATGAACATCAAGATGATTGCAGTGGCTGTCGGCGCAGCGGCGCTGCTGGCCGGTTGCGCTAGCGTGGGCAGCGACTTCAAGGCGCCTGCCGACGTGAAGGAGCAGGCCTTCCGCCACGCCGCGCCGGGCACCGCCGGCGAGGCGCAACTGCCGGCGCAGTGGTGGACCGTGTTCGGCGACGAGACGCTGAACCGCCTGGAGCACCAGGCCCTGCGCGACAGTCCGACCGTCAAGGCGGCGGCGCAGCGCCTGTTCCAGGCGGAAGCGCAACTGGGACTGGCGCGCGCCAGCCAGCTGCCCAGCGTCACCGTCAGCACGGGGGTGTCGAATTCGCGCACGTCGGCCAACACGTCGCAAGGTATCGCGCTGGGCCATCGCTCGATCGACGGCAACAACTACTCGGTCGCGGCGGGCTTCTCCTATGAACTGGACCTGTTCGGCCGCGTGCGCCGGGTGGTGGAAGCGGCCGACGCGCAGGCCCTGGCCGCGCGCCACGACCGCGATGGCGTGCTGCTGCTGTTGTCCTCGCAGATCGCCACCACTTACTGGCAGCTGCGCGGCATGGACGCCGAGATGGCGATCCTGCGCGGCGCGCTGGCCACGCGCAAGGAAACCGAGGAACTGGTCAATGCGCGCTTCAACGCGGGCCTGTCGAATGAGCTGGACACCTCGCGCGCCCGCATCGAGCGCGCCAACGCGGAAGCGGACCTGGAAGAGGTGCAGCGCCAACGCACTACGCTGGAGCATGCGCTGGCCGTGCTGGTGGGGGCCTCGCCCTCGTCCATGCAGCTGCCGGCCGCCGCGACCAGCACGCTGCCGGCGCCGCCGTCGATTCCGGCCGGCCTGCCAGCGAGCCTGCTGTCGCACCGGCCCGACCTGGCCGCCAGCGTGGCCAGCCTGCGCGCGGCCAACGCCAATGTCGGCGTGGCGGAAGGCGCGTTCTATCCTTCGCTCAGCCTGACCGGCAATTTTGGCTATGCCTCCGAAAGCCTGGGCGACATCGGCAAGGGTGGCTCGCGCGTGTTCAGCATCGGGCCGCTGGCACTGTCGCTGCCCCTGTTTGACGGCGGCCGCAACCAGTCCAACCTGACCGCGGCCAAGGCCCGTTACGAGGAAGCGCTGGCCAACCATGAAGGGCGGCTGCTGACGGCGTTGCGCGAGGTGGAGGATGCCCTGTCGGATGTGGCGCGGCGGACGCAGCAAGGCAAGGTGCAGGGCGGCTCGCGTGAGGCGGCCAGCCGTGCCTATGACGTGGCGCGCGCCCGCTACGAGCGCGGCATCAGCAGCTATCTCGACGTGACGGACGCCCAGCGCAGCGCCCTGGCGGCAGACCGCGCTGCGGTCCAGATCGAGACCCAGCGCATGCTGGCAACCGTCGGCGTGGTCCGTGCCCTGGGGGGCGGCTGGCAGTAAAAACCTGTTACGTCCCCATTTTTTCAAGGATGAAGTCGATGAAGCTGGTGAGCTTCGGGGTGGGCTGGCGGTCGCGGGAGTAGAGCAGGTGCATGGGGCGCGGGGTGGGCAGGTAGTCGTCCAGCACGCGCACCAGGCGCCCGGCGGCAAGGTCCTGCGCCAGCGCCATCTCCGCTTGCATGATCAGGCCGAATCCTTTCAGCGCGGCCAGCTTCAGGGCGTAGCTGTTGTTGGCGCGCAGGCGGCTGAGCGGGACGTGGCGGGCGTCCTTCTCGCCTTTCAGGCGCCAGCGCGCCTGCGGCACCCAGCCGCTGAACTCCAGGCATTCGTGCCGCGCCAGGTCGGCCGGCGTCTGCGGCACGCCGCGCCGGGCCAGGTAGTCGGGCGAGCCGCACACCACCACGCCGTACGGGCGCAGCGGCCTGGCCACCAGCGACGAGTCTTCCAGCGTGCCGATGCGCACGGCGATGTCGAAGCCTTCCTCCACCAGGTCCACCATGCGGTCGTTCAGGTTCAGGTCCACGCTCACTTCCGGGTAGCGTTCGAGGAAGTCGGTCATGGCGGGCCCCAGGATTTCCATGCCGAAGGACACGGCGCACGTCACCTTGAGCACGCCGCGCGGCGTGGCGCGCATGGTTTCGGCCAGGCTTTCCGCGGCCTGGATCTGGGCCAGGATGGCGCGGCACTGGTCGACGTACTGGCGCCCGATTTCCGTCAGCGACTGGCGCCGCGTGGTGCGGGTGAGGAGGGCGGCGCCCAGCCGCTGCTCGAGTTCGCGCACGTGCTTGCCGACCATGACGGAGGACATGCCGAAACGCTCGGCGGCGGCGGTGAAGCTGCCCGTGTCGACGGCGGCGACAAATACTTCCATGCTGCGCAACTTGTCCATTGCTAATCCTGGGTTTGGAATGATTTAAATGATAGCTCATTTATTCCTTTGGTGACGGAGATCATACTGGCCTCACTGACCAACCCAACAGGAGAAGACACATGAAGAAGATCATCGTTATCGGCGCCTCCGGCACCCTCGGCAAGGCCATCGTGGAACAGCTGGGCCTGCGCCATGAAGTGCTCACGGCCGGCCGCAACAGCGGCCAGTACCAGGTGCGCATCGAGGACCCGGCGTCGGTGGAGGCGTTGTTCCAGCAGGTGGGCAAGGTGGACGGCGTGGTGGTCGCGGCCGGCGACGTGCATTTCGGCGCGCTGGCGGAGATGACGGCCGAGCAGTTCCAGTCCGGCCTGGCGTCCAAGCTGATGGGACAGGTGAACGTGGCGCTGGCGGCGCAGAAGCACCTGTACGACGGCGGCTCGATCACCCTCACCAGCGGCAGCCTGTCCGCGCAGCCGATCCGCTTCGGCGCCAATGCCAGCACCGTCAATGCCGCCGTGGACGGCTTCGTGCTGGGCGCCGCCATCGAGCTGCCGCGCGGCCTGCGCATCAACTCCGTCAGCCCGACCCTGGTGGACGAATCGGTGGACGTCTATGGCGCGTACTTCTACGGCATGGAGACGGTGCCGGTAAAGCGCGCCGCGCTGGCCTACAGCCGCAGCGTGGAAGGCGCGGAGAACGGCAAGACCTACCGTGTCTGGTAAGGCCGTGCGTACCGTCCTGGTGATTGGCGGTGGCGGCACCATCGGCAGCGCCGTGGTCCGCGAGCTGGCGCGGCGCCACCGGGTGCTCACCGCGGGCCGCAGCGGCGGCGACCATCGCGTGGCGATCGAGGACATCGCTTCGGTGCGGTCCTTGTTCGCGCAGGCGGGCAGGGTGGACGACGTGGTGGTCGCGTGCGGCGCCTTGCACATCGGTCCGCTGGCGTCGATGACGCAGGCGCAGTTCCGCATCGGCGTCGATTCCAAGCTGATGGGGCAGGTGAACGTGGCGCTGGTGGCGCAGCATCACCTGGCGGACGGCGGTTCCATTACGCTCACCAGCGGCGTGGATGCGCACAACCCTTTGCGCGGCTGCGCCAACACCGTCACCGTCAACAATGCGGTCGAGGGCTTTGCCCGCGGCGCGGCGCTGGAGCTGCAGCGCGGCCTGCGCATCAACGTCGTCAATCCTTCGCTGCTGGAGGAGTCGGCGCACAAGTTCGAGGCGCTGTTCCATGGCTTCGAAACGGTGCCGGCGGCGCGCGTGGCGCGTGCCTACAGCCGTTGCGTGGAAGGTGCGGAAAGCGGAAAAACCTATTGCGTCTGGTAGGGGCGGGAATACAATGTGGCCTTCCTTTTAACTGTAGAGAAAAGGCCACATGAAAAACTTCCTGACCCCGCTGGTGCTGGCCATTGCCAGCGCCACCGCTGCCGCCGCGCCGGCCGATGTCGCCGAGCTGCAGAAGATGACCAAGCGTTACGCGCCGGTGCAACTGAAGGCCGACACGTCCAGCCTGACGCCAGGCGACCGCCAGGCCATCGTGAAGCTGATCGAAGCGGCGAAGATCATCGACACCTTGCAGCTGCGCCAGCGCTGGTCGGGCAACGAGGCGCTGTATGCCGCGCTGCAGAAAGACCAGTCGGCGCTGGGCAAGGCGCGCCTGGAATACTTCTGGCTGAACAAGGGCCCGTGGTCCATCCTGGACGACCACCAGTCCTTCCTGCCGGCGCAAGTGGCCGGCATGAAGGTGCCCGCCAAGAAGCCGGCCGGCGCCAACTTCTATCCGGAAGGCGCCAGCAAGGAGCAACTGGAATCCTGGATCAACGGCCTGCCTGCCGCGCAGAAGCAGGAAGCCCAGTGGTTCTTCACCACCATCCGCAAGGGCGCGGACGGCAAGTTCAAGGTCGTCAAGTATTCGGATGAATACCGGCCGGAACTGGAGAAGCTGTCCAAGCTGCTGAAGGAGGCGGCCGCCGCCACCGGCAACGCGTCGCTGAAGAAGTTCCTCGACCTGCGCGCCGACGCCTTCCTGTCCAACGATTACCTGCCTTCCGACTTCGCCTGGATGGACCTGGACTCCATGGTCGACGTCACCATTGGCCCGTACGAGACCTACAACGACGAGCTGTTCGGCTACAAGGCCGCCTTCGAAGCCTATGTCAGCATCCGCGACGAGAAGGAGACGCGCAAGCTGGACTTCTTCGCCAAGCACATGCAGGAGCTGGAGGACAACCTGCCGCTCGACGCGCAGTACCGCAACCCGAAGGTGGGTGCGGTGGCGCCGATGGTGGTGGTGAACCAGGTGTACGGTGCGGGCGATGGCAACATGGGCGTGCAGACGGCCGCCTACAACCTGCCCAACGACGAACGCATCATCAGCCAGCGCGGTTCCAAGCGCGTGATGCTGAAGAACGTGCAGGAAGAGAAATTCAAGGCCACCCTGACGCCGATCGCCAAGCTGGTGCTGCGTCCGGCCGACCAGAAGGACCTCGACTTCAATTCCTTCTTCACCCACATCCTGGCGCACGAGATCACGCACGGCCTGGGCCCGCACAGCACCAAGGGCGGTTCCACGCCGCGCCAGGACCTGAAGGATACCTACTCCACCATCGAGGAGGCGAAGGCCGACATGACGGGCCTGTTCGCATTGACGTACATGATGGACAAGGGCCTGCTGAAGGAGTCGCTGGGGCAGGGCGAGGCGGCCGAGCGCAAGCTGTATACGACCTTCCTGGCCTCGGCCTTCCGCACGCTGCACTTCGGCCTGACGTCGTCGCATGCGCGCGGCATGGCGATCCAGATGAACTACCTGCTGGACAAGGGCGGCTTCGTGTCGCATGGCGACGGCACGTTCTCGGTGGACTTCAAGAAGATCAAGCAGGCGGTGCGCGACCTCGACCGCGAGTTCCTCACCATCGAAGCGACCGGCGACTATGCGCGCGCCAAGGACATGATGACGAAGTACGTGGTGATCCGTCCCGACGTGCAGAAGGCGCTGGAGAAGATGAGGCAGGTGCCGAACGACATCCGCCCATCTTTCCCGACTGCCAACTCCTTGCTCGCAAAATAAAGTTGCAGACTAGCTCAGCCAATATTTTGTAACAGCCCGGAAACTCCGGTAACAGCTTGCCGTAAGGCATGTATAGTTGAAGCTCGTTACCGGAGTTCGTCATGAAGCTGAGCCTGCCTATCCTGCTGTCTTTCTTCTCTGCCACGGCAGGTGCCGCCCAGCTCACCGAAGTCGAAGCGCGCTGGCTGCAGGCCGGTGCGCCCGTGCTGGCCTACGCCAAGCAGGAACTCAAGCTGCCCATCGATATTATTGTCCAGCCACAAGCCGGCCCGAACGACGTGCCGCTTGCCATGGGTTTTGCTGATGGCCGCTGCAAGCTCGTGTTTTCCATGCGCGGCAATGCGCAGGCCGAAGAAGTGCTGGCCGGCGTGCCGGCCGCGCAACAGAAAGTCTTGATCGAAGCCATGACCGCGCATGAGGTTGGCCACTGCTGGCGCCAGGCGCAGGGCAGCTGGCACGCGCTGCCGGCCGGCTTCGTGGAAGCGCCGCAGGAGCAGGCGGCAAATCCGGAACTGCAACGCTTGTCGAAGCAGATGCGCGATACGCGCCGCGAGGAAGCCTTCTCCGACCTGGTGGCGTTGGCCTGGACGCAACGCGCCAACGCCGCGCAATACAAGCAGGTGCACGCGTGGCTGATGCAAGTGCGCCAGCCGGTGGCGCATGGCTCGCACAATACGCGTGCATGGCTGCAACTTGCCAGCCATGGCGCTGTGTTCGATAGCGTACATAACCCGTTCGAACAAGCGCGCGCGCTGTGGGCCAAGGGTTTGCTGAAAGACGAGCAATAACCCGACTGTGTTCGGTCGCGCACAGAAGTTAGTCCCGGCTAGGCGTCTAATCGCCAATGCCAACCATCCTAAAGGGGACTAACCATGAAGAAAATCCTGTGTATTTCGCTGGCTGCCCTGTTCAGCTCGTCGGTGGCCATTGCTGGCGCGGATAACGCTCCCTATAAAGCTGCGAAAGAAAAAGCAGAGTCCGACTACAAGGCCGCGAAAGATGCTTGCAAGAGCATGAAAGGCAACGCCGAGGATGTCTGCAAGGAGGAAGCCAAGGTCGCGCAGGCGCGCGCCGAACTGGACGCCACCACGCAGCACATGAACACGGCCAAGGATGTTGAGAAGGCCCGCCGCCGGCTGGCCGATGCCGAGTATGAACTGGCCAAGGAACGTTGCGACGACATGAGCGGTTCGACCAAGTCGGCCTGCAAGTCCGACGCCAAGTCGGCCCACAAGACCGCCCTGGCCAGTGCCGGCACCACCAGCACCACCGCAGCCGTCGCCCAGGATGCACGCACGACTGCGGCCGCTGCGACCGATACCACGCGCGACACGGTGCGCGATGCAACGCGCGACACCCGCACCGCCATGTCGGACACCATGATCACCACCAAGGTGAAGGCTGAAATGGCGGCCGATCCACTGGTCAAGGCCATGGACGTGCACGTCGAAACCCAGAAGGGCATTGTGATGCTGAGCGGCTTCGTGCCATCGCGTGCGGAGGCCGACAAGGCTGTCGAACTGGCACGCAAGGTGGAAGGCGTGCAGGAAGTGAAGTCTTCCATCCAGATCAAGAAGTAAGCCATCGCCCTGGTTGGCGCATGGCGGGAAAGCCGGCAGCTTGCCGGCTTTCTTTTTGCCCAGGCGCTCAGGCCATGGCAAGGATGGCCAGGCTCACGCCCACGCCGGCAAACCACACCAGCGTACGCAGGATGGCCAGGTTGCTGATGTAGATGATGCTGTAGACCACGCGGATCAGGACGAACGCCATCGCCAGGATGTCGATGCGGTCCTGGTTCGCGTTGGCCTGCTGGGCGAGGATGACGGCTGCAATGAACAGCGGCAGTGCTTCAAAGCCGTTCAGGTGCGCGGCATGGGCACGCCGCTTCCAGCCGACCTGGCGGCTTTCCCAGTCGCGCGGGTGGGTGTTGTCGTAGTGGTCCTGGTCCTTGAACGAGGCCACTTTCGGCGTCAGCGCCACCATCGTCGGCAGGAGGCAGGCTGCGGCGATGCACCAGTTGGCAAGCGTCATCGATCATTTCTCCTTATTTAAGGTACTTGGCGAGCCAGCCGTGCACTTCGTTGTAGAAGTAGCGGCTGTTCTCGCCTTTCAGTATCCAGTGGTTTTCGTCCGGGAATACTACCAGCTTGCTTGGCGTGCTCAAACGTTGCTGTGCCGCGAAGTTCATCAGGGCATTGTTGACCGGGACGCGGTAGTCGAGCTCACCGACGGTGATCAGGATCGGCGTCTTGAAGCCAGTGCCCTTGGCGTGGTTCCCGCCCTGCATGATCGGGCTTTGCTCGCGCCATACCGGCAGGTCGCTCCACACCGGGCCGCCGCCATTGACTTCGCGGCCGTAGATGCTGTCGCTGGTGCCCCACTGCATGACCAGGTCCATCTCGCCGGCGTGCGACACGATGGCCTTGTAGCGCGTGGTGGTCGCCTGCAGCCAGTTGGCCAGGTGGCCGCCGTAGCTGGCGCCGCCCGCCGCCAGCTTGCTGCCGTCGATGAACGGATACTTCTTGACCGCCTCGTCCACCGCCCAGTTGATCTCGTCGCCCGGCCCCTTCAGCGGGTCGTGCTGGATCGAGCGCGCGAATTCCTCGCCGTAGCCGGTGGAGCCCTTGTAGTCGGTCAGCAGCACCACGTAGCCCGGCTTGGCCAGCAGGTGGTAGTTCCAGCGCAGCACGAACTGGTCGCGCCACATATTGGCGGCGCCGCCGTGGATCACCGCGAACAGCGGGTACTTCTTGTTCGGGTCGAAGCCGGCCGGCTTGACGATCATGTTGTGGATCTGGCGGCCGTCCGGGGTCTTGAACCAGAAATGTTCCGGCGCCTGCCAGTCGATCGCCGCGGCCTTCTCGACGTTGAAGGAGGTCAGGCGCTTGGGCGTGCCGTTGAAGGAGTAGATCTCCGGTGGATTGACCGCCGACTCCCACACGCCCACCAGCGCCTTGCCGCCCGCGTTCAGTGAGTTGATCGAGCCCTGCGGCAGCGATGGTTCTTCGCGCTTGTCGCCGCCGGCGTAGTTCATCGAGTACACCTTTTCCAGGCCGGCGTGCTCGAAGGAGTAGTAGACGCGCTTGCCGTCGCCGGGCAGGGCGATGCGCGAGATCGAGCGGTCCAGGTCCTGCGTCAGGATCTTCGGCTGCGGATGGCTGAACGGCCAGGCGAAGCTTGCCACGCGGGTCAGGTCGTACACCTTGTTCGGCGCCTCTTCTTCCGTCAGGGCGAACAGGGTCTTGCCGTCCGGCGCGAAGCGCAGGTCGTGATAGCTGCGCACGTCGCGCGTCAGCTGGACCGGTTCCCCGCCGCCGGCCGGCACGCTGTAGATCTGGGTGAAGACCGAGGCGCGCGCCGCTTCATGCCGGTTGGTCGAGACGGCAAAGACCACGCTCTTGCCGTCCGGCGCCCAGACCGCGTTGAGCGACTGGCCATCGTCGCCCTGGCTGCCGCCAAAGCCCGGCAGGTCGGCCAGCTTGCTGCCGGAGAGGATGTCGCGCGGCTTGGCGTCGGGCTGGGCATCCATCACGAACAGGCGCACCTTCTTGTCGTCCAGCCATTTGTCGAAGAAGCGCGGCGGGAAGGATTCATAGGCGCGCGCACTGTACTTGCGGTCCTTGCGTTCCTTGGCCATTTTCTTCACGGCCTCCTCGTCGGCGGCGCCGGGGAAGGTTTCGCTCACGAACAGCACCTGCTTGCCGTCCGGGCTCCATTTCGGCAGGCGCGCGCCCAGCGTCAGGCTGGTCATGCGCTGCGCTTCGCCGCCACCGGCCACGTCCAGGCGGTAGATCTGCGGCGCGTCGTCGCCTTCGCGCTTGGCCACGAACAGCAGGTAGCGGCTGTCGGGCGACCAGGCGTGGGCGGACTCGCCGCCCTTGCTGAAGGTCAGGCGGCGCGGCGCGCCGTCATCGGCCAGGGACTTGATCCAGATGTCGGACCATTGCTCCTTGCTGTCGTAGGCGGGATCGGTCACCGAGAAGACGGCCCACTTGCCGTCCGGGCTGGGCTGGGGCGCGCCGACGCGCTTCATCAGCCACACGTCTTCGTGGGTGATGGCGCGCTTGGCCGGTTCGGCGGCAGCCGCCTGGGCCAGGCTGGCGCTGACGCTCAGGATCAGCAGGAAAGTGAGCTTGGGGAAGAGTTTAGTTGCAGTCATTGCACTGGCTTCGTTGAGTCAATGGGGAACGACGATAGTGCGGAATTGGACAACCCCTGTCAACGTGCTGTTACTTGCCTGTTACAAAGCGCGGGCACCCTCCGGGCGCGTGGTAGACTCGCGGCCCATGAATGCCATCCTCGCGCTGAAACTCTTCCTAGTTCCCTCCCTGATCTACGCCGTGACGCTGGCCGGGCGCCGTTGGGGCCCTGCCGTGGCCGGATGGCTGTCGGCCTTTCCCATCGTGGCCGGCCCGATCCTGCTCGCCATCTCGCTCGAGCAGGGCGCGGCCTTCGCTGCCGCCGCCGCCGAAGGCACCTTGATGGCGGTGCTGGCCATCATTGTCTTCAGCCTGACCTATGCGTGGGCCTCGGGGCGCTGGAACGTGGCCGGCGCGATGCCGGTTGCGCTGGCGGCGTGGGCGCTTGCCGTGGCGGCCCTGCAGGCCGTGCAGCCGACGCTGCCAATCGCTGTCCTGCTGGTGGTCGCCGCATTGCTCATCGCGCCGCGCCTGTTTCCGGCACTGGCGCCGGGCGCGCCTGCGCCGGCCCCGTCGCCTGGCCGGCTGGGCGGCGACCTGCCCTGGCGCATGCTGGCGGGCGCCGTGCTGGTGCTGTCGGTGAGCGCCGCGGCGGCCGGACTGGGGCCGCGCCTGAGCGGGTTTCTCGCCATGTTCCCAGTGATGGGGACCGTGCTGGTCGGCTTCACGCACCTGCAGTCCGGGCGCGCCAGCGCAGTCCAGCTGCTGCGCGGGACCATGCTCGGCTACTTCGCTTTCGCGGCGTTCTGCCTGGCCGTATCGCTTCTGCTGCGCGCGCAGCCGGTGCCGGTATCGTTCCTGGCCGCCTTCGTGTTCGCCCTGACTATCCAGCTGCTGGCGAAAGCCGCATGGTCAAGGCGCCCGGCGCCATGACGAAACGATGGTATTCCTCGCTGTCGCCTTCGACCGCCACCAGGTCGAAGCGGCCCAGCAGGCAAGCCATGGCCACTTTGATCTCCAGCAGCGACAGGTAGCGCCCCGGACACAGGCGCGGACCTGAGCCGAACGGCATGGCCAGCTGGCGCGCGGAGCTGCCATCGAGCCAGCGCTGCGGGTCGAACTGTGCGGCGTTGTTCAACCTGCTCTCCGACACGCTATCGTGCCGCAGCACGCACCATACGATGGCGTCCTTCGGCACCTGTACATCGCCCACCAGGCAGTCGCGGTTGGTCTGCAAGGGCAGGAACGGTGCCGGCGGCTTGAGGCGCATGGCCTCGTGCGCGCAGGCGTCGATGTACTCGAGCCGGTCCATCTGCTCGATGGTGAAGGCGCCCGCATCGGGCGCCATGCGCCGCACTTCCTGCTGTGCGCGCTGCAGCGCGGCAGGATGACGCGAGAGCAGCCAGATCAGCCAGGCCAGCGCGCTGGAGGTGGTGTCTTCCCCGGCCAACAGCATGGTGCTCACATTGCCGACCACCGCGCCGTGGTCGATACCGCTGCCTTCCTGGTCGGCCGCCGCCAGCATGGCTTCGAGCATGTTCTGCGGGTGCTGGACCCGCGACGGGTCGTCCTGCATGCGCCGGCGCGCATTGGCGATGTAGCCTTCGGTCGCCTTGCGCATGGCGGCTACGGCGGCTTCCAGCTTGCGGTCAAAGGGCAGCTTGATGTAGCGCCAGTAGGGCAGCGGCATCAGGGAGCGGCGTGCGGTGCCTTCCATGATCAGCTCGAGCTGCTGCTGGACCACGTCGTCGCCATGCTCGATGGTGTTGATCTCCTCGCCGAAGGCCAGGCCGGCCACCACGTCCACGGTAAAGCGTTTCAGGTCGGCGTTGAGCGCGATGGGCCGGCCTTCCCGCGCAGCCTGCGCCCAGCGCGACTGCAGGCGCCGGCCGACGCGCGCCAGCAGCGGGAAATAGGCTTTGATGGCATGCGGCGCAAAGGCCTGCATCACCATCTTGCGCTGGTTGCGCCAGGCCGTGCCCTCGGCCAGGAACACGCCGCGTTCGCCGCCCAGTTCATCGGACACCTGGGCCGTCACGTCCGGCCGGCGGAAGCCGTCGGGGCGATCGCGCAGCACGCCGCCGACCAGTGTTGCATCGGCCACGACCAGCGCCTGCTGGCGCCCGATGCTGAAGCGGAACAGGGGGCCGTAGCGCTGCGCCATCGCCTCCACGTCGGCGTGGATGGTGCGCGGGCGCACCTGCAGCGCGTTGCCCAGGAAGGGCAGGCCGGCCGGGCCGGGCAGGTCGGCCAGCTGGCGCAGGGCGCCGCTGCCTGGGGGGGTGGTCGTGTTTGCGGTATCCATGGCGCACAGTATGGCCGCCGCCCGCGGGCCGGTCTTGAACATTTGCGACATCGCGCTACAATGGCGGCAATGTTGCCAACCAGTCAATTCATCGTGCCGTGCCTGCCGCTCGCCTCCTGCGTGCGGGGGATTGTCGTGCGCAGTACGCTCGGTTGCGACCTGCCCGCCGAGCAGCGCCTGAACCGCTACCCGGCCACGCCGTTCCCGACGCTGTACCTGCAACTGCGCGGCGAATCCGTCATGGTCGAGCCGTGGGTGCCGGAAATGGTGTGTCCGCAAGGCGGCGTGCTGCTGTCCGGCGCCCAGACGCGCCCCACCGTGAGCGGCAACCCGGGCGCGGCGCACTTCATGATGGTGCTGTTCTTCCCCGATGCGCTGCACCGCCTCACCGGCATCGACATGAACGGCATCGTCGACCAGTTCGTGGCGCTGGACGATGTGCTGGGCGCGCCATGGCAGGCAGTGGCGGAGCGCATGGTCGGCGCCGCCGACGACCAGGCACGCATCGCGCTGCTGGAAGAGTTCCTGGAGCCGCGCTGGCGCGCCGCGCGCCCGGGCGGCGCCTTTGACGGCGTGGTCGGCGACTGGGTGCACCGCCTGGGCGCGCAGGCCGCGGCGGCGGGCATTGGCCGCAGCGCGCGCATGATCGAGCGCCGTGTGCGCGAGTGGGCCGGGCAGCCGCTGCGCCGCCTGCGCCGTACCTACCGCGCCGAGCAATCGTTCATCGCCGCGCGCGACGCCGCCCTGAAGGGCAAGGTCTCGCTGGGCGACGTGGCGCAGCGCGGCGGCTACTCCGACCAGGCGCACATGAGCCGCGAAGCACGCGAGATCAGCGGCCTGAGTCCGGGCGAGATCGTGCGCAGCAGCCTGGAAGACGAAACCTACTGGATCTACCGCATCTGGAGCTAGCGCGGCAGGCCGTCGTCGTGCTCGGCCAGGATGCGGCGAGGGCGCCTGCAGGCGCTATAATCGGCTCGCCATGACAGATTTTGACGACGACGAACAGCTGGTGCATGAGCTGGGCCTTGCGGCCCGCGGCATCGCACTGGCAAAGCAGGAGGGCCGTGTCTTCCTGCGCTTCACCGGCAGCGTGGAGCTGGACGGCCTGCATATTCCCTATGACCTGGTGCCGCAGCAGGGCGTGCTGGCCAAGCCGTCCAAGTGGCGCAAGCTCGAGCGCGAAGGGCGTGCGGCCTTGCTGCGCGAGCGCGGCGACGCCGCGGCGCAGGCGGCCCTGCACGCCGACGTGGCCGCCTTTGCCGCCGAACTGCGCGAGGAATGCGAAGACTATGGCATGGCGCCGATGGATTTCCTGCATGCGCTGGAGGACATGCAGACATCCGAGCCGGCGGGGCTGGTCTTTGACCGCATCCGCCAGCGCCTGGAGCATGCGGTCGAGCGCCACCGCGAGGAACGCCACGCCGAACGCACGCGGCAGAGCATCAACCTGGCCGAGTATCCGGCCACCTTCGAGGTGGCGCGCCGCCTGCCGCGCAAGTTCATTGCGCTGCTCGGCCCCACCAATTCGGGCAAGACGCACAAGGCGATGGAGGCGCTGGCCAAGGCGCGCAGCGGCGTCTACCTGGCGCCCCTGCGCCTGCTGGCGCTGGAGAACTACGAGCGCTTGCAGGCCGGCGATCCCGACCTGAAGGTCAGCCTGATCACTGGCGAGGAGCGCCGCATCGAGGAAGGCGCGACCCATGTCGCCAGCACGGTGGAAATGCTCGACACGCGCACCGAAGTCGAGGTGGCGGTGATCGACGAGATCCAGATGCTGTCCGACCGCGACCGCGGCGCGGCATGGACCGCCGCCGTGTGCGGCGCCCCGGCGCGCACGGTCTACCTGGTCGGCGCCGCCGAGGCGCGGCGCGCGGTGGAAGCGCTGGCGGAACGCCTGGAGTGCCCGATCGAAGTGCATATCCTCAAGCGCAAGGCGCCGCTGTCGATGGAGCCGTCGGCCGTGCGCAAGCTCAAGGGCCTGCGCAAGGGCGATGCGGTGATCGCCTTTTCCCGGCGCGACGTGCTGATGTGGCGCGACATGGTGACCGAAGCGGGGCTGTCGGTCGCCACCGTGTACGGCAACCTGTCGCCCGAAGTGCGCCGTGCCCAGGCGCAGCGCTTCCGCGACGGCCACGCCGACGTGGTGGTGGGCACGGACGCCATTGCCATGGGCCTGAACCTGCCGATCCAGCGCGTGGTCATGACCACCAGCATCAAGTACAACGGCGTCGAGGAGGAGGAAATCCCGGCGGCGCTGGCGCGCCAGATCGCGGGCCGGGCAGGGCGCTACGGCGTGCATGAGGAAGGGCACGTGGCGGGCTTCGACGAAGAGACGCACGGCGTGATGCGTTCGCTGCTCAAGGAGAAGCTGCCGCAGCTCAAGGCCACCGGCTTTGCCGTGGCGCCGACCCTGGAGCACCTGCACCGCATCGCCTCGGTCACGGGCGAGGATTCGCTGGCGCGCCTGCTCAAGCGCTTCGTGCACAACATCGACGTGCCGGACGGCTTCTTCTTCCCGCGCATCACCGAGGAGCAGTTCGAGCGCGCCGAATGGCTCGATACCTTGCCGCTGTCGGTGGCCGACAAGTTCACGCTGTCGCTGGTGCCGGTGTCGTCCAACGTGGCGTCGCTGCAAAAGGCCTGGGAACACTGGTGCGTCTCGCTGTCGCGCCAGCGCGCCACGCACCTGCATCCCGAGCAGAATCCCCTGGGCTGGATGAACCTGCAGGAAGCGGAAGACGCCTGCCGCCTGTATTCGGCCTATGCCTGGCTTGGCTACCGCGTGCCCGAATACTTCCCCGACGTGGCCGCGGCGCTGGAACTGTCGCGGGCCGCCTCGTCCCGCGTCGACGCCATCCTGCAGGACCAGAATGCGGCCAGCCGCCGCCGCGTGCAGGGCAGTTTCGGCCGCCGCTCGCGGGGATAGCAAGTTTGCAAGCCTGCTGCTACCATTTCGCTGGTTTGAACTTCAATTGGCGAAATGATGCAGGAGCAATCCACACAGCGGGACTACTGGCTCTGCCAACTGGCGGGCTGGGGCGGCATGGCGGCCATCGGCCTGCTGACATCCTCGCAAAGCGACACCGAGCAGGCCTTGCGCTTTGCGCTGGCCAAGACGTTTTGCATCGTCACCGCCTTCGCCCTGTCGCACCTGTGGCGCCTGCACCTTAAGCGGCGCGCGTGGCTGGCCGGGACGGCATTGCCGCTGGGCCGCCTGGGCGCCGGCCTGTCCGTGCTGGCTGTTGCGCAAACGGGCTTCCTGCTGCTGGCCGATCTGCTGTTCCGCGACGGTGCCCTGCTGCGCGACCCGGGCACCAGCATGATCGACTACGTCTTGCTGCTGGTGCTGTGGTTTGTCGCCTTCGTCGCCTGGACCATGTGCTACGCGGCGGCCCTGGCGCGCCGGCGCGCGCGCCAGGCGGAGCTGGCGCGGCTGGAACTGGAGGTCAGCGCCAAGGACGCCGAACTGCGCGCACTGCAATTCCAGGTCAATCCGCATTTCTTCTTCAATAGCCTGAACAGCATCCGCTCGCTGGTCTACGAGGACGCCCAGGCTGCCGCGCATGCCCTGGGCCAGCTGGCCGGCATGATGCGCCAGCGCCTGCAGGCTGGGCAGTCCGGCACCATCACGCTGGCCGAGGAACTGGCCGCCGTCAGCGCCTACCTTGGCATCGAGAAGCTGCGTTTCGAGGAAAGGCTGGCGGTGAGCATCGACGTCGACCCGGCGCTGGCGGCCACGCCATTGCCGCCCATGGTGGTGCAGACCCTGGTGGAGAACGCGGTCAAGCACGGCGTCGAACGCATGGTCGCGCCGTGCCAGGTCAGGATCAGCGCGCGCCTGGACGGCGATGGCCTGGTGCGGGTGGAAGTGCGCAACCAGGGCCGCCTGGCGGCAAGCAGCAGTTCGACGCGCCTGGGCCTGGCCAACGCGGTGCGCCGGCTGGCCCTGCAATGCGGCCCGCAGGCCGGCTGCGTGCTGGCCGAGGAGGATGGCTGGGTGCTGGCGACGGTGACCTTGCCGCAGGGAGGCGTGGCATGAGGGTAGCGATCATCGACGACGAGCGCCTGGCGCGCAACGAGTTGCGGCGCCTGCTCGACGCCCATCCGGAAGTGGACGTGGTGGCGGAAGCGGCCTGCGTGGCCGACGGCCTGCACGCGATCCGCCACATGGCGCCCGACCTGGTCTTCCTGGACATCCAGATGCCCGACGGCAGTGGCTTCGACCTGCTGTCGGCGCTGGAGCAGGCGCCGCCGGCCGTCATCTTCACCACCGCGCACGACCAGTTCGCACTGAAGGCATTCGACGCCAACGCCCTGGATTACCTGCTCAAGCCGATCGAGGCGCCGCGCCTGGCGCAGGCCCTGCAAAAGCGCAGCCGCGATGCCGGCCCCAAGGCGCCCAAGCCGAACGACGGCAAGGTCTTCATGCAGGACGGCGAACGTTGCTGGTTTGTGGACCTGGAGCAGATCGCCCTGTTCGAGTCGGAAGGCAACTACACGCGCGTGTATTTCGACAACAACCGGCCCTTGCTGCTGCGTTCCTTGACCCTGCTGGAGGAGCGCCTGGACCCGCAGCATTTCATGCGCGTGAACCGGCGCCACATCGTCAACCTGCGCTTCGTGCGCGCAGTGGGTCCGTCGCCGGCGGGCGGCCTGGTGCTGCAGCTGGAGGGCGGCTTGAACGTGGACATGTCGCGTCGCCGCGCCGTCCAGTTCAAGCAGCTCAAGCGGCTGTAGCCTTACTTGCCGCCATCGACGGCCTTGCGGTTGTCGCCTGGCACGCGGTCGATCAGCAACTGGCGCGGGTCGAGCGCCACTTCGCTTGGCCGTTCGGCCACCGTCAGCCGCAGCCGCGATTCGCCGGAAGGCAGCGTGTGGCGCGCCGACTGCAGCTGGCGCGTGCCGGCGAACACCGCCAGTTCGACCGGCTCGTCGTAGGCGCGGGCAGTTTCCTTGCCGCGGCCGTCGGCCTCGCTCTTGGCCAGGCGCAGCGTCACTTCCACGTCCCAGCGGCCGTCCGCGCGCCGGCTGGTGCTTGCCGCCAGGATGCGGTTATCGTAGAACACGATGCGTTCGAACAGGTCCGTCACCAGCGCCTGGCTTGCCGCCGGCGTCTCGGCGCGGATGTACTCCAGCAGCTCGGTGCTGGTGGTGTACGGTGCGCTGCGGTAGCGCGTGGCCTCCAGGAAGCGCTTGATGGCACGGTTGAGCGCCGCCTCGCCGATCTCCGCGCGCAGGCGGTAGAACACCAGGCTGGCCTTGCGGTACTGCAGGTAGATCTGGCTTTCATTGCGCACCAGCGGCTGCTCCTCGGCGCCTTCGGCCGCGCGCCCGCTCAGGTACTCGTCCAGGTCGAAGCGCAGGATGCTGCGCACGTGATCGGCGCCGTGGCGCTTCTCCAGGGCCATCAGGGCCGAGTATTCCGCCAGCGATTCCGTCACCAGCCCGCCGCCCTGCATGTTGGCGGCAATGGCCTGGTCGCCCCACCACTGGTGCGCCAGCTCGTGGGCGGTGACGTAATACACGTGGTCGGCCGCTTCCGGATCGCGCAGGTCGCTGATGAAGCCGAGCGATTCGGAGAACGGGGTCAGCGTCGGGAAGGCGCGCGCATAGCTCTGGTACAGCGGCGTTTCCGCGATGCGCACCTGGCCGTAAGGGTAGGGGCCGAAATTGGCGGTGTAGTACTCCAGCGCACCCTTGGCGCCGTCGATCATGCGCTCGACGTTGTAGGCGTGCTTGCTGTCGTAATAGACCTCGATCGGCACGCCCTGCCACTGGTCACGTCGCACTTCCCAGCGTGCCGAGAGGTAGCCGAAGAACGGCAGCACGGGACGGTCCATCTTGTAGTGGAAGTAGCGGCGGCCATCCTTTTCCCACGTCTTTTGCAGGACGCCGGGCGCCAGCGCCACCTGGTCCGCGCTGGTGGACACGGTGGTTTCGAAGTCGACCATGTCGGCGTCGATGCCGAACAGCTTCCAGTAGTTTTTCGATTGCGCCTGGCGCTCTTCCAGCGTGGGCATGCGGTGCGCCGGCTCCAGGCCGCGCGCCTTGCGCGCCTTGTTGTCGTCCAGTTCCATTGACTGGTTATAGCCGAACTTGGGGAAGAAGTCCTCGAACGCGAAGGAAGTGCCGTTGCCGTTGACGGCGAGGGGCTTGCCGTCCGCCGTGAAGCCCTGGCGCGCCACGTCCACGGTAAAGCGCAGTTCCATGCGCGCGCCGGGCGCCAGCGGCTGCTCCAGCTGCCAGTCCATCACGCCATAGCGCTTGTCGTCGCGCAGCATGCGGCCGGCGGGCAGGGCGTGGAAGCGCGTCGTGCCGCGCAGGTCGGTCTGGATGCGCAGCACGCGCAGCGGCGCCTCGGTCTTGTTCTGCACGACGTACTGGCCGCGGATGCGCAGCGCCTGGGTGGACGGGAAGATGTCGACGTCGGCGCGGATGCCGGTCAGGCTTGGCATCGGCAGGTTGATGTCCTGGCGGTAGGCCTTTTCATAGCCGGCGCGGAAGTCCAGCCAGTCCTGGCTCGAACGGTATTGGTTGAGGACATTGGTGTTGTAGTAGATCCAGCTGCCGGTGGCGCCGGCCGCACCCAGGCACAGCAGGCAGGCCGCGCCCGTGGCGCCGCGCAGCGCGGTGGCTGCGCTGCGGGCACGCTCGCGCCAGCGCGCGGCGCCGCTGCGCAGGGCAAAGCCGCCCGTAGCCAGCAGCAGCGCGGCGCCCAGCAGGCCCCAGTACAGCACGAACCAGCTCCAGCCGGCCAGGTAATGGCCGTAACCGTTCATGTCCGAGTAGCGCAGGGTAGGCAGGGCGGCAAAGATGGCCAGCGGATGTTCGATGCCCATGCCGCGCAGCAGCGGGCCGGCGGCGAGCAGCCCGATGCCCAGCGCATAGCCGGCGAATTTCGAGCCGGCCGCCAGCTGCAGGGCCAGCAGGGCCATCGCCAGCAGCAGGAAATAGGCGGCGGCGACCAGCGTGCCCTGGACATAGAGCGGCAGGTCGATCGGGGCGCCGCCCACCACCAGCTGGACTGCCATGGCGGCCAGCACGCCGGTGCCCAGGAAGGCCAGCACCACGGCTGCCAGCGCGCCGTATTTCGCCACCAGCGGCGCCCAGCGCGGCAGGGGCAGCGCGCCGGTCAGGCCGTCGATGCGGGCCTGCCGGTCGCGGTGCACCAGTTCGCCGGCGAAGAACAGCAGCACGATGACCAGCATGTCGTTCATGCCGCCGGCCAGTTCCTCCAGCATCAGGCGCGTCAATGGATACGGCACGCTGTCAAAGCGCATGCCGCCGATGGTGTAGTTGGCGAAGAAGTTGGCCAGGGCCAGCAGCAGCATGACCAGGAAGGGCAGGCTGCGCAGGATGGAGAGCGCGTCGGCGCGCAGCAGGCTGGCCGTTTGCAGCCAAGCCGTCGCCGAGCCGAAGTGCGGCGCCTTGCGCGGCAGCGGGCGGGCGGCGATGCGGCTGGCGGCATGGGCCGCGATGCCGGCGGCGCTTGCGCGCGCCTGGGCCTGCACTTGCGCCGCGCCGCGCTTGCGCCAGGCGCGTCCGGTGCCGGCGCGCAGGGGCTTGAACAGCACCAGGGTCAGGCCGAACATGGCCAGCGCCAGGATGCTCCACAGCGCGCGGTTGGCCAGCAGCGCACCTTCCAGCGCGGGCAGGTGTGCATTGGTGTCGGCGCTGGTGAAGTAGCGTGTGGCCTGGGCCAGTACGCGCACGCCGAAAGGGTCGAGCAGCACGGCCAGCGCGGCGCTGTCGGCACGCCCGCCCAGGAAGCCGGCGATGCCCCACAGCGAAATGAAGCCCAGCACGCCCACGTATACCATCATCATGGAGCGCGTGGTAGCCGCCAGCAGCATGAGCAGGGCCGATACGAACAGCAGGTTGGGCACGGCGTATACCAGGAAGCCCCACAGGTAGGGCTGGAAGGAGAACGGGCCGAGACGTGCCGGATCGATGCCGGGCATGCGCGAGCCGATCATCATGGCCGCCGTGATCAGGGCGAACACCAGCAGGCAGGCCGTGAAGCCGGCCAGGAAACGGCCCAGCAGGTAGTCGGCCTTGCGCATCGGTGTGGCGAACAGCAGGTCGGCCATGCCGGCTTCGTTATCGCGCAGCAGGGCGCCGGCCACGAAGAAGGTCACCAGGAACAGCGCCATGATGCTCAGCACGCCCATCTGGTTGACGATTACCACCGGCGCATTCAGGTGGGCGTTGCCGATGCTGCCGCCGATGCGGGCGGTCTCGCTGCTGGCGGTGATGAAGGCCAGCACCACCAGCGGCAGGGCGCTGAGCCAGAGCAGCGGCTGGCGCAGGTGGAAGCGCAGGTCGAAGGCAAAGAAGGTTTTCCACATGGTGCGATCCTCAGGCGGCTGCGCGCAGTTGCAGGAAGTAGACGTCTTCCAGGCCCGGCTCGACCTGGGTGAAGCCGGCCTCGGGCTGGCTCTCGGCGTAGATGTTGATCTGCGGCTTGCCGCCCACCAGGCGCGAAGAAAGCACGGTGAAGCGCTGCTGCAGTTCCGGCAGCTGGGCGTCGCTCACCGCGCCGCGCCAGATGCGGCCGCGCAGCGTCGCGATGGCCGCCTTCGGCTCGCCCTCCACCAGCACGCGGCCCTTGCCGATCACCGCCATGCGCGAGCACAGGTCGGTCACGTCCTCCACGATATGGGTCGACAGGATCACGATGACCTGTTCGCTGATGCGCGCCAGCAGGTTCAGGAAGCGGTTGCGCTCATCCGGGTCCAATCCGGCGGTCGGTTCGTCGACGATCACCAGGCGCGGCGCGCCCAGCAGTGCCTGCGCAATGCCGAAGCGCTGGCGCATGCCGCCCGAATAGCTGGCCACGGCGCGCTTGCGCGCCTCCCACAGATTGGTCTGGTGCAGCAGGGCCTCCACCGCCTCCTTGCGCTCGCCGCGCTGGACCAGGCCCTTGAGAATGGCGAAGTGGTCCAGCAGTTCCAGCGCGCTGACCTTGGGGTAGACGCCGAAGTCCTGCGGCAGGTAGCCCAGCTGGCGGCGCAGCGCAGTCGGCTCGCGCAGCACGTCCAGGCCGTCCAGGTGGATGGTGCCGCTGTCGGGCTCCTGCAGCGTGGCGATGGTGCGCATCAGGGTGGATTTGCCGGCGCCGTTGGGGCCGAGCAGGCCAAACAGGCCGGTCGGGATATCGAGGCTGATGTCGTTGCTGGCATGGACGCCGTTGGCGTAGGTCTTGTTCAGGTGGCGTAGCGAGAGCATGGCTGTTTCCATAGAGTGGGCGACAGCATGCAGGCTAAGGGAACGCGCGGGCAGCGGCCAGCGCGCCGCTACGAACGCGCGCCAGCGGTGACGAACGGCAAAAATCCGGGATGAACGGCGGGCGGCGCGCTACGGCCCGGGCGCCTCCAGGCTGTGCTGGCGGAAGAAGGCCCAGGCCAGCTCGTTGGCGTCGGCCGCCTTGCTGGTACTGCCGATCGGCAGCCCGATATTGAACGGATCGGCGCCGGGCCAGGTATGGCCGCCATCGCGGATGGTCACCAGCGCCACGCTGCGAGCGCCCTGGCGGTACTCGGCGATGCTGGCGGCGGTGGCGTCGCCCGCCACGGCGGGCAGCTGGCGCTCCCGGGCCGCGGCGCCGCCCATGCCGTTCACGTCCAGCCAGTACTTGACCGAGGCCGGCGCCGACAGGTAGCCGCCGGCCTTGCCGCCGTAGGCCACGACGTTGTCGGCCGTGCCGTGCACCAGCATCACGCCCACCGGCTGGCGCTGCGTATGGTGGGCCGCGACCGGCTCGGGCATGGGAGCGCCGACCGAGGCCACGGCGGCGAATTGATCCGGCATTTCCGCCGCAAGGCGCAGGCTGAAGAAGCCGCCGCGTGCGTCGATGCGGAAATCCTTGCGCAGCGCCGCCAGCATGGCGCGCACGAAGCCGACGTCGTCGGTGCCGCTCTGGTAGTCCATGCCGAAGCCCACGTTCCAGTCGTGCTTGACGCCTTGCGGATAAACCACGATGAATCCGTGGCGGTCGGCCGTGCGGTTCATTTGCGTGTAGAGCATCTGTTCGGCGGCCGTCATGCCGCCGCCGGGGAAGTTCAGGACCAGGGGGAACTGGCGCGCCGGCTCGGCGGCATAGCCGGCCGGGGTGTAGACGATGTACTTGCGCTTGGCGTCCTGGTGGGTGAGCGACTGCACTTGCGACAGGGCTTGCAGGGGAACCAGCGCCAGGGCGAGGAAGAGGTGTTTCATGGCAGGGCCTTTCGTTGCGAAAACCCGGAGCTTGGGGCAGGCCATGTCAAAAAAATGTGAAACGGGCGCGGGAAACAAAAAAGCCTCGTCCGAAGACGAGGCTTTCCTGTTCATTCTGGTAGGCCGTGCGGGGCTCGAACCTGCGACCAACGGATTAAAAGTCCGCTGCTCTACCAACTGAGCTAACGACCCGAAAGAGGCCGTATTATATACAAAGTTCCTTGCGTTTGCCAAGCGGCTTTTTGCGTCAGCCCAGGGCCGTGACTTTGAGCACTTCCTCCGCCGTGGTGACGCCATCGCGCACCTTGAGGGCGCCGGCGATGCGCAGCGGCTTCATGCCCTCGGCCACGGCCTGCTTGCGCAGCGCGTTGATGTCGGTTTCCTCCTCGACCAGGGCGTTGAACGATTCGCTGGTGGTGAGCAGCTCGTAGATGCCGGTACGGCCGCGGAAGCCGGTCTGGCGGCATTCCGGGCAGCCGACCGGGCGGTAGACCTGCTCCGGCTTGGCAATGTCCCAGCCGCTGCACAGGCCCTGCCAGATGTCGTCGGCGATCTCGCCGCCGGCCTCCTTGCAATCCTGGCACAAGGTGCGCACCAGGCGTTGCGCCATGATGCCGATCAAGGTCGCTTCCAGCATGTAGTAGGGCACGCCCAGCTCCAGCAGGCGCATCACGGCGGACGGCGCGTCGTTGGTGTGCAGGGTGGACAGCACGAGGTGGCCGGTCAGCGCGGCCTGGATCGCCATTTCCGCCGTCTCCAGGTCGCGGATCTCGCCCACCATGATGATGTCCGGGTCCTGGCGCATCAGCGCGCGCACGCCGTCGGCGAAGGTCAGGTCGATGCCGGGCTGCACCTGCATCTGGTTGAACGACGCCTCCACCATCTCGATCGGGTCTTCCACCGTGCAGACGTTGACCTCCGGTGTCGCCAGCGCCTTCAGCGTGGTGTACAGCGTGGTGGTCTTGCCCGAGCCGGTCGGGCCGGTGACGAGGATGATGCCGTGCGGACGGCTGGTCAGCGCATCCCAACGCGCAGCATCCTCGGGCGGGAAGCCCAGTTCCGGCAAGGTCTTCACCACCACCTCCGGGTCGAAGATACGCATCACCAGCTTTTCTCCGAAGGCCGTGGGCAGCGTCGAAAGGCGCAGCTCGATCTCCTGGCCGCCGGCCGTGCGGGTCTTGATGCGGCCATCCTGCGGACGGCGCTTTTCGATCACGTCCATGCGGCCCAGCAGCTTGATGCGGGCCGTCATCGCAATCATCACCACCGCCGGCACCTGGTACACCTGGTGCAGCACGCCGTCGATGCGGAAGCGGATGGTGCCCAGGTCGCGCTTGGGCTCGAGGTGGATGTCGGACGCGCGCTGCTCGAAGGCGTACTGCCACAGCCAGTCCACGATGTTGACCACGTGCTGGTCGTTGGCGTCGACGGTCTTGTTCGACTTGCCCATCTCGACCAGTTGCTCGAAGTTGTTGCGCAGCGCCAGGTCCTGGCCGGTGTTCTTGTTGGCCTGCTTGATCGACTTGGCCAGCGAGAAGAACTGCGAGGTGTACTGGGAAATGTCGAGCGGGTTGGAAATGACGCGCTTGATGATGCGGCGCGACACCTTGGCGATCTCCGCCTCCCACTCCAGGGCGAAGGGATCGGCCGTGGCCACGGTCAGCGTGTCGGGCGTGATTTCCACCGGCAGGATGTTGAAGCGCGCGGCATAGCTGGCCGACATCACGTCGGCCACCTTGGTGAAGTCGATCTTCAGCGGGTCGATGCGGTAGAAGGGCAGGCGGGCGCGCTGCGCCAGCCATTCGGTCAGCGCATCGAGCGTGAGCAGCTTGCCGCTCTTGAGCGATATCAGCTTGCAGTGGGCTACTGCGCTCAGCGGATGCATCACGCCCGGGGTATTGCGCAGGATGCCCTGGGCTTGCGCGTAATGCGCCTTGACTTCGGCCTTCTCGACCATTCCATCGGCCAGCAGCCAGGTGAAGATAACTTGAAGATCGAGTGCTTTTGCCATGTGCGACCTTATGCGAGTGAGGCTTTCAGCCCCTTCAACCAGGATTTGGCCGGCAGCTTGGTGGAGGTGGCGATCTGGGCGGCGCGCGCGGCCAGCGCCTCCACGTCGATCGCGCGGCGCGTCTTGAAGGCGATGGCCACCACGTTCCCGTCGTGTACCTCGGGCAGCGACACCACTTGCGGGAAGGCGAACTTCATCGCCTTCAGGTTCTTGGCATAGCTCGGGTGGTCGCCGAACAGGTTGATGGTCATGATGCCTTCGTCCGTCAGGCAGGCAGCGCAAGCCTGGTAGAACTCGGGCGTGTCGAGCACGGGGCCGCGCGCGGTGGCGTCGTACAGGTCGACCTGCAGCGCGTCGAGCGTGCCGTGATGCTCCGGGTTGGTGACGTAATCCATGGCGTCCATTTCCAGCACGTGCAGGCGGGCGTCATTGTCGGGCAGCTTGAACATGGCGTAGCAGATGCCGATCACGGACGGGTTCAGCTCCACCGCCGTCACTTGCGCATCCGGGAACGTCTTGTAGCAGAACTTGGTCAGTGCGCCGGTGCCCAGGCCCAGCTGCGCGACATGGCGCGGCGCATCCTGCCACAGCATCCAGGCCATCATCTGCTGGGCATACTCGAGCTCCGGCCAATCGGGCTTGCGGATGCGCATGGCGCCCTGCACCCACTCGGTGCCGAAATGCAGGTAGCGCACGCCGTCCAGTTCGGACAGGGTGACGGGCGCGAACTTGGGCTTGCGGGTGGCAGGCTTGACCGCCGGCTTGGAGGCCGGGCGCAAGCTCTCTTCTTTTTCGATGGATTTACGTTTGATCAGCATAGCGGCATTATCCTTGCTTCCCAGCAAGCGCACAAACAAAAAAAATAGGGGACGGACCCCGTTTTCCGCTGCGCGGAAAACGGGGTCCGTCCCCTATTTTTTTCTTTGGTTCAGTTGTTCATGGGCTCGACCGACACGCGCAGGCGGATGCGCTGGCCCGGGTCGTAGCTCATGAAGTTGGTGTAGATGCGGCCGCGGTAGTCGTACTCGACGTTGTAGCCGGTGGTGCGGGTCTCGATGGCGTCGACCATGCGGCACTGCTTGACGGCCTGCTCCTGTACGGCGCCCGGCTGCACATTCTGGTTGGCGGTGCGGTCGCCGATCACGGCGCCGGCAATGGCGCCGGCGGCGGTGGCCGCGGTCTTGCCGCTGCCGGAGCCGACCTGGCTGCCCACTGCGGCGCCCAGGATGCCGCCCAGGATGCTGCCGCCGACGCTGCGTTCGGCCGGCTGCTGCACCTGGACATATTCAGTGCGGCATTCCTGGCGCGGGCGGTTCACCTGTTCGGTGACCGGGGTGACGCGGGTCACGCGGCCGTAATCCTCGAAATCGGTGGCGTGCGCCAGCGGCAAGGCGCTGCAGCCCAGGGCTGCGAAAAGCAGGGTAGTTTTGGCGTTCATATTGTTGACCTCATTTTTTCATGTGGGCAGTTCGCTCGGATAAAGGGGAATTGCACGCCTTTATAGTAGCGCGGAGGCCATGGTCCTTGGGGGCTGTAAGGCAACAAAGTGTAACCAGTGACTACAGATGGGCCGGGCCGGTTTTTTGCCAATCGCACAAAACCAGCTGCGGAAAAAACTGCGGTAAGATGATCGGTTTTTAACAAAACTTGCGTTAGGACTCACTTTCGGGTTGATTCATAGAGTACAACACGTTACCCTTATGGCGTGGAATCAGATTGACAGGGAGAAACG
>JAJTCO010000042.1 GCA_021323265.1 Pseudoduganella sp. | reverse complement strand
AAGATTTTAACACATCCGATGCGCAAAAACATGCGAATCGAGCTTCTACATCCATGCCAAACTCGATTACTGCACGCGTTTTGACACGTTCTTTACTACTACTAAACCGGTACTTTTAGTTCGTTTTCAGGCCTTTCAGGCCTGCGAAGGGCGACGCCTTCTCATTCTTCGCAGCGTCGAGCAGCGAGGTGTCGGGACAAACCTCGTGCTTCGGCGCTTGCGGCAAGGCCAGCAGGGCCTCGTCTTCCACCAGGTCCATGAGTTTCATGGCGCGCGCACCGACGATCACGTCGATGCTTTCATCATCAATGATTTCTTCGATCTCGTCCGCGTCAGCATCGTCTTTGCCGAGCATCAGGACGGTGGACGAATCGATTTCGTAGCCAAACGGGGTCAGGCAGCGCTGGCACACCAGTTGCACTGTGCCGGCAACGGTCAGGCGCATCTGCGGATAGCCCTGCTTGCTGGAACCGCCGTCGACCTTCCAGGTCAACTCACCGGAGGCGTCCGCGCATTCCTTGCTCAGTCGGGTCATTTCAGCGACGGGAGTGGTCCCTTCCTTGCTGCTGTTGGTCCGACAGAATTCAAAGGCGTCGATCTCAAAAGCATTCATTGGCTAAAATTTCCCTCGAAAACCTGCGATAATAACAGGATTTTCCGCGCCACGTCAAAGACTTGCGCGATTTCCGCGCTTTTTTGCAGGCGCAGAGAGCATATAACATTTCCCTGATGAAAACAACCGACATCATACTGGCCTCCAGCTCGGTCTATCGCCGCGAGCTGTTGTCGCGGCTGCAACTCCCGTTCAGCGTGGACGTGCCGGACATCGACGAAAGCCCGCGGAGCGGCGAAACGCCCGCCGCCACCGCCCTGCGCCTGGCCCGGGAAAAGGCGGCCGCCGTGGCGGCCCGCCACCCGGGCGCGCTGGTGATCGGCTCCGACCAGGTCGCCACCCTGGACGACGAACAGATCGGCAAGCCCGGCAATCACGCCAACGCCCTCGCCCAATTGCAGAAAATGCGCGGCCGCGAAGTCGTCTTCCACACGGCGCTGTGCCTGTGGGACGGGCGCAACAGCTCGCACCAGCTGCAGGATGTAAAGACCGTGGTCAAGTTCCGCGACCTGCCCGATGCCGAGCTGGACGCGTATTTGCACATCGAGCAGCCCTATGATTGTGCCGGAAGCGCAAAGAACGAGGCGCTAGGCATCGCCCTCCTCGAACGCATCGACTCCAGCGACCCGACCGCCTTGACCGGCTTGCCGCTGATCGCCCTGACGGGCATGCTGCGCGCCGCCGGCGTCCCCTTCTTCGCAACCCAAAAATGAACGGCACCCTCTACCTCATCCCCAACACCCTCGGCCCCACCGACTCCCTGGACCAGGTCATCCCCAGCCATGTCCAGCAGTTGACCTCCCGGCTCACCCACTTTGTTGCCGAAAACGCCAAGACGGCGCGCGCCTTCCTGAAACAGGTCGGCACCGCCCAGCCGATCCAGGAGATCGCGATCAGCGAGCTCAACGTCAACACCCCGCCAGCCGCCCTTGCCGCCCTGCTCGCCCCGCTGCAAGCGGGCCACGACGTCGGCCTGTTGTCCGAAGCCGGCGTCCCGGCAGTTGCCGATCCCGGCGCCGACCTGGTGCGCCTGGCGCATGCCCACGACATCCCGGTGCGCCCGCTGGTCGGCCCCTCCTCGATCCTGCTGTCGGTCATGGCCAGCGGCCTGAACGGCCAAAGCTTCGCCTTCAACGGCTACCTGCCGACGGACGCCGCGCAGCGCGCCAAGCGCCTGAAGGAACTGGAAACGCGCTCGCGCCAGGAGAAGCAAACGCAGCTGTTCATTGAAACGCCCTACCGCAACGCCGCCATGCTGGAAGCGCTGCTCGGCGCCTGCCAGGGCAACACGCTGATCTGCGTTGCCACCGACATCAGCCTGCCGACGGAAACGATCCACACCCGGACCAGTGCGCAGTGGAAGGGCCTGCTGGCCGCCGGCAAGGCGCCGGACTTCCACAAGAAACCCACGGTTTTCCTGCTACTGGCTCACTGAACCGCGTGGGCGTACTCATTCACCCACTCGAACGCCTCGCGCTGTAAGGCATACAGCGCCGAGGGCGCCAGCTCCAGCTTGTGCAGGATGCCCGTCAGCTCCGGCCCCTCCTGCGCCCGCTCGATCAGCTCGATCAGGCGCAAGGCATCGCCATAATCGCCCTCGCGGTGCAAGAGGGCATCGCGCACCTCGTCCAGCACGTTGACGCAGTCGAGAATCTCTCCCATGCGCACCGAGAACAGCGCATCCATGAGCGACATGATGCCGACCGTGAAACCGATATCGGCCGCCACCCGCTCCGCAGGCCGCACCTGGCCCATCACCAGCTCCATGGTCTTGCCGCGCGTGGTCGCCATCTGCAGCAGCGGCGAATCGAACTCCGCCCCCTTCACGTACAGCAGGATCTGCAGCCAGCGCTGCAACTGCCGCCGCCCCAGCACGATCAAGGCATGGCCGACCGAGTTGATGCGGAAACGCGCCCCCACCGCCGGCGTATTCACCAGCCGCAGCAGGTTCAGCGAAATCAAGGGATCGTGCTTGACGCTGCGCTCGACCTCGCGCTGGTCCGCATCCTGGTTCAGCAAGTCCAGCAGCCGCATGATGGACAGCTGCGACGGCGCAATCTTCTTGCCGCTCAAGATCACCGGCCGCGCGAAGTAATAGCCCTGGAAGTATTCGAAGCCCAGCTCCATGCACTCGCGGAATTCCTCGACCGTCTCGACCTTTTCCGCCAGCAGCTTCTGGTTGGGGTTGCGCAGGCTGCGCGCCAGCGCCGGCAGGCTGCCGCGCTCGATCTGCTTGAGATCGACCTTGATCACGTCCATCAACGGCCGCAACGCCTCCACCGCGTCGCTCGCCCCCGCCACGTCGTCCAGCGCGAACTTGTAGCCGGCCTGCTTCAATTCCTGCAGGCGGCGCAACACCTCCGGCGTCGGCTGGACCGACTCCAGGACCTCCAGGATGACTTTATCGTTCGGCAGGAAATGAATGAAATCGCTCATCAGCCCCGTCGTGTCGACATTGACGAAGGCCAGCTGGTCACCCACCACCTGCGTCATGCCCAGCTCGGAAGCATGGGCAATCACGGACGCGGTGGCATGGGCGCCATCCGTCACGACCGCCTCGTGGACTTCGGCGTTGCGGTAGAGCAGTTCGTAGGCGACCAGGCGTTGGCTGCGATTGAGGATAGGTTGCCGCGCCAAGAAGAACTGGTTGGCAAACGGCATTGGAGGCGGCACTTCGCTTTCAACCACGGCTGTCATGGGTTTCCCCATCGCTAAACTCATGGTTACAAGACTATACCTATTTGTGCAGTCCTGACAACATTTTTATGCGCTGCGCGACGAACCCTTCTTCGCTGTGGTCGCTTCGCCACTCTCCAGCGTGAACTGGGCACCCGCATCGCGCCCCAGCACCTGCACCAGATACGGCATCACCTGACGCAGGATCGGCTCCAGCGTGTACGGCGGATTGAGCAGGAACATGCCGCTCGTGTGCAGCGCGATGCCATCCGGCGTCGGCGTGCTGATGCACAAGGTGACGTTGAGCCAGCTTTTCGCCGGCAAATGCTTCATGCGCTCAGCAAAATTGCGTGCCTCGATGCGCTGCAGGACCGGATACCAGACCGCGTACGTGCCGGTCGGGAAGCGCTTCAGCGCATCGTTCAGCATGTCCGTCACCTTCTTGTAGTCCTGCTTGTCCTCGTAAGGCGGATCGCACAGCACCACGCCACGGCGCGACGGCGGCGGCAGCAGCGTCTTGACGCCGAAGAAGCCATCGGCCTTGTTGACGATGACGCGCTTGCCGCGCGCCGCAGGGCGACGGCCGTTGGCCGCCTGGTGCTGCTCCAGCTTGCGGAAATTCTCGTCCAGGATCTTGACGTCGGAAGGATGGAGCTCGAACAGGCGGATACGGTCTTCCTCGCGCGCCACGATTTCCGCGCAATACGGCGAACCCGGATAGAAGCGCAGCTTGCCGCTCGGGTTCATGTCCTTCACCAGCTTCACGTACTCGCCCAGGGGCGCCGGCAAGTCGTCGCGATCCCACAGCGGGCCGATGCCGGTTTCGAACTCGCCGGTCTTGGTCGCTTGCGCGCTGTCCAGCGTGTACACGCCCGCACCGGCGTGGGTGTCGATATAGGTGTAGGCGACGTCCTTCTGGTTCATGTACTCGAGTACCTGGACCAGAACAAAGTGCTTGAGAACGTCGGCATGATTGCCGGCATGGAACGCGTGGCGGTAACTGAACATAGATAGGCTGAAAATGAGATATCCCGCATTATCTCATGCGCCACGTGCCCTGCGTTACACTGGCCCCATGATCACCCTGACGCCCGCCAATGCCGCCGACATTCCCGCCCTGTGGGCCCTGCGCACGCGCGCCCTGCGCAGCCAGTGCGCCGGGCACTATGGCCCCGAGATCCTGGATACATGGGCCGCCGCCCCCGCGCCGGCAAGCTACCCAGCATTGCTGGCCCAGGGTGGCGGCGTGCAAGCCCACCGCGGCGCCGAACTGGCCGGCTATGCCATCCTCGACCGCGCCAGCGGTGAAGTGGACGCCGTCTTCGTCGACCCGCAGCACGGCGGCAAGGGCGTCGGCAAGGCGCTGCTACGCGCGCTGGAGCAACTTGCCACCGAGCCGGCCGCCATGCACCTGTATGCCTCGCTGAACGCCGTGCCGTTCTACGAAGCGGCCGGCTTCCGCGCCCGGGAACAAACGCAGTACCGGCACCCCGCGGGGGTCTTGCTGGACTGCGTGTTCATGACCCGGGCCGATCGCGCTTAAGCGACCTTCTTCGCCTCATCGAAGAACTGCGCGTCTTCGGTCGAACCGTGCAGCGCAGTCGTGGACGACTGTCCCTGCTGGATCGCCTGGGTCACGGCATCGAAGTAGCCGGTACCGACTTCGCGCTGGTGCTTCACGGCGGTAAAGCCCCGCTCCGCCGCCGCGAATTCCGCTTCCTGCAGCTCCACGAAAGCCGACATCTGGCGGCGCGCATAGCCATGCGCCAGGTTGAACATGCCGTAGTTCAGCGAATGGAAACCCGCCAGGGTAATGAACTGGAACTTGTAACCCATCGCACCCAACTCCTTCTGGAAGCGCGCGATGGTGCCATCATCCAGGTTCTTCTTCCAGTTGAAGGACGGCGAACAGTTATAGGCCAGCATCTTGCCCGGGAACCGCGCATGCACCGCCTGCGCGAACTTCTTCGCGAACTCCAGGTCCGGCTTGCCCGTTTCGCACCACACCAGATCCGCATACGGCGCATAGGCCAGGGCACGCGAAATCGACTGTTCCAGGCCATTGCGGACCTTGTAGAAGCCCTCCACGGTACGCTCGCCGGTGCAGAATTGCTTATCGTTGTCATCGATATCGGAAGTGAGCAGGTCCGCAGCCTCCGCATCGGTGCGCGCGATCACCAGCGTCGAAGTGCCCATCACGTCAGCCGCCAGGCGCGCCGCGGTCAGCTTTTCCACCGCCTCGCGGGTCGGCACCAGGACCTTGCCGCCCATGTGACCGCACTTCTTCACCGACGCCAGCTGGTCCTCGAAGTGCACGCCCGCCGCACCCGCCTCGATCATCGACTTCATCAACTCGAAAGCGTTCAGCACCCCGCCAAAGCCGGCCTCCGCATCGGCCACGATCGGCGCGAAATAGTCGATATCATCCTTCCCCTCCGACCACTGGATCTGGTCGGCGCGCTGGAAGGTATTGTTAATGCGGCGCACCACCATCGGCACCGAATTTGCCGGATACAGCGACTGGTCCGGATACATCTCCCCCGCCAAGTTCGCATCGCCCGCCACCTGCCAGCCGGACAGATAGATCGCCTTCAGGCCAGCCTTCACCTGCTGCATGGCCTGGTTGCCGGTCAGCGCGCCCAGGGCATTCACGAAAGGCTCGTTGTTCACCAGGTTCCACAGTTTCTCGGCACCGCGCTTGGCGATGGTGTGCTCGATCTGCAAGGAACCGCGCAGGCGCACCACGTCCTCAGCGGTATAAGTGCGGGTGACGCCCCTCCAGCGCGGATTGGTATCCCAGTCATGCTGAAGGGCCGCGATTTGTTCTGCGCGAGTTGCCATGATTATTCTCCTAAGAATGCGGATGAAAACGAAAACCGTTAGAGATATCTTAGGATGAATTGTTCAGTGCAACAATGCTCTTATATAAGACATATGAGCACTTTTAATTTACGCAAAAACAAATACTTAGATTCAAAATTCCATGATACGGAACGATATTTCTCCCTTCGAGAACACCGGCCGGACTTGAAATAATGCACTTTTCACTGCATGAAACGAGGGTTTCATATCGTGGAAAGCTGCCCCCCCCGATCAAGCCACTTGCTGCGAGGCCACCAGCACGCCGTCGGCATCGGCATAAATCCAAAACCCCGGGCGAACCGCCACGCCCGCGATCTGCACCGGGACATCGCGCTTGCCGACGCCCTCGCGCGCGCTGCGCTGAGGGTGGGTGGCCAGGGCCATGACGCCGACATCGCACAGCGCCAGTTCAGCGCGATCGCGCACGCAGCCATCGACCAGCACACCCGCCCAGCCATTATGCTGGGCCAGCAAGCCCAATTGCCCACCGACCAAAGCGCGGCGCAAGCTACCGCCGCCATCGACCACCAGCACCCGCCCCTCCCCTGGCGTTTCGAGGGTCGCCCGCACCAGCGCGTTATCCTCATGCACTTTCAGAGTCACCGCAGGCCCGGCAAACTTCGCACGCATGCCGAAGTGATGAAACAGCGGCGGCAAGACCTGCAAGCGGCCATCCTCCAGCAAATCCGGATGGGCATCACATAGATCGGTCGTGGCAAAACTCATGGCAGCTCCCATTAAATGAACAGTATCCCGTGGATTCTAAGCAAAAATTCGGGGTCAGCTCTGTCATTCGGACACCGACGCACACAATTTGATCCATCTCAATACGCGAAAGTGGCCAAATTCGCGTATTGAGCTAGATCAAACAATGGTTGTTTGTGTCCGAATGACAGAGCTGACCCCGAATGCTGGTCAGGCGGCCTGGGTGGCGGTGGCGCGGGTGCGGCTGCCGACGCCGGTGGCGGTGGCGATGGCTAACAGGAGGAAGAAGGCTATGGCGGTGAATACCATCGCGGGCTTGCCGGCGTCCATCAGCAGGCCGAACAGGAGCGGGCCGACGGAGAGGCCGCTGTCCAGCCCGGAATAGACGACGCCGTACACGCGGCCTGTCGCGTTCTTCGGTGCGGCGGCCCGTATCATCAGGTCGCGCGATGGGCCGGCAATGCCGGAAAAGAAGCCGACCAGCGCCATCAGCACGACGGCGCCCCAGGCGGGAACGATCACCAGACCCAACACCAGCGCCAGCACGGCGGCAATGGCGAACGCTGCGGCGATCGTGCGGTCGTGGTTCTTGCGCCCGGCGCCGAGAAAGCCGCCCAGCAGCATGCCGGTCGCCGATGCCAGCATGTAGCCGGTGAAGGCGCTGGTGGCCAGCGCCAGCGACATGCCATACAGCTTGACCAGGCCGGTCGATGCGAAGCTCTGGATCCCGCCCAGCGCCAGCGCGGTCAGGAAGAAGAAGCCAAAACACATCCACACCGAGGGCAGGCGCAGGAAGCCGAACGATCCTTCGCGCTGCTGGCCCGCAACGTGCGGGGCGATCGGGTCCGGGCGCAGCGCTGCGCGGTGCCACCACAGGATGCCCAACACGATCGCCGGCAACGCGGCTGCGCACAGCAAGGCGCTGCGCCAGTCCGTCGCGGTGGCGATGCCAGTCATGAAGATGGGCGCGGCGGCCCAGCCGAGGCTGCCGCTGATGCCGTGCACGGAGAAGCCGTGCGCTACCCGTTCGCGCGATACGCGCTGGTTGAGGATGGTGTAGTCGGCGGGGTGGAAAATGCTGTTGCCCAGACCGGCCAGGATGGCGCCGGCCACCAGGCCACCGTAGCTCTGCGCGTTCGCCAGCACCAGGGCGGAGACGGCCAGCATCGCCATGCCGGAAAACAGGACGCGGCGCGCGCCAACCCGGTCGACCACGAAGCCGGCCAGGGCTTGGCCGATGCCGGAGACCACGAAGAATGCCGTCATCAACAGGGCGAGCTGGGAATAGCTCAGGTCAAATGCGCTCTTCAGCCAGGGGAACAGCGCGGCCAGGATCAGGTGGTAGAAGTGCGAGACGCCATGCGCGAGCCCGATCAGGCCGATCACGCGCGCGTCGTTGCGAAGTGTGTGCTTGTCCATCCCTTGCCTCGTTCGTATGAAGGATGGCGCCATTGTAGAAAAAGCAGTCGCGACAGTTTTGAGCTAGGATGACATCCTTTATCGCAAAACTGCCATACCATGCCCGTCGCCATCGTCACCCATACCGGTCCGCACGAAAGCCGTCGCGAGCCCACCGGCGTGCAGCCGGTCACCATGATTGCGCGCGACCTGGGCAGCGCGCGTTCCTTGCTGCCGCATAGCCACGAGTGCGCCCAGCTGACCCTGGCGCTGGAGGGGGTGATCCGGGTCACGGCCATGGGCAGCAGCTGGATCGTGCCGCCGCAACGGGCGATCTGGACGGCGCCCCATGTCGAACATTCGCTGACCGTGCTGGAAACGGCGCGCCTGCGGCCGGTCTATGTGGCGCCCTCGCACGACCCCTTTCCTGGCGAGCCGTGCAAGGTGCTGGAGGTGTCGCCGCTGCTGCGCGAACTGGTGATGGCGCTGGAGCAGGAGGACCCGGAAGCGCCCAGCCACCGCTCGCAGTTGATCTGCAACCTGATCCTCGATGAACTGCCGCACCTGGCCACGCGCCCGATCCGCGTGCCCTTGCCGCGCGATAAACGCTTGAAGGGCTTGTGCGACAGCCTGCTGGCCGACCCGGGCGCCTGCTACACGCTCGATGAATGGGCGCAGCGCGCCGGCGCGTCGGAGCGCACGCTGGCGCGCCTGTTCGAGAAGGAACTGGGCATGACGTTCGGCCAGTGGCGCCAGCAAGTGCGCCTGGCCCATGCGGCGCCCATGATCGCCAGCGGCATGCCCCTGGCGCAAGTGGCCGACGCGCTGGGCTATGCGAGCCAGTCGGCTTTCACGGCCATGTTCCGCAAGACCTTCGGCTGCCCGCCCACGGCGTTCTTCAGCACGCGCGGCTGACCTATCGTGCGTCGTGCCGGCGCTGGGTGTCGGCGTCGAGAATGGCGCGCAGTTCGGCAAACAGGGGCGCGCTGGCCGTGTGCTGCCGGCCGTAGCCGAGGTTGAAGGCGTAGTCGAAGCTGGGCGGGTTGGCGCCCTGGTTGTGCTGCAGGATGGTTTCCAGCTTGTCGAACGCTTTCACGGCCTTGGCTTCCGGCGTGGCGGCGGCTTCGTATTCGTCCCAGAGTGCGATGATCTCGGCGCGCAGCGGCGCGTCGAGGTCGCGCGTGAGCGTGTGCAGGTCGGCGCGCTCCTGCGCGGACTTGCCGGGATGGGCGTGCTGCGCAGTCGCTGGGATGTCGCCGTGGATGGCTTCTCCCAGGTCGTGCACCACGCACAGCTTGAGCACGCGGGCGATGTCGAGTCCGGGTAGTTCGTCGGCGAAGACGATTGCCATCAGCGCCAGGCGCCAGCTGTGTTCCGCCGTGCTTTCGGGGCGGCCCGTGGAGGTGAAGCCGCTGCGCAGGACGCTCTTCAGCCGTTCCGCCTCGCGCAGGAACGCGAGGCGGCCGGCCAGGCGGGCAGGATCAAGCCTTGCTGAAGGCAAGCTCGCTCCCTTCGGCGTCGATGCGGATGGTGTCTTTCGGGCCGAAACGGCCTTCCAGGATCTGCTTCGACAGCGGGTTCTCGATCTGCTGCTGCACCGCGCGCTTCAGCGGACGGGCGCCGTAGACCGGGTCGTAGCCCGCTTCTGCGATCTTTTGCAGGGCCGCTTCGGTCACTTCCATGCCCATGTCCATGCGCTTGAGGCGCTGTTCCAGGATCTGCAGCTGGATGCGCGCAATCGAGCCGATATGCTTGTCGTCCAGGCCATGGAACACCACGATCTCGTCGATCCGGTTGATGAACTCGGGACGGAAGTGGCCCCGCACTTCGGCCATCACCGCCAGCTTCACCACCGCCGGGTCGGATTCGTCCAGCGACTGGATCTTCTGCGAACCGAGGTTGGACGTCATGATCACCACCGTGTTCTTGAAGTCCACGGTGCGCCCCTGCCCGTCCGTCATGCGGCCGTCGTCCAGCACCTGCAGCAGCACGTTGAACACGTCCGGGTGCGCCTTCTCGATCTCGTCCAGCAGGATCACGCTGTACGGTTTGCGGCGCACGGCTTCGGTCAGGTAGCCGCCTTCGTCGTAACCCACGTAGCCGGGCGGCGCGCCAATCAGGCGGGCCACGGAATGCTTCTCCATGAATTCGCTCATGTCGATGCGGATCAGCGATTCCTCGCTATCGAACAGGAAGCTCGCCAGCGCCTTGGTCAGTTCGGTCTTGCCCACGCCGGTCGGGCCAAGGAACATGAAGGAGCCATACGGACGGTTCGGGTCCGACAGGCCGGCGCGCGAGCGGCGGATGGCGTCGGCCACGGCGCTGATCGCCTCGTCCTGGCCCACCACGCGTTCGTGCAGCTTTTCTTCGATGTGCAGCAGCTTGTCGCGCTCGCCCTGCATCATACGCGAGACGGGAATGCCGGTCGCGCGCGACACCACTTCGGCGATTTCCTCCGCGCCGACCTGGGTGCGCAGCAGGCGTGGCTTGTCCCCGCCCTGCTCGGCGGCGCCGGCTGCCTCGGCCTGTTTCAGCTGGGCTTCCAGCTGCGGCAGCTGGCCGTACTGGAGTTCGGACACGCGCTGCCAGTTGGAGGCGCGCGTGGCTTCTTCCATCTGCTGCTTGATGCGCTCGATTTCCTCCTTGATGTGCGTGGTACCTTGCACATTGGCCTTCTCGGCCTTGAGCACTTCCTCGTAGTCGTTGTACTCGCGCTGCAGCTTGGCGATTTCATCGTCCAGCAACTGCAGGCGGGCACGCGACGCTTCGTCCTTTTCGCGCTTGACGGCTTCCTTCTCGATCTTCAGCTGGATCAGGCGGCGCTCCAGCTTGTCCATCACTTCCGGCTTCGAGTCGATCTCGATCTTGATCTTCGAGGCCGCTTCGTCGATCAGGTCGATCGCCTTGTCGGGCAGGAAGCGGTCGGTGATGTAGCGGTGCGACAGTTCCGCCGCCGCAATGATGGCGGGGTCGGTGATCTCCACCTTGTGGTGCAGCTCGTACTTGTCCTGCAGGCCGCGCAGGATGGCAATGGTGGCCTCCACGCTTGGCTCGTCGACCAGGATCTTCTGGAAGCGGCGCTCCAGCGCGGCGTCCTTCTCGATGTACTTGCGGTATTCGTCCAGCGTGGTCGCGCCCAGGCAATGCAGTTCGCCGCGCGCCAGCGCAGGCTTCAGCATATTGCCCGCATCCATCGCCCCTTCGGCCTTGCCGGCGCCGACCATGGTGTGCAGCTCGTCGATGAAGACGATGGTCTGGCCTTCGTCCTGCGCCAGCTCCTTCAGCACTGCCTTCAGGCGTTCCTCGAATTCGCCGCGGTACTTGGCGCCGGCGAGCAGCGCGGCCATGTCGAGCGAGAGCACGCGCTTGCCGCGCAGGGAGTCGGGCACTTCGTTGTTGACGATGCGCTGCGCCAGGCCTTCGACGATGGCGGTCTTGCCCACGCCCGGTTCGCCGATCAGCACGGGGTTGTTCTTGGTGCGGCGCTGCAGGACCTGAATGGCGCGGCGGATCTCGTCGTCGCGGCCGATCACCGGGTCCAGCTTGCCCATGCGGGCGCGCTCGGTCAGGTCCAGGGTGTACTTCTTGAGGGCTTCGCGCTGGCCTTCGGCTTCCTGCGAGTCGACCTTGGCGCCGCCGCGCACGGCGTCGATGGCCGTTTCCAGCGCCTTGCGCGTGAGCCCGTTCTCGCGCGCCAGCTTGCCGGCGTCGGACTTGTCGTCGGCCAGTGCCAGCAGCACCATTTCGCTGGAGACGAACTGGTCGCCGCGCTTTTGCGTTTCGCGGTCGGCCTGGTTCAGCATATTGACGAATTCGCGGCTGACCGTGACGTCGCCGCCGGACACCTTGGGCATGCGCTCCAGGGCATGCTTGAGCGCCTGCGCCAGCCCGCCGACATTGACGCCGGCGCGCTGCAGCAGCGAACGCGCGCCGCCGTCTTCCTGGTTCAGCAACGCCAGCAGGAGGTGGGCAGGTTCGATGTATTGGTTATCGTTACCGACGGCCAGGCTCTGGGCGTCGGCGAGGGCTTCTTGCAGTTTGGTGGTAAGTTTGTCTTGGCGCATGTCTGACGCTCCTGATTCATTGTCAACGACAATCTGAGGCCGCGTTGACCAAATTCAAGACCATTTCTTGAGGGCGTCGTCGTCGCTGCTGCGCGCATCGACCCAGCGTGCGCCCTCGGGCGTCTGCTCCTTCTTCCAGAACGGCGCCTCGGTCTTCAGGTAATCGATGATGAATTCACAAGCCGAGAAAGCTTCGCCCCGATGCGGCGCGGTGGCCGCCACCAGCACGATCTGGTCCATTGGCTGCAGCGGTCCGACGCGGTGGATGACCAGCGCGCCGTACAGCGGCCAGCGCGCGCAAGCTTGGTCGATGATGGCGTCGATCGCCTGCTCGGTCATGCCGGGGTAATGCTCGAGCTCCATCTCGGCCACCGCGGCGCCTTCATTCAGGTCGCGCACCGTGCCAACGAAGGTGACTATAGCGCCAACTTTCGCGTTCCCGGCGCGCAGTTGTGCCACTTCCTGCGACAAATCGAAGTCGTCGGTCTGGATCCTGACCCGGCTCATTTGCCCTCCGCCGCGCCAATCTTGCGGAACAGCTGCTCGATGCGGCTGGCGGTGCGTTCATCCACCAGGGCCGGCATGGCGCACAGGGCAAGAAACTGGACGGCTTGGCTGGCCGGCTTCTGGCCGGACTTGAGGGACGATTGCAATACTTCTACCTGCATTTTGAGTCGGTCTTTCGCAAATTCCGCACCGCTGTCGATGCCGGCCAGGATTTCCAGGCGCAGCACTTCGGACAGCAGGCGCTGTCGGTTGTTGTCCAGTTGGCCGGCGTAGGCCGAGCGGGCGGCAGCCCCCTCGCCGGCCGCTTTCAATGCCGCATCGAAGCGGCTGCGCAGCGTGCGTTCCTGCTCCGCGGGCAGCCCGGGCAAGGCTTGCCAGCGGGCGTTCCAGTCCGCGTCGTCGATCTCGCCGGCGTCGGCTAGCGCGCGCTCCAGCGCCTGCGCCAGGCGCAGCTTCTCGCGCATGGCGTTCGCTTGCGCGGCGCCGGCACGCTTGCGGATGGCGTCGGCCTGGGCCTGCAGGGCGCCGACGGCGGCGCGGTAGCGCTGGTCGATTTTCTGTTCGCTGGCGCGCGGCACCACGCCGGTGGCGTGCCAGGCAGTCGCCGCATCCTTGAGCACCTTGCCGATGGCGGCCAGCACGGCCTTGTCCTCGCCTTCGAACGTGACCCCTTCCAGGCTGGCGCAAATGGCTTCGCGCGCGTGCAGGTGGGCCTTGCGTTCATGGTCGGCGGCGTGGGCGTGCTCCTTGCGCTTGGCGAAGATCTGGTCGCAGGCACTGCGGAATTTCTGCCACAGCGCCTGTTCGGTCTTGCGTTCCAGCGGCAAGGCGCGGGCGTGGCCCTGCCAGGATTCCTGCAGGCCGCGCAGCGTGTCGATCGTGTGGCGGTCGAGCGGATTGAGCTTGCCGACTTCCTCGATCAGTTGCTCGCGGCGCGCCACTTCGATCTTGCGCTGCGAGTCGAGGGGCGCCATCAGCGCGTCCATCGCCTTGTTGAAGGCGGCGTCCAGGCGCTTCTTGTCCTTGCGATCGATGGTGCCCAGGCGGCTCCAGGCTTGGCGCAGGCGCTGGGTGGAGGAGGCCAGGGTGCGCCAATCGTGGGTGTGCGGCAGCGTGCCGCTGGCCGACTCGGCGCGTTCGGCCTGTGCGCCGCCGGCCGCTTCCAGCTGGGCCGCGTCCTGCGCGATCAGGGCATTGGCTTCATCCACCAGCTGCTGGGCCTTGGCGGCGTTGGCGTGGCGCTCGTCGGCCAGGTGCTTGAAATGGGCGGCGGCCGGTGCGTAGGCGGCGGTGCAGGCGGCGTCGAACTTCTCCCACAAGGGTTTGGGGGCGGCGCCGGAGACGCTGTCGAGCGCCTTCCAGCGCTCGCGCATGCTGCCGACTTTCTTGGCCAGTTCGCTCATGCCCAGTCCTTCGCTGGGCAACTGCTCCACGGCGTGCACCAGTTCCTCGCGCGAAACGTTGCCGCCCCAGCGCGCCCAGTCGCCCAGGCGCTTCAGGTCGCCCCGCGCATGGGCCAGGCGTTCGGCCTGGGCGGGCGTCAGGCGCCCGGTCCTGCTGTCCTTGAGGGCCTTGTCGTGCTCGGCAGCAATGTGCAGCTGGCCTTGCGCCAGGGCTGCTTCCATGGCGTCCACCAGGTCCATGAAGTGGCGGTTGGCTTCCTGCTCGGCAGGCGTGGGCTTGTGCTTGTCCTTGGGCGGACGCGCCGCACGCACGGCCGCACCGTCCGTCTGGGACGCGGCGGACGCGCCCTCGCCTGCCGCCCCGTCCTCGGGCGCGGCAATGGCGGGCGTGGCGGCTGCTTCGGCGGCGGGTGCGGGCGCCGGCACCGGCGCGGCCGCGGCGCTAGCTGGCAGCGCCGCGTGCCCGGCCGCCAGCGCGGCGTCGAAATCCTGCAGCAAGTGGCGCGGCAGCGAGGCGCGCTCAGGCGCGGCCAGGTGTTCGGCATGCTCGGCGGCAATGCGCGCAAACTCGGCAGGGTCGGGTTGCTTGCGCAGCGCGGCCAGCGCATCGATCACGGCGCGCTGCAGGGCCACCTGGGCTTCCAGGCGCTCGCCCAGGGCATTGCGCACGCGCACGAACTCGGCGGCGGCAGTCGGGGCGGCGTCGATCACTTTCCATTGACGGTCCAGGTCGGCTACCTGGTTGGGCGTGAGCTTTTCGTCAGCCAACAAACGCTGCGCAAGCGCAATACACACGGCCGCCTGTTTCTGTTCCGCCTGGAAATGCCGGATGGCATCGAGGCGTCCCTGCACCAGCTTGGCCACGCGCCGGTCCGAATTGCGCACCGCATGCTGCACCGTCTCCAGGGCCGCCTGCGACACGACATGCTCGGCCGCAGCCAGGCGCACGTCGGCAAATTCGCTGTTCAGGATGAGCTCGACCGCAGCGGCTTCGTCGCCCGCCAAATTGCGGGCCAGCTCGGCTTGCGCCGCGCGGCGTTCTGCGGGCGTGCCAAGCGGCGCCTGCGGCCCGCCTGCACTGGGCTGACCGGCAACGCTGGCCTGGCTGGCCTGCTGCTTGAAGAGGAACTCAAACATAGTTGTGCTATGAATGGATCAAAACCACCATCATAGCGCAGCGCCGCCCGGCAGGGCGGCGAATGCAGGCATGGCGTGTCAAGCCGTGTCCGCAGCGGCGCGATGGGCCGAACGCATGCGCCGGTGGTAGCGCAACTTCGGCACAGGAACTGCGACCTTGTCTTCGTCCAGCAGGGAGGCACGCACCAGGCGGGCTTGCGACAAGGCTTTCCTGTCTTTATCGGCGGAAGCGGGTGTACGGCGCGCTTCCACCACTTGTGCATCATGGGCGAGGAACTTGTTCGCGATGTCGAACCACGCTTCGCCGCCAATCGTGCTGCGGGCAATGGCGAACAGTTCCTTTTCCTCTTTCTCCAGGCGCTGCAGCAGCAGCGTGCAGAAAGTTTCAATCGATTCGCAGATGTCGGCCACCTGCCGCTCGCTGCGTTCGGCCGATGCGTCCAGTTCGGACTGCAGGCGGCGGATGACCGACAAGGCGGCCTGGTTGAGACGGCTTAGTTCATCCAGCAGCTGGTTGGCCTGTTCGGTCGCGTTTTGCAGCGCGGGGATCAGGTACAGCTCAATCTTGCGCCAGTGGCAGGCCTGATACAGGCGTTCCAGGGTTTCGCAAGCATACTCGAGCTGGGACAGGGTCAGGCTTTGCTGTCGCAACAGCGTCGATTGCACATACTTCTGAAAAGACAGCAGGCTCAGGCGCACATTGGCCTGTTCCACGGATAGCGCAACTAAGGTGTATGTGGCCGTTAACATTCTTGCTCCCAAATATCGCTACGCGGAAACGGAAGTACAAGTGTAGATTAGCCCAACAGGAACGCCTTGACATTCATCAATGAATCGTCACGGCGCCCTCCTCAATTTAGGAGGTTTTCCATCCAGCGCAAGGCGAAGATCTACCATACCAGCTTCTTGCGACGGCGTCACGGTTCCGCCGAATCTGCGCATAAGTTGTTGCATTCCGATATTCTCGGCCAACGCTTCGCCCACGATTTCGCGCGTCCCGCGGCTGCGGAAATAGTCAAGCAATTTCTGGAACAGGATATTTCCCAATCCTTTGCCTTTCAAGTCCGAACGCACGATGATGGCGAACTCGGCTTTCTGGTTGTCCGGGTCGGCCACGGCACGCACCACGCCCAGCGTTTCGGGCGCGCCATCGGCGCCGGCGCGGGTGGCGATGAAGGCCATGGCGCGGTCGTAATCGATCTGCGTCAGGCGCGCCAGCTGGGTCGGCGGCAATTCTTTCATTGCGGAAAAGAAGCGCAGGCGCACATCGTCCGGCGCCAGGCGGCTGAAAAAGCGCACGTGGGCCGGCGCATCCTCCGGACGGATCGGGCGCAGCAGCAACGGCGCGCCCTGCCACAGCACTTCCTGCTCCAGCTCCTGTGGGTAGGGCCGGATCGCCAGACTGTCCGGCGCGCGCCGCGCGCCCAGGGACAGGCGCGCCCCGTGCACCTGCAGCCCGGCCGGGCCCACCGTCAGCGGGTCCAGTGCCAGCGCCGCGATCTCGCCGATATCGGCCACCATTTCCGCCACGCGCACCAGGGCGCCGCTCAGCTCCTCGCCCGCCCCCGCCAGCGCGCGGCCAACGCGGGTGCGCGTCAGCATGTCGCGCGCCAGCACGGTGTTCAGCGGCGGCAGGCCGACGGCGCGGTCATCCACCACGCGCCCGGCGCTGCCGCCCAGGCCGAAGCTGATGGCCGGCCCGAACACGGGATCGACGTGCATGCCGATGCGCAGTTGCTGCGCCTGCGCTTCGGGTGCGGCCGGCGCCAGCGCCAAGCCATAGGCCGACAGCACGGCGGCCAAGCCGGCCGCGTCCAGTTCAGCCTGGCCGGCGGCGCGCGCCGCTTGCACCAGGCTGCGCGCCGCCTGGCGCTCGGGCACCGAATGGGCCGGCACCAGGGCCGGCACTTCGATCAGCAAGGCCTGGTTGCGGTAGTACTGCACTACCTGGCTGAAGGCGCGCACGGCCTTTTCCGGCGTGTCGTAGGTCGGCAGGCCGGCCGCGGCAAACACCTGGCGCGCTTGCGCCACCGACTCGCCGCCCATCCAGCAGGACAGCACGCTGCGGTCGCTTTGCCGCAGCAGCGGCGCCAGCGCCTGCGCCACGCCGGTGCTGGCGGCCGCGGAGGATGGCGCGTGCAGCACCAGCAGCGCATCGGCGCCCGGGTCGGCCAGCAGCGCGCCGGCCACGCTGGCGTAGCGTTCGGCGCCGGCCTCGCCGCCGATGTCGATCGGGTTCACCGCCGCCAGCCCGGCCGGCAGCTGCGCACGCAGGCGCTTGCCGGTTTCGGGCGAGAACTGCGCCAGCTGGCCGTGCACCCATTGCAGCGCATCGGCCGCCAGCAGGCCCGTTCCGCTGCCGTTGCCCATGATCGCCAGGCGCTCGCCGCGCACCGGCCGCGCGCGCGCCACCGTTTCCACGGCGTCGAACAGGTCGGAGGACGAGTACACGCGCAGCATGCCGGCGCGGCGGATCACGGCGTCGTACACCTTGTCGTCGCCGCCGCGGCCGGCCTTCAGCACCACCACCGGTTTGCCGCGCGCGGCCAGGCGCGCCGCGGAAATGAACTTGCGGGCGCAGGTCACCGCTTCGATGTGCAGGATGATGGCGGCCGTGTCGTCGTCCGCGGCCAGGTAGTCCAGCATGTCGCCCAGGTCGATGTCGCCGCCTTCCACCAGCGACACCACGCGCGAAAAGCCGATGCCGTGCAGCTGGGCCCAGTCCATCACCGCCGTCATCACGGCCGCCGACTGGGAGATGAAGGCCGTCTTGCCCGCCCTGGTGCCGCCATGGGCGGCGCTGGCGTTCAGTCCGGCCGGTGGCGCCACCAGGCCGATGCCGCCCGGGCCCAGGATGCGCAGGAGGTGCGGGCGCGCCGCCTTCATGATTTCCTGCCGAATGCTGTCGCTGACGGGAGTCAGGATGATGGCACCGCGCGTGCCCCGCTCGCCCAGGTCGGCGATCAGGCCGGCCACGGTATCGGGCGGGGTGCAGATGATGGCCAGGTCCGGCACGCGCGGCAACGCCGACAGGCGCGCATAGCAGGGAATGCCGAGCAGTTCGTCGTATTTCGGGTTGACCGGCCAGATGGCGCCGGCGAAACCGCTTTGCGCCATATTGTTCAGAACCTGGGTGCCGATGCGGTCCGGCCGCAGCGACGCGCCGAAAATGGCGACCGAACCCGGCTCGAACAGGCTGTCCATGTTCCTGATGCTCATCGCCTCTCCTTTGATCCGTGACGCCGGCTACCAGCGTGAATAATGGTCCTCCGTCACACCGGCCAGCTGCGTGACGATGCGTTTCGGTTGCTCCGGGCCGCCGCGCACCCAGCCGCTGAAATACCCGACCGGCTGGATATAGCGGCTGGCGGCAAACAGCAGGTTGCGGTTCTGCCGGCGCGCGCCGTCCGGCGTAAAGAACAGTTCCAGCTGGTCGTCTTCGGTGAAGATGTGCCAGCGCTGCATCGGGTCGTGCGGATCGAAGATGAAATGCGCCGGTGCGAGGGGCAGCACCTGGCCGTCGATCCACAGCGCATTCTCGTTGGCGCCGAAATAGCCCGACTGCAGGTTGAAGCCCAGCTCCAGGTTGTGGGCGGAGGCCCAGCGCCAGGACGTTTCGCGCGCCAGCAACCCGTTGGAATAGTCGAAGCTGGCCACGCCGCCATCCAGGCAATAGGCGTCGCGGAAGGTGCGCACCTCGCCGCTGAGCGGCATGCCCGGCGATTTCTGCGTGCCGTGCAGGACGCCGCCCGCCACCGGGCCGGTCGCCAGCAGCAATGGGCCGATCGGCGGCCCGAACTCGGCGTCGATCTCCAGGTAGGGGCAGCGCAGCAGCAGGCGATAGCGCCCGCCCTGCAGCGGCTCGATGCTGATCTGCGTGCGGCGCGTGCGGAACCAGCTGGGCGCGCCGGCATGCTCGCCCACGCCGGCCGACAGGCGGCCCGGCAGCCCGTCCTGGGAGAAGTTGGCCATCATGTCGCTGTCGTTGCGGTCGAAGGCATAGGCGAAGCAGGTGGTGGTCCAGCCCAGGTCGACGATGGCGACAGCCGCCATCACCTGGTCCGACACCAGGGACACGTAATGCCACTTCTTGTGGTGGAAGCGGCGCCACAAGCTGCTGCGCGCATGCTCGCCTGCCAGCAGGTGCCAGTCGAAGGCTTGCGTGACGCCGGCAAAGCGGCCCAGCTGCGGCAGGCCGTCGGCGCCGACCACGCGCTCGGGTGCGCAAGGCAGCGTCATGGTGCGACTCCCTGCGCCTCGAACTGCGCCTGCAGCGTCGCCGCAAAGTCCGGCGGCTCGCTTGCCGCCGCCTGCACCTGCCCACAGCCGTGCCAGCCGGCCAGGCGCTGCAGCGCCCCCGCCACGTCGCGCACGAAACGCTCTGTCACGCGCACGCCGGGCTCCAGCGCCACGTTCTTCAGTTCGAAGATGCCGCTGCGGCGGTGGGCCTTGGCGTCGATCCGGCCCACCAGCGCGCCGCGGCGCAGGATCGGCAGCGTGAAATAGCCGTAGCGGCGCTTCTCGGCCGGCGTATAGCACTCCAGGCGGTAGTCGAAGCCGAACAGCTCCAGCGCGCGGCGGCGGTCCCATACCACCGGGTCGAACGGCGACAGGATGGTGGTCAAGGTCGGCGCCAGGGCGCCCTGCGCGGCCGCTTGCGCCAGGTCCGCCAGGTCCGGGTGGATGTAGACGGCGTCGCGCCAGCCCTGCACCCGGGCGCGCAGCAGCAGGCCTTCGCTCGCCAGGGCTTCCAGGTTGGGGCGCGGCGGCTTGGTGCGGTAGTAGTCGGCCACCCAGGCGCTGCGCGCCAGGCCCAGCGCGCGCACCGTCTTCAGGGCCAGTTCGCGCCGCGTGTCCTCCATGTCCGGCAACTGGCTGTCGTCCCAGCCGGGCAGCACGCGTTCGGCCAGGTCGTAGACACGCTGGAAATTCTGGCGCCGCGCGATCATCAGTTCACCGGCGGTAAACAGCACCTCCAGCGAGCGCTTCTCCGGCTTCCATTCCCACCAGCCGCCGCCCTTGCCGTCGGTGCGTTCGAAATCGGCCGACCGCACCGGCCCGTTGCTGCGGATATGTTCCAGCACGCGCTCGACGTCGGCACGGCGCTCGCGCATCCACTTCGCGGAGTACTTCCAGCCCATGGCCGCCGGATCGACCATGCGGTGGCGCAGCAGGCGGTAATCCTCCACCGGCACGAAGCAGGCTTCATGCGCCCAGTACTCGAACAGCGCGCCTTCGGCCAGGTGCTGCTCCAGCCAGGGCTGGGGATAGTCGCCCAGGCGGCTCCACAGCACCAGGTACGGGCTGCGCGCCACCACGTGGATGGTGTCGATCTGCAGCACGCCCATGCAGCGGATGGCGTCCAGCACGTCCGCCTTCTGCGCCTTGCGCCGGCGCGGCTGCAACAGGCCCTGGGCCGCGAGATGCAATGCACGCGCCGCCGCCAGGCTGAAAGTCAATTCGGTCAAGACTCGGTTTCCAGAGAAGGATGAACGGATATTCTAATGGCTATCCGATAGCTTATTGACAGTATTTCTTAACATTATGCGAACGGTGGTGGCCGGGAAGCAGCACTCGACAGACTTTTTTGCCCGGCTAACCGGGTTTGAGTGCAGAATAGATGGGTGCCTTCTTAACCGGACCAGGACAATTGACGCCCCCCGCTTCCCCTGCCCGCCAGGTCATGCGCAGGTTATACCGCATGATACTGCTGCCATCATTCACCTTGGTGCTGCTGGTGATCATGTGGGCCAATGTGTTCTATCAATTGAAGGAGGAGGCGGAAAGCGCGCACTACGAAGCCGTGCAGCATAGCCACTCGCTGGCGCGCACCCTGGCCGAGCATTCCGGCCACCTGCTGCGGCAGGCCGACCATGCCACCCAGCTGTTCAAACTCAAGTTCGAGGAAACCAACGGCGCGCTGCGCCTGCCCGAATTCGTCAGGCGCGGCGGCCTGCTCGACTCGGTCATGCCGGCCCGCCTGGAGCTGCCCATCGCCCTGATCGATGCCAACGGCAACCTGGTCGACAGCCTGCACGGCGCGTTCCCGCCCAACTCGGCCAACGCGAGTTATTTCAAGTCGCTGGCCACCACCGCCGGCGACGCCGCCCTGGTCACCAACCCGATGGTCGATCCGATCACCAAGAAGTGGCAGATCCAGATCGCACGCCGGCTGGACGACCGTGCCGGCACGTTTGCCGGCGTGGTCGTGCTGATGATCGATCCGGCCTATTTCGTCGAAGACTACGACCGCATGCATATCCAGGAAGGCGGCCTGGTGATGCTCATCAGCCGCGACACGGCGCTGGCGGCCGGCCGCATCGACGAGAAGCTGTTCATCAGCGACTCCATCGACTTCGTGGCGCCGGCCGATCCGATCAACCTGCCCGAAGAACTGCTGCTGAAGACGCCGATCGACAATATCGACCGCATCTACGGCTTTCGCGACATGCCGCGCTACTCGCTCACGGCCGTGGTGGGCAACGCCAAGCGGCACGCGCTGGCGAAATTCTATGTCCAGCGGCGCATGTACTACTCCGTCACGGCCGTCGTCTCGGTGGTCGTGCTGGCCTTCAGCTTCCTGCTCACGCGCCAGGCGCGCCGCCTGCGCGAGAGCATCCGCGAGTCGACCGAAGCGCGCGAGAAGCTGCACGCAGCCGTCGACGCCAGCCTCGACACGCTGTTCCTGACCAAGGCCTGCCGCAATGGCGCCGGCGAGATCGTGGACTTCACCCTGGTCGACGTCAACGAACGCGGCGCGCGCGTCCTGGGCCATCCGGCCGAGGAGGCGCTGGGCAAGCGCATGGGCGACATGCTGCCGCAATGGCGCAGCGAGGGCTTCTTCGACAAATGTCTGGGCGTGATGCGCACCGGCGAACCGCTGGAAGAGGAACTGGAGTCGACGGTGTTCGGCGAAGGGTCGTGGGTGCGCCACCAGATCGTGGCCATCGAGGACGGCGTGGCCGTCACCGCCCGCAACATCACCGAGCGCAAGCGCTCGGAGCTGGCCGTGCGGCGCAACCAGGCCGAACTCCAGGCCGTCAACGACGCCTCCCCGCTTGGCCTGGTGCGGGCCGACGCGGAAGGCCGCTGCACCTACGTCAACCGCACGTTCGAAGCCATTACCGGCATGGGGCGCAGCGCGGCGCTGGGCGACGGCTGGTTCGATGCGGTGCACCCGAACGACCGCGGCATGCTGCGCGCCTCGCTGCGCCACCTGACCAAGACCCAGCAGGCCTTCCAGGAAACCCTGCGCTGCGTGCACCCGGACGGCAAGATCGTCTGGAGCTCGATCAAGGTGGCGCCGATCGTGATCGACAACGTCATCGGCGGCTATGTCGGCACGCTGGACGACATCACGCTGGTGCGCAAGTCCGTCATGGCGCTGCGCGAGAGCGAAGCGCGCCTGCGCACCATTGCCGATACGCTGCCGGCGATGATCGCCTACATCGACTTCGAGGAAGTCTACCGTTTCCACAACCTCGCCTACGAGCGCGAATTCAGCAAGACCGGGCTGCACGTGACCGGCCGCACGGTGCTCGAAACCGTGGGCGAGAAGCGCTATGGCGTGCTGCGGCCGTACATCGCGCGCGCCCTGGCCGGCGAGACGCTGACGTTCGAGGAGGAAGACGAGAGCGGCGAATATCCGCGCACCTTCGACGTGGTGTACATCCCCCAGCTGGACGAGGACGGCATCACCGTGGTCGGCTTCCACGTGATGCGGCAGGACGTGACGGCGCAAAAGCGCGAAAAACAGCGCCTGCTGCGCCTGTCGCAGGTCGACGCGCTGACCGGGCTGACCAACCGTGCCGGCTTCCTGCAAAAGCTCAACGAATCGATGGCGCTGTGCCGCGAGAACGGCAACCTGATGGCCGTCATGTACCTCGACATCGACCGCTTCAAGCCGGTCAACGATACCTATGGCCACGCGGTGGGCGACGCCCTGCTGCGCGCCTTCTCGGCGCGCCTGTCCAATACCGTGCGCGCCAGCGATACCGTCGCGCGCCTGGGCGGCGACGAGTTCACCATCATCATGGAGCGCATTTCCAAGCCGGAAGACGCGGCCGTGACGGCGACCAAGATCGTGCACGCCATGCAGCAGCCATTCGAGCTCGATGGCGTGCTGGCCCACGTCTCGACCAGTATCGGCCTGACCTTCTACCGCGACGAAGAGCTCGGCCCGGCCGAACTGCTCAAGCGCGCCGACCTGCTCCTGTACGAGGCCAAACAGGCCGGCCGCAACACTTTCCGCAGCGGCATGCCGCATACGGACATGCGTTCCACGAACGCGGCCTGACCAGGATCAAGACAAGCGCCTGCCGTTTGCGCTATATTTGCGCTTCCCACGCCCAGCCTTACATTCCATGCGCCTGCTGCACACCTCCGATTGGCACCTTGGCCAGTCGCTGCATAACTTTGACCGCCAGTACGAGCACCAGTGCTTCCTGGACTGGCTGCTCGACACCATCGTGTCCGAGCAGGCCGACGCTTTGCTGGTGGCGGGGGACGTGTTCGACAACGCCAATCCATCCTCCGCGTCGCAGCGCCAGCTGTATAGCTTCCTGCAGCAGGCCCGCGCCCGCGCGCCGCAGCTCGACATTGTCGTCATTGCAGGCAACCACGATTCGCCCGGCCGGCTGGAAGCCCCCGGCCCGCTGTTGGAAGTGCATGGCACCACGGTGATCGGCTACCCGCACCGCGACGCCGACGGCGCCATTGCCATGGAGCGCATGCTGGTGCCGCTGACCGGCAAGGATGGCGCCGTGGCCGCCTGGGTGCTGGCCGTCCCCTTCCTGCGCCACGGCGACGTGCCGCGCCCGGCCGTTCCAGGCACCGAGGGCGACGCCCCGGCGCAGCCCCAGCCCGACCCCTACCTGGCCGGCATCGCCGAACTGTACCGCCAGGCCATCGAACTGGCCGCTGCCCGCGCCGGCGCCGGCCAGGCCATCGTCGCCATGGGCCATTGCCACATGGTCAACGGCACCATGTCCGCCGACTCGGAGCGCCGCATCGTGATCGGCGGCACCGAGATGCTCCCCACCGGCATCTTTCCGCCGCCCATTGCCTACGCCGCCCTGGGCCACCTGCATCTTGCCCAGCAAGTCGGCCCGCATGCGCATATCCGCTACTGCGGCAGCCCGATCCCGCTCTCGTTTGCCGAGACCAGCTACCCGCACCAGGTGCTGCGCATCGACTTCGACGGCGCGCAGGTGCGCGACATCACGCCCCTGCCGGTGCCGCGCGCCGTGCAGCTGCTGCGCATCCCGGAAAAGCCGGCCCCGCTGGAACAGGTGCAAGCCGCCCTGGCCGCGCTCGAGCTGCCGGACGCCCCGCTCGAGCGGCAGCCGCTGCTGGAAGTGCGCGTGCAGCTGTGCGCCCCGGAACCGGGCCTGCGCGCCAGCATCGAGCAGGCGTTGCACGGCAAGCCGGTCCGGCTGGCCAAGATCGAGACCAGCAGCGCGGCGCGCGCCTCGTTCGAAGACGCCGCCGTTTCGCTGGACCAGCTGGCGTCGCTGCAGCCGGACGACATCTTCAAGCGGCTCTACCTGCAGCGCTACGGCAGCGCCGCGCCGCCCGAGCAACTGGCCGCCTTTGCGGAACTGGTGCAGCCATGAAGGTGCTGCGCATCGCCGGCAAGAACCTGGCCTCGCTGGCCGACGAGTTTTCGGTCGACTTCACCGCCCAGCCGCTGGCCGATGCCGGCCTGTTCGCCATCAGCGGCCCCACCGGCGCCGGCAAGAGCACCTTGCTCGACGCGCTCTGCCTGGCCCTGTACGACGACACGCCGCGCCTGCACAAGGCTATCGGCAAAACGCCCGACGTGGGCGACCCGGTCTCCGCGCAGGACCCGCGCACCCTGCTGCGCCGGGGCGCGGCCGAAGGCTGGGCCGAAGTGGACTTCATCGGCAACGACGGCGCCGCCTACCGCGCGCGCTGGAAGGTCTGGCGCGCCCGCAGCAAGGCTGCCGGCGCCCTGCAGCCGAGCGCCATGTCGCTGCACAAGCTGCCCGGACTGCAGCCGCTGGGTCACACCAAGACCGAAGTGATGGCCGAGATTGCCCAGCGCATCGGCCTCAGCTTCGAGCAGTTCACGCGCGCCGTGCTGCTGGCGCAGAACGAGTTCTCCGCCTTCCTCAAGGCGCCGGACGACGAGCGCGGTACCCTGCTGGAAACGCTGACCGGCAGCGGCATCTATAGCGACATTTCCCGGCGCGCCTTCGAACGCTGGCGCGCCGAGGAACTGGCGCTGAAGACGCTGACGGCCGGCCTGGCCAGCCTGCAACCGCTGGCGCCGGAAGCGCGCGCCGAGCTGGCGGCGCAGGCCGAGGCCGCGGACGCCGCCCTGGCAGCCGCCGGCCAGCGCGTCGCGGCACTGGAAGCGGACCTGCGCTGGCACCAGCAGGCCGAACGCCTGGCCCTCGCCGTCGGGCAGGCGCACGCGCACTGCCTGCAGCGCCAGGCTGAAGCCGATGCCGCCGCCCCGCGCCGCGCCACCCTGGCGCAACTGGAGGCGGTGCAGCCGGCCCGCGCCCTGGACGATGAAGTGGTGCGCCTGGCCGCCGAACGCACGGCGGCGCTGGCCGCCATCGCGCTCACCGAGCAGGAAGCCGAGCGCACGCGCCTGGCGCTGCAAGTGCTGAGCGCCGACGCCGAACACGCCGCCGCCGCGCTGGCCGCCGCCGACGGCGCGCAGCAGGCCGCGGCGCCGCAGCTGGACCAGGCCAAGGCGCTCGACGCCCGCCTGGAGACACTACAGGCAAACCATGCCCAGGCCGCCGCCGCACGCGATGCCGCCACCCAGGCCGACAACTCCGCCCTGGCCCGCCTGCGCGAGCGCGAGGCGCAGTGGCAGGCGCTGGCCGCCGAGCACGAAAGCGCATTGCAGTGGCTGGCGGCGCATGCCTCCTGGGCGGCCCTGGCGCGCGACTGGGCGCGCTGGGACGTGCTGTTCGCCCAGGCCGGCCAGCAGGCCGCGCGCGCCACCCAGCAATCGCAGGCGCTGGCTGCCGTGCAGGAAGCCGCCGCGCGCCAGCGCCAGGACGTGGCGCATGCGCGCAGCGCGCTCGATGGCGCGAGCGAACGCCTGCGCCAGGCGGAAAGCCAGCGCACGCAGGCGGCCGCCGCACTGGCCGGCATCGACGCCGACAGCATGGCCGCCCAGCGCCAGCAGCTCGACCAGCGCCGTGGCGCGCTGGCCGACGCCGCATCGGCGTGGCAGGAACTGGCGCAGCTGGACCGGCGCGATCAGGAACGCGCAGTGCGCAGCGCCGCGCTGCAGGCCGCGCGCGACAGCGCAGAACGCGAAGTGGGCGCCGCGCGCCAGGCCAACCTGGCGCTGGTGGCCGCCTCCACCCAGGCCGAGCGCTCGCTCAAGCTGGCCGAAGCGGCCACCGGCGAAAGCGTGGAAAAGCTGCGCGCCGCGCTGCAGGACGACGCCCCCTGCCCCGTGTGCGGCGCGCTGGAGCACCCCTACCGCCACGAGGATGGCGCGCTGCGCGCCATGCTGGCGCAACTGCAGGCCGAAGTGCACGACTGCCGCGACAAGCTGCAGCGCAACATCAAGTATGAAGCCGAGCAGCAGGCCCGCCTGCAGGCGTGCGTCGAGCAGCTCACCGGCCTGGTCGCCGAGCAGCACGGCAGCGCCCAGGCCCGCGCCGCGGCCGAATCCCGCTGGCAGGTCGCCAGCGGCGCACTGGGTGCCGCCGTCCCGGCCCACGACGCGGTGGCGGCATGGCTGGCGGCCCAGGGCGAGGCGCTGCAGACAGCCCTGCGCGCGCTGGAAGCCCACGAGCTAGACTACCGCCGCGCCATGCGCGCCCGCGAAGTCGCGCACACCGCCTGCGAACAGGCTGCCGCAGAACTGCAGCGCCAGCAGGCGGCGCTGGCCGCCGCGCAAACGGCCCTGGCGCAATCGGAAACCCAGCACACGGCCCTGGAAGAACAGCGCATCGACACCGCCCTGCAGATCGCCACCCTGCTCGACCAGCTCGACGTCCCGCAGGAACGTGCCGGCTGGCAGGACGAATGGAAGGAGAGCCCGGCGCGCTTCCACGAACTGCGGGGACGCGAAAGCAGGCAATGGCTGGCACAGCGCCAGGCCAGCGACGAACGCGCCGCCGCCCTGGCCTCCATGGCCGTCGAGCGGCAAGCCCTGCACGCCGCGCGCGAGCGCAGCGCCGCCGACGCCCACGCCACCTTAGCCGCCGCAAACGCCGCGCAAGCCGCCCTGGCCGCCGCGACGGCCGAACGCCAGGCCCTGTGGCAAGGGCGTCCGGTGCGCGAGGTGGAAGCGGACCTGCGCGACGCCATCGCGCAAGCCCGCAGCGCGCTGCAGGCACGTCAGGAGTCCGCCCTGCAAGGCGCCCAGCAGCGCGCCCGCGCCGAGGAAGCCCTGCTCCAGGGGCGCCAGCGCCTTGCCGCGCTGGACGCCGCCACCGAAGGCGCGCGCGCGCGCCTGCAGGCCTGGCTCGCAGAAGGCCAGGTGCACGGGGTCGGCACGCTGGACGCCTTGCGCGCCCTGCTGGCCCATTCGCCGCAGGCGATCCGCGACGAACGCAACGCCCTGCACGCCATCGGGCAGGCGCTGGCCTCGGCCCATGCCGTCCATGCCGAGCGCGCCGCCCAGCACGCGCAGCACCTGGCCAGCGCAGCGCCCGGCGATGCGCGCACGGCCGCCGACCTGGAGCAGGCGCTGCAGGCCGCGGTGCAGGAGCACAAGCTGGCGCACGACCAGGCCGCCGCCTGCGCGCTGCAACTGGCGCAGGACGACGCCCGGCGCAAGGCCGCCGCGTCCCTGCTGGCCGACATCGCGCGCCAGCAGGAAAGCGAGCGGCGCTGGGCGCAGTTGAGCGAATTGATCGGGTCCGCCGACGGCAAGAAGTTCCGCAACTATGCGCAGCAGTTCACCCTGGACGTGCTGCTCGGCTATGCCAACGCCCACCTGGCACAGCTGGCGCCGCGCTACCAGCTCGAGCGCATCGACCACCCCGCCCAGCCATCGCTAGGTTTGCTGGTGCGCGACCTGCACATGGGCGATGAAGTGCGCTCCGTGCATTCGCTGTCGGGCGGTGAATCGTTCCTGGTGTCGCTGGCCATGGCGCTGGGCCTGGCGTCGCTGTCCTCCAACCGGGTGCGGGTGGAGTCGCTGTTCATTGACGAAGGCTTTGGCAGCCTCGATGCGGAAACCCTGCGCGTGGCGATGGACGCGCTGGACGGCTTGCAAGCCATGGGAAGAAAGGTCGGCGTCATCTCCCACGTCCAGGAAATGACCGAGCGGATCGCCACCAGGATTCTGGTGCAGCCCGCAGCCAACGGCCGCAGCGCAGTCTCAGTCGGCTAGGCGCCAGCTGCGCTGGTCCTGTTGCGCGCGCACCATCTCCCAACCGAGCTCGCGGCGGATCTGCTGCGGGTCGGGCAAGGGGCTGCGCAACTCGCGGCGCAACTGCATCCAGTGGCGCACCGCTTCCTTGCTAGGCTGCTTGGGCTGTTCCATCGCTCACCTCCTTCGGCATGACGGTCACTCCTTCAACGCATGCCGGGCCCGGCCGTTGACGGTCAATTTGTTATGATATGTAAATGGGACTGGGTGCCATTTCAACGTCGACTGCTTATGCGCCGCAGGCTGGAGCGCCGGCGCGCGGCGCCGCGCCTGCCCAGCAGGAACTCTCCCCCGAAGACCAGGCCAAGGTCGAACAGCTCAAGGCGCGCGACCTGGCAGTGCGCCAGCATGAACAGGCCCACCTGGCCGCCGCCGGCAGCCTGGCCGTCTCCGGCGCCAACTACACCTACCAACGCGGTCCCAACGGCGTGAACTACGCGGTCGGGGGCGAAGTCAATATCGACACTTCGCCCGGCCGCACGCCCGAGGAAACGCTGGAAAAGGCGCGCCAGGTGCAGGCCGCCGCGCTGGCGCCCGCCGAGCCGTCCAGCCAGGACCGCAGCGTGGCGGCCCGCGCCGCCCAGCTGCAACAGCAAGCCCAGGCCGAGCTGTCAGCGAAGCAACAAGACGTCGCGCGCGGGTATGGCCTTTCCAACCAGCAACCCACGATCGATGTCTATGCCTGATAAAATCGATCTTTTGCCCGGAGTCCTGGCCCATGTTGCTGAAAGCCCCACGCACCCTGACGTTCAAATGCGTCAAATGTTCCAAAGCCGTTAAAGTTTCCCTCCAGAAAACTTCCGCCTGCTCCCACATCACCCCCTACTACGGTGTGTGTGCCTGCGGCGAAGTCAAACTGCACGCCACCGGCGCGCCGGACGCGGTAAAGTCTTACCTGGCATCGAACGGTCTGTGGTCACATCACCATTGATAATCCTCAAGTAAACTGGAAATTTGCCGTATCCGGGGTAGCACCCGAAAGGTTTCCTATCATGAACTCTCTGAATTCCATTGGCCCACGCCAGCTCCAGAACTCGACGCTGTCCCCTGCCACGCAGCAGGCAGACGGCAAGACTTCGCGCGCCAACGCGATCAAGGACGTGCATACCGACACCCCGGTCTCCCTCTCCAGCAGCGGGGTCGACCTGCAGCAGCGCGTCGAGCGCCTGGGCAACAAGACCGTCGACATGGCCCAGAGCCTGATCGGCAGCTTTGCCCAGCAATTGCTTGGCGACAACGCCGAGGGTGCCACCATTGATTTCGATTCGGTCGCGCTGGAAACGAGCTCCAGTTTCGCCGTCGGCGCCCAGCGCACCCAGGGCGCGGCCAACATCACCGACGCTTTCGGCTTCAGCCTGAACGAAAACTCGCACTTCATCGGCAAGGGCACCATTACCACCGCCGACGGCCGCAAGCTCGATTTTGAAGTCGAGATCAAGTACGAATCGAGCCTGACTGCCGCCGCTGCCAGCAGCGTGCCGACGCGCCGCCAGGCATTGGCCGAGCAGAACCCCGCCATGCCGCTGCCGGAAGTGGAATTCCCGGACATCGACTTCCCGGGCAGCCTGGCGGACCTGTTCCGCCTGATGGACCGCAACATCAGCGCCACCATCAAGCAACTGGGCGAGGACGGCAAGGAACAGGAAGCGGGCAACCTGACCATGCGCCTGCTGAAGATGGTCGATGCCGAGACCCCGCTCGAGGGCTACCTGCCCCCGAACGCCAGCGACAAGGCCAAGGCCTATGGCCGCCTGCAGTCCGAACCAGGCCAGGCCGCCGAACTGGCGCACGCCGCCAAGGCAGCGCGCGACGCGGCCAAGGGCGGGGAAATCGACCCGCCACAGACCGACATCGACCCGCCGCTGACCGAGATTGATCCTCCGGTGGCCGATATCGACCCGCCGGCGCAAGCCGCCGCACCGATCGACCCGCCGGCAACGGCCGGCGCGCCGGCGCCGGAGGAACCGCCAGCCGCATAAGGCCGCGTATAATGATCCATCCTGACGAAACCGCCTTTTCAGGCGGTTTCGTCGTTTACAACCGGGACATCAATGCAAGAAATCCACTGGATAGAACAAGGCGAGCCGCGCTCCGCGCGCTGGCATTCCGAAGCCGGCAATCCGCCGCCCAAGCGCGTGCAGGTGGCCGACGACACCATGAATGCGGATGACGCTTACCGCCTCGCTTGCGAAGGCACGGCCTTGCTCTGGCGCGGCGACTTCCAGAATGCCCGCCAGCTGCTGCAGGCACTGGCGCGGCGCGCCGACCACAAGAAGGCAAAAGGCGGCAAGGGCAGCAAGGCGCGCGCCGGCAAGGAAGCGGCCAACGCCACCGAAGCCTTCCACCTGCACCGCCAGGCCCAGTCGCAGCGCGCCCGCACCCTGGCCATGCTGCTGATCCCCGTCGAGCCCGGCTACCGCATCCCGCTGCGCCGTGCGCCGGACGTGACCCTGGCCTGCAATGAAGCCTATGGCCGCGGCACCGACGCCTTCGTCATTTCCCTGCGCGAGCTGCAAGGCCTGATCGGCGCCCACGAATGGCGCAAGGCCGGCGTGCCGCTGGCGGCGCTGGGCGAGCGCATCCACCCGCACTACGGCGTGTTCTCGCCGGTGCGCGGCGAATACGTGCAGCTGGTGGCCGACGCGCCCCTGCCGCGCGGCGCTACCGACCTGGCGTTCGACATCGGCGCCGGCACCGGCGTGCTGTCGGCCGTGCTGGCCAGGCGCGGCGTGCGGCGCGTGGTCGCCACCGACATGGACCAGCGCGCCCTGCGCTGCGCGCGCGACAATATTGCGCGCCTGCTGCTGGACAGCCAGGTGGAACTGCTGGAAGCCGACCTGTTCCCGCCCGGCCAGGCCGCGCTGGTGGTGTGCAACCCGCCCTGGGTGCCGGCGCGCCCGAATTCCTCGGTGGAAGCGGCCATCTACGACCCGGACAGCCGCATGCTGCGCGGTTTCCTGGCCGGCCTGAAGGCGCACCTCAGCCCCGGCGGCGAAGGCTGGCTGATCCTGTCCGACCTGGCCGAGCACCTGGGCTTGCGCACGCGCGCCCAGCTGGAAGAATGGATTGCGGCCGGCGGCTTGAAAGTGCTGGGCCGCCTGGACGCCCGCCCCGTGCACCCCAAGGCCAGCGACGCCAGCGATCCGCTGCACGCCGCCCGCGCGGCCGAGGTCACTTCCCTCTGGCGTTCTATAATGCTTGCCTCAGACGCGGGGTGGAGCAGTCTGGCAGCTCGTCGGGCTCATAACCCGAAGGTCACAGGTTCAAATCCTGTCCCCGCAACCAGATACCAGAAAGCCGTTGCCATGCAACGGCTTTTTTCATTTCCGACCATGAAACCCATCCTGCTGGCAGTCCTGGCCCTGCCCTTGCTGCACCAGCCAGTCCGCGCCGAAACAGCCCACGCACTGGCGCACAGTCTCAACGCCCACATCCTGGCCAGCGCCAGCGCCACCCTGGCATTGGAGAAATGGTGCGCCGACCACGCCCTGGCCGCACCGGCCCGCATCCAGGCGCGCCTGCAGCGCGGCAGCGACAAGCCGGCCAGCGCCGAGCAGCGCGCCCGCCTCGGCGTCGACGCCGGCACGCCGCTGAAATACCGCCGCGTGCAGCTGTACTGCGGCGCCCACCTGATGTCGGAAGCCGACAACTGGTACGTCCCCGAGCGGCTGAGCGCCGAGATGAACCGGCTGCTGGACGAAACCGACACCCCCTTCGGCAAGGCCGTGCAGCCACTGGCGCCCTACCGCCGCACGCTTGCCGCGCGCATGCTGTGGTCCGGCAGCCAGCCCGTGCCCGACGCCCTGTTCGAACACAGCGCCGTACTGTACACCGCCGCCCACCAGCCCATCGCGGAAGTGCGCGAAACTTACCAGCGCAGCGCCTTGCCGCTCCCTGCGGGACGCTGACAGCCTGCCACCTTCCGCTGGCTTGGTTGCCCGTGTTACAATTCGGCCGACTTAAAAGGAAGCCCGACTGATTCAGCCGGGCTTTTGTTTTCTGCGGCTGATCATGAGAGATAAAAAAGACAACGCGACAATCGACCTGCCCGGCTTCGAGCCGGCAGCGCCGATGGCAGCGGAAGCCAAGCTTCCGCCGCCGCCGCGTACCCGCCGCTCGGCACGCAAGCAAGAACAGCTCGACCTGCTGGGCGAACTCGGACCGACCGACTCCTCCGGCCTGCCCATCTGGCAGAATGACCCCAACCTGGACCTGAGCGGCCTGCCCATCTGGCGCCGCGACTGACATGTCCACCTTGGGGTCAGGCCCCCGCGTGGACATTTCAGCCGATAATGTCCACATTCCATCCCGCCTCTCCACCGTGGACATTTGCCTACTACTATGACTTCCTTCGCTACCCTGCCGCTTTCCGACGCCTTCATCGCCAACCTCGACTCGCTGGGGTATCGCGAAATGACGGAGATCCAGGCGCAAAGCCTGCCCACCATCGTGGCGGGGCGCGACCTGATCGCGCAAGCCAAGACCGGCAGCGGCAAGACCGCAGCCTTCGGCATCGGCATGCTGTGCGGCCTGAACACCGCCTGGTTCGCCGTGCAGGGCCTGGTGCTCTGCCCTACCCGCGAACTGGCCGACCAGGTGGCGGGCGAATTGCGCCGCCTGGCGCGCTGCGTGCCGAACGTGAAGGTGGTGGTCCTGACCGGCGGCACGCCCATGCGCCCGCAGATCGCCTCGCTGGAGTTCGGCGCCCACATCGTGGTCGGCACGCCCGGCCGCGTGCGCGACCACCTGTCGCGCCAGACGCTGGACCTGTCCACCGTGCGCACCCTGGTGCTGGACGAAGCGGACCGCATGACCGACATGGGCTTCTACGACGAAATCGCCGGCATCGTCAGCGCCTGCCCGAAGCGTCGCCAGACCCTGCTGTTCTCGGCCACCTACCCCGACGACATCCGCAAGGCCACCGAGCCTTTCCTGGCCGACCCGGTCGAGATCACGGTCGAGGCGCAGCACAGCGCCAGCAAGATCGAGCAGCGCTTCTACGAAATCGGCTTCGACGAGCGCGACCGCGCCGTGGGCCAGCTGCTGCGCCATTTCCAACCGGCCTCCGCCATCATCTTCTGCAACACCAAAGTGCACTGCAAGGAACTGCTCGACGAACTGCGCGCCGAAGGCTTCTCCGCCCTTGCCCTGTACGGCGAGCTGGAACAGCGCGAGCGCGACGAGATCCTGGTACTATTCTCCAACCGCAGCTGCTCGATCCTGATCGCCACCGACGTGGCAGCACGCGGCCTGGACATCGCCAATCTGGAAGCGGTGATCAACGCCGACGTTTCGCGCGACACGGAAGTGCACATCCACCGCATTGGCCGCACCGGCCGCGGCGGCGAGAAAGGCCTGTCGCTGACCCTGTGCGCGCCGAACGAAAAGAAATGGGTCAAGCTGATCGAGGACTACCAGGGCGCGCCAGTGGAATGGCACGACATCGCCGAACTGGCGGCCGATGAATTCACCCACGGCGAACCGGCGCCGATGCTGACGCTTTGCATCTCCGGCGGCAAGAAGGAAAAGCTGCGCGCCGGCGACGTGCTGGGCGCACTATGCGGCGATGGCGGCCTGACCAAGGAACAGGTGGGCAAGATCTCGGTGACCGAATTCCAGACCTACGTCGCGCTCGACCGGCGCTTCGCGCACGACGCCTACGCGCGCCTGAAGGCGGCCAGCAGCATGCCGGGCGACTTCGGCAGCTTCAAGGGCCGCAACTTCAAGATGCGCTTTATCGAAGTCTAAACGCGCGGCGACACGCTGGCCGGGAACTGGGGCGCGCGGCGCACCAGGGTAGCCTGCTCGAACGCATAGGCCATGCCGATCAGCGACGCTTCGCTGTAGGCGGTACCGACGAAGGACAGGCCGACCGGCAGCCCGCGCACGTAGCCGGCAGGAACGGTGACGTGCGGATAGCCCGCCACGGCCGCCGGCGACGAGAAGCTTTTCGGGTAGTGGTCGCCGTTGATGAAGTCGGTCAACCACGCAGTGCCGTCGGTCGGCGCCACCAGGGCGTCCAGCCCGTGCGCCTTGAGCACCAGGTCGATCCCTTCCTCGCGCGAGTAACGGTGGTTGTTGGCCAGCGCGTCCTGGTAGACCTGGCTGTCCAGGCCCGGCTTGGCCTGGGCACGCTCCAGGTATTCCTGGCCGAAGTACGGCAACTCCAGTTGCGCATTTTGCTTGTTGAAGGCGATCAGGTCGGCCATGTTGCGCACCTTGGCGTCCGGCGCGTAATCGCGCAGGTAAGCCGCCAGGTCGGCCTTGAATTCGTGCAGCAGCACTTCGGTTTCACTGTCGCCGTACTTGTCCGTATTGGGCACCTGCACGTCGACCAGGATCGCACCCTGCGCCTTGAGTGCCTCCAGCGCCTTCTCGATTTCCGCGTCCACGCCATCGCTGCCGCCGAAGAAATTGCGCGCCACGCCCAGCCGCTTGCCTTGCAGCGCATCGCGCTGCAAGGCGGCCGCAAAGTCGCCGGCCTTGCCCGCGCCATCCTGCGTGACGGGATCCTTAGGATCGACTCCCGCCATCGCCGCCAGCATCAGCGCCGCATCCGACACACTGCGCGCCATCGGGCCGGCCGTGTCCTGCGAGTGTGCGATCGGGATGATGCCGCTGCGGCTCACCAGTCCGATCGTGGGCTTGATGCCGACCAGGCCGCAGATCGACGCCGGCGAGACGATGGAGCCGTCCGTCTCGGTGCCGACGGCCAGCGTGGCCAGCCCGGCTGCGATGGCCGCACCCGAGCCGGAACTGGAGCCGCTGCAATTGCGGTCCAGCGAATAAGGATTGCGGGTCAGGCCGCCGCGCGCACTCCATCCGCTCACGGAGTGGTTGGAGCGCATATTGGCCCATTCGCTCAGGTTGGTCTTGCCGATGATTACCGCGCCCGCTTCGCGCAGCTTTGCCGCGACGTGGGAGTCGCGCGCCGCGCGCACCCCGGCCAGCGCCAGCGAACCGGCGGTGGTACTCATGCGGTCAGCCGTGGCGATATTGTCCTTCAGCAGCACCGGGATGCCATGCAGCGGACCGCGCAGCTTGCGCTGGTGGCGCTCGCGATCCATTTCGCGCGCGATCTTCAGCGCTTCGGGGTTGATCTCGATGATGGAATTGATGCGCGGACCGGACTTGTCGATCGTATTGATGCGCGCCAGGTATTGCGAGGTGAGCGCGTGCGAGGTCAGCTTGTTGGCCGCCATCAGCTCCTGCTGTTGCTGAACGCCCGCGTCGAGCACGGACGGCACCGCAGCCTGCGTACGCGGCAATGTGGCCGCACCGCCGGCAGCCAGCCCCAACTTCACGAAACCCCGTCGATCCATCTGGTACGCCCTCTTGAAAAGAAAAGCACGAAACCAGAAGAATACCAGCAGTTTGCAAGTAAATAATACTGTCTAAAAGTAAAAAAGCCCGCGCAGGCGGGCTTTTTATTGCGAATTTGCAACAGATCTTGCCGGTATTAGCCGCGCACGACCTTTTTGAACTCGTGCGTGCGGGTGTCGATCTCGACTACGTCGTCTTGCGACACGAACAGTGGCACCTGGATCGAGAAGTTGCGGCCTTCGATGGCGTTTTCCAGCTTGGCTTCCTTGGTCACGTTACCGGAGGTGTTGCCCTTGACTGCCGGCTCCGAGTAAATGATCTGGCGTGCGATGGTGGTCGGCAGTTCCACGGAGATTGCCTTGCCGTCGTAGAAGACAGCTTCGCATTCCATACCGTCTTTCAGGTAGTTGACCGCTTCGCCCATGTTCTCTTCTTCGATTTCGAACTGGTTGTACTCTTCGTCCATGAAAACGAACAGTGGATCAGCGAAGTACGAGTAGGTCACTGGCTTCTTGTCCAGAACCACCACGTCGAACTTGTCGTCGCCGCGGAAGACGTTTTCCAGCGGGGCGCCGGTCAGCAGGTTCTTCATCTTCCACTTGTAGGTGAAGCCAGTGCGGGACGAGCCGTTTACGTCGGAACGCAGAACGATGAATGGCTTGTCTTCAACCATGATGATGTTGCCGACACGAATCTCTTTTGCGAATTTCATAGCGAATATATACCGGTTA
>JAJTCO010000114.1 GCA_021323265.1 Pseudoduganella sp. | reverse complement strand
CATGATGCCCTTGATGTCGCGGAACTGGCGGCGCACTTCCACCACCACGGCGCCGGCGGCGCGGCCCACGGCTTCCATCGCCATGGCGCCGAACAGGTAAGGAATCAGGCCGCCGATGAACAGGCCCACGATCACCATCGGGTCGGACAGGTCAAAGCTCATCTGCAGGCCGCGCGACTCGAGGGCGTGCGTGTAGTCGGCGAACAGCACCAGCGCGGCCAGGCCGGCCGAACCGATCGCGTAGCCCTTGGTCACGGCCTTGGTGGTGTTGCCCACCGCGTCCAGCGGATCGGTGATGGCGCGCACGGAATCGGGCATGCCCGACATTTCCGCGATGCCGCCGGCGTTGTCGGTGATGGGACCGTAAGCGTCCAGCGCCACGATGATGCCCGCCATCGACAGCATGGAAGTGGCGGCGATCGCGATGCCGTACAGGCCGGCCAGCTTGAAGGACACCAGGATGGCCACGCACACGGCCAGCACGGGCCAGGCGGTGGACTTCATCGACACGCCCAGGCCGGCGATGATGTTGGTGCCGTGGCCGGTGGTGGACGCTTCGGCGATGTGGCGCACCGGGCTGAATTCAGTGCCGGTGTAGAACTCGGTGATGTAGACCATCAGGCCGGTCAGCACGATGCCGACGACGGTCGCGCCCATCATCTTGTAGCGCATCTCGTCGTCAGGCCAGACCATCCAGGTCACCACGACAAAGCCGATCAGCGACAGGCCGGCGGCCCACCACAGGCCGGTGTACAGCGCCGACATGATCTTCTTGCCCGGTTTGGCCTTGACCATCGAGCAGCCGATGATGGAGCCGATGATGGACACGGCGCCCAGCAGCATCGGGTAGATCGCCGCCTGCGCCGGCGCGTTGGTGATCATCAGGGCGCCCAGCAGCATGGTGGCGATCAGCGTCACCACGTAGGTTTCGAACAGGTCGGCCGCCATGCCCGCGCAGTCGCCCACGTTGTCGCCCACGTTGTCGGCGATCACGGCCGGGTTGCGCGGGTCGTCCTCCGGGATGCCCGCTTCCACCTTGCCCACGAGGTCGGCGCCGACGTCGGCGCCCTTGGTGAAGATGCCGCCGCCAAGGCGGGCGAAGATCGAGATCAGGGATGCGCCGAAGGCCAGGCCGATCAGCGGCTTGATCACTTCGTGCACGTCATGCGCGGGATTGGGGGCGGTGGACGCGCCCATGGCGGTCAGCACCCAGTAGAAGCCGGCAACGCCCAGCAGGCCCAGGCCCACCACCAGCATGCCGGTGATGGCGCCGCCCTTGAAGGCGACGTTGAGCGCTTCGTTCATGCCCACCGAAGCGGCTTGCGCGGTGCGCACATTGGCCCGCACAGAAACATTCATGCCGATAAAGCCGCAGGCGCCGGACAGCACGGCGCCGATCAGGAAGCCGATGGCAGTCTTCATGTCGATTGCCACGCCGATGGCTATCAGCAGGACCACGCCCACAATGGCGATGGTGCGGTACTGGCGGGCCAGATAGGCTGCCGCCCCCTGCTGAATGGCTGTCGCGATTTCCTGCATGCGGGCATTGCCCGCGTCCTGTCCAAGAATCCAGCTGCGCGCCCACAGGCCATAAATTACCGCTAGTGCGCCGCACGCAATCGCGAACCACAAACTTGCTGCCATAGATTTGCCCCCTTCTGTTATTAGAATCAAGTGCCACAAAACGAACTCGGTACAACCGAACTGCGTACTGCAAAACTTTGATGCTGTCACGGCCAGGGGGCCGTTCCTTCAACCCCGGCAGGCCGGGTCGGACCCGAGGGTCTGACCCTGGGGTCTGACCCTGGTTTGCCGGGGTTAAAAAAAGCGGGCCAAGGCCCGCTTTGCGTGATTAGCTGGACAGGGCCGCGAAGGCGCGCTCGCGGATTTCCTCGACCGGGCCGACGCCTTCGATCTTGCGATACTTCGGCGCACCAGGCTCGCCCGACTTGGCCCACTCGCCGTAGTAGCCGAGCAGCACTTCGGTCTGGTTATGGTAAACGTCCAGGCGTTTCTTGACGGTTTCTTCCTTGTCGTCGTCGCGCTGCACCAGGTCTTCGCCGGTGACGTCGTCCTTGCCTTCGACTTTCGGAGGATTGAATTTGATGTGATACACGCGGCCCGACGCCGGGTGGCTGCGGCGGCCGCTCATGCGCTCCACGATCTGGTCGTCCGGCACGGCGATTTCCAGCACGTAGTCGATCTTCACGCCGGCTTCCTTCATGGCGTCGGCTTGCGCGGTGGTGCGCGGGAAGCCGTCGAACAGGTAACCATTGGCGCAATCAGGTGCTTTCAGGCGGTCTTTCACCAGGCCGATGATGATATCGTCGGAAACCAGCTGGCCAGCGTCCATCACCTTCTTGGCGGCCAGGCCCATTTCGGTACCTTCCTTGATCGCCGCGCGCAGCATGTCGCCGGTCGAGATCTGAGGAATGTTGTACTTTTCCTTGATGAAGTTGGCCTGGGTGCCCTTACCGGCTCCTGGAGCTCCTAATAGAATGAGACGCATGATGTTCCTAAACGATTTAATAATAATTTTTTGATGATGCCTGAGCCACCTTGCTAGAAACTTACCACAAAAGTTGGCTTATCCGCCACTATTGTAGAAAGCCTGCACGCGCGCCAGGTCTTCCGGCGTATCCACCCCGGCGGCGGGGGCGGAAGCGGTGACGTGGACGGCAATCGGGTAGCCATGCCACAGCACGCGCAGCTGTTCCAGCGCTTCGATGCCCTCCAGCGGCGACACTTCCAGCGCCGGATAGGCTTGCAGGAAATCGTTGCGGTAAGCGTACAGGCCGATATGGCGCAACGGGACGTAGCCGGCCGGCAGGGTCGAGGTATCGTTGGCGAAGGCATCGCGGTGCCACGGGATGGTGGCACGGCTGAAGTAGAGGGCGCGGCCCTGCTTGTCCAGCACCACCTTCACCACGTTCGGGTTGAAGGCGTCCGCCGCGTCGTGCAGCGGATGGGCGCAGGTGGACATCGGCACGTCCGCGCCGATGCGCGCGGCGGCAGCCTGCAGCAGTTGCGGGTCGATCAGCGGCTCGTCGCCCTGCAGGTTGACCACCACAGCGTCCGGCGCCAGGTCCATGGCGCGCGCCACTTCGGCGATGCGGTCGGTGCCGGAAGGATGATCGGCGCGGGTCATGCACACTTCCACGCCGTGCTGTTCGCAGGCGGCGCGGATGGAGGCGTGGTCGGTGGCGACGATGATGCGGGCGGCGCCGGCTTCTTTTGCGCGCTCGGCCACGCGCACCACCATCGGCTTGCCGCCCAGGTCGGCCAGCGGCTTGTTGGGCAGGCGGGTAGAGGCCAGGCGGGCCGGGATGATGACAATGAACGACACCACTTACTCCGTCGTGTCGGGCAGGGTGCGCGCCTCGTCGGCCCACATGATCGGGATGCCGTCGCGGATCGGGTATGCGAGGCGGTCGCCCTTGCAAATCATCTCCTGGGCTTTCTTGTCGTATTCCAGCGGGCCCTTGCACACAGGGCAGACCAGGATATCAAGCAGGCGTGCATCCACGTATTTTCTCCACAATTTGATCGGCCAGCGCCGCGTCGATGCGGGCGCTGACTGGAACGACCCAGATTCTCGGATCGTTGCGTAATTCTTCAATTTGCCAGCATTTTACTGCATCCTTCTCCGTCACCAGAATAATGTCGGCCTCGAGCGCGGCGAACGGACGGTCCAGGAAGTCGTGATGGTCGGGCAGCGGAATTTCCAGCGGCTGCAGGCCGGCGCCGCGCAGCATGGCGAAAAAGCGGCCCGGGTTGCCGATGCCGGCGGCGGCGGCGATACGCAGGCCGCTGCCCTCCCCCGCGCGGCGCGCCAGGTCGGCCAGCGCCAGCTGGTCGGCGCGCTGGGCCAGCCGTTCGGCGACGTCGCCGGCCAGGCGCATCTGCCAGGGGGTGCCTGGCGCCGTGCCCGGCGGGGCGACGGCGGCGGCCAGCGCAGGCGTCAGCGCGGGCGCGTTGACCACGGTGAAGTCGCGCCGGCGCGACGGCGGCTCGCGCAGCGGCCCGGCCGGCAAGGTCCAGCCGTTGCCCACGCCGCGCCCGTCGAACAGCACGATCTCCACGTCCCTGGCCAGCGCATAGTGCTGCAACCCGTCGTCCGTGACGATCACGTCCACGTCGGGATGGGCGGCGAGCAAGGCGCGGCCGGCGCCGGCGCGCTTGCGTCCAACGAAGACGGGACAGCCGGTGCGGGCGGCGATCAGGACCGGCTCGTCGCCCACCTCGGCCGGGGCGGAGGTGGCGGCAACCGCGCGCGGCGCGGCATCCTTGCCGCCGAAACCGCGCGACACCACGCCCGGTGTGTAGCCTGCCGCGCGCAGCGCCTCCACCAGCCAGATCGTGAGCGGCGTCTTGCCCGTGCCGCCAATGAAGATATTGCCCACCACGACCACCGGCACCGGCAGGCGCTCGGACGGCATGCGGCCGGCGGCGAAGGCGGCGCGGCGCGCGGCGGCCAGGCCGCGAAACAGCAGCGACACCGGCCACAGCGCGCACGCCAGCGGCCCGCGCCGCAACCACTCGCGCGAGAAAGTCGTCTCCAGGGAGGAAGCCATTTACTTGGCCTGGGCCGTCTGCGCCTCGAAGGTCACGCGTTCAAAGCCGGCCAGGCGCGCCGCTTCCATCACGTTGATCACCATCTGGTGCATCGCGAACTGGTCGGCGTTGATCTTCACGATCGGGTTGGCGCCCTTGGCGGCGGCCTTCATGTTCTCGGCCAGGCCGGGCACGTCGCGGAACGACACGGGCACGCCGTTGACGGTGTAGTTGCCCTTGGCGTCGACGGTCACGTTCAGGTCGTTCGGCTGTTCCACCGCCTTTTCCGCGTCGGCGGTCGGCAGCGTGATCTTCAGCTCGGTGAACTTGCTGTAGGTGGTGGTGATCATCAGGAAGATCAGGATCACCAGCAGCACGTCGATGAACGGGATCAGGTTGATCTCCGGGTCTTCGCGCTTCTGGCCGCGGCGGAAATTCATCGCCATAGCTCGGATCCTCGCTTATTTGCGGCTGTTGTGGACGACGTCCACGAACTTGACCGCCTGCTGCTCCATCTCGATGACGAAGGAGTCCACCAGCGCGCGGAAATGGCGGTAGAACACCAGGGTCGGCATCGCGATCGCCAGGCCGAAGCCGGTGTTGTACAGGGCCACGGAGATGCCGTGCGCCAGTTGCGCCGGATTGGCGCCGGCGGCGTTCTGCGAACCGAAGATCTCGATCATGCCGACCACGGTGCCGAACAGACCCATCAGCGGCGCCAGGGTGGCGATGGTGCCCAGCGTGGTCAGGAAACGCTCGAGCTGGTGGGCCACGCCGCTGCCGGCTTCCTCGATGGATTCCTTCATCACGTCGCGCGGCGCATTGACATTGCGCAACGCGGCCGACAGCACCACGCCGAGTTGCGAGGATTTTTCCAGCTTGTCGATGATGTCCGGGGTGATGTTGCCGCTGCGATAAACGCGCACGACTTCGTCCAGCAGGGTTTTCGGGATGATGCGGGAACGGCGGAGGTACATCAGGCGCTCGATGATCAGCGCGGTGGCAACGATAGAAGCGATCAGCAAAGGCCAGATGGGCCAGCCGGCGGCCTGGAAAATTGCGAGCAAGACGTACTCCTGTGAAAGAAATCCCAAACGCGCAATGTAGCCTGTTGGAGCCTATCCGGCAAGTGTGTGCATTCTTCACATTTTCTGTGGACAAGATTGTTGGCAATCCAACTATTTCAATTTAAGCCCATGATTTCATTATGATTTTTTCTAATGCAAAAATTTTCATCAAGCCGGATGGATGGGGGTTCTGCACATATTCTGTGGACAATATTGTGGGGAAGACAGGCTTTTATATGCTAAGCCTTTGATCGGTAAGCGAATTATTCTCAAGCACAAAAAATGCGCACCGGCATCTTTTGGCGTTTTGCCCGGTGTGCACTTCTGCACATAATCTGTTGATAAGATTGTGCGCAAGCCTATGCTTGAGCACTAAAGTACTTGATTCATAAGCATTTTCTTGCCATGCGTAAAAATATCGCATGGAAATGTCCACCTGGGGGTCTGACCCCAAGGTGGACATTGTTGGGCCTTCTGCACAAATTCTGTGGACAATATTGTGTGCAAGGCCACGGGAGCTGGTGCAAGTGGTTGATCTGGAAGAATAATCACCGATTGCACATTTTTTAGGCAGCATTTTTTCCCACAGCTTCTGTGGATAAAATTGTGAGCAAGGGCCAGACTGGCGTGCCAAGTGCTTGATTTCTAAAATGAAAGTTACCATGCAAACATTTTCATCACGCAAGATTGTGGCCGCCGAGTTCCGCACACTTTCTGTGGATATCTTTGTGCGTAACACTCCCCCGCTTGCGCAAAGTCCTTGATCTATAAGGAAATTCATAAAATGCCCGCTAATGTAGCATTGCTGTTTACCCTTAATAATCAGGCGCTTACAAAAACTGCTTGCGATATGAAGTGATATATGACATAAGCATGACCGCTTTCAAAAAGTGTGGACAGCTCCATGATCAATAGCCCCGAATCGAACCAGGTCATCTCCGTCAGCGCCCTGAACCAGGCCGTTGCGCGCCTGCTTGAACGCTCTTTCCCCTTGCAGTGGATATCTGGGGAAATCTCTAATTTCACGCGCGCAAGTTCGGGCCATTGGTACTTCACATTGAAGGATGACGCGGCGCAAGTGCGGGCAGTCATGTTCCGCGGCCGCGCCCAGTACGCGGGCTTCGTGCCGCGCGAGGGCGACCGGGTGGAAGTGCGCGCCCTGGTCACCCTGTACGGGCCGCGCGGCGACTACCAGATCAATGTGGAGGCAATCCGCCGGGCGGGCGTCGGCTCCCTGTTCGAAGCGTTCCAGCGCCTGAAGGAGCGCCTGGCGGCGGCCGGGCTGTTCGCGCCCGAGCGCAAGCGCGCCCTGCCCTTGTTCCCGCGTACCATCGGCATCGTCACCAGCCCCCAGGCGGCGGCCCTGCGCGACGTGCTGATCGCCCTGCGGCGCCGGGCGCCGCATGTGCAGGTGCTGCTCTACCCGACCCTGGTGCAGGGCCAGCAGGCCGGCGCCCAGATCGCGGCGGCCATCGCGACCGCTTCGCGCCGCGCCGAGTGCGATGTGCTGCTGGTGGTGCGCGGCGGCGGCAGCATGGAGGACCTGTGGAGCTTTAACGAGGAAGTGGTCGCTTACGCCGTGGCCAACTGCGCCATGCCGGTGGTGTCCGGCGTCGGCCATGAAACCGACTTCACCATCTGCGACTTTGCCGCCGACGTGCGCGCCGCCACCCCGACCGCCGCGGCCGAACTGGCCGCCACGCCGCGCGCCGACTGGCTCGCTTCCCTGCGCGCCGACGCCACGGACCTGCGCCGCGCCATGCGCCGCACGCTGAGCGACGCCACGCAAACCCTGGACAGCCTGCAGCGCCGCCTGCAAAGCCCGACCGCGCGCATCGCGCAGCAGCGCCTGCAGTTGCGGGCCCTCGCCACGGCCATGCTGCACGCCACGCGCAATCCGGTGCGGCAAGCGCGCTTTAACGTGGACCGGCTGGCCGGCCGCCTGGCCGCGCGCAAGCCCGACCCGTCGGCCGCGCGCGCCGCGCTGCAAGCCTTGCAGCACCGCGCCGGCGCCAGCATGCGCGGCCAGCTGCTGCAGCGGCGCGATGCGCTGGCCGCGTTGTCGGCGCAACTGGAACTGTTGAATCCCCAGCGCACGCTGGAACGCGGCTACGCCATCGTCACCGATGCCGGCGGCGCCGTCCTGCGCGACCCGGGCCATATCCGCCCAGGCCAGGCGCTGGGCCTGCGCCTGGCCGAAGGCAGCGCCGAGATCGGCGTGGCCTCCGTGCAGCCAACGCTTACCTAGCGTTCGTATTACAATAGTGGCCGTTTCGGCAAAAATAACTTTTCGTCTCACTCAAAAGGAAACATTCATGGAACATACCCTGCCACCACTGCCGTATGCAATGGACGCGCTGCAGCCGCACATCTCCAAGGAAACCCTGGAATTCCACTACGGTAAGCATCACCAGGCTTATGTCACCAACCTGAACAACCTGATC
>JAJTCO010000113.1 GCA_021323265.1 Pseudoduganella sp. | reverse complement strand
TTGTCATGACTTCGCTTACCTTCGATACGACAGAGTTTTCAAATTGCAGCGCTGTGTTGCTTCAAAAAGCGCCTTAGTTTATACCAAACATTGTTCAAGACCAGTAATAAAGATGTCTTTCGGCAGATTTTTACCAATAAACACCATTTTGCTGGCCCGTGTCTCGTTTTCGCCCCATTTTGCCCCCAGGTCGCTTCCCATCAGCTGGTGCACGCCCTGGAAAACCACCTTGCGTTCCGCGCCCTGCATCAACAATACGCCTTTGTAACGCAACATGCGAGGGCCGTACACATCAACGAGACCGCCCAGGAATTCGTCCAGCTTGGCCGGGTCGAACGGGCGTTCGCTCTTGAATACGAAGGCCGCGATGTCGTCGCTGTGGTGCGGATGGTGGTGGTCGTGATGGTGGGCGTGGTCGCAGTGCTCGCCGTGCGCGTGGTCGTGGCCGCAGGCGTCATGGGCATGCGCGTGCTCTTCCTCGGCCAGGAAATCGGGATCGATTTCCAGCTTCTCATTCAGGTTGAAGCCGCGCAGGTCCAGCACTTCGCTCAGCGGCGCGCTGCCGAAGTCGGAGCGGCTGATCGGTGCGCGCGGATTGATCCGCTTCAGGCGGCTGGTCAGGGCGTCGATGGCGGCGCCATCCACCAGGTCGGTCTTGGAGAGCAGGATCTTGTCGGCGAAGCCGACCTGGCGCTGCGCTTCCTCGTGTTCGTCCAGCTGCTGCATGGCGTGGCGCGCGTCCACCACGGTGACCACGGCGTCAAGCATGTAGTTGGCGCCCACTTCATCGTCGATGAAGAAGGTCTGCGCCACCGGGCCGGGATTGGCCAGGCCGGTGGTTTCGATCACCACGCGGTCGAACTGGATGTCGCCGGCGGCGCGGCGCCTGGCCAGGTCGCTCAAGCCGACGATCAGGTCGCCGCGCACGGTGCAGCTTCATGCCGTGCTCTTCGCGCAGGATGCGGTTCAGCAGCGTGGTTTTGCCGGCGCCAAGAAAGCCGGTCAGGATAGTGGTAGGAATCATTGCCATGGTGGTACTCGCTGCATTGGGAATCGGTCGATTATGCCGGAATTCGGGAAATGCTGGCAAATGGGCAAACTTGAGCTGGATCAAGCCTGGGCTATTTCAGTTTAGCGCGTGGATGAGCTTTGTCATAGACCAGTGCCAGGTGCTGGAAATCCAGCGCCGTGTAGACCTGGGTCGAGGTGATGCTGGCGTGGCCCAGCATCTCCTGCACGGCGCGCAGGTCGCCCGACGACTGCAGCACGTGCGAGGCGAAGGAGTGGCGCAGCATGTGCGGGTGCACGGCCACCGGCGTGCCGGCCGCGATGCCGTGCGCCTTCAGGCGCAGCTGCACCACGCGCGGCGTGATGCGCCGCGCGCGCTCGTTGAGGAAGAGGGCGCCGCTGCCGTCGGCTGCGGCCGGGCGCACGGCCAGCCAGGCGTGCAGGGCGTCCAGCGCGGCGCTGCCGACCGGCACGCGGCGCATCTTGCCGCCCTTGCCGGTGACCACCACTTCCCCATTGTCCAGTTCCAGCCAGCCCAGCGAGGCAGCCTGGCCGGCGCCGGCCTGGCGGTAGGCCAGGTCCAGCCCGGCCAGTTCGGCCACCCGCAAGCCGCTCGAATACAGCAGTTCGAACATGGCGCGGTTGCACAGGCGGGCCGGCGCGTCCGCGCCAGCCGAAGGGCCGGCCGGCGCCACCAGTTGCACGGCGTCGTCCACGGACAGGGCCTTGGGCAGGGTCTTGGCGCGCTTGGGCGCGCGCACGCCTTCCACCGGGTTGGCGGCCAGGCCGCCCTGCTGGCCCAGCCAGGCGAAGAAGCCGCGCCAGCCGGACAGCTTGCGCGCGATGCTGCGCGCATCCTGGCCGCGGCCGTGCAACTGGGCCGCATAGCGGCGGATGTCGAAATGGGTGAGGGTGTCCCAGGCCTTGCCGTCGGCCAGGGCGGCCAGCTCGCGCAGGTCGCGCCCGTAGGCGGCGACCGTGTGCGCGGACAGCTTGCGCTGGGTGGCCAGGTGGGCCAGGTAGGCGTCGGCCAGGGCGTGCGTGCCGGCGCCCATGGCGCTCAGGCCAGCAGCGGCGCCAGCGCGACGCTGGCGGTTTCGCCGATGTGCACCAGGAAGTCGGTGGCCATCAGCGAGGTGAAACGTTCAGGGTCGGGCGAGCCCATGATCAGGAGGCCGAAGGCCGGCCCCTTGCTGCCCGGCTTGCGCAGCGGCAGGATCACGGCCGACTTGACGTGCTCGGCATCGTCGAGCCAGCGCACGGCTTCGAAATCGTTGTTGCTGCCGCAGTAGGGCGCCTGCAGGCTGCTGGCAAACAGGCGCGCGTCTTCCGAGACGCCGCTGGCGAACCATGCGCCGTCAAACTCCGGCGCCACCTGGAACAGGCGCAGCGTGGCGCCCGGCACGTGGAAGCTGTCGATCAAGCCCTGCACCACGGCGTGTGGCACGTCGACAGCGCTGCGCACTTGCAGCAGGGCCTGGTTCCAGCTGTGGAAACGGTTGGCGATGGCCGCGTTTTCCTGGGCGTGGCGGGTCAGCTCCGACAGGCGCAGTTCCAGTGCCTTGTACTTGTCGCGCATGACTTCCATCTGGCGTTCCTGCAGCGACACGGCGCGGCCGGTCAGCGGACTGGACAGCCTGACGTCGCCCAGCAAGTTGGCGTGTTCTTCGAAGAAGTGCGGATGGTCGGCCAGGTACTGCGCGACGGTTACGGAATCCAGGGTGTCGGTCATTGTTGTCACATCGAATGTTGCAGGCGTGGACATTTTAACCGATGGGAGGTGCGCTGGGGCGGGCCGCCGGCCCGTCCCAGTGCGGCAGGCATCAGAAGTTGTGGTGGATGCCCAGGGCGTAGTGGTTCTGGTTCATGTCGGCGCTGAGCGGGGTGGCGGCGACCGGCACCTTCTTCTGCGACAGGTCCAGGTAAATATAGGTGCGCGGCGAGATGTTGTGCTCGTAGCCCACCGACAGTTCCTTGGTCTTCACTTCGCCGTCGGTGTCGCGCTGGCCATAGCCGAAGCGCACCAGGCCCACGCCGACGGTGTAGTTGGCACCGAGCACCCATGCCTTCATGGAATCGTTGATGGCGCGGATATGGCTCAGGTCCTGCTTGCCGTAGCTGCCCATCAGCTTGAGCGCCGGCATCGGGCGGTAGTAGGCGCCGATCGAGTGCCACTTCACTTCGGTGGCATTGCGCTCGGTACCGGCATACACGGCGTACTTGGGCGTGGTGCCCGGCGCCATGTAGGTGGCGCTGACCGAGTACGGGTACGCCTGCGCCAGGGAGCCGGCCGGGTATTGCGGCGCGGCCACCGTGCCGCGGCCGACGATGGCAGTGGCCAGGCCGGTGTTTTCCTTGCTGCCGACGTTGACGTTCAGCTGGAAGCCGTTGATCACGGGCGTGTTGTACCACAGCGCATTGCCGAAGCGGTTACCGGAATTGCCGGCCGTGCCGAGCGGGTCGGAGCCGCTGCCCGTGACGGCGGAGCGGTAGCCGGCCACCATCAGGTCGGTCTGGAAGCCGGCCACGTTCGGCATGCCGGACCAGGGTTCGAACTGGGTGCTGGTTTCCTGCAGCGCGGTCAGGGCGCGGCCCAGGCGGACAGTACCGAAGCCGCCTTGCAGGCCGACCCGGCTCTGGCCCTGGAACAGGGGGCGCGTGACGCGCTCGATATTGCCGGTGTCGGGTTCGAAGCGGATTTCCAGGTGGAACAGGGCCTTCAGGCCATTGCCCAGGTCTTCCACGCCGCGGAAGCCCAGCTTGTTATTGTCGCGCGCACCTTCCAGCACGGCGCTGTTGGCGGTATTGGTGGTTTTGTTGATGCCGGCATCGAGCGTGCCGTAGATGACAACGGAGGACTGTGCAAAGGCGGCACTGCTGAAGGCGCCCATCAAGGCCAGGGCCAGTAACGATTTCTTCATGTGTTCTTCCTTTTTCTCAATGTAAGCAGGTAGCGGGATGTTTCTACGATAAGGGGAGAAAGCGCCCTGTTCCGGTGACTTGGTCAACTATCTGCACTGAAACGTGTCAAAACCGTCCAAATTGGGGCGCGCTGTTGTATTTTTGAAACGCTTGCCAGCCTGTTCAGATCGTGCAAGACGTGTAAGGAAGCCGCAAGCAAAGGCTGTCACATTTGTCCTACATCAAAAAGTCTGGAAGCGCCGCGCGCGTTTTGTGCGCTGCAGCTAAACTGGACAGGCAGCTTATTCCTTGGAAACCGGATGGATCGATGGCAAATCGAGAAGAGCTGGTGATTATCAGGGGAGCGCGGTCAGGAGACGCCGCCGCCCAGCTGGCGCTGGGCAAGCTCTACCTTTTTGGCGGGGCCAGCCTGCCGCAGAACGTGCCGACCGCCTTGCATTGGCTGTGCCGCGCCGCCCACCAGGGCACGGACGAGGCCTGGCAATTGATCGGCGCCCACATACCGTTCGCGGTGGCGCAGGCGGCGCGCGCGCAAGCCTTGCCCTGGTTCGTGCGGGCCGCGCAAGCCGGCGTGCCCGGGGCGGCGCACGTGCTGGCGCAGCTGCGCCGCGCGGAACCCGTGCGCGTCCCCGTGGCGGCGCCGGCCGCGGTGCCGGCGGCCGCGCCGCCTGCCGCCGCAGCGCCGCCTGCCGCCGTGGCCGCTGCCCAGCCGGGCGACAGCGCCGACCCGGCCGAACTGCTGCGCCAGCGCACGCTGGCGGCCCAGGCCGGCGACCGCGAGGCCCAGCTGGCGCTGGGCTTGCACCTGGCGCGCATGAACAGCGACGGCGACCGGGTCGAGCCGGGCAACGGCACGGTGAACTTCAAGCGCGCCCTGCGCTGGCTGGCGCAGGCCGGCGAGCAGGGCCTGGCCGACGCCTGGTTCGCCATGTCGCGCATCTATATCCGGCCGGAATTTTCACAGCGCAGCGCGAGCGAAGCGCACGCCTGCCTGGAGCGCGCCGCCGACATGGGGCACAGCGGGGCGCAGCTCGAATGCGGCATCCACGCCTGGCGCGCCCGGCGCGGGGGGCAGGACAACGATGTGCGCGCCGTGTACTGGCTGCAGAAGGCGGCGGCACAGGGCAGCGCCGAGGCCAAGCAGGCGCTGGACCGCATTGCGCCGCCGCCGCCGGCCAGCTGGGCCGAGTCCCTGCTGCCCAGGCTCACGCGCGAGCTGCTCAGCAGCCAGCCGCTGCTGGCGGCGCGCATCGAGCTGGCGGCCATGTTCCGCCTGACGCGCGCCGAAGCGCTGTTGCTGGACGTGAAGGCGGCCGACCAGGGGCATTGCCTGGTGGTGGACATCCGCGCCCGCTACGGGCGCAGCAAGCGGCGCCTGGTGCTGGTGCGCACCGCGGCCGAGCGGCAAAAGCTGGACCGCATCGTGCGCCTGTTCGAGCAGGTCGATACGGAGATGGAAGGGAACTACCGCCAGCGCCTGTACCGCCTGAAGAGCTGGCTGGGCGCCGGCCTGATGGCGGCCGCTTAAACCGTCATTTCGCCTTCGAACACGGTGACGGCCGGGCCAGTCAGGTAGACCGGCTGGCCTTCGCCGGCCCAGGCCACCGACAGCCGGCCGCCGCGCGCATCGACCCGCACCGGCGAATCGAGCAGGCCGCGGCGGATGCCCGCCACCACCGCCGCGCAGGCGCCGGTGCCGCAAGCCAGGGTTTCCCCCGCGCCGCGCTCGAACACGCGCAGCTTCACGTGCTGGCGGTTGACCAGTTGCATGAAGCCGGCGTTGACCCGCTTGGGGAAGCGCAGGTGGTGCTCGATCAGCGGCCCCATCAATTCCACCGGCGCGGCATCGGCGTCGGCCACCACCTGCACCGCATGCGGGTTCCCCATCGACACCACCGACACTTGCACGGTTTCGCGCTGGCCGCCCAGTTCCAGCACCAGCGGCCACAAGGTTTCGCGCCCTTCCGCCTGGCCGCTCAGGCCGTCCGCGTCGAACGGCACCTGGGCCGGATCGAGCACCGGGGCGCCCATGTCGACCGTGATGCTGCCATCGTCTTCCAAGCGCGGCGTGATGATGCCGGCCATGGTTTCCACCGTGATCTGGCGCGCGCTGGTCAGACCCTTCTCCGACACGAACTTGACGAAGGCGCGCGCGCCGTTGCCGCACTGCTCGACTTCGCCGCCGTCGTTGTTGAAGATGCGGTAGCGGAAGTCGCAGCCCGGCACCGAAGACTTTTCCACGACCAGCATCTGGTCGGCGCCCACGCCGAAGCGGCGGTCGGCCAGCGCCTTCCACTGGGCCGGAGTGAAGTCGATTTTCTGGTTGATGGCGTCGATGACCACGAAGTCATTGCCGGCGCCATGCATCTTGGTGAATTTGAGTTTCATCGTTGCTTGGAGTAGAAGGACGGTTCGCCGTCCGGACGGGTCTTGAAGCGCTTGTGGGTCCAGAAGTATTCGGCCGGCGCTTCCTTCACGCGTTCTTCAATAAATTCGTTCATGCGGCGCGTTGCCGCCACCATGTCGGTTCCCGGGTAATTCTCCCACACCGGATAAAACTTCACACGGTAGCCCTGGTAATTGGGCAGGAAGGTGGCAATCACCGGCATCACCTGGCCGCCGGTAGCCGCCGCGATGCGCGCGGTGGCGGTCAGGGTGGCGGCGGGCACGCCGAAGAAGGGCACGAATTCGGCGTCCTTGGCGCCGAAATCCATGTCCGGCAGCATGAAATAGGGCAACTTTTCCTTCAGCGCCCGCATGATGGGCTTGATGCCGTCCTGGCGCGTGAACAGGCGCACCGGCTTGAAGCGGGCGCGCCCCTTGCGCAGCACTTGGTCGAAGGCCTGGTTCTTTTGCGCCACGTACATGGAGGAGGCGGAGATTTCCATCGCCACGGCCGCGCCGCCCACGTCGAGGCAGACGAAATGCGGGCAAAGCAGGATGGTCGGCTTGTCCGCCAGCTGCGCCACCGGCACCTGGCCGGCCGGCATGCCGGCGCTTGTCTCCACCTGGATCAGCTTGCGCAGGCGCGCTTCCGGCGCCCACCACAGGATCGAGCGTTCCAGCACGCTGCGCGAATAGGCCTGGAAATGCTGGCGCGCCAGCGCGCGCCGCTGCGCCTCGCTCAATTCCGGCATGGTCAGGCGCAGGTTGGTCAGGGCGATCTCGCGGCGCGGGCCCATCACCATGAACAGCAGGCTGCCCACGCCCTCGCCCAGACGGCCAAGGACAGGCAGCGGCAGCCAATGCAGCAGCCACATCAAACCAAGCAGGAACTTCATGCCGCCTCCCGCGCCGCGGCGTCCGGCGCCGCCACGCCGGCCGGCACCTTGTAGCGGTTGTAGCTCCAGTAGTACTGCGACGGGCAACGCGCGATCAACTTTTCCATTTCGCTATTGATGGCGCGCGCCTGGGCGGCGGTGTCGCCCTCCAGCGAGGCCTCGAACGGCACGAAGCGCACCACGTAGCCGCGCCCGCCCGGCAGCCGTTCGGCGTAGACGATCAGGATCACCGCGTCGCCCAGCTGCGCCATCTTGGCCGGCAGGGTCATGGTGTAGGCGCTGCGGCCGAAGAAGTCGGCCCACACGCCTTCGCCTTCCTGCGGCACCTGGTCGGGCAGCAGGCCGATCGGCTGGCCCTTCTTCAGGAACTTGGCCAGCATGCGCACGCCGCTCATGTTGGCCGGCGCCAGCAGCAGGTTCTTGCGCGCGCGCGCCCCTTCGATCAGGGGCTTCATCGCTTCCTTGCGCGGCGGGCGGTACATGACCATCAGCTCGGTGCGGTGCGCAATTTCCTGCGCGGTGATTTCAAAACAGCCAAGGTGTGGCGTCAAGAAGACGATCCCCTTCCCCGCATCCAGGTAGTGCTGGACCAGCTCCCAGTTTTCAACCGTGGCGCGCGCCGTGACCCGCTGCGGGTCGGCGCACCAGATGAACGGCAGCTCGGCAATGGCCTTGCCGGCTTCGCCCACCGCCTGCTGCAGCTGGGCGGAGAAGCCCGCTTGCGTCATATTGGCGCGCATGCGGCGGCGGTAGGAAGGGGACAGCAGGTACACCAGCCAGCCGAGGCCGACGCCCAGCGCATGCAAAACCGGCAAGGGAAAGATGGAGAAAAAGCGAAATATTCTTAACAGCATGTATAAGTTTATAAGAGCAATTTATGCGTTGCTCTGCACAAAAATTTTTTAAGAAGCGTAAAATACCACGTAGCAGTAGCCGCTGAGTTAATAGACAACTTGCGAAGCGGGATAAAAAAGTCGCTAAAGCGTCGCAAGCTGCATTGGTTTTGCGACAATATTTTTAAGAACCAACGTCAGGAGCTTGCGATGTCCAACGATTTCCTCTTCACCTCTGAATCCGTTTCCGAAGGCCACCCGGACAAGGTCGCCGACCAGATTTCCGACGCGATTCTCGATGCCATTCTGACCCAGGACCCGCGCGCCCGCGTCGCCGCGGAAACCCTGTGCAACACCGGTCTGGTGGTGCTGGCAGGTGAGATCACCACGTTTGCCAACGTGGATTATATTCAAGTAGCCCGCGATACCATCAAGCGCATCGGCTACGACAACACCGAATACGGTATCGACTACAAGGGCTGCGCCGTGTTGGTTGCATATGACAAGCAATCGCCGGACATCGCCCAGGGCGTGGACGAAGGCGCGGGCCTGGACCTGGACCAGGGCGCCGGCGACCAGGGCCTGATGTTCGGCTACGCCTGCGACGAAACCCCGGAACTGATGCCGGCGCCGATCTACTATTCGCACCGCCTGGTCGAGCGCCAGTCGCAGCTGCGCAAGGACGGCCGCCTGCCATGGCTGCGCCCGGACGCCAAGTCGCAGGTCACCCTGCGCTACGTGGACGGCCGCCCGGTAGCGGTGGACACGGTCGTGCTGTCGACCCAGCACGCACCTGAAATGAGCCACAAGCAGATCGAAGAAGCGGTCATCGAAGAGATCATCCGCCCGGTGCTGCCGACCGGATGGATCAAGGACACCAAGTTCCTGGTCAACCCGACCGGCCGCTTCGTCATCGGCGGCCCGCAGGGCGACTGCGGCCTGACCGGCCGCAAGATCATCGT
>JAJTCO010000148.1 GCA_021323265.1 Pseudoduganella sp. | reverse complement strand
GCCTACCTGCTGCAAAGCGTGACCCTGCTCTTGCTGGCCAACCGCTCCATTTTGGTGCGCAGCAAGCTGGTGCATTGGCTGGACGTGGGCTGGTTCACCCTGATGGTGTATGTCACCGGCGGCGATTCCAGCTTTTACTTCCTGCTGTTCTTCTTCGCCATCCTGACGTCCGCCTTCAACCACGGCTTTGAGGAAGGCGCGCGCATCACCATGGTGGCCTCACTGGCCTTCGCCCTCACCTCCCTCTACACGCAAAGCGAAACGGAAATGGCGCTGCTGATGCTGCGTGCCACCTTCCTGCTGGCACTTGGCTACATGATCGCGCACTGGGGCGGCATGGCCATGACCCAGCGCCAGCGCATGGGCCTGCTTCACGCGGTGAGCCAGATGTCCAATCCGCGCTTCGGCGTGGACCGCACGATTGGCTCGGTACTGGAGCAGACGCGCCAGTTTTACCAAGCCCACAGCTGCATCCTGCTCATGCACGACAACAGTTCGGCCAGCTGGACCCTGCGCTCGGCCAGCTCGGCCAATGCGGGCCGCCCGATCCATGCCAGCAACCTGGCTCCGGATGCGGCATCGCCCCTGCTCGTGTGCGGGCAAGAGGCGATCCTGCTGCTGCGCCAGCCGCGGCGACGCTGGCTGCGCCGCGAACTGCACCTAAAAAGCTATGACCGCGAGACCCAGCGCTGGGTGGCCGAAGCGCCGGAGGCGGGCGAAACGCTGGCCGAACTGCTGGACGCGCGCTCCCTGATCGCGGTCCCGCTGCCACTGCGGCGCGGTTCGGGCCGTTTGATCGTAGTGGCGCAACGCCACCAGTTCAGCAAGTCCGATGCGCTTTTCTTATTGCAGATTGCGGCGCAAGCCTTCCCGGTCATCGAAAATATCGAACTGCTCGATCGCATGGCCTCGGAAGCGGTGCTGCGCGAGCGTGAGCGCATCGCCCGCGACTTGCACGACACCACCATCCAGCCCTACATCGGCCTGCGCCATGGCGTATCGGGTATCCGCCTGAAGGCCGACCCCGGCAACCCGCTGGTACCGGACCTGGACAACCTGCTCGATATGACATCGCAAGTGGTGCGCGACCTGCGCAATTACGCCAAGAGCCTGCGCGGCGGGCTGGAGATGAAGGAGCCGGAACTGCTGATCGCGCTGCGCCGGCAGGCGACGCAAGTGCGCCAGTTCTACGACGTGCACATCAACGTGGAAACCAAGGGCGAGCTGCACATGAGCGACCGCCTGGCCGCCGAAGTGTTCCAGATCGTGAATGAAGGGATGAGCAATATTTGCAAACATACGACAGCGCGCAATGGCTTCATCGAGCTAGCCTGTGTTGCGGGACAGCTCACGGTACGGATAGAAAATGAATGTTCCGGCCAGCCGGTGCTAGACTTTACGCCTAGCTCGATCGCCGAGCGCGCTGCCGCCCTGGGCGGCGTGGCGCGCGTCCAGCGCGGCCGCCAGAACAACACTGCAGTTCAGATCGTGATTCCGGTGTGAGGGAAAACATGAGTCAGCCCGACAAGCGCATCCGCATCATGCTGGTCGACGACCACAAGACCCTGCTGTGGGGACTGGGCAAGTTGATCGAGAGCGAAGCCACGCACATGGTCGTGGTGGGCACGGCGCGCGACTGCGATAGCGCCCTGGTCATCGCCGCAGAAGTCATCCCCGACGTCATCCTGCTCGACCTGGACCTGGGCGGCACCAGTTCGCTCGAGATCATGCCGCGCCTGCTCGCCGGCAACGGCAACGCGCGCGTCCTCGTCCTGTCGGGCACGCGCGACCGCGAATTGCTGGACAAGGCCGTCATGCTGGGCGCGCGCGGCGTGGTCAGCAAGGACGAGCCGGCCGAGACCGTGCTGAAGGCCATCGAAAAAGTCCATGAGGGCGAGCTGTGGCTGGACGGCGTTATGCTGAGCCGGGTGTTCGATGCCATGCGCAACCCCCAGACGACGCGGCGGCAGGACCCGGACATGGAGAAGATTGCCCAGCTCACCGCCAAGGAACGGCGCATCTGCAGCCTGATCGCTACCGGCGGCGGTGCCGTGAATAAGGCATTGGCGCAACAGTTGTTCATTTCCGAGCACACTTTGCGCAACCATTTGACCACCATCTACCACAAGCTCGGGGTGTCCAACCGCCTCGACCTGTACGTCTTCGCCACCAAGCACAGGCTCGACCAGGCCGACCTGTAGCGTCTTCTTCGCCCCTTGCCCACTACCGGCAGGGACTTCTGTCCCGGCCACAAAAGGACAGATGTTTGATGGAAGTCAAAACGCTGAAGCCTAAAGTGAACTCATCAGCACGGCAGACATGTCGGCTGAGACTAGAACCAGGCAAGGCCAACACAACCATGTCCGGAGTACAGAATGCGTGATCCATTGTTACCGCCCGCAGTCGTTAGTTTTATCGTCGATGAGCACGGCAGCACGTTTTACGAATTCGTACTTGTAGCCTCACTGACAGTTGTCGTCGGCATCATTGTGCTTCTGGCGCTTGGAAAAGGCAGATGAAGCGGGCTTGTTCCGTGAAGCTGCAATCACTTTGGTGCAAATCTTAAACACGTACTGAAAGGGAACCATCATGAAAACCATCAAAAACTTCATCCGCGACGAACAAGGCGTCACCGCTATCGAGTATGGCCTGATCGCCGCCCTGATTGCCGTTGTGATCATCGCCGCCGTCAAGCTGATCGGTACCGAGCTGGACAAAACCTTCGACAAGATCGGCAGCTCGCTGAAGACCGCCAACGGCTAAAGCCATACGTGCCTGTGCCCGGGGTTGCAACCCCCGCTTCCCCGGGCTTTTTTTTCCTGATCGGGAGGATGATCGTGAAGACAGCCATCGAACGTTTCATCCGCAACGAATTCGCTGTTTCCACGATTGAATACGCATTGCTGGCCGGCCTGATCGCCGTGGTCATCCTGATCAGCGTCAGCGCCGCGGGCACCCAGTTGCAGTCCTTGTTCAACTACGTATCGTCCCAAGTCGCA
>JAJTCO010000041.1 GCA_021323265.1 Pseudoduganella sp. | reverse complement strand
CCCGGTAACCGGTAAACCAGGGTCTGACCCATAGGGGCAGACCCACTCCACCACCGCTTTTCCGGGTTTTCGCCGTTTCGCACCCTAAATCCTGCATTTCGTCGCACGGTCCTCTTATCCATTTGCTAAGCTTAGTACGATCTGTTGATCGCAACTGCGAGTCAAAAAGGATAACGATAATGGACAGACTTAGCACACCTGGATTCACCCCCACCGCGGGAGGCGAACGCATCGAGGCGCTCGATGTCGTGCGCGGTTTCGCGTTGATCGGCATTTGCATGATGAATGTCGAGTACTTCAACCGCGCCATCGCGGACCTTGGCCGTGGCATCAACCCCAGCCTCTCCGGGGTCGATTTCATCATCAGCTATATCACCCAGTACTTCGTCACCGGGAAATTCTGGACCATCTTCTCTCTGCTGTTCGGCATGGGCTTCGCCGTCATGCTGACGCGCGCCGACCGGGCTGGCCGCAACTTCCTCGGGCCATACCTGCGGCGCATCCTTGCGCTGGCCGCGTTTGGCGCTTGCCACAGCATCTTCCTGTGGTCGGGCGACATCCTGTTCAGCTATTCGGTCGCAGCGCTCTGCCTGCTGGTCACCATGTACGGCCGTCCGAAGTACATTGCGGCGGGCATTGCCCTGGCCGTGCTGGCTGGATTCGCACCCAAGATCGCGGTGCTGGCCGGCGTGCCAGAAAAGTCGGTGCCGGACCTTGGTGCGTTCTTCGGCATCGCAGGCGGGCTCGCGTATTTCTCGCTAATTGCCTGGTGGCTGCGTGGCGAGACACGCGTCAAGAAGCTGAACATTCCGGCGGTGGGACTGCTGTTCCTCGTCGCTGGCGTTCTTGCCCTGATCGGTGCGGTCGTGGTCTGGATCCTGCCTGAAGCGCCACGCGAACCGCGCCTGGGCTTGCCCGTCGCCGGCGTCGCCCTGACGCTGTTGGGCATCCTGACGTGCAAGTTCCACGAGCCGAAATCGGAGCGGCCATGGCGCCTTGGTGTCGGCATGTATGTGCTCTCTTTCTTCATGATGACCGGTGTCGGTGCCTTGGCATACGTGGTGCCGGTGAAGCAGGAAGCCGTCCAGCCACCAGCTGCTGCGGCCGCCCCGGCGACCGGCAAGGCTGCTGAAGCGGCGAAGGAAAAGGCCAAGCAAGCCGCTGAGCGTGCGAAGCGCCTGAAGGAGCGCGAGGAAGCTGTGAAGAAGGAGACCAAGGTGGCCAGCAGCGGTACATACGCTGAGCACCTGGAGCTGCGCGCCGAGCGCTTTGCCGAGCATGCGCCGGGCGAAATCGGCTTCGCGACCATCCTGGTGGGCATGTTCCTGCTCGGTTCCTGGTTCGTCCGTTCGGGCATCATGGAAAACACGCGTGCGCACTTGCCGCTGTTCCGCAAGCTGGCCATGTACGGCCTGCCAGTCGGCATCGGCATGGGCCTGATCGGTTCCACCATTGCGATGCATGCGGTACCGGGGGCGCAGGGTGCGGACGGTTATCAGCTGGCGAGTGGCCTGCTCATGCTGGGTAACCTGCCAGCCAGCCTCGGTTACGTTGGCCTGGTCATCGTAATGCTCCATAGCGGCTCGGTCTTCTCGAAGATCAAGGTGCTGGCGCCTTTCGGCCGCATGGCGCTGACCAACTACCTGACCCAATCCGTGATCGGTGCGGTATATTATTTCGGTTGGGGTTTCGGGAACTTTGGCGCGAGCCGGGCGCACCAGATGGCATATGTGGCATGCCTGATCGTGCTGCAGATCGCGTTCAGCCACTTCTGGCTGGCGCGCTTCCGTTACGGCCCGATGGAATGGCTGTGGCGCGCGATAACCTACTGGACCCTTCCGCCCATGTTGCTGAACAAGCCGGCCGGCGTGCCGGCCACTGCGGGAGTACATTGATTGCAGAAGGTATTGCGTGAAGTAGCAACATCCCTGGCACTGGCCGCTGCGGCGGCCGGTGCCGGAGCTGAAACAGTTGAAGTGGCGGGCCTGGGCAAACCAGCCCGCATCCAGGTCGACAAATGGGGCGTGCCGCACTTGTATGCGGCGAGCCAGGATGACCTGTTCTTCGTGCAGGGCTTCAATGCCGCGCGCGATCGGCTGGCGCAGATCGACCTGTGGCGCCGGCGCGGACTGGGGCGGATGGCTGCGGTGTTCGGGCCTTCCTACGTGGAGCAGGATCGGGCAGCGCGGCTCTTCCTCTATCGCGGCGACATGGCCGCGGAATGGAAGGCGTATGGCGCCGATGCGCGTGAAGTCACGGAGCGCTTTGTGGCGGGCATTAACGCCTATATCGACCTGCTGGAACGCAAGCCCGAGTTGCTGCCGTTCGAGTTCCGCCAGTTTTCCTACAAACCAGAGAAATGGGCGGCGGAAGACGTCGTGCGCATTCGCAGCCACGGCTTGACGCGCAACGTGCTGCAGGAATTCGAGCGCGCGCACGTGACCTGCAATGCAGGGCTGGACGCCGACCAGTTGCGTTCCCGTCTGGCTCCGGCGTGGGTGACGCAAGTGCCGGAAGGGCTGGATCCATGCCTGCCCGATAACGCGCTGGACGTGTTCCACCTGGCCACCGCACCGGCGCGCCTGCAACGCAATGCGCGCAAGGCCGATGTGGCGGCGCTCGATGCGCAGCGCATGGAAGGCAGCAACAACTGGGTCATTGCGCCGTCCCGCAGCGCGACAGGGCGTCCGATCCTGGCCAACGATCCGCACCGTTCCTACGCCGCGCCATCCTTACGCTACATCGTGCACCTGAATGCGCCTGGGCTCGACGCGATCGGGGCAGGGGAGCCTGCCCTGCCGGGCATCTCGATCGGCCACAATGGCCGCATTGCGTTCGGACTGACGATCTTCAGCATCGACCAGGAAGACCTGTACGTCTACCAGACCAATCCCGACAATCCACGCCAGTACCGCTACCAGGGCAAGTGGGAGGATTTCCGCATCGTCCAGGAGAACGTGGCCTTGCCGGGTGGACGCTCTACACCGGTGGAGTTGTGCTTTACCCGCCATGGCCCGGTGGTCTTCGAGGAGCCGGGCAAGCGGCGCGCACTGGCGGTTCGCAGCGCGTGGTCGGAGCCGGGGACGGCGCCTTACTTCGGCAGCATCGACTACATGCGGGCGCAGAATGTTGCGCAGTTCCGCGCCGCGATGGCGCGCTGGGGAGCACCGGCGGAAAACCAGGTGTACGCCGACACGGCGGGCAATATCGGTTGGGTGACGGGCGGCTTGGCGCCGCTGCGCCCTAACTGGGACGGCTTGCTGCCGGTGCCGGGCGATGGCCGCTACGAATGGCGCGGCTTCCTCGATGGCCGCAAGCTGCCGGCGCAGTTCAACCCGAAGCAGGGCTGGTTCGCCAGCGCGAACGAAATGAACCTGCCGGGCGGTTTCCCGTACAAACAGTACAAACTCGGATTCGAATGGGCCCACGAAGCGCGTGCGCGGCGCATCGCTGAAGTGCTGGGCAAGCCGGGCAAGGTCGGCATGGAGGACATGCAGCGCCTGCAGAACGACCAGGTGTCGATTCCTGCGCGGCGCGTGCTCGCGGTGCTCAAACCCCTGAAGGCTACCGATGCCGGCGCGCAGGCGGCCCTGCGCCTGCTGGGGACGTGGAACGCGGAAGTGCGGCCAGATTCAGCCGCCGCGGCCCTGTTCGAACTGTGGTGGTCGCGTCACCTGGGCGAAGCGTTCAAGACCATGCTGCTCGGCGCAGCTGGTGCGCGTGCGATGGGCGCGCCCGATACGGCCGTCCTGCTGGAGGCGCTGGAGCAGCCGGCGCAGCGCTTCGGCATGAACGCCGAAGCGCGCCGCGACCGCCTGCTGCACGATAGCCTCGCTGCGGCGTGGGCGGAAATGGTGCGCACGCAGGGCAAGGACCCGGCGCGCTGGGCCTGGGGCAGGATGCAGTTCAGCTACTTCATGCATCCGATGTCGCAGGCGGTGGATGCCACCACGCGCGCGCGGCTTGACGTCGGCCCGCTGCCGCGCGGTGGCAGCTCGTACACGGTGAACCAGTCGAGCTACCATCCGTCGAACTTCTGGCAGATCAACGGTCCGTCCTTCCGGGTGGTGATCGACGTTGGCGGATGGGACAACTCGCGCGCCATGAACACGCCGGGCCAGTCGGGCGACCCGGCCAGTCCGCACTACCGCGACCTGGCGCAGCAATGGGCCCTGGGCAACTACTTCCCGCTGCTGTACTCGCGCAAGGCGGTGGATGCGGCGACCGAGCACACCATCGAGCTGGTCCCCGCCCGCCGCTGAGGCATTTGCCCGGCCCGTATCAAGGGCTGATGTTCATGCGCTGGGTGTGCGTCCACTGGTGGTCCCAGGCACTGACTGCCGAAGCGAAGGTGCGCCAGGTCTGGCCTTCGCCGGGCCACGGGTTCATGATGTAGATGTAGTTGGTGCCGTTATAGGTCTCGTAGCCGCGCCCGACCATGATGTGGCCGCCGCCGTTGGTCCAGCCGTAACGGATGACGAACGGGCGGTTCGCATTGATCTCGGTGACCACCGAATTCCAGGACAGATAGTTGTTGATCGCGGTGTTGGGCACGCCCCACGCGGCCAGGATGTTCTGCACGCTGCCGGAGGTGCCGTACATGTTGTTCGGCCGGTTGGCGTAGCTGTTCCAGTCGAAGGTGCTGTTGCCGCAGGCGTAGTTGATGCCGTAGGCCCAGTTCACGATCTGGCACTGGCTCGGCGTGCGGTTGTACACGGCGAGGACGGCCTTGCTGGAAGCGGACCAGCACCACTGACTGTGTTCCTGGATCGTGAGCGGTACGGCCAGGGTGCGCCACTGCGCGAACGCGGAGGGCAGGGCGAGCACCAGGGCGGCGCCGGCCAGGATTTTTGCGATGTTCATGTTGGACCCTCCTTAGCGGAATGCTTCGATGTTGGCTTTGACTGCGGCGCGCAGCGGTTCGAGCAATTCCGCGCCGTCGACCAGCTGGTCGCCGGCCTTCTTCATCAGCAGCGACTCGCGCGCCGAATGCAGCGGCGCGAACTTGGCGCGGTCGACTTCGAGGAAGTCGGCGCGCGCCTGGTAGATGCGGATGAAGCGCATGTTCGAGCGGGCGTTGTTGCCATGCGCGCCCATGGCGGCATCGACGTCCTTGGCCAGCACCGCGCCGCCATAGGCCACGGTTTCATAGCGGCCGTTGACCTTCTGCACGGTGGCCAGGCCAATGGGCTTGCCGCGCAGGGAGACCACGAAGCGCCACTCGCCGGTAGGCTTGGCCAGCGCGGACAGGTCGCCGCGCGCCAGCAGCTCCTTCGGGTCGACGGTGTAGATCTCGAAGCCGTGGCTGATGCTGGCCTGTTTCAGGTCGCCCACGTCGGTGATATCGAGCGGGAAGTCCTGCGGCGAGCTGCCGGGACGGATCGCTTGCTGGTGCTCGGCGAATTGGGTCAAGCCGCGTTTGGCGGCCTGCATGGCTGCCCCGTTGTCTGCTTTTGCCAGGAACGGGACGGCCATCAACGCTGCGCAGGCAATGCGCAGCCAGAGTCGATGCGTATGCATGTGACTACTCCTCTGAAGGTGGATCAGATATTGAAAGGATCGAGCGGACTGCCCCCTCTGTGCTGGACCTGAGAGTTTCACAGGCAGGGCAGCCTGTTTGCTCCTTCGGTGCGCCGGCATTGGATCGCCGGCGGCTCTTCAGAGTTGTGAAAACATGCAACCGGTCCTTTGGCCTGAGAGATTCCGGGGGCGGCTTGCTCCTTCGGCGTTGTCCGTGGGTGGGACAAACTCTCCCGATCGCATGGCCGGCATGTGCCGGCAACGAAAGCAGGATAGCGATGGATGTAGACGTTTTCAATCGTTTTCCGATTGGCGTTGTGTTTTCGCCAATAGGGGGCAATCCTGTTATTCTGTTGACACCCGCAAGGGAAATTGGTAACGTTTCCAAAAATAAGCGGCACATTACAGGAGACACGATGTTGAAGCAGTTTTTCGCCGGCGCACTCGCGCTGTGCGCCGCCTCCGCGCAGGCGGGAGGGCAGAGCGCGGAAGTGATCCACTGGTGGACGTCTGGCGGCGAATCGGCGGCCGTGAAACACCTCGCCAGCGCTTACCGCGCCGCCGGCGGTACCTGGATCGACACGGCGATTGCCGGCGGCGACCAGGCGCGCGCCGTGACCCTGAACCGCATGGTCGGCGGCAAGGCGCCGACCGCGGCGCAGTTCAACATCTCCAAGCAGTTCGTCGATATCGTGGACCAGGAAATGCTGCTGCCGCTGGACGACATCGCACGCCAGCAGCAGTGGGATACCACGCTGCCCGAACCCATCGTCAACGCCATCCGCATCGACGGCCATTACTACGCGATGCCGATGAACATCCACATGCAGACCTGGATCTGGTATTCCAAGGCGGCGTTCAAGAAGGCCGGTATTGCCAAGGAGCCGGCCAGCGTCGACGAGCTGTTCGCCGCGCTGGACAAGCTGAAGGCCGCCGGCCTGGTGCCGCTGGCGCACGGCGGGCAGGCGTGGCAGGAGCACATCCTGTTCGCGTCCCTGCTGGCGAACATGGGCGGCCGCCAGCTCTACCTGCAGGTGCTGCGCGACCGCGACCAGCGTGCCATCAACTCCGAGGCGGTGCGCAAGGTACTGCTGGCCTACAAGCGCCTGCAGACCTACGTCGATCCGGCATCGCCCGGCCGCAACTGGAACGATGCCACCGCGATGCTGGTCAGCGGCAAGGCGGGCATGCAGATCATGGGCGACTGGGCCAAGGGTGAGTTCAGCAACGCACGCATGGAAGCGGGCGTGCATTACGGCTGCATTCCCGGCCTTGGCGCGAATTCGCCTTACCTGATCCAGGGCGACGCGTTCGTCTTCCCGCGCTCGGAGCGCGCGGACGTGCAGCAGGCGCAAAAGCTGATGGCCAAGGTGCTGCTCGCGCCGGCCACGCAAGTCGCCTTCAACAAGCTCAAAGGTTCGTTGCCGCCGCGCGCCGACGCCGACACCAGCCAGCTCGACATCTGCGCACGCGCCGGCGCCGCCATCATGCGCGATCGCAACCGCCAGGTCGGCGCGCCGGAAATCTACCTGACGCCGGACCAGAACGGCGCGGTGCAGGACGCCCTGACCGCCTACTGGAATTCGCCGATGCCGGTGGAGAAGGCACAGAAGGCGCTGGCTTCGGCATTGAGGAACTAGCGTGCGCCGAGCCATGTCCTATGCGGCGTTGTTGCCGATGCTGCTCACGGTATGCATCGGCTACCTTGGTTCGTTCGTGTGGACGTTCTACGTTTCGTTCACCAGCTCGCGCAGCATTGCCACCAACAAGCTGGTGGGCATGGCGCAGTACGAGCGCCTGTTCGACAACGAGCGCTGGCTGCTCTCCATGAGCAACCTGGCCTTGTACGGCGTGCTGTTCGTCGCCGCCTGCATGCTGATCGGCTTCCTGCTGGCGGCAGCCATCGACCGCCAGGTGGCGGGCGAGGGCGCCCTGCGCACGGTGTTCCTGTACCCGTACGCGATGTCCTTCGTGGCGACCGGCCTTGTCTGGCAGTGGGTACTGACGCCGGGTGGCATTCCGGGGCTGGACGTGGACTGGCTGGTGAACCAGGACACGGTGCTCTACACGGTGGTGCTGGCATCGGTCTGGCAGGCGTCGGGCTTCGTCATGGCGCTGATGCTGGCCGGGCTGCGCGGCATCGACCCCGAGATCTGGAAGGCTGCCCGCCTCGACGGCATTCCCGTCTGGCGCGTCTACCTCTCCATCGTCCTGCCAATGCTGGCGCCCACGCTGGCGACGGTATTCATCCTGCTGGCGACCATGGTGGTCAAGTTGTACGATGCCGTGGTGTCGATGACCCAGGGCGGCCCAGGCACGGCCAGCGAGGTGCCGGCCAAGTTCATCATGGACCACCTGTTCCTGCGTGCGAACATCGGCCTGGCGTCGGCCGGCGCCGTGGTGCTGCTGCTGACGGTGCTGGCCCTGCTGGCCCCCTGGGCCTATGCGCGCAGCAGAAGGAGGGCGGCATGAAGGTCGCACGTGTCGGGCTGTACGCCTTCCTCGCCAGCGCGGCGCTGTTCTTCCTGCTGCCGCTGTACGTGATGCTCACGACCTCGCTCAAGTCGATGGACGAGATCCGGCTCGGCAACATCTTCGCACTGCCGCTCGCGCCGACGCTCGATGCCTGGCGCGCCGCCTGGAGCGAAGCGTGCACCGGCGCCGCCTGCGAGGGCGTGCAGGGCGGCTTCTGGAACTCCGTGCGCATCGCCGTTCCCAGCACGGTGATTCCGATCGCGCTGGGCGCATTGAACGGCTATGCGCTGTCGTTCTGGCGCCCGCGCGGCGCCAACGTCCTGTTCGCGATCCTGCTGCTGGGGGCCTTCGTGCCGGTGCAGGTGATGATCTACCCCCTGGTGCGCATGATGGCCGGCCTGGGCGTGTTCGGCTCGCTGCCCGCCATCGTCATCGTGCACCTGGTGTTCGGCATGCCGGTGCTGACGCTCCTGTTCAGGAATTACTACGCCGCGTTGCCGCAGGAACTATTCCATGCGGCGCGCATCGACGGCGGCGGCTTCTGGCGCATCTTCTGGCACGTGATGCTGCCCTTGTCGGTGCCGATGCTGGTGGTGGCGGCGATCATGCAGCTGACGGGCGTCTGGAACGACTATATCCTCGGCCTGGTGTTCGCGGGACGCGACAACCTGCCGATGACGGTGCAGCTCAATAACGTGATCAATACCACGACGGGCACCCGTCTTTACAACGTCAACATGGCAGCCACGATCCTGACGGCGCTGGTGCCTTTGGCGCTTTACTTCTTGTCCGGCCGCTGGTTCGTGCGCGGCATCGCCGCCGGCGCTGTGAAAGGTTGAACGGATGAGCAAGCTAAGCCTGAAGAAACTCGATATCACCCTGGGCGGCAACGCCATCATCCGTGGCCTGGACCTGGAGGTGGAGGAGGGCGAGTTCCTGGTGCTGCTGGGGCCTTCGGGCTGCGGCAAGTCGACCCTGCTGCACAGCATTGCCGGCTTGATCGACATCAGCGGCGGCGCCATCGAAATCGGCGGGCGCGACATGTCGCGCACCGACCCGAGCGAGCGTGGCATCGGCATGGTGTTCCAGTCCTATGCGCTGTACCCGACCATGACGGTGGAGAAGAACATGTCCTTCGGCCTGCGCATTGCCGGCGTGCCGAAGGGGGAGATCAAGCGCCGCGTGGAGCGCGTGGCGGCCATGCTGCACCTGGGCGAACTGCTGGGGCGCAAGCCGGCGGCCCTGTCGGGCGGGCAGCGCCAGCGCGTGGCGATCGGCCGGGCGCTGGTGCGGGAAGCGGGCGTCTACCTGTTCGACGAGCCGCTGTCGAACCTGGACGCCAAGCTGCGCACCGACCTGCGGCGCGAACTCAAGCTGCTGCACCGGCAACTGGGCGCCACCATGGTCTACGTGACGCACGACCAGGTGGAGGCGATGACCCTGGCCAGCAGGATCGTCGTCATGCGCGCCGGCGAGATCCAGCAGGTGGGCACCCCGGCCGAGGTGTACGAGCGGCCGGCCAACCTGTTCGTGGCGGGCTTCCTGGGCGCGCCGGCGATGAACTTCATCGATGGCACGGTCGACGCGGCCGGCGCCTTTGCCGGCGCGGGCGTGCGCCTGGCGCTGGGCGCGGTGGCGGCGGGCCATGCGCAGGCGGCGGCAGGCGCGCTGAAGGCGGTGCTGGGCGTGCGCCCCGAGCACATAGCGCTGCTGCCGGGCGGCCCGCTGCAAGGCCGGGTGACGCTGGTGGAACCGATGGGCGCGCACCGGGTGGTGTGGCTCGATTGCGGCGGCCGGCAACTGTCCTGCATCGTGCAGGGCGGGCGCCCGATTGCGCCGGATGAGACGGTTTCGTTCGCGATTGACGCACAGCGTGCCTGCCTGTTCGATGCGCACGGCGGCCGGCGCTTTGAAACGACGGGCGCTTCAAGTATGCTCGCGATGACGGAATAAGCAAAAGGATAACAGTGGCCACTATCAAGGATGTTGCCCGCCTGGCGGGTGTAGGACTGGGCACCGCCTCCCGTGTCGTCAGCGGCAAGGGATCGGTGTCGCCGGCTACGCTCGAAAAGGTCAGGAAAGCGATCGACGAACTGGGGTTCCGCCCCTCGCATGCCGCGCGCACGCTGCTGACCGGGACCAGCCAGATGATCGGCGTGTACATCCCGGTGCTAAGCGGCACCTTCTACACGCCGATCCTGCAGATCATCGACAACGAACTGCGCGCCGCCGGCCTGCACATGGTGGTGGCCTTCGGCGTGGGCCTGGGCGATGAGCGCAAGCAGGCCAATGAGGGCATCCAGTTCCTGATGGAGCGCGGCTGCGACGGCTTGATCGTGATGACCAGCGCCTTGCTGGACGAGGACATCGAAGCGCTGGGCGCGCAGCAGGGCAGGATCGTGGTGCTGAACCACAGCCTGGCCAGCATCCCCGACCAGTGCTTCACCGTGGACCACAAGCTGGGCGGGCGCCTGGCCGCGCGCGCGCTGCTGGACCACAAGCACCGCGACATCGCCGTGGTGGCGGGACCCGCGCGCCTGGTCGACAACGTGGCGCGCATCGAGGGCTTCATGGAGGAACTGCAGGCCGGCGGCGTCGACACCGGCCGCATGTGGGTGGCCGAGAGCGACTTCTCGCCGGCCGGCGGCTGGGCCGCGGCCAAGGAGCTGGTCGAGTCGGGCCACCGCTGCACGGCCCTGTTCTGCGCCAACGACGAGATGGCGGTCGGGGCGCTGTCGTACTTCCAGGAAGCGGGCATCCGGGTGCCGCACGACCTGTCCGTGATCGCCTACGACGACACGCCCAGCGCCGAGTTCTCCGCGCCGCGCCTGACCACGGTGCACATGCCGTGGCGCGAGATGACGATGAACGGCCTGAGCGCCTTGCTCAACCGCTGCTACGACCTGCGGCGCACGGTGACGCGCAGCTTCCCGGTGACGGTGACGCTGCGCGCCTCGCTGGCCAAGGCGGCCGGCAGCAAGCGCAAGACGGCATGAACTGATCCAGCGAAGGGCGCTTGCGCCCTTTTTTCCGGTCCGATGTGGAAACCTTTCCAAAAACCTGTACACTACTGAACATGACTACTCCAGACCAGATTGAGCCCGGCGCTCCGGCGCGCAGCGACTTCGCCCGCGACTTCCTGTGGGGCTGCGCCACGTCCTCCTACCAGATCGAGGGGGCCGCCAACGAGGATGGCCGGGTCGAGTCGATCTGGGACCGCTTTGCCGCCACGCCCGGCAAGGTGCGCGACGGTTCGAGCGGCGCCGTGGCATGCGACCACTACCACCGCTGGCCGGAGGACCTGGACATCGCGCGCGACATGGGCCTGAACGCCTACCGCTTCTCGATTGCCTGGCCGCGTATTGCCGGCGCGCCGGGCGCGGCGGCCAACGAGAAGGGCCTGGACTTCTATTCGCGCCTGGTGGACGGGATGCTCGAGCGCGGCATCGCGCCCTGGGCCACGCTGTACCACTGGGACCTGCCGCAATTGCTGCAGGAGCGGGGCGGCTGGGCCGCGCGCGACACCGTTGAGCGCTACCTGGAGTTCGTGGACGCCGTCACGCGCCGCCTGGGCGACCGCGTGCAGAACTGGATCACGCACAACGAGCCGTGGTGCACGGCCATTCTGGGCAATTTCGAGGGCGTGCATGCGCCAGGACATACCGACTTTCGTACCGCGCTGCAGGTATGCCACCACGTGCTGCTTTCGCACGGCAAGGCCGTGCCGCTGATCCGAGCCAACGTGCCCGGGGCTCGGGTCGGGATTGCCCTCAGCCTGCACCCGCTGCGCCCGGCCAGCCAGGACGCGGCCGACATCGCGGCAGTCGAGCGCCACGACGGCCTGCGCTACCGCTGGTTCCTCGACCCCTTGCACGGGCGCGGCTATCCGGCGGCAACCTTGGAGCAGGTGGGCGAGGCCGCGCCGGTGGTGCGCGAGGGCGACATGGAGGCGATCGCCGTGGCGACCGACTTCATGGGCGTGAACTACTATTTCCCCGAAACGGTTGCCCACGCGCCCGGCCACGAGCCGCTTGACGCGCGCGTGCTGGCGCCGCCGGCCGGCGCGGAGACCACCGCCATGGGCTGGGAAGTGGCGCCGCAAGGCTTGAGCGAGCTGCTTGGCCGCATCCATGCCGACTACGCGCCCAAGGAGCTGTACATCACCGAGAACGGCTCCTGCTATGACGATGAAGTGCTGGCCGACGGCACGGTGAACGATACGGGGCGCCGGCGCTATCTGGCGCGCCACCTCGGCGCCATGCGCGACGCCATCGCGGCCGGTGTTCCGGTGAAAGGGTATTTCGCCTGGAGCCTGGTCGACAATTTCGAATGGGCGGAAGGCTACCAGCGGCGTTTTGGCCTGGTCCATATCGACTACAACACACAGAAACGGACGCTCAAGGAAAGCGGCAAGTGGTATCGCGCCTTCCTGCGGCAGCCGTCATAAGGAGACAGGATGAAGAAGATTGCTTTGCTGGCCGCCGTGGCCCTGACCATGCCCGCCGCCGCAATGGCGGGCGCGCCACTGGCCGACTGGCCGCGGGTGCGCAGCGCCATCGCCCCCGATCCCGCCGTGGAAAAGCGCGTGGCGGCGATTGTCGCCGGCATGACGCTGGAACAGAAGATCGGCCAGATGACCCAGCCCGAGATCAAGACCATCACGCCGGACGACGTGCGGCGCTACTACCTCGGCTCCATACTCAATGGCGGCGGCAGCTGGCCGAACGGGAACAAGCGCGCCAACGCGGCCGAGTGGCTGGCGCTGGCGGAGAAATTCCACGACGCTTCCATGTCCACCGACATGAAGGTCAAGGTGCCGGTGGTCTGGGGCATTGACGCCATCCATGGCAACAGTAACGTGTTCGGCGCCACGCTGTTCCCGCACAATATCGGCCTGGGCGCAGCGCGCAATCCGAAGCTGGCATACGAGATCGGCGCAGCCACCGGCAAGGCGGTGCGCGCGACCGGCATCGCCTGGGTCTTCGGCCCGACCATCGCCGTCGTGCGCGACGACCGCTGGGGGCGCACCTACGAGAGCTTCTCCGAGGACAGCGCGCTGGTGGCCAGCTATGCCGGCCAGTACGTCAAGGGCTTGCAGGGCCGCTTCAAGTCCGACGCCAACGTGCTGGCCAGCGCCAAGCACTTCGTCGGCGACGGCGGCACCGACCAGGGCAAGGACCGCGGCGACAACAAGTCCACGCTGGCCGACATGGTGAACATCCATGGCGCGGGCTACGTGCCGGCGCTGGCCGAAGGTGCGCAGACGGTGATGGCGTCCTTCAACAGCTGGAACGGCGTGAAGGTGCACGGCAGCCGCGAGCTGCTGACCGACGTGCTGAAGACGAAGATGGGCTTCGACGGCTTCGTGGTCAGCGACTGGAACGGCATCGCCGAAGTGCCCGGCTGCCGCAACGACAGCTGCCCGCAGGCGATCAACGCCGGCATGGACATGATCATGGTGCCGGATGACTGGAAAGCCTTCATCGCCAACACCATCGCCCAGGTGAAGGCGGGCGAGATCCCGATGGCGCGCATCGACGACGCGGTGACCCGCATCCTGCGCGTCAAGATGCGCGCCGGCCTGTTCGGCAAGCGCCCTTCGCAGAATGCCTATGCCGGCAAGGACAGCGCGCTGCAGGAGCGCGACCTGGCGCGCCGCGCAGTGCGCGAAACGCTGGTCTTGCTGAAGAACGAGGGCCCTGTGCTGCCGCTTGCGCGCGGCAAGAAGATCCTGGTGGTCGGCAAGAGCGCCGACAACCTGTCCAACCAGACCGGCGGCTGGTCGCTGACCTGGCAGGGCACGGACAATACCAACGCCGACTTCCCGAACGCGGACACCATCCTGGCCGGGATTCGCGCCGCGGCGGGCGAAGCCAACGTGACATTCAGCGCGGACGCAGCCGGCGTGGACGTGAGCCGTTTCGACGCGGTGATCGCCGTGCTGGGCGAACGCCCGTATGCGGAAGGCGACGGCGACATCGGCCCATCGGGCACGCTGCGCCACAGCAGCCGCTACCCGGAAGACCTGGCGGTGCTGGAGGCAGTCGCCGGCAAGGGCAAGCCCGTGATCACCGTGTTCGTGGCGGGGCGCCCGCTGTTCGTCAACGACCTGCTCAACCTGTCCGATACCTTCATCGCGGCCTGGCTGCCCGGCACGGAAGGCAAGGGCGTGTCCGACCTGCTGGTGGCGGGCCCGCACAAGGTCGATTTCCGCGGCAAGCTGTCCTTCTCCTGGCCCAAGGCGGCCTGCCAGACGCCGCTCAACGCCGGCGATGCCGGCTATGCGCCGCTGTTCGCCCTGGGCTACGGCCTGCGCAAGGACCAGCGCTCCGCGCTCGGCAAGCTCGATGCCGGCTACGTGCCCGGCGGTTGCGGCGCGAGCGACGTCTTCCCCGTATACGGCCAGGCCGACCGCGCCAGCTTCCCGCTGGCCATCCGCAGCGGTAGCGAGCAGTTGGCGCTGGGCGCCGACCTGAACGCCACGTTCCGCCTGCCGGGCATCGCCGTGCAAACGGCGCAGGTCAACACCCAGCAGGACGCCAAGCTGGTGACCTGGAGCGCGCCGGGCGGCGCGGTCCTGGTGGCACGCGGCAGCAAGCCGATGACGCTGCCGGCCGCCGCAGCGCGCGACGGCGCGCTGCAATTTGATACTATCGTGGCGGCCGCACCGCAGGGCAGGGTGATGCTGGCGATGCAGGACACGGCGCTCGATGCAACCAGGCTGTTTGCGCGCCTGGCGGGCAAGGGCAAGCAGACCGTGAAGGTGCCGCTGGCCTGCTTCACGGCGCGCGGACTGCGCCTTGAAGGCGTCGATACGCCGTTCAGCATCGGCGCCGACGGGCCGTTCGCCGCGGCCATTGCCAACATCGACATTGCCGGCGGCGCCGCCAAGGCCGCAGATGCAGTACGCTGCGCAGAACTGACACAGGAGAAATAATGGCAAACATGGCACCAAATACTGCAAGCGCCGTGCCGCAGGATGCGGCAGGCGGCGCGCAGAACGGGACGAACACCAGCGCGCTGGTCATCGTCACCATCCTGTTCTTCATGTGGGGGCTGATCACTTCCCTGAACGACATCCTGATCCCGCACCTGAAGGCGATCTACACCCTGAGCTACGTACAGGCCATGCTGGTGCAGTTCTGCTTCTTCGGCGCCTACTTCATCGTCTCGATGCCGGCCGGCGCGCTGATTCGCCGCATCGGCTACCAGAAGGGCGCCGTGGTCGGCCTCTTGATCGCCGCCGTCGGCTGCGTGCTGTTCTATCCGGCCTCGTTCGGCGGCTATGGCCTGTTCCTGTTCGCCTTCTTCGTGCTCGCTTCCGGCATCACGATCCTGCAGGTGGCGGCCAATCCGTACGTCACGGTCCTGGGCCCGGCGCGCACCGCGTCGAGCCGCCTGACGCTGACCCAGGCCTTCAATTCGCTCGGCACCACCATCGGCCCGGCCGTCGGCGGCCTGCTGATCCTGTCGGCGGCCGGCGCCGCTGCCGGCGCGGCGGCCGATGCGGCCACGGTGCGCGGCCCGTACCTGGCGCTGGCAGGCGCGCTGGCGCTGCTGGCAGTGATGTTCGCCTTTGCCCGGCTGCCGAAGATCGCCGAGAGCGAAGACCTGCCGCTGGCGGGCGAAGGCCACGGTTCGGCCTGGGCGCACCGGCACCTCGTGCTGGGCGCCATCGGCATTTTCCTGTACGTCGGAGCGGAAGTGAGCATCGGCAGCTTCCTGATCAACTTCCTGGGCGAGTCGCACATCGCCGGCATGTCGCACGCGGATGCGGCGCACTACGTCAGCATCTACTGGGGCGGCGCCATGGTGGGCCGTTTCATCGGCTTTGCCGTGATGCGCGTGGCCAGCCCGGGCAAGACGCTGGCGGTCAACGCATTGCTGGCGATCGCGCTGGTGCTGCTGGCGTCGCTCGGTTCGGGCAAGCTGGCGATGTGGGCAATCCTGGCGGTGGGACTATGCAACTCGATCATGTTCCCCACCATCTTCAGCATGGCGCTGCACGGCCTGGGCAAGTACACAGGACAAGGTTCCGGCATCCTTTGCATGGCCATTGTCGGCGGGGCGCTGGTGCCGTTCGCGCAGGGCGCGATGGCCGATGCGATGGGCGTGCAGGCGTCCTTCCTGTTGCCTGCCGCCTGCTACGCCTTCATCCTTTACTTCGGCGCCAAGTACTCTTCCCTGTACGCCGCGCAGTAGTTCTCCACGTACTGCTGGTGCGGCGGCAGCTGCGCCACGGTACGCGCCACGTTGTTGCGGATGCTGTCGAGGAAGTGCGACAGCTCCGCGTCTCCCATCAGGTCCGCACTGGGGTGGTGCTGCAGCGGCATGATGCCCTGGCCCAGCATGACCTGGATCCACGAATTCTCGGCGAACAGTTCGTTCGACACGCGGAACACGCGCCCCGTCTCGCGGAACAGGTCGATGCGGCGACGCAGCGAGGCCGGCACGTTCATCTGCGCGCAATGGCGCCAGAATGGCGTGTCGCGGCGGTTGGTCACCTTGTAGTGCAGGATGATGAAGTCGCGGATATGCTCGATCTCGGCCCAGGCCTGGCGGTTGTACTCGTCGATCTCCGACTGGAAGATGCCGGCCGAAGGGAACATCTGCAGCAGGCGCACGATGCCGCGCTGGATCAGGTGGATGCTGGTCGATTCGATCGGCTCCAGGAAGCCGCTGGACAGGCCGATGGCGACGCAGTTGCCGCTCCAGACCTGGCGACGCTGGCCCGGCTGGAACCGGATCACGCGCGGCTGCACCAGCTGCGCGCCGCTGATATTGGCCATCAAGGCTGCGCGTGCCGTGTCGTCGTCGACGAACTTGCTTGAGAAGACCATCCCGTTGCCCACGCGGTGCTGCAGCGGGATGCGCCATTGCCAGCCCCAGTCGTGGGCGATGGAGCGGGTGTAGGGCACGGCCGGGCCGATGGATGCGGTCTGCACCGCGATGGCGCTGTCGTTGTGCAGCCATTGCGACCAGTCCTCCAGCTCCTGGCCCAGCGTCTCGCCGATCAGCAGGCCGCGAAACCCGGTGCAGTCGATGAACAGGTCCGCTTCCAGCATGGCTCCGTTCTCCAGCTGCAGTGCGCCGATATGGCCGCTGGCCGCGTCCGCGTGCACCTTGGCGATCTTGCCTTCGATGCGCTGCGCCCCGTAGCCTTCGGCGTACTTGCGCAGGTAGCGCGCGTAGGCGCTGGCGTCCAGGTGGTAGGCGTAGTTGATGCCCTGGCGCGGCAGGTGGCCGAAGCGGTTCAGCTGCGCCGCCTTCAGTTCCAGGCAGTAGTCGCCGTAGTCGCTGGCAAGCTTGCGTTCCCGGCCCTTGCGCCAGAAGTGCTGGAAGCCGGCTGTCCAGTGGTCGGTGCCGGTCAGGCCGAAGGAATGGATATAGTCTTCGTTGACGTTGCGCCAGTTCTCGAAGGCGATGCCAAGCTTGAAGGTGGCGCCGGTGGCGGCCATGAATTCCTGCTCGTTGATCTGCAGCAGGTCATGGAAGTTCAGCAGGGTGGGGATGGTCGCCTCGCCGACGCCGACGGTGCCGATCTCGTCCGACTCCACCAGGCGGATATCGAGCGCCTTGCCCAGGGTGCGCGACAGGGCCGCCGCCGTCATCCAGCCGGCGGTGCCGCCGCCGGCGATGACCACGCGCCGCACAGGGCGGCCTAGAGTATGTTCGTCTCTCACTGGTGTCTCCGTTTATCGGTTGATTTTCTTGAGAAGCTGGGCGCGCAGCATGCGCGCCATGTCGTCGCCGATGGGGCCGAGGGCGCCCCGCGCCGGCGGCGCAATGTGGGCGGCGGCGCCGTCGGGCTCGAATACGTAGTGGCGGAAGATGTCCTGCCATATGCGCCGCTGCTCGGGCGGCAGGTCGCGGATCGACAGCAGCGACAGCATCAATGCGTTGATCGGGCTGTCCATGTACTCGGGCGACTGGCGCCACCAGTAGTTGACCAGCACGTTGAACGCTTCCAGCGCTTCCACGTGATGCCACCACATGCTGGGAATGAAGATGGCGTCGCCCGGCGCCAGTTCGGCCGACTGCGCGTGGCGCATCGCCTCGGCAAAGCGCGGAAAGCGTTCCAGGTCGGGTTGGTGCAGGTCGACCAGGCTGATGGGCTGCCCGGCCGGCGTGACGTCGAGCGGGCCCACGTACAGATTGGGCAATTGCTGCGGCGGGAACAGCGTGAAGCGGCGCCGGCCGGCGGTGACGGCGGCCAGGTTGTCGGGCAGGTCGTAGTGGGCGGCAATGCGGGTCTGGTTGCCGATCCAGACGCTCATGAGGGCGTCGCGCGCGCCCAGGTCGAGCGGGTTTTCGCCGCGGTAGCCGGGCAGCGCGGTGTCCACCGTGGTGGAGCCGACGTAGATCGCCGGCGGGCGCGGATTGTCGCGGTGGCCGGCCAGTTCCAGCAGCACGTCGTCCAGCCGCGCGCGCACGGAGCGGAAATTGAAGCCGCTCAGGTCCTCGTTGTAGAAGAAGCGCCCGCCGATCTCGCGTGTGCCGAGCATGGCCACCACGGTCGCGTCGCGGTAGAAGCGGCGCAGGTAGGCGTCCGCGCTGGCGGGCCCGGCCCGGCCGGCCTGCACGGCGGGCCAGTGCGCCAGCAGGCCGCGCAGCACCAGCGGTTCGGTCGCCGTCAGCAGGCTGTCGTTGAGGTCGGACGGCGCCAGGCCGTGCAGCTCGCGGATCGGCTTAGCATTGGGCAGCATGGACGCGGTTCTTGCGTTCGATCAGGGTGCGGAAACAAGACATGGAAGCGAGCACCATGTACAGCGCCTGCAGGTAGCCGGCGCGGTGCAGGCGCTCCAGCGCCTCGCCCGGCAAGGCAGCCAGGCGCTCCTCGTTGACGGTGTAGAAGCCCGCCAGGCGGTACTGCGCGCCGTCGTCCAGTTCGATGTCGAACACGAACGATTCCAATAGTTGCAGTTCCAGCAGCGCCGCCATGAAGCCGCGCGAGTGCTGCAAACCCTGATGGATGGCCAGCAGGGTGGAGTTCACCCGCTCCAGGTACTCCGTGCTGCCGCCATGGGGCAGGAAGACACGCTCGCCGCCGCTGGCGCCGATGCGTGGGTTGTCCAGGTCCACGTGCACCATCAGTTCGCTGCCGTTGACGCCGATCAGGAAGGGCTGGCGCTCGATGGCCAGCGGCACGTAAGGCGCGTCCCAGCCGTGCGCGCCGAGGAACAGGTTCTCGCCCTCCTGGAAACCGAACAGGGCGTGCGCCTCGAAGCTGCCGTCGCCGGCCTTGCGGAAGACGATCGGGTAGCAGGCCTGCACGTCGCGGAATTCTGCGGGGAAGGTGAGGGCGGACATGACGTCGTCGCCGAAGCGCGCGCCGCGCCCGGTCTGCACGTGCAGGTTCTTGTGGTCGATGTTGTTGAGCAGGACGGGGTTGGCCATGCGGTCCTCAGATGGTGGGCAAGCCGTGGCGACGGATATGGTCGAGCAGCTCGCGGTTGGTCGGCAGGGCGGCCAGCATGCGCTGTGTCAGGCTGGCCGCTTCACGGAAGTAGTTGTCGGCCGCCTGGGCGTTGTCGCGGCGGCGGATGCCGCCACCGGGCGCGCTGTGAAAGCCCATGCCGTACAGGATGTATTGCCAGCTGGCGGACGGGAAGACCTCGTCGGCGCGGCCGAAGTCGTGGCGCGAAGGCTGGCGGTGGCGCCACAGGGCCAGCATGTCGCGCAGCCCGGCCGGCACGCTTTCGCGGTGGTCGCTCCAGTAAGGCGAGTCGCTGCGTTTGCTCAGCACATAGTGCAGCTTGAGGAAGTCGATCACGCGTTCCCAGCGGTAGCGGAAGGCGTCGTTGAAGCGGCGCGCGGCCAGCTCCATGGTGCCGTGCGTGGCCGGCATTTCCTCGCTCAGCATGTTGGCCGACAGCTCCACCAGGGCCAGGGCGGAAGCCTCCAACGGTTCGATGAAGCCGGCGGACAGGCCAATGGCCATGCAGTTGCGGTGCCAGAAGCGGGCGCGGTAGCCGGGCTCGAAGGTGAGCTTGCGCGGCGAGATGTCGGCCGGGCCGCCGCTGGCGGCAAGGTACTGGCGCAGGTCGCGTTCGGCCTCATCGTCGCTGCAATGGGCGCTGGAGTAGACGTGGCCGATGCCGCGCCGGGTCGGCAGGCCGATGTCCCAGATCCAGCCGTTACGCTGGGCGGTGGAACTCGTTTGCGAGGCGATCGGGCTATCCTCGGCCGGGTAGGGCACCTGCACCGCCAGCGCGCAGTCGTTGAACAGCACGTGCTTTTGCGGCAGCAACGGCACGTCGAAGTGCTGTCCGAGCAGGCGCGCCTGCAGGCCTGTGCAGTCGATGAACAGGTCGCCCGCCAGCGCGCCCTGGGTGGCGCCCTGCAGCGCCGCGATGTCGCCGTTGGGCGCGGCCTGCACCGCCACCACGTGGTCCAGCACGTGGCGCACGCCCAGCTTCTCCACGCAGTGCTGGCGCAGGAAGCGGGCGAACTTGCCGGCGTCCAGGTGGTAGCCATAGTTCGCCACCGCGGCAAATTCCGGGGTCGACGCCTGCTTGGGCGCCTTGCCGTGCACGCACAAGTGGGGCTGGAAGCTGGTCAGGTCGGCAAAGGGAACGTGCGCGTGCGCGTCCTGCCAGCGCTCGGCCAGGTTGGCGTCGCCGTAGCCCTGCGGCAGCACGAAAGGGTGGAAGTAGACGTCGTCGGCCGCGCCACTGACCCAGCGGTTGAAGCGCGACCCTTGCTTGAAGGCGGCGTCGCACTCGCGCATGAAGTCCGATTCGGAAACGCCGATGCGGCGCAGCGTGTCGCGCATGGTGGGCCAAGTGCCTTCGCCCACGCCGATGATCGGCACGTCGGGCGACTCCACCAGCGTGACCTGCAGGCCCTGCGGGCCGTCGGCCGGATGATCGGCGGCGAGAATGGCGGCGACCAGCCAGCCGGCCGAACCGCCGCCCATCACCACCACCTGTCGAATTGCGTTGCTAGCCATTGATTGCATGAAGTCAGTCTATCCCGAAATTGCCCGCCATCGACAGCAAGGCGGGCAATTCCGGTTGGGCGGATCAGAACTTGTAGCGTGCGCCCAGCATGTAGCGTGGCCCGGACTGGGTGACGAACAGCGCCATCGATTCGGCGCGGCCGTGCACGCGCTGGATCTCGTTGGTGACGTTGATCGCCTCGAACTGCACGCTCAGCCTCTCGTTGAACGCGTAGCCGACGCTCAGGTCCAGCTGGCCGTACGCTTCGGTGTAGTTCGGGTTGGGGCCCGAGCCGTCGAAGGTGGAGGAGAGGAACTTGTCGCGCCAGTTGTAGGCCGCACGTACCGTCCAGTTCTTGTCCTCGTAAATGCCGACCAGGTTGGCGGAGTTGCTCAGGCCGACCAGCGCGAACTGCTCGCCGATCTTGAAGTTGTCGTACTTCAGGCCCGAGTCGACCCAGGTATAGTTGGCCGACAAGCCGAAGCCGGAATTGCCGAACATGTGCTGCACGTTGATCTCGGCGCCCTTGATCTTGTCCTTCTTCTGGTTGGCGAAGGTGGTGATCTCGAACGGCAGGATCGGGTCGCTCGGCTGGCCGACGATGGTGCCGGTGGCGTTGCCGGTGGCCTCGTCGTCCGGGCCGCGCGTCACGCCCGGCGCGGTCGGGTGGTTGCGGAAGATGTAGTTGCGGATGCACACCAGGTCGTTGCCGCAGGCGCCCTTGCTGACCGCTTCGTTCCACAGCGCGCCGCCCACCGGCGTGCGCAGGTTGAACGGCGTGGCCGTGATCTTGGACTGGCCGGCGTAGTTGCTCAGGTCCTTGTGGAACAGGCCGAGCGAGGCAAAGCTTTGCTGGCCGTAGTACCACTCCCAAGACAGGTCCAGGTTCTTGGACTTGACCGGCTTCAGTTCCGGGTTGCCTTGGGTGCCGGTGCCGCCGAAGACGCGCGCCAGCGTGTTCAGCGTGGTGCCGCCCTGGATCTGGTCGTAGCGCGGCCGGCCGATGGTCTCGCCGTAGCTGGCGCGCAGCTTCATGTCGGAGCGGATGTCGGCGTCCCAGTCCACGCTTGGCAGTACGTGGTGGTACTTGCCGGTCAGCGTGGTGAAGGTGGGCGCGCCGAAGTTGACCGGGAACTCGTTGGCGGAAACCCAGCTGATGCTCGTGCCCGCCGGGACCAGCGCGGTCGACACCACGTCGGTCTTCTCGTAGCGCAGGCCGATATTGGTGTGCATCGGGATCGCCGTATCCCAGTCGGTACCGAACTGCACGTAGGCGCTCTTCGACTTCTCATTGGTGCGCTGGTCGGTGTCGAAGGTCTTCTTCGGCAAGTACAGGTCGGGCAGGCCGGTGACCTTGGCCGCCAGCGCCCGCAGGTCGGCGAAGTTGAAGGTGTAGAACTGGTTGAACAGGGCAGGGTTGCCGCTGCCGTTGATCTGGTCGAAGTACTGGCGCAGCGACTCCTGGTGGAACATGCTGGCAGGGTAGTCGGACGCCTTGCTGGCGCCGCCCCAGGTGTCGCGCTGCTGGGTCGAGAAGGCGGAACGGTTCTTCACTTCCGTCGAGGCGATGCCGAAGTTCAGGTTGGACGCTTCCAGCAGCTTCAGGCTGCCGCGCGCCTGCACCTGGTCGATCTCGCCCTTCATGTAGCCGTTCTGGAACACCGAACCGGTGACCTGCTGCGGCGCCCGGGTGAAGTCCGCGCCCTTGATGCTCAGGACCGGAAAATCTTCGCGGAAGTCGGCCGTGGTGTCGCCGCGGCTGAAGCTCGCCGTGCCCAGCACGTTGCTCGAACCGAAGGGGCTGTCGGCCTTCGATTCGGCGCTCGAGGTGTGCGCATCGAGCTCCAGCTTCAGACCGTCGGTCTTCCACGCCACGTTCAAGCCGAGCGACTTGTTCGCAGTCTTGGTGGCGAAGTCGGCGCCGCCCATGGCGATGTCGGAATCGGCTTTCGGGATCAGCTCGGTGTACACCAGCGGCGCGGCGACCGGGCCGTTGCTCCAGCTGCTGGTGGAGGCGCCGAAGTTGAACCAGGCCGACAGGTCCTGGCGCCGGGTCTGGATCTTGTTCTCCGAATAGGTGTAGTCCAGCGTGGTGGTCAGGTTCTTGACCGGCGCCCACTGCAGCGTGAGCTGGCCGTTGGTGCGCTGGCGCTGCACGCCGTTCATGTTGTAGTTCAGGTTTTGCGGCACCGCATAGATGTCGCCCGGCTTGGGCCGGTTGGTGATGCCCGGCGTGGTGCCGTCGGCGTTGGGTTGCGGGATCGTGCCCCAGTTGTTCTCGTCGCCCTTGAACGGCCCGCGCCAGCCGTTCGAGACGGCGGCCTGGTTGAAGCCCAGGTTGCGTTCCTGGTAGCTGGCGCTGAGCGCCACGCCGAAGCGGTTCTCGTCGAAGGTGTTGCTGTAGATGCCCGAGAATTCCGGCGTGGTGGCGCTGCCGCGCTTGACGTCGCCGGGCAGGTTGTTGTGCGACGTGTCGTGCACCGCCTTGGCGCCGAAGCTGGCCAGCATGCCGGGGCGGTCCAATGGCCGCGCGGTCATGACGTTCAGGGTGGCGCCGATGCCGCCGGTCGGGTTCGCGGCGCGGCCGGTCTTGTAGACCTGGATCTGCGAGATCGCCTCGGACGCCAGGTTGGCGAAGTCGAAGGCGCGGCCATTCAGGTCGCCCAGGTTGGAGGTCGGCATCTGCCGGCCGTTCAGCAGCACCAGGTTGAAGTCGGGCCCGACGCCGCGCACGGTGACCTTGGAACCTTCGCCGATGGAGCGGTCGATCGACACCCCGCTGATGCGCTGCAGCGATTCGGCCAGGTTGGTGTCGGGGAACTTGCCGATGTCCGCCGCCACGATGCCGTCGACGATGCCGTCGGCGTTGCGTTTGAGGTTCATGGAGGAACCCAGGCTGGCGCGCAAGCCGGTGACCACCACGGTCTGCACATCGCCAGTATTGGACGGGGCGGGCGCAACGCCTGCCTGGTCCGCTTCCTGCGCCTGGAGCGGCGCGATGTGCGCCGCGCAGGCCGCTGCCACTGCAAGGCTCATCAACTTCTGCTTCGCCTTTGGATAGTACATTTGGTCTCCTTGGTTCTTATAGTATGGCCGCCTCCCCAACCAGCATGGAAACGTTTCCATGTCACGCTTAAAAATACTAGGGGCAGCAAATTCAATTGTCAATAAAATACGCCGGGACTCGGCAGGGAGTGTGGGGTTTCCGCCATCAAACTGGAAACGTTTCCATTCTGGTCGACGCAATATAGCACTGTTCAAAATTTGAAGTCAACAGCTTTCCCCTGCTATATTTGCAAGGAAATTGGGAACGTTTCCACATGGAAGGAATGCGCTGATGAACAGACTACTCGCTACCGCGCTGGCGTTGCTGGCGCTGCAGGGCGCCCAGGCCACGCCGGCATGGCCCAACGGCGCGCGCGCGGCCGTCAGCCTGGCCTACGACGATGCCCTCGGCTCGCAACTGGACAACGCTTTGCCGGCCCTGGAGCGGCATGGCCTGAAAGCCACGTTCTACCTGTCGCCGGCGACTCCGGCGCTGCGCCTGCGCATGCCGGAGTGGCGCGCGGCGGCGCAGCGCGGGCACGAGCTGGGCAACCACACGCTGTTGCACCAGTGCTCGGGCAGCGCAGCGGGGCGCGACTGGGTCGCGCCCCAGCGCGACCTGGACCAGAGCAGCGTGGCGCACATGCTGGACCAGGTGCGCCTGGCCAACACCCTGCTGCAGGCCATCGACGGCAGGCAGGAACGCACCTTCAATGCGCCCTGCGGCGAGCAGCTTGCCGGCGGCGCCTCCTACTGGCCGGCGATCGCCGGCGACGTGGCGGCATTGCGCCCGCCCGGGCACGCGCCGGTCGGCCTGAGCGGCGCCCAGCTCATTGCCCTGGTGCGCCAGGCCGGCGCGCAGGGCGCGCTGGTGAGTCTGGTCTTTCACGGCATCGGCGGCGACTACCTGTCCGTCAGCAGCGAAGCGCACGAGGAGCTATTGCGCTTCCTGGCCGAACACCGCAAGCAATACTGGACCGACACCTACCTGAACATCGTGCGGCACCAGCGCGCGGCGCGCGCGGGCTGGGTGCTGGACTGGGCCGACGAGTTCGACGGCGAACAGCTCGATGCGCGCAACTGGCAGCCCGAGCTGGGCGGCCACGGCTTCGGCAACAACGAAATGCAGTTCTACACGGCGCGCCGCGAGAACGTGCGCGTGGAGGACGGCAAGCTGGTGATCGAGGCGCGCAAGGAAGCCTGGCAGGGTAAGCAATACACCTCCGCGCGCATCAAGACGGCGGGGCTGATGGAGCGCCGCCATGGCCGCTTCGAAGCGCGCATCAAGGTGCCGCGCGGGCAGGGCATCTGGCCGGCCTTCTGGATGCTGGGCGCCGACATCGGCAAGGTGGGCTGGCCGCGCAGCGGCGAGATCGACATCATGGAAAACATCGGCAAGGAACCCGGTACCGTGCACGGCACCCTGCACGGCCCCGGCTACTCGGGCGAGCAGGCCTTCGGCGCGCCCTCCGTCCTTGCGCCGGGGCAGCGCTATGCCGACGACTTCCATGTCTTCGCCGTGGAATGGGAGCCGGGCGAGATCCGCTGGTACCGCGATGGCCAGCATTTCCACACGGCGCGTCCGGACAGCGTACGCGGCGACTGGGTCTTCGAGCATCCCTTTTTCCTGCTGCTGAACGTGGCCGTGGGGGGCTACTGGCCGGGCTACCCGGACGCCGGCACGCTCTTCCCGCAGCAGATGCTGGTGGACTACGTGCGCGTCTATCGCCGGGGCGACTAATGGTACACTCGGCGCATGAATGCAATCGTCCTTGCTGCGGCCTTGCTGGCCGCCCCGGCCACGCCGGAACAGGCAGTCGCCACGCTGTGGCGTGCCCTTAGCCATGACGCGGGCCAGCCCGGCGACGAAGCCGCGCTGCGCGCGCTCCTCCATCCCGACGCCATGGTCTACGGCGCGCGCTACCGCGACGGCGTAGCCGCCTTGTCCGTTGCGCGCGGCACCGACTTTGCGGCCGGCATCGGCCGCGTCGGCCAGAAGGCTTTCTACGAATGCGAGGTGGCCCGCGAAGTGCGCCAGTATGACCGCTTCGCCACCGTCTACAGCGTGGTCGAGTCGCGCCGGGATCGGGCGGCGCCGACGGCCGACTTCACGGGCGTGAACAGCATCCAGCTGTACCGCGCCGACGACGGTTGGCGCATCATCGGCATCTACTACCAGGTCGAGCGGCCGGGCCAGCCCATCCCGCTGCAGGGTGGCAAGCCGGGCGCCTGCCTGGAGGGGCAATGAAGGAGCGGACGGCGCGCGCCATCATGCTGGTCAAGGCCATCGAGGAAGCCGACCAGCAAAAGGAAGTGCTGACCGACGATGACCGCAAGTACGCCAGCCGCACTGCCCGCGAGCTGGCGCACTGGCAGGCCGCCGAAGCGCGTTGCGCCGCGACCCTGCCGGATTTCCTGCAGCAGCGCGCCGAACAGCTGCTCAAGCGCCTGGCGGCGCGCCACAAGGCCTTTGCCGCCGTCGCCGCAGGACATAGCGGCCTGTGGGGCGCCAGCTGGCTGCTGCCGGTGCTGGCCCTGCTGGCCGGCGGCCTGGCCGAACGCTTTGCCGACCCGCACCGGGTCGACCTGCTGTCGCTGCCCCTGCTCGGCATCATCGCCTGGAACGCCGCGGCCTACGTCCTGCTGGCCGTATGGACGCTGCTGCCGGGGCGCCGCGCCGGCCTGCGGCGCGGCCTGGCCAACCGCATGGGCCTGGGCCGCGGCCACGCGCCGCGCCGCCTGCCGCACGTCCTGGGCAGCGGCGTGCTGCAGTTCATGGTGGACTGGGCGCGCCTGGGCGCCAACCTGAACCTGGCGCGCATTGCGCGCATCCTGCATGTTTCGGCCGCCGCCTTTGCGCTTGGCGCCGCGCTGTCGCTGTACGCGCGCGGCATCGTGGCGCGCTATGCGGCCGGCTGGGAAAGCACGTTCCTGGACGCAGAGCAGGTGCACGGCCTCTTGTCGCTGCTGTTTGCGCCGGCCGTCCGCTTGTTCGGCCTGGAGGGCTTCACGCTGGCCGAAGTGGCCGGGCTGCAGGGCTGGAGCGACGCCCGCCTTGGCAACGGTGCGCGCTGGGTGCACCTGTATGCGGCCAGCCTGCTGCTGTACGTGGTGCTGCCGCGCATGGTGCTCGGCATCGTGGCCGCGCTGCGCGCGGCATGGCTGCGCCGGCACTTCCCGCTGGACTTGGAGCAGCCATACTTTCGCCAACTGGCCGTGGCCGCCGGTGGCGAACCGGGCGTGCTGCGCGTGCTGCCCTACAGCCTGACGGTGGACGAGGCGCGCAGCCGGGGGCTCGATGCAGTGGCGCAGGAAATGCTGGGCGAGCAGGCGCGCGTGCGCCTGCTGCCGCCGTGCGCCTATGGCAGCGCGGCGCCGCAGCTGGAGGCGGAGCAAGGCACGACCACGGCGGTGCTGTTCGGCATCGCCGCCACGCCGGAACAGGAAAACCACGGCGCCTTCCTGGCGCAGATGGGGCGCGGGCAGCGCCTGCCGGTTCTGCTTGACCAGTCGGCGCTGGCGGCGCGCATGGACGCCGCGCGCCTGCGCGAGCGCGTAGAATTGTGGCGTGAATTCTGCATCCTGCACGGCGCCGAGCCCAAGGTGGTGGACTTGCTGGCGCCGCACACCGAGAAGGAGAACCAGGCATGAGCGGCGCGCCCGTCACGATCCAGCTGGCCCTGGTCTCGCACACCAACAACGGCAAGACCACGCTGGCGCGTACCCTGCTGGGCACCGACGTGGGGGAAGTGCGCGATGCGGCCCACGTCACCGCCTTTGCCGAAGCCCACATGCTGATGACGACGCAGAACGGCGACCGCATGCTGCTGTGGGATACGCCGGGCTTCGGCGACTCGGTGCGCCTGATGAAGCGCCTGGCCCTGGCCGGCAATCCGATCGGCTGGTTCCTGCGCGAAGTGCTGGACCGCTACCGCGACCGTCCCTTCTGGATGAGCCAGCAGGCCTTGCGCGCCGCGCGCGACGAGGCCGACGTGGTGCTCTACCTCGTCAACTCCACCGAGAACCCCAGCGACGCCGGCTACATTCCGGCCGAGATGCGCATCCTCGACTGGCTGGGCAAGCCGGTACTGGTGCTGCTGAACCAGATGGGGCCCCCGCGCCCGCTGCCGGAGGAACAGGCCGAGCTGTTGCGCTGGAAGGACCACATGCTGCAGTTCGGCCAGGTGCGCGACGTGCTGCCGCTCGATGCCTTTGCCCGCTGCTGGGTGCACGAGCGCGTGTTCTACGATGCGCTGGGGGCGCTGTTGGGGCCGGACAAGCAGGCCGGCTACCAGCGCCTGTTCTCGGTCTGGGAAGACACGAATGCGCGCCGCTTCAAGCAATGCATGGCCGTCATGGCGCAGCAGCTGGCCGACGCCGCGCACGACAAGCAGTTGGTGGAGACGGTGGAGCGCGGCGTGCTTGCCTCCGCCCTGAAGATCATCGGCATCGGCAAGGGCGAAGACCGCAAGCGCCAGGAGCGCGCCATGAACATCCTGGTGGCGCGCCTGAACCTGTCGATCGGCCAGGCCACGGTCAACCTGCTGACGCTGCACAAGCTGGACCCGAGCGAAGCGCCCAAGATCAACGCCCGCGTCAGCAAGAATTTCGTGGTGCTGGCGCCGTTGGACAAGGGCCAGGCTGCGCTCCTGGGCGCCATCGTCTCCGGCGCCGCCACCGGCTTCTCGGCCGACCTGGCGGCGGGCGGCCTGACGCTGGGCACCGGCGCGCTCTTGGGCGGTGTGATCGGCGCCCTGACCTTTGCCGGCGCCGCCTGGGGCTTCAACGTGCGCATGGAGCGCGATGTGCCGACCATGGTGCTGTCGGACGATTTCCTGCGCACGCTGCTCATTTCCAGCGTGCTGCGCTACCTTGCCGTGGCCCATTTCGGGCGCGGGCGCGGCAACTTCGTCGAAGGCGAAGCGCCGCCGTTCTGGCAGCAGGAAGTGGAGCAGGCCGTGGCACTGCACGAGGCCGAAGTAACGGCCCTGTGGCACACCCTGCGCGAGCAGGAAGAACGCGACCTGGCGCCGGCCAGCGCCGTGGTCACCGCGATCACGGCCCACGTGCTGGCGCGGCTTTACCCGGAAGGTCAGGCGGCGAACCCGCCGTCGATATTGAGGCCGGCGCCGGTCACGTAGGCGGCTTCCTCGCTGGCCAGGTAGGCCACCATTCCCGCAATCTCCTCGCCACGCGCGTGGCGCTTGATCGCCATCAGTTCATGCAGGCCCTTGGCGAAGTCGCTGTGGGCCGGATTCATGTCGGTATCCACCGGACCTGGCTGCACATTGTTGATGGTGATGCCGCGCGGTCCCAGGTCGCGCGCCAGGCCTTGCACCAGCCCGGTCAGCGCCGATTTGCTCATGGCATAGATGGAGCCGCTGGGGAAGGGCATGCGCTCGGCATTGGTGGAACCGATATTGATCACGCGCCCGCCGGCGCGCATGTGCGCCACGGCCGCCTGCGTGGCCGCGAAGACGCCGCGCACGTTGACGGCGATGGTGTGGTCGAAGGCTTCCAGCGTCAGCTCCGCCACGTCGCCCAGGTGCAGCACGCCGGCGTTGTTGACGAGGATGTCGAGGCGGCCGAACTGCGCGGCCACCTTGTCGATGGCGGCGCGGGTGGCCGCGGCGTCGGCGGCGTCCACCTGCAGCGCCAGGGCCTGGCCGCCGGCGGCTGCGATTTCGCTGGCCAGGGCGTCGGCGGCGGCGCCGGATTGCTGGTAGGTGAAGGCGACGATGGCGCCATCCTTGGCCAGGCGGCGCACGATGGCGGCGCCGATGCCGCGCGAACCACCGGTGACGAATGCGATCTTGTGCATGATTTGCTCCTTGGTTGAGATGGCCCAGTATGTCCCGCGCATTGCATGCCGACTAGCTGGTAATATGGACTATCACTTTCAACCAAATGTATCCAATGCTGCCACTGAACCTGCTTGAATCCTTCCTGCAGAGCGCCGAAAGCGGCGGTTTCTCGCCTGCGGCGCGGCGCCTGGGCATGACCCCGGCCGCCGTCAGCAAGAACGTGGCGCGGCTGGAGGCGCGCCTGGGCGTGCGCCTGTTCCAGCGCAGCACGCGGCGCCTGGCGCTGACCGAAGCGGGCGAACGGTTGCTGCAGCAGGTGCGCGGCCCGCTGGGCGAGCTGCAGGGCGCCATCGCGGGCGCGGCGCAGGACGCGGGCGAACCGGCCGGCACGCTGAAGGTGGCGCTGGCGCACGGGGTGGGGCGCCAGTACATCCTGCCGCTGCTCAAGGGCTTCCTGGCGCGCTACCCGGCCGTGCAGCACGACTGGCGCTTCGATAACCGCACGGTGGACCTGATCGGCGAGGGCTACGACGTGGCCATCGGCGGCGGCATCGACCTGGCGCCGGGCGTGGTGGCGCGCGCGCTGGGGCGCCCGCGCATCCTGGTCACGGCGGCGCCGGGCTACCTGGACGGCCGGCCCCTGCCGCGCCATCCGGCCGACCTGGCCGGCCTGCAAGGCGTGGCGCGCCGCTCGGCCGAGACGGGACGCCGGCGCGACTACCTGCTGCGCAACGGGGCAGGGGAGGAGGCGCTGGCCGAGTTCCGCACGGTCGCCACCTTCGACGATCCGGACGCGATGGCGCAGGCGGCCTGCATGGGCCTGGGCGTGGCCCTGTTGCCGGCGCCGCACGCCGCGCCGCTGCTGGAATCGGGCCAGCTGGTGCGCCTGCTGCCGGACTGGCATGCCGAAGTGGGGCCGCTTTCGATCTACTATTCGAGCAAACAGCTGTTGCCTGCCAAGACGCGCGCCTTCGTCGACTATGTGCTGGCGCAAATGCAGGCCACGGACTTCGCCGGGCGGCTCGACAGGCTGTAAAGACGCGGGGTATGATGGGCCTCCAATTCATCAGCGATAGGGGTGTCTTCCATGAAGTTTCGCCTGGTTACCCGCAGTGATTTTGATGGCCTGGTGTGCGCGGTGCTGCTCAAGCACCTGGACCTGATCGACGAGATCCTGTTCGTGCACCCCAAGGATATGCAGGACGGTAAGATCGCAATCAGCAGCCGCGATATCACCACCAATCTTCCCTATGTGGCGGGCGCCCATCTCGCCTTCGACCACCATTTGTCCGAGACCATCCGCAATACCGGCGCGCGCCAGAACCACATCATCGACCCCAGTGCGCCGTCGGCAGCGCGCGTGGTGTACGACTACTACGGCGGCGGCAGCAAGTTCCCGGCGGCGTGGAACGACATGATGCTCGCGGTGGACAAGGGCGACTCGGCCAACTTCAACCGCGACGAAGTGCTCAACCCGCAGGGCTGGGACTTGCTGAACTTCCTGATGGATGCGCGCACGGGGCTGGGGCGCTTCCGCGATTTCCGCATCTCGAACTACAACCTGATGATGGACCTGATCGATCACTGCCGCACCCATTCGATCAACGAGATCATGGCGCTGCCCGACGTCAAGGAGCGCAGCGACCTGTACTTCGAGCACGCGGAAAAGTGCAAGGAGCAGATCCGGCGCTGCGCCACGGTGCACAAGAACCTGGTGGTGCTGGACTTGCGCAATGAAGAGACGATCTACGCCGGTAACCGCTTCGTCATCTACGCGCTGTATCCCGAGCAGAACATCTCGATCCACGTGCTGTGGGGCCTGAAGAACCAGAATACCGTGTTCGCCACGGGCAAATCGATCCTGAACCGGACCTCAAGGACCAATATCGGCGCGCTGATGCTGGAGTATGGCGGCGGCGGGCATGAGAATGCCGGGACCTGCCAGGTGGAGAACGAGATGGCGGAAGACGTGCTGGGCGCGTTGACCACCCGCATCACGAAGGAAGGTTAAGCGAGGGTCAGACCCTTGGGTCTGACCCGCCGTACCGGGGTTTGCGAGCGAGAATTAGAATTCTTTCTCGGGTAAGGCTATGGAATTTTCGGTCGAGAACTGATAGTCCTTGAACACGTGTTCCGCCGTCAGCAGCTGGTAGGAGCCGTCGGGCTTCTTGAAGGAGGTGTCCTTCAGGCGGTAGGTGTAGTGGCCGCAAGTCCAGCAGTTGAAGTTGCGCATGTGGGTGCACAGGCAGGTCTTGTCCATCACCTTGATGCCCTTGTCGCTGCCGCCGTTGGCCACCACCTCGCGATTGTACGAATTGATGTAGGCGCAGTTGCCGGTGGCGTCCAGCAGGTAGCCGTAGGATTCGCAGCCCGGACGGATGCCGGCGCCAATCGCAGGGGTGTGCTTCAGCATGCGCATCGGGTAGCCGGTCGGCGAAATGCCGTTGACGACCACGTCGTCCTCGGTGGCCTTGAAGTATTCCTGCTTCACGTCGTCAGGCAGGCCGCATTCCCTGGTTACGGTGAAGCGGGTCGCCACCTGCACGCCTGCCGCGCCCATTTCCAGGAACGAGACGGCATCGCTGCCGGTAAACACGCCGCCGGCGGCAATCACCGGCACGTCCAGGTTTTCCGCCTTCATGTAGTCCAGGATCTCCTGCACGATCTTGTGCAGGTCGAATTCCTTCCAGTCCTCCAGGCCGAAGCCCAGGTGGCCGCCGGCCAGCGGGCCTTCCACGATCACGTAGTCGGGCAGGCGGTTGAGCTTCTGGTTCTTGCGCAGGAAGATCTGCAGCGCGCGCACGGACGAGACGATGATGCCCAGCTTCGCTTCGCGGAAGCGCGGGTGGTCGGCCATCAGCGCGAAGGAGCCGAAGTGCAGGCCGGCCGACAGGGTGATGCCGTCGATGCCGGCGTCCAGCGCCGCGTTCAGGCGCGTGCGCAGGGTTTCCTTCGGGCCGTTCATGGTCAGCTTTTCCATGCAGTTCACGAAGATCAGGCCCGGGCCCTGCTTGCGCTGCATGGTGTCGCCGATGTGGCGGCGCTGCGCCTCGGCC
>JAJTCO010000040.1 GCA_021323265.1 Pseudoduganella sp. | reverse complement strand
AAAAGAGCGGCGCGTTGTGCCGGCGGAGTAAAATGCACGCCCAACGCAGAATCCCGCTATTGTAAATGAAGCAGACCGAATCCGCATCCTCCGCCTTGCGCCGCCTTCGTGTGATCCTGGTGCAAACCAGCCGGCCGGGCAACATCGGCTCGGTGGCGCGCGCCATGAAAACCATGGGCTTGTCGGACCTGGTGCTGGTCAACCCGCGCTTCGAGGGGGCGTGCCAGCACGAGGAAGCGCTGGCCTTCGCCTCCGGCGCGCAGGACCTCCTGGCCGGCGCGCGCGTGGTGGACAGCATGGCCGAAGCGCTGCAGGGCATCAACTTCACGGCAGCCGTGTCGGCGCGCCTGCGCGAGTTTTCGCCGCCGGTGGTGACGCCGCGCGAATTTGCCGGCCAGCTGGCCGCCAATGGCGAGCTGCACGCGGCCCTGATCTTCGGCAACGAGCGCTTCGGCCTGCCCAACGACATCGTCGAGCCGTGCAACGTGCTGGTGAATATCCCCGCCAACCCCGACTATTCCTCGCTCAACCTGGCGCAGGCGGCGCAGGTGCTGGCGTACGAGTGCCGCATGGCGGCGCTGGACGGCCAGCAGCCCGCCAGCCCGGTCGGTTTCCAGGGCGAGGCGGCCAGCGCGGCCCAGATCGAAGGCATGTACCAGCACCTGGAGCAGGCCCTGGTCGACATCGGTTTCCTCGACGCCAACAACCCGCGCAAGCTGATGCCGCGCCTGAAGCGCCTGTTCGCGCGCGCCGGGCTGGAGACGGAAGAAGTCAACATCCTGCGCGGCATTGCGCGCCAGATGACGGCCCGCCGCCGCCAGGATTAGAGCCTATTCTCTAGTCCTGTCCGCGTTGCCTCCTTAGAATCCTCCTTACACCATAAGAGGAGACACGATGCAACGCAGGACATTCTTGAAAGCCGGGCTGCTGGGCGCGGTGGCGCTGGCCGCGGGCGGGGCCGTCTACCGGCACCTGCGCCCGGCCCAGCCGCAGCGCTTTGCGCTGGACGCCCAGGGCCGGCGCATGCTGGCCGCCCTGGTCCCGGCCATCACCGGGCTGACGCCGGCGCCGCCGGCGCTGGAGGCGGGCATTGCGCGCGTGGCCGGCGCCATCGCCGCCTTGCCGCTGGCCACGCAGAAGGAAATCAGCGACCTGTTCGGCCTGCTGTCCCTGGCGCCCACGCGGCGCCTGCTGGCCGGCGTGCCGCCGTGGCAGGACGCCACGCCGGCCGAGGTGGCAGCCTTCCTGCAAGGCTGGCGCACCCATCGCACGGCAATGCTGCAAAGCGCTTACCATGGCTTGCATGACCTGGTCATCGGCGCCTGGTATGCCGACCCTTCCGCCTGGGCCGCCATCGGCTACCCCGGCCCGCTGCAGGAGCTGAGCGCATGAGCAGTCCCATTCCCGATCCGATCCAGGCCGGCATTGCCGCCGGCTGGCAAGTCATCGATGCGTCCACCTTGGCGCAGGACCGCAGCTTCGATGCCGACGTGGTCATCGTCGGCACCGGCGCCGGCGGCGGCGTCACGGCGGAAATCCTGGCCCAGGCGGGCTTGAAGGTGCTGATGGTGGAAGAGGGCGCGCTGAAATCGTCGCGCGATTTCAAGATGCGCGAGGCCGACGCCTATCCCGCCCTGTACCAGGAGTCGGCCGCGCGCCAGACCGCCGACAAGGCCATCAAGATCCTGCAAGGGCGTACCGTGGGCGGCTCGACCACGGTGAACTGGACCTCCAGCTTCCGCACCCCGGCCGACACGCTGGCCTGGTGGCAGGCCAAGTACGGCTTGCAGGACTACGGCGTGGAGGCGCTGGCGCCCTGGTTCCGCAAGATGGAGGAGCGCCTCCACATCAGCGACTGGCCGACCCCGCCCAACGCGAACAATGACCTGCTGCGGCGCGGCGCCGACAAGCTGGGCATCCAGACCGCCCTGATCCGCCGCAACGTCAACGGCTGCTGGAACCTGGGCTATTGCGGCATGGGCTGCCCCACCAATGCCAAGCAGTCGATGCTGGTGACCACCATTCCCGCCGCGCTGGAGAAGGGCGCGCTGCTGCTGACGCGGGCGCGCGCCGAGCGCTTCACCCTGGCCGGCGGCCAGGCCACGGCGCTCGAATGCAGCGCACTGACGGCGGACGGGCTGGAACGGACGGGCCGCCGCATCACGCTGAAGGCGCGCCACTTCGTGGTGGCCGGCGGCGCCATCAACTCGCCGGCGCTGCTGCTGCGCTCGGGCGCGCCGGACCCGCACCAGCTGCTTGGCCAGCGCACCTTCCTGCACCCGGTGGTGCTCTCGATCGGCACCTACGCCCAGCCGGTGGAGGCCTTTAACGGCGCGCCGCAAACCGTGTATTCCGACCACTTCCTGCACACGCAGGCAGTGGACGGCCCGATGGGCTACAAGCTGGAAGTGGGGCCGCTGCACCCGGTGCTGGCCGGCACCACGGTGTCCGCCTTCGGCCCCGCGCACGCGGACCTGATGCGGCGCTTCGCCCACGTGCAAGGCTTGCTGGCGCTGCTGCGCGACGGCTTCCATCCCGAGGCGAGCGGCGGCCGCGTAAGCCTGCGCAGCGACGGTTCGCCGCAGCTGGACTATCCGCTCACGCCGTACTTCTGGGACGGCGCGCGGCGCGCCCTGCTCACCATGGCGGAAATCCAGTTCGCCGCCGGCGCCGACGGCGTGCGGCCGGTGCACGAGCTGGTGGACCAGCCCTACCGGAACTGGAACGAGGCGCGCCAGGCCATTGCCGCGCTGCCGATGCAAAAGCTGCTGACGCGCGTGGTGTCGGCGCACGTGATGGGCGGTTGCGCCATGACGGGCGACGCCGCCAGCGGCGTGGTGGCGCCGGACGGCCTGTACCGCGGCATCGGCAACCTGTCCGTGCACGACGGCTCGCTGTTCCCGACCTCGATCGGCGCCAATCCGCAGCTGTCGATCTACGGCATCACGGCGCGCCTGGCCAGCGGCCTGGCGCAGCGCCTCGGCGCCACCGGCCGGGAGAGCTGAACCATGGTCAAGCGCCTGCTCATGGTGGTGATGCTCTTGCAAGTCATCGTGGCCGGCGCCCTGGCCTGGCTGCTGGCGCGCGTGGTGCCGCTCGACGTGGCCCTGCTGCTGGCGGTGGGCGTGGTGTTATTGGTACGCATGGCGATCGCCGCCAACAATTTCCGCATGGCGGCGCGCCCCCTGCCACCCGATGCGCAACTGGACTGGCTGCAGCGCCTGCAGCTGTTCTTCCACGAATACATGTCGACCATGCTGGCCACCTCCTGGCACATGCTGCGCCACCGGCCGCGCATGCACCTGGCCAGTGCGCCGCGCGGCCTGCCGGTCCTGCTGGTGCACGGCTATGGTGCGAACGGCGGTTTCTGGGTGCACCTGGCGGCGCTGCTGGAGAAGGAAGGCTTCAGCCACGCCACGGTGGACCTGGAGCCGGTGTTCGGTGACATCGACGTCTACGCGCAGCAGCTGGAGCAGGCCGCGCAGGCCCTGCTGGCCGCCACCGGCAATACGCGCCTGATCATCGTCGCGCACAGCATGGGCGGCCTGGTGGCGCGCGCCTGGCTGCGCCGTTTCGGCGCCGGCAAGGCGGCGCGCATCATCACGCTGGGCACGCCGCACCATGGCACCGACCTGGCGCACATGGGCGTGGGCCACAATGCGCGCCAGATGCGGCGCGATGCCGCATGGCTGGCCGAGCTCGACGCGGCCGACCGCCGGCAGCGCGGCCTGATCACCTCCATCTACTCGCACCACGACAACATCATCGCGCCGCAGGATTCCTGCCACCTGCCCGGCGCCCGCAACATCGCGCTGGCCGGCGTCGGTCACGTCGCCATGGGCCGCCATCCCGATATCGCCAAGCACATTCTTGCGGAGATTATGGGGATCACTTAGACTGTCTTGAGATTAAGCAAGAGACGATGCAGCTTTCGATGTGAATTTTGTGGGTTTCATTCAGAAAGCAGGGCGATGGCGACCGATTTCGGCAAGATCGATCATGTGGACACCCGGGACGCCGAAGCGTGTTTCGGCGGCCTGCTGGACGCCATGCCGGACGCGATGGTGGTGGCGAACGCACATGGCCGCATCGTGCTGGCCAACCAACTGGCGGGCCAGCTGTTCGACCATGCGGTGCACGACATGCGCGGCATGGCGCTGGACCAGCTGTTGCAGCAGGATGGCAGCGCCGGCTTGCGCAAGGGCGGCACGCCCTTTCCGGTGGAGGCGCGCCGCAGCACCGTGCAGGGTGCCACAGGGACGCTGCATGTGTATGCGCTGCGCGACATCAGCGAACTGGTCAAGGCCAGCCAGGCCAAGGACCGCTTCCTGGCCAGCATGTCGCACGAACTGCGCACACCGCTCAACGCCATCATCGGCTTTACCGGCACCTTGCTGATGCAACTGCCGGGTCCCTTGAACGAAGAGCAGGAAAAGCAACTGCGTACCGTGCAGTCGGGCGCGCGCCACCTGCTGTCCCTGATCAACGACCTGCTGGACCTGACCAAGCTGGGCTCGGGCAAGGTGGAGCTGCATCCGGAACCGCTCAACTGCCGCAGCGTCATCGAAGAGCTGGCGCTGCTGTTTCGGCCGCAGGCGCGGCAAAAGGGCCTGGTCCTGCAATTTCGCACGCCGCCGGAAGCGGTGATGCTGCGTACCGACCGGCGCGCCCTGCAGCAAATCCTGATGAATCTGATGAATAATGCGCTCAAGTTCACCGAGCGCGGTGAAATCAGCATCGGCCTGGAGCGCGCCTGCCTGGACGGCAAGGCGGTGGTGCAAGTTAGTGTGAGCGACACGGGCGCCGGCGTCACGGAAGACAGCCTGCAGCAGCTGGGCATTCACTTGAGCCACAAGCTGGCGGCATTGTTGAATGGATCGATCCGCTGTTTGGACAGGCCGGGCAGCGGCAGCACATTCGTGCTGTCGCTGCCCGTGGAATAGCGGATACTAGAGGCGACACATGACTGGAGTACCAATGTCGGCACGCATCCTGATTATCGAAGACAATCCGACCAATATGGAGCTGATGGTCTACCTGCTCCGTGCGTTCGGATATGCGCCGCTGCTCGCCCACAATGGCGAGGAGGGTGTGGAGACTGCGCGGCGCGAGGTGCCCGACCTGATCATTTGCGACGTGCACCTGCCCAAGCTCGATGGCTACGGGGTGGTGGCGCAGCTGAAGCAGGACCCGGCCCTGAAGGATGTCCCGACGCTGGCCGTGACGGCGCTGGCCATGGTCGGCGACCGCGAAAAGCTGCTGGCCGCGGGCTTCGACGGCTATATCGGCAAACCGATCGAGCCGGACACCTTCGTCGCCCAGATCGAGTCTTTTTTGCCTGGGGAGATGTCGCCCCGCGATGAAAACGACATCGCGACGATCCTGATCGTCGACGACCACGTGCTGAACCGGGAATTCCTGATGACGCTCCTGGGCTACAGCGGGCACCGCCTGCTGGAGGCGGCCAGCGGCGTGGAAGGCCTGAAGGTGATGGAAAGCGAGAAGCCGGACCTGGTCATCTCCGACATCCTGATGCCGAACATGGACGGCTACGAGTTCGTCAACCGCATGCGCAGCAAGCCCGAGCTGGCGGACGTGCCGATCATTTTCTACACCGCGACCTACCGCGAGCGCGAAGCGATGGCGGTGGCCGAGGCCTGCGGCGTGCGCTGGGTGCTGCCCAAGCCGTCCGACCCGGACGTGATCCTGAAGACCGTGCACCAGGCGCTCGGCATGTCGGGCCAGAGCGATGCCTTGCCGGCCTTCGCGCCCGAGCCGCCGGGCCAGGGGCGCCTGTTCGATATCGAGCACAAGGTGGCCGAGTATATCGACGAGGTGGAGTCGAGCAGCCAGCTGATCACCCGCATCGCCAACAATGGCGAATCGCAGGACGACGAGCCGGAGCACCTGAACCAGATGACGGAACGCCTGTCGCGTTCCCTCTCCAGCCTGCAGGCCGTGAGCCTGCGCCTGACCGCGCTGATCGAGCTGGGCATCGAGCTGGGCGCCGAGCGCGACCCGCGCGCGCTGATCGAGATCGGCGTGCGCGTGGCGCAGAACATCTGCGTGTCGCGCTTCGCCTGCATCGGCGTGCTGGAGCAGGAAGCGCAGGAAGCGAGCTATTTCGCCTCCTGCGGCGTGGGCGAGCAGGCGCAGGTGGTGGCGGCGCAGCCGCGCGCCGGCATCCTGGACAGCCTGCTCAAGCAGCGGCAGCCGGTGCGCATGAGCCGCCTGGGCGGCGATCCGCGCGAGATCGGCCTGCCCGTCGGGCACCCGCCCATCCATTCCTTCCTGGGCGTGCCGATCGCCTCGCGCGAGCGCGTGCACGGCTGGCTGTACCTGGTCGACAAGCTCGGCGCGGAGGAGTTCAGCGAGGTCGACGAGCGCGTGGCCGTGACGGTGGCGGCGCAGATTTCGGTCGCCTACGAAAACCTGCTGCTGTACGAGGAAATCCACCGCCACCACGCGCAGCTGCAGCTGGACATGAACGCGCGCATCCGCCTCGACGAAGACTTGCGCCGCTTCCGCCTGGCGATGGATGCCACCGCCGACGCGATCTTCCTGGTCGACCGCGCCAACAACTGCTTCATCGACGTCAACGTGACGGCTTGCCGCATGCTCGGCTTCGCGCGCGAGGACTTCCTGAAGGTCGGGCCGGGCCAGGCGCCTGATGCCGCGCTGCAGCCCCTGCAGGACCTGCACGACAAGCTGCTGGCGGGCGACCAGAGCGGCGCCATGGCGGAGCTGCTGCTCATGTGCAAGGACGGCACGCCGCTGTCGGTGGAAGTGCAGCGCCGCACGCTGCGCTCGGGCCAGAACTGGATCCTGGTGGCGGTGGCGCGCGACATCACGGAGCGCAAGGAGGCCGAGCGCCGCCTGCTCAAGCTGGCCCACTTCGACACCCTGACCGGCCTGCCCAACCGCAGCCAGTTCTACGATTCGCTGACCCTGTCGCTCAAGCAGGCGGGCGAGCATGGCTGGGCGCTGGCCGTGCTGTTCCTCGACATGGACCGCTTCAAGAACATCAACGACACGCTGGGCCACACCATCGGCGACGAACTGCTGCGCCAGTTCTCCAGCCGCCTGGTCGAATGCCTGCGCGTGCGCGACACCATCGGCCGCTTCGGCGGCGACGAATTCGCGGCCATCCTGATGCTGCCGGAAGGGGCGCAGAACGCCATCGCCGTGGTCGACAAGATCCGCGATTCGATGCGCCAGCCGTTCGACCTGAAGGGGCACGAGGTGACGGTGACGGCCAGTATCGGCATTTCCGTCTTCCCGGGCGACAGCAGCGATCCGGACATCCTGATCCAATACGCCGACACGGCGATGTACCGCGCCAAGGAAGCGGGCCGCGACGCCTTCCGCTTCTTCACGGCGGAAATGAACGCGCAATCGCTGGCGCGGCTGGACATGGAGAATGCCCTGCGCCGCGCCATCGACAACGATGAGTTCGTGCTGTTCTACCAGCCCAAGGTGCATATCTCGACGGGCCGCATCAGCGGCGCGGAAGTGCTGCTGCGCTGGAACCGCCCGGGGCATGGCATGGTGTCGCCGGCGCTGTTCATTCCGCTCTTGGAAGAGACGGGCCTGATCGTGCGCGTGGGCACCTGGGTGCTGCAGGAATCGTGCCGCAAGATTGCGGAATGGTCGCGCAGCCAGATCGGCGCGGTGCACCTGTCGGTCAACGTCTCGGGCATCCAGTTCTTCGTCGGCGGCCTGGAGGAAGAGGTGATGCGGGCCATCAAGGAGAACGACATTGCGCCCGAGCTGCTGGAGCTGGAGCTGACGGAAAGCTCGCTGATGTCCAATGCCGAGGAGACCATCACCGTGCTGCAGAACCTGAAGGCGCTGGGCGTGAAGATCTCCATCGACGATTTCGGCACCGGCTACTCCTCGCTGGCCTACCTGAAGCGCTTCCCGATCGACAAGCTGAAGATCGACATCGCCTTCGTGCGCGAAGTGACGAGCAACCCGGACGACGCCGCGATCGTGCTGGCCATCATCAACATGGCGCACAGCCTGAAGCTGAAGGTGGTGGCCGAAGGCGTGGAAAAGGACGCCCAGCTGTCCTACCTGCGCCGCCACGACTGCGACGAGATGCAGGGCTACTACTTCAGCCGTCCCCTGCAGGAAGCCGATTTCGTGCAGATGCTGCGCGAGGGCCGCTGCCTGCAGGCACCCACCGACGAGAACATCGTCGAGCAGCAAACCCTGCTCATCGTCGACGACGATGCCTTCATGCTGGACGTGCTGAGCGACTTCCTGGCGCAGGACGGCTACCGCATCCTGACCGCGCAGACGGCGGCGGAAGGGTTCGACGTGCTGGCGCGGCACCGCGTGCAGGTGATCCTGTGCGACCAGTGCATGCCGATGATGACGGGGACCGAGTTCATGGAACGCGTCAAGAACCTGGCGCCGGACACGTTCAGGATCATGCTGTCGGCCTATGCGGACCTGACGCCCATCATGGCCGCGATCAATCATGGCGCGGTCGACCGCTTCTACACCAAGCCGTGGAAGGGCGCGGTGCTGCGCGAGAACATCCGCGAAGGCTTCCGCCTGCATTCGCAGCTGCGCGCGCCGCACCTGCTCAATTAGGCGCCACCCGGCCCAGCGCGGCGAAATGCAGTACCCAGCGGCCGCTGGGCGCCTTGACCAGCGCCGCCGCCTCGTCATCGTAGAAGGCGCCGACCGGGCAGGCGCCCAGGCCGCGCGCCACGGCGCCCAGCAGCCAGCGCTGCCCCATCAATCCGGCTTCCAGAAACGCCATGCGGTAGCCGCGCGCGCCCTGGGCCAGCGCGCGCCCGCTGTCGGCGGAGAGCAGCAGTACGACGGCGGCGTCGCCGATGACGTCCTGGTCCAGCGCAGCGTTGCGCGCCTGCGCGGCGAAGTCGCCCAGCGCGACCGGCTGCAGCGCGTGCCGTGCCGGCAGGTAGCGGTAGACGCCCGGCGCGATGCCCTGCACGCGGTTGATCACCAGATCGACGTGCAGCGCGCCGGAGAGCAGCGGCGGTTGCGCCATGTCGGCCAAGACGGAGGCAAGTTGTTGCAGCGGCACCGCTTGCTCCGTGAAGCGGCGCTGGCTGCGGCGCTGCAGGATGGCGCGTGCCAGGTCCATCGCTGCCGGCTGCGGCGCCGGCAGCGCAATCAGTCTGCTGCCCCCCGCTTCGGGTCCGGCGTCCACGTCCGCGTGCAGTACGGGGCCGCGCGAGGTGGCGGCATGCACGTCCCAGGTGACGCCAAGGTCCGCGCCGGCGCCGGCCGGCGCGGCCGCCGCGGCCGCGGGTGGCGGCGCGGCCGCGGCGCGCGAATAGGCGGCCACGGCCAGCACGGCTTCCTGCCGGCCGTCGAGCCCGAAGGCGCGCGCCAGCGCCATTTCATCGAACTCCGCCAGCAGGGTGCTGCGCGCGCCGGCGTAATGGCCGGCCAGCCGCGCATTTTCCAGCAGGTGGCCGAGGTCCGCCGCGACGTAGCGATAGGCGCGGTCGCGGTACTTGTAGCCGGTGCGCTGGAACAGCGCCGCCACCACCAGCAGCAAGTCGTGCCCGCCGTCCAGGGCGGGACCGGGCAGCGGGCCGAGGCGCGCCAGCCGGTGCCGTTCGGCGTCGAAATGGTACAGGCCAGGCGGCAAGCCTTCGACCCGCCGGACCTCCAGGTACAGCTCGGCGGGGAAGAGGGCGCCGGACGACGGCGCCGCGCGCAGTGACAGGCCGCCGCGCCGCGCGGTCACGCCGGCGCTCAGGTGCAGCAGGCGCCCCACGGCGGCCAGGTCCAGCGTGGCCGCTGCGGCCGGTGCGGACAGCATGGCGCCCACGCTGCGCACCGCGTCCGCAGCGGGCGCGGCGCGCGGCAGGTCGATGTGCGGCGCGTCCGGGTACGACTTGAAGGGCGCCGGCTGCGCGCCCCAGTCGACGGCCGGCGCGCGCGCCAGCAGGCCCCTGCGCGAGGCGGAGGAGGCGGCGTGGTAATGCAGCACGGCCGCGACGTCGCGCCCCGGGGTGGCGGGCGGGAGCGGCGCGGTGGGCGCTGCGCTGCGCCCGCCCCAGTGCGCGCCCAGGGCGAAGGCCAGCACCAGCACGGCAGCCGCCCCCGCCGCGAGCCCGGCGCGGCGCCAGCGTCCGGGCGTCGCGGGCGGCGCGGCGGCGGGCGCCGGCGGCGCGCCGGGACTGCGCCGCTGGCGCAGCCAGCGCAGGGCGGTGGGCAGGTTGAAGAACAGGTGCAGCGACAGCAGCAGCAGCGTGGTGTAGCCGAACAGGTAGTGCCAGTCGAACACGGGCAACTGCTGGTTGGCCACCCAGAACAGGCCCAGGCCCGCGGTGGCGAGCAGGTAGGCCATCAACAGCAGGCTGCTGTGCACATTGAGCGCCAGGCGCGACGGCGCCTTGCCGCGCCAAGCCAGCGCGAGCAGGACGGCATAGACCGCCAACGGCAGCAGTACCCACAGGATTTTCGGCCCCATGGCCCCATTGTAGAACGCATTAGAAGCCCAGTTCTAGAGCGCCCGTCTTACAATGATTTACGTTCAATTCCAGGAGCCGCCGCCATGGGGAAGAAGAGCAAAGCGTTTGAGGAGAGCGAGGAAAGGCTGACCAAGGCAGTGCGCGAATCGGCTCAGGAAATCTGGAAGGCCGGCCTGGGCGCCTTCACCGACCTGCAACAACGCGCCCGCGCGCTGGAAGGCGACCGCCGCGCCCACGTGCACGAGACGGTGGACACCCTGGAAAAGGTGTTCGAGGAGCGCGTCACGCGGGCCTTGCACGTGATCGGCGTTCCCATGCGGCAGGACATCAACGCCTTGATCGACCGGGTGGACGAGTTGAGCCGCCAGGTGCGGGAACTGCAGGCGGCGGCCGGCAAGCCCGCCAAAAAGGCCACAACGAAAAAAGCGTAACTTCTGGAAAACTTCTAATAGTGATATCCTTGCAGGGGAATCAATAGAGCTTCCCCTTTTATGCTACAAAAAGCGCCAAGACGAACACGCGAACGCATCCTCGAACTCTCGCTGCGTTTGTTCAACGAGTTCGGCGAGCCCAATATCACGACCACGGTTATTGCCGAGGAGATGAATATCTCCCCGGGGAACCTCTATTACCATTTCCGGAACAAGGACGACATCGTCAATTCCATCTTCGTCCAGTTCAAGGCCGAGGCGGAACGCATGCTGCAGGTGCCCAGCGGGCGCCGCTCCAATATCGAGGACGTGTGGCTGTACCTGCACCTGATGTTCGAGCTGATCTGGCGCTACCGCTTCTTCTACCGCGACCTGAACGACCTGCTGTCGCGCAACCGCAAGCTGGAGCTGGAGTTCAAGGAGCTGCTGGCGCACAAGATCAAGGTGGCGCGCAACCTGTGCCTGGACCTGCGCAGCGAAGGCTCGATGGAGGCCAGCGACATGGCGATCGACGCCATGTCGGTCAACATGGTGGTGGTGGCGACGTACTGGCTGTCCTATGAATACGTGCGCAATCCGCGCAAATACTCGGAGCAGCAGTCGATGGCCGATGCCCTGGCGCGCGGCTGCTACCAGGTGCTGTCCCAGGTCGGCCCCTACCTGCGCGGCGAGACGCACCTGCTGTTCCAGAAACTGTCCGAAGAATATCTGAAGAAACTGAAATGAAATCGATTTGCGTATATTGCGGCGCCAATGCCGGCGTCTCCCCGCGCTATGCCGAACAGGCGCGCGCCCTGGGCGCGGCACTGGTCGAACAGAACCTGGCGCTGGTCTACGGCGGCGGCAACGTGGGCTTGATGGGCGTGATCGCCGACGAGGTGCTGCGCCTGGGCGGCGAAGTGACGGGCGTGATCCCGACCGCCCTGGTGGAGCGCGAAGTGGGCCACACCGGCCTGACGCGCCAGTTCATCGTCAAGGACATGCACGAGCGCAAGGCCATGATGGCCCAACTGTCCGATGGCTTCATCGCCATGCCGGGCGGCATGGGCACGCTGGAAGAGCTGTTCGAGATGCTGACCTGGTCGCAGCTGGGCATCCACAGCAAGCCGGTCGGCCTGCTGAACGTGGACGGCTTCTACGACAAGCTGGTCGGCTTCATCGAGCACGCCCGCGAGGAAGGCTTCATCAAGCCGCAGCATGCGGCCCTGGTGCGCGTGAGCGCCTCGCCGGCGGAGCTGGTGCATGGCTTGAAATCCTGAGCAGGACGGGGCGCCACCCTACTACCAGAGCTTGGCGCCTGACGCGTCGAGGTGGGTCAGGTACAGGCGGGTGTCGAACTCGTACTGGTGGTAGTTCGGTTCCATGTAGGTGCACAGCTTGTAGAAGGCCTTGTCGTGTTGTTTTTCCTTCACGTGGGCCAGCTCGTGCACCGCGATCATGCGCAGGAATTCCAGCGGCACTTCGCGGAACATGGTCGCCACGCGGATTTCGTGCTTGGCTTTCAGCTTCCCGCCCTGGACGCGCGAGACCGAGGTGTGCAGGCCGAGGGCGTGGTTGATGACGTGGATCTTGCTGTCGAAGGCCACCTTGTCGATTGGCGCGGCATTGCGCAGGAATTCGCCGCGCAACTCCTGGACGTAGTCGTACAGTGCGCGGTCGTTGCGGATGCCGTGGGCTTTCGGATAACGTTGCAAAAGTACGTCGCCGAGGCGGCCCTGGTCCAGGACCTGGCGGACTTGCGACAATGTCTGTTCGGAGTAGGCGCTGAGGTATTTCATGGCGGGCCGAATGGTATCATGCGCGCATGCGCACCCACGTCAATTCCGTGGGACTGCTGGTGGTCAGCGACCCCGCATTGAACTTCAGCTATCCCGCCCACATCCCCCGCGAATGCATCGACGCCCTGCCGTCGCTGCCGGGCGTCTATATTTTTCGCGATGGCGCCGGCAAGCCGGTCTACATCGGCAAGAGCGTGAACCTGCGCACGCGGGTGCTGTCGCATATGCGCACGGCGCAAGAAATGCAGATGCTGGCGCGCACCGCCACCATCGATTTCGAGCGCACCGGCGGCGAGATCTGCGCGCTGCTGCGCGAATCGGAACTGGTCAAGCAGCACCAGCCGGTCTTCAACTCCAAGCTGCGCCGGCTGCGCGAAATGTGCTCGATCAGCATGGCGGGCGAGCGGCCGGAGATCGTCTTTGCGCGCGACGTGGATTTCGCGTTGGCGCAGCAGCTGTACGGCCTGTTCGGCAGCCGGAAGGCGGCCATCGAAACCCTGCGCGACGTGGTGCACGCGCGCGGCCTGTGCACGGTGGCGAGCGGCCTGGAGAAGGGCGTGCCGGGGCGGCCGTGCTTTGCCCGCCAGGTGGCGCGCTGCCGGGGCGCCTGTACGGGAGAAGAGTCGGCCGCGCAGCACGCCGCGCGCGTGCGCCTGGCCCTGGACCCGCTGCGTGTGACGCGCTGGCCATATGCGGGCGCGGTGGCGATCGTCGAGGAATCGGCCGGCTTGCGGCAGCGCGCCATCGTCGACCGCTGGTGCTACCTCGGTACCGGCAAAGCGCCCGCGCGGCGCCGCCGCCCGGTCGAACCGAGCTTCGATGTCGATGTGTACAATATCCTCGTGCGCCCGCTGACGTCGGGCGCCTTGTGCATCGAGGAGCTGTAATTGACCATCAAATTCAACGTGTTCGGCACGCGCATCCATGTCGAGCGGCGCGGCTGCCAGTGGGCTGCGTTCTATCCGGGGTCGGACGGCAAGCGCCGCCCGGCGGACTTCGTGATTCCGCATGACGTGGAGGAGGCCGACCTCGCGCTTTACCTGGGCGACCTGTTCCACGAAGACGCGCGCCCCAGCCATCCCGACGTAAGCATTGTGGCCTGATGATGGCCAGCGCCCGCAGGCGCCTTCCGCGTTGGCCGTTTTGCGCTATATAATCACGTATATTGCGCTTTGGGAAAGGAAGGCTGATGCAACGAATCGCCGCTGGCTTGCTTGCGCTTGCCTTCGCCGGGCCGGCCGTGGCAGCCGATATCACGGTCTCGGCCGCATCAAGCCTGCATAGCGCCTTGCGCGAGGCCGCCGCAGCCTATGAGGCGGCCCACCCCGGCAGCCGGGTGCGCTTGAGCTTTGGCGCTTCCGACGCGCTGGTGGCGCAGGTGGCCAGGGGCGCGCCGGTCGATGTGCTGGCCTCCGCCGACCGCGAAGCCATGGACAAGGCCCAGCCCTATGTGGCGCCGGGCACGCGGCGCGATTTCGCCAGCAACCGCCTGGTGGTGGCAGTGCCGGCCAGCAGCAGCCTGCCGTGGCGCACGCTGGCCGACCTTGGCCAGCCGGGCGTGCAGCGCCTGACGACGGGCAATCCGGCCAGCGTGCCGGCGGGACGCTACGCCCAGGCTGCGTTGCAGAAGGCCGGCCTGTGGCCGGCGCTGGCGCCCCGGTTCGTGTTTGCCGCCAACGTGCGCCAGGCGCTCGACTATGTCGCGCGCGGCGAGGTTGAAGCCGGCCTGGTATTCCAGACCGACGTGGCGTCGCAGGCGGACAAGGTGCGCGCCGTGCTGGCGGTGCCGACCGCTGCGCCGATCACGTATCCGCTGGCGGTCATGAAGGACGCACCGAATGCGTCCGGCGCGCGCGCGTTCGCCGCCTTCCTCCTGGCGCCATCGGGCCAGGCGATCCTGGCGCGCCACGGCTTCGGCAAGCCGTAAGGAAAGGCGACGCATGGATGCCGCATTGATCGCACTGGGCCTGTCGCTGAAGGTGGCGCTGTGGGCCACGGCCATCGACCTGGTGCTGGGCGTGGGTTTTGGCTACCTGCTGGCGCGCGGGCGCTTTCCCGGGCGCGAAGTGCTCGACGCGCTGTTGACCCTGCCGATGGTGTTGCCGCCGACTGTGCTGGGCTACTACCTGCTGGTGCTGATCGGCCGCAACGGTCCGCTTGGCCATTGGCTGCAGCAAAGCTTCGGCATCAACCTGATTTTCACCTGGCAGGGCGCCGTCATCGCCGCGGCGGTGGTCGCCTTCCCCCTGGTGCTGAAAGGCGCGCGCTCGGCGTTCGAAGCGGTCGATGTGCAGCTGGAGCAGGCCGCGCGCGTGCTGGGCGTGCCGCCGCTGGGGGTGTTCCTGCGCGTCAGCCTGCCGCTGGCCTGGCGCGGCGTGCTGGCGGGCGCCTTGCTGGCCTTCGCGCGTTCGATGGGCGAGTTCGGCGCCACGCTGATGGTGGCGGGCAGCATCCCGGGCAAGACACAGACGCTGTCGATTGCCGTCTACGAGGCGGTACAGGCGGGCCAGGACGATACGGCCAACCTGCTGGTGCTCGTAACGTCGGTCACCTGCCTGGTCGTGCTGGTGGCGGCCAGCCGGCTCGCGCCGAGGACGGCATGACGATCCGGGTCGACATCCGCAAGACGCTGCGCGCCGGGCCGCGCAGCTTCCAGCTGGACGCGCGCTTCGAATCGGCCAGCAAGCGCGTGGTCATTTACGGCGCTTCCGGCGCCGGCAAGAGCCAGATGCTGAAAGCCATTGCCGGCCTGTCGCGACCGGATGCCGGCGAGATCGAACTCGATGGCACGCGCCTGTTCGACAGCGGCGCGGGCATCGATGTTCCGGCGCAACGCCGGCGCGTGGGCTACCTGTTCCAGGACTATGCGCTGTTCCCGCACCTGAACGTGCGGCAGAACATCGGCTTCGGCCTGCAACGCGGCTGGTTCAACCCGGCCCGGCGCGGCGAACCGGAAGCGGTGCGCTACTGGCTGGAAGCGTTCGGCCTGGCCGAGGTGGCGCACCAGTTGCCGGCCGAACTGTCCGGCGGCCAGCGGCAACGCGTCGCGCTGGCGCGCGCGGTCGTCGCGGAGCCGGCGGCGCTGCTGCTGGACGAGCCGTTCGCAGCCCTCGACCCGGCGCTGCGCGTGCGCATGCGCAGCGAGCTCGATGCCCTGCAGCGCAGGCTCGACATTCCGATGCTCTTGATTACGCACGATCCGGACGATGCCGCCACCTTCGGCGGCCATGTATTGACGATGGCGGACGGCCGCGTGGCCGGGGAGGGGTACGATGGCTAAGGAAGTCGCCCTGCACGGGGAAGTGTGGATCACGCTGGACGGCCAGAACTTCGGCGGCCACCAGCGCGTGGCCTTGCTGGCCAGTATTGCCGAACACGGTTCGATCACGCAGGGCGCCAAGGCCATCGGCATGAGCTACAAGGCTGCCTGGGACGCCATCGATGCGATGAACAACCTGGCCGGCGAACCGCTGCTGGAGCGTTCGGCCGGCGGCAAGGGCGGCGGCGGCACGCGCCTGACCGGGCGCGGCGCCCAGCTGGTCACGAACTTTCGCCGCATCGAGCATGAACACAAGCAGTTCATGGAACACCTGAGCCGCCAGTCGCAAGGCCTGGCCGACGACTTCCTCCTGTTGCAGACGATGAAAATGAAAACCAGCGCACGCAACCAGTTCGCCGGCACCGTGGCGGCCATCCGGCCCGGCGCCGTCAACGACGAAATCCTGCTGCGCATTGTCGGCGGCCAGGAGATCGTGGCCATCATCACCCACGAGAGCACCAGCGCCCTGGGCTTGCGGGAAGGCAGCGCTGCCTTCGCGCTGGTCAAGGCCTCCTCCATCATCCTGGCGACGGGGCAGGGCGGCAAGCTTTCCGCCCGCAACCAGCTGCGCGGCACGATATGCCGCGTGCAGCCCGGCGCCGTGAATTCGGAGATCACCATCGCCTTGCCGGGCGGCGGCACCATTGCCGCCACCGTCACCCGCGACAGCGAGCAGGCGATGCAACTGGAAGTGGGCATGGAGGCGACAGCGCTGTTCAAGGCATCCAGCGTCATCGTCGGCGTGCCCGAATAGGCGGTCAGCCCGGCTCTCCCTTGCCGCGCTGCTCGTTGCCGTTGCGGGCGGACTGGCGGCTCTCGCCCCCCTTGCGCCCGATTTCCGCCATGTGCTCGCGGTTGCGGCTTACGACTTCTCCTCCTTTCTGTCCGGCACGGCGCGCCTCTTCGGAAGTGAATTCATGCGCCGTGCCTTTCTGGTGGGCCGCTTGACCGCCCTTGCTGGCGATCAAGCGCTGGGTTTCCTTGTCCATCGCCGCGAAGCCGCGCTTGCCGTTGCCGGTTTTGGCCTGGTCGTTGTGTGTAGCCATCATTCACCTCCCTCAAAGTGCACAATGAACCGGGCATGGGCCCGGGCCGGAAGCAGCGCCGTGGCTGCTTCATGGGCTTTGAGGGAAGGGCGGCGGTAAAGTTCAAACTTTTTTTCAGCGACGTCAGGAACCCGCCTGGCCGGTGGCCGATCGTTCACCTTCCGCTTCGGCGGTATTGTTGCCGCGCATCGGTTCGGCGCCGAAGTCGTGCATCAACTCCTCCTTGCGGTCCTGCAATTGAAGGCATAGCGCCGCCAGGTCGGCATCGCTTTGCCGCACTTTCGGGAACATTTCCCGTTCTTCCTCGGTGATGTGGTGCGTCACGCAATCACGCAATTGCTGTACCGCGCCATCGAGTTCATCGTCACCCTTGGCCATGCCGCGGATATGTGCGACCAGCTCCTTGATGGTGCCGTGTTCTTCCAATGCCGTGTCGACGCGCTGCTCCTCGCCGGTTTCGGCGCGCACGGCGGGGTAGAAGATTTCTTCCTCGATGCTGGTGTGGATGGTCAGGTCCAGGCAGATCTGCTGCGCCAGGTCATGCTTCAAGCCCTGGTGACCGGCATCGCATTGCTCGAACTCGCGGAACAGGTGTTTGACCTTGTCGTGGTCGGCGGTGAGGAGCGCCACGGCGTCCTTGGCCGTGACGTTCTGTTTTTGCTGGCTCATGCTGGCTCCTTTGCTGCGTCGGTTGGGCCGCGCAGTGGAGCCGCAGGGGAGGGTGGTCAGGCGACTTGCAGGACCAGCTTGCCGAAGTTCTTGCCTTCGAACAGCATGTTCAGCGCCTGCGGGAAGTGCTCGATGCCGCGCACCACGTCTTCCCGGCTCTTGATCTTCCCTTCCTGCAGCCATTTGCCGAGCGCGGCAACGGCCACGTGGTAGCGGTCGGCATAGTCGAACACGACCATGCCTTCCATGCGCGCGCGGTTTACCAGCAGGGCCAGGTAGTTGGCCGGTCCCTTGACCGGCGTCGTGTTGTTGTACTGTGAGATTGCGCCACAGATAACAATGCGGGCCTTCAGGTTGATGCGCGTCAGCACGAGATCGAGGATGTCGCCACCCACGTTGTCAAAGTATACGTCAACGCCGTTCGGACAGTGTTCCTTCAGGCCGGCGCGCACGTCGCCGCCCTTGTAGTCGATGCAGGCGTCAAAGCCGAGCTCGTTGACCACGAAGTCGCACTTGTCTTTGCCGCCGGCAATGCCGACCACGCGGCAGCCCAGCTGCTTGGCCACCTGGCCCACGGTCTGGCCGACGGCGCCGGCCGCACCCGACACGACCACGGTTTCGCCGGCCTTCGGCTGGCCCACTTCCAGCAGGCCGAAGTAGGCCGTCATGCCGGGCATGCCGAGCGTGTTGAGCCAGGTGGTGGGCGGCGCCAGGCGCGTATCCACCTTGGCCAGGGCGGCGCTGCGGTCGTCGGCGGCGCCGATCCAGTATTGCTGCACGCCCAGACCGCCCGCCACATGGTCGCCCACGGCAAAGCGCGGCGAGCGCGAGGCCACGACTTCGCCCAGGCCGCCGGCGCGCATCACCTCGCCGATCGCCACCGGGCGGATGTACGACTTGGCGTCATTCATCCAGCCGCGCATGGCCGGGTCGAGCGACAGGTAGAGCGTCTTGACCAGCACTTCGCCGTCGGCCAGTTCGCGCACGGGTTCGCGCGTGACCTGCCAGTCGCTGTCCTTGACCATGCCCACGGGACGGGCGGCGAGGCGGAATTGGGTGTTCTCCATGGTGTCTCCTTTTAAAATAGTACGGTCATTCTATTCTGTATTTTCCCAGTCGTGGCAATGTTCATGCGACAATATTGGCCCGTCCATGACCAGAACGCGCCATGAATCACCCAGAATACATCCTTACGCTCTCCTGCCACGACCAGCGCGGCATCGTCCATCGCGTCTCCGGATTCCTGGCTGAGCGAGGTTGCAATATCATCGATTCCGCCCAGTTTGGTGACGCGGAAACGCAACGTTTCTTCATGCGCGTGCATTTTGCGCGCGAAGACGAGGCCTTCAGCGATGCCGCCCTGCGCGCCGATTTCGCCAGCCTGGCCGATGGCATGGGCATGGAGTGGGCGCTGCACGACGCGCACGCCAAGCCGCGCGTGATGCTGATGGTGTCCAAGATCGGCCATTGCCTGAACGACCTGCTGTTCCGTTACAAGAGCGGCCTGCTGCCGGTGGAGATCCCGGCCATCGTGTCCAACCACATGGACTTCTACCAGCTGGCGGCAAGCTACAATATTCCCTTCCACCACCTGCCGCTGGCGACCGGCGCGCCGGAATCGGCCAAGCTGGCCCAGGAAGCGCGCATCGTGGAACTGATGGAAACGCACCAGGTGGACCTGGTGGTGTTGGCCCGCTATATGCAGATCCTGTCGCCATCGATGTGCGAGCGCCTGAAAGGGAAGGCGATCAATATCCACCACTCCTTCCTGCCCAGCTTCAAGGGCGCCAAGCCGTATGCCCAGGCGCATGCGCGCGGCGTGAAACTGATTGGCGCCACCGCCCACTTCGTGACCGGCGACCTGGATGAAGGCCCGATCATCGAGCAGGACGTGGAACGCGTGGACCATGCCATGGACGGCGACGCGCTGACGGCGATCGGCCGCGACGTCGAATGCGTGGTGCTGGCGCGCGCGGTCAAGTGGTTCGTCGAACACCGCATCCTGCTCAACCGCGACCGAACTGTAATCTTCAAGTAATAAGTAATGGCTCTCAAATCAACGATCTATAAGGCGGAACTGTCCATCGCGGACATGGACCGCAACTACTACGGCACCCACACGCTGACGCTGGCGCGCCATCCGTCCGAAACGGACGAGCGCCTCATGATTCGCCTGGTGGCCTTCGCCATCCACGCCGACGAGGCGCTGGTGAATGCCAAAGGCATTTCCGACACCGAGGAGCCTGACCTGTGGCAGATGGACCTGACCGGCGCCATTCAGCTGTGGATCGAAGTCGGCCAGCCCGACGAGCGCCGCCTGCTGAAGGCAGCCGGCCGTTCCGAGAAGGTGATGGTGTACTGCTACAGCTCCGCCGCGCACGTGTGGTGGAAGCAGCTGGCCGGCAAGATCGACCGCGCCAAGAACGTCAGCGTGGTCAAGATCGATTCGGACGCCAGCGCCCAGCTGGAAAAGATGGCGCAGCGCTCCATGCAGCTGCAATGCACGATCCAGGACGGCCAGATCTGGCTGAACGACGGCGAAACCACCGTGGAAATTCCACGCGAGGTCTGGAAGGCGTGATCACCGTTTGATGTGCATGTCGGTGGGTACGCTATAGTGCACACCATCGAAAGGTAAGTCCAGCACGCGTTCGATGAACTCCTGGCCTTCACCAGGGTTGACAAGCTCCTTCACGCGGAGGACTTGCGGGCGGCTGCTGCCCGGTTCGGACGGTGGCAGGGGCCAGCGTTTGACTGAGCTGGAACCATTGGTTGCGGACGTGATAAGTCCATCCATGACCGGTACCAGGCGCGTCCCTTCGCGTACCAAGAGCATTTGGCGCGTGAGGCGCGAGCCATCGGGTTCGTCATGTTCAGCGTGCAGGGCAATGGTCGGCATGCCGCTGGCGAGGTCGAAGGACTCCTCCTCAATACGGATCTCCGCGCCCTTCCTGGCTGGCAGGTCGAACGTGGCGTAGTTCGCCACGCGTATGCCATCGGACAGCCGTACAAGTATCAGGTCCAGGCCCACACTGCTCTGGAACGCGATGAGCGCCAACGTTTCGTCGGCAGGAAAGTCTGCGCAATCTTTCGCAAGCAATTCACCGCTGAACCGCCCCGTCCTTTGTGCCGCTTCCAACAAGGTGCTTTCGCAGAATCCACTTTGCCGGTAGTCGGAAACTTGTTCGGTTCTCCAGGTGTTGGCCATCCAGCGTTCATATACCATGATGTTGCGACCCGGTTTGGATTTGGAATCCGTTCGCAGTCGCCGGAGCGGAACGATGTTTGCATTGTCGAACTTGTAGGTAGTCTCGGAAGGCGCAAGGTCCCCTTCAACGCGCAAGATTGTGATCTCGCCGTTTTGCACGGCAGGCCTCTCATACGCGCCGGCGGCCAGTGTGGTCAACGTCTCGCTGTGCTGGAAGCGACCGGTCTTCGTGCCGAGGTAATACTTGAATTCCTTCAACCCTGTTTGGAGCGCAAAATCGCCCAGCCCGTCTGAGTTATAGTCTTCAAAAACCACGGGAACATCGTCGCCATATTGCCAGATGGAGGTCAGCTCGATCGTTTGGGTTGGCTTCTTGGATTTATGCGGCCATATCTGGATGACTGCAGGCCCGTCGCATTGACGGATCTTGATGTCGAAGCCGGCGCCTGCTGCCTGACTATGAAACGCGTCCTTGGGCTTTTTGCAGTCTGGTCCCGCAAGGGCAGGGGGCGCAATTAGAGTAACGCTGAAAGCAAGTGCGCACAGCAGCGGTGGGAGTGTATAGGTTCGCATGATTCGATATTATATTGCTCTCTTGTTCATGTTCCACGGGGCGGCGCAGGCGGTCACGCAGGACGAAGTCATGGCGGGCGCGGCCAGGCTGTACGGGGAGCGGCTGGCGCAGCTGCGCGCCACGCGCAGCCTGGACGACAATGCCCGCTTCGCCGCGCGCATTGCTGCCATTGCATGGCCGCTGATCGAGCAGGCCAAGCGCGACTACCCGGCGTCCGCTTCCTGGACCTGGGAATTGCACACTACATCGGACGAGCAGGAAAATGCGTCCGCCATGGCGGGCGGCAAGCTGCTGGTCGGCTCCGCCTTTGCCGACCGGCTAAGCCTGAACGATGCGGAAATGGCCATGATGCTGGCGCACGAGATCTGCCACGTCGTCCTGCTGCACAACCTGCGCGAGCATGAGGAGGCGCTGCGTCTCGAACCGCACTGGACGACGCGGCCCTATGCCGAGCTGGAACATGCCATCGACAACGACACATCGCTGATGCGCAAGCTGGCCCGCATCAACCTGAGCCAGGAGGAAGAAGCCGACCGCGAAGGCATGCGCCTGGCCGCCCGTGCCGGCTGGAAGCCTGCCGAGCTGGCGCGCTTCTTTCGCAAGATCGAGCGCAGCAGCCATACGCCGCACTTCGGCAGTATTTCCCACCCGGCGCCGGCACAGAGGGCGAGGGCTGCGCGCGAGCTGGCGGCGGCGCTGGAAGCGGGCCGCTAGTCTATAATCGCGGCCATGCACATGAAATCGACCACCCGCCTGCGCTGGATCTGGATCGCGTGTTTCGCCATCCTGATGAACGCGCTCGCGCCGGCGATTTCGCATGCCGTCAACGGCAAGCCGCGCAGCTGGGAAATATGCCTGAACGACGGTACCCGTGTCACGGGCGTCGGGGAACTGGACTACGCCACCTTCCTCGCCGTGACCGACCGCAGCAAGGCGCAGCCCATGGACCACCTGGACATGGCGGATTGCCCCTATTGCCTGCCGCACGCCGGCTGGGTCGCATTGCCTGCGGCCGACCGCGCGCTGGCCTTTGCGCTCGACGGCGCCGCACTGCGCCCGCTCCTGTTCTACCGGTCGCCACAGCCTTTGCCGGGGTGGCCGGCATCCCATCCGCGAGGCCCTCCCGCCCACGCCTGATTCCGTCCCCCATTAACGAATCTAGGAGTGAGCAATGAAAAAGCAATTCTTCGCGTTGGCAGTGTCCTGCGCATTCGCCGCATCCGCTGCGGCACAGGTTTCCGTTCGTGAGCCATGGATTCGCGCCACCGTGCCGGCCGGCCAGGCGACCGGCGCTTTCATGCAGCTGGTGTCCGCACAGGACGCGCGCCTGGTCGAAGTGCGCACGCCCGCGGCGGGCATCGTAGAAATCCACCAGATGTCGATGCAGGGCGACCGCATGATGATGTCGGCGGTGGAAGGCATCGATCTGCCCGCAGGCAAGCCGGTGGCGCTGGCCTCCGGCGGCTACCACATCATGCTGATGGACCTGAAGCGCCAGATGAAGGCCGGTGACACCGTGCCCATGACGCTGGTGATCGAGAAGAAGAACAAGAAGCGCGAGACGGTCGCCTTGCAGGTCCCGGTCAAACCGCTGACCTACGTGGCTCCCAAGTAGCGCCAGGGCGCGCCCGGCCGCCCCGCCTGTCGAGGCGGCGCGGTCGGAGGTGGGGAACGATCAGTTAGGGCCGCCCGCCAGGCGCTTGACGCTGCCGGAACCCATCACGCTCTTGGTCACTTGCGGTTCGCCGTAGTAGCCCACGTCGCCGGAGCCGGCCACGCTCACGGTCAGCGTCTGCTTGGCCCAGACCACGGCCTGGCCGGAGCCGCCGATGCTCACCACCGCGTCCTTGGTGGCCAACTGGCCGGTACTGACCTTGCCGGAACCGCCGATCGATACCTTCAGCTTGTCGGCAGTGCCGCTGGCTTTCAGGTGGCCGCTGCCGCCAAGGGAAACCGTCACGGATTCGCCCTCGATGTCGCGCAGACTCATGGAGCCCGAACCGCCCACGTCGAACGACAGCTTGCCGCCGCGCAGGCCTTCGGCATCCACCGAACCGGAGCCGCCCACGGCGATGCGCTCCATTTTCTTCGCCGTCACCACCACCTTCAGGTTGCGCGTATCGAGCTGCAGGTTGCGGCGTACGGGGCGGATCTTCAGGGTGCCATCCTCGACCACGGTCTCGATCAGGGGCAGGATATTGTCGTCGGACTCGATGGTGACGCTCTCGACATTGCCCATGCGTACTTCCACGCTGCCGGGCAGGCCCAGGCCCAGGGCACTGAAGTTGCTCACCTCGCGCACCTGCTTGGCGACGTTGCCGTTCCCCTGCACCCGTTCGCCGGCAAACCAGCCCAGCGGGGAAGCGGAAACCATGGCGACGGGGGCGGCGGCCGCGAAAACGGAGGCGGCGATCAGGGCGTTGCGTACTGCAGCAGACATTTTCATCAGATTTTCTCCTCGGCGATGCTTGTTCGATGGTTGCATCGTAGCCGAGCGCACGCCAGGGTGCCCGCACCATGCGACAGGGCGGCGGCAGCGGGGAATAGAATGCATTTCCCGGGGATAGGGCGTCACTCCTGTATCATTTCGCCCATGCTTACCATCATCATCAAACAAGGCAAGGAAGCGTCCATCCTTGCCGGCGACCCCTATATTTACCTGTCGGCCGTCGAACGCGTGGACGGGCGCCCCGCCGAAAAGAACAAGCCAGGCGCTACCGCCACGGTCCTGTCCTCGTCGCGCAAGTTCCTGGCGCGCGCCGCCTACAATGCCAAGTCGCAGATCGCCGCCCGCGTCTGGACCCTGCGCGAGGACGAGCCCATCGACCACGCCCTGGTGAAGCGCCGGGTGCGCGCTGCCGTGGCGCGCCGCAACCATCTGCTGCAGGCGGCCCGTCCGGATGCGCTGGTGCCGATCGTGCTGGGCGAGGAAGACGGCCTGTCCGGCCTGCTGGTGCACAGCTATGGCGGCAAGGATGGCTACCTGGTGTGCCAGTTCCAGTCCGCCGCCGTGGAGGCATGGAAGGTCGCGATCGTTCAAGCCCTGATCGCGGAAACCGGCTGCCCGAACGTCTACGAGCGCGCCGACAAGCTCATTCGCGAAGGCGAGGGCTTGCACGTGAAGTCGCGCGCGCTGGCCGGCGACGAACCGCCGTCGCGCCTGACCGTGAGCGAGCGCGGCCGAAGCTTCCCCTACGACATCCGCACCGGATTCGAATATCCGAAATAAATGTTGTGCCTCAGCCACTTACCTTCCATTAAGCAAATGAAATAGAATCATGCGAACCCATCCGGAGAGCACAGGCACATGGAACACTCGCAAATTCGCACCCTTTCCTATATCGAGAACGAAGACCACCCCGTCTTCGGCACCCTCGTCGAGCAAATCCTGCACCTGCTGAACTCCAAACTGGTTTTCTCCGACATCCTGATCCACCAGAACAGCCCTTTGCTGCTGCGCCAGCCGAAGGGCCTGGTGGCCGTCACCGATTCGCCCATCACGCGCGAAGAGCTGGAAGAGTTCTTTGAAGTGGTGGAGCCGAACTGGCGCGAGCGCATCCAGGACCGCGCCTTCGACCGCGCGATCGACCTGCACACGGCACGCATCCGCGCCAACTGCTTCAGCTTCCAGGGCAAGAAGCGCCTGGGCTGCGTGATCCGCCGTTTCCCGAAGGAACCGCTGGTGCTGTCCACGCTGGGCCTGCGCCCGGCGGAAGAGAAGTTTGCCCAGCTCTCCAGCGGGCTGGTGCTGATCATTGGCGACACCTGCCAGGGCAAGTCGACCACGATCGCCTCCATGCTGGACGACATCAACAAGAACCGCTCGGGCCACATCATCACCATTGAAGACCCGGTGGAAACCCTGATCCCGCAGCGCAAATGCGTGATCACCCAGCGCGAAGTGGGCTACGACGGCGACGTCGAGTCGTTCGACCTGGGCGCCAAGGATGCGCTGCGCGAGCGCCCGGATGTGATCGTGATCGGCGAGATCCGCGATGCGGAAACCGCGCACGAAGCGCTGGCGCTGGCCGAATCGGGCCCGCTGGTGCTGGCGTCCCTGCACGCGCGCTCGACCGAACTGGGCCTGCAAAAGATGATCCGCCTGCTGGGCAACACCGAGCCGCAGCGCCAGGCACTGGCCCATGCCCTGCGCGGTGTGCTGTGCCAGGCGCTGATGCCGGCGCTGGACGGCGAGCGCTACTACCTGGCCACCGAAAGCCTGACCATCAACCCCGAGATCGCGCAAGTGATCGAATCGGGCAATATTGCCGACCTGCGCGGCATGATGGAGCACAAGGCCGCGCCTGGCTGCCACACGATGAACGAATGCCTGCGCAAGCTGCTGGCCGAGAAGAAGGTCACCCTGGAAGACGCCCGCCACGCCACCACCGACCGCCTCGGCTTCGCCGATATGTTGTAAGAAAAATCGGGGACCGAAAAAAATCGGGGACGGAACACGTTTTTCGCCAACGGCGAAAAACGTGTTCCGTCCCCGATTTTTCTTCCTACTCGAGCGGGACGTTGCGGTAGCGGTTGACCGTGGTGCTTTCCACCGGCGGGGCGTTGTTGCCCCAGGCGGCGCGCAGGTAGGAAACGACCTGGGCCACTTCCACGTCGTTCAGGTTGTGGCCGAACGGGGGCATGCCGTAGGGCCGTGGGTTGCCTGCCGTGCCGGGCGCGAAGCCGCCGTTCAGGACGATGCGTACCGGATTGACGGCTTCATCCATCGTCAGCGCGCGGTTGCCGGCCAGGGGCGGGTAGTGCGGCGGTATGCCCTCGCCTTTTTCGCCGTGGCAGTCCATGCATTGCTTGCGGTAGATCTGCTCGCCCGCGTTGAGCCAGGCCAGCGCTTCCGGTTCCTTCGAGCGCTCGTATGGTTCGTGCTCGCCGCTTTCGTTGGGCAACGACTTCAGGTACACCGCCATGGCCCGCACGTCTTCGTCGCTCAAGTGCTGCAGGCTTTCGCGCACCACTTCGGCCATCGGGCCGAACACGGTGGCGCGTTGCGAGATGCCGGTCTTCAGCAGATCGGTGATGTCCTTGATTTCCCAGTCGCCCAAACCCGCTTCGCGGTCGGACGTGAGCGATGGCGCGTACCAGCCCAGCACGGGAATCAGGCCGCCGGACAAGCCCTTGTCGCTGGCGCCAAGCACATTGCGCTCGCTGTGGCAGGCGATGCAGTGGCCAGGGCCCTGCACCAGGTAGGCGCCGCGGTTCCATTCGGCGGATTTGCTGGTGTCCGGCGTGTACACGGCGGGCTTGAAGTACAGGGCGCGCCATACCGCCAGCATGGCTTGCTGGTTGTAGGGGAAGCGCAGCTCGTGCGGGCGGCTGGCCTGCCTGACCGGTGTGATGGTCTGGAAGTAGGCGTACATGGCATCGGAATCGTCGCGCGTCATCGCCGTGTAGTTCGTGTACGGGAAGGCTGGATAGAGCAGGCGGCCGTCCTTGGCCTTGCCGTTGTGCAGGGCGTTCCAGAAGTCGTTGGCGCTCCAGTTGCCGATGCCGGTTTCCTTGTCTGGGGTGATGTTGGGCGAGATCACGTTGCCGAACGGCGTTTGCAGCGCGCGGCCGCCGGCGTAGGCGGCGCCGCCGCGCGTGGTGTGGCATGCCATGCAGTCGGCGGCCTTGGCGAGGTAGGCGCCGCGCGCGACCTTTTCAGCCAGCGGCATGTTTTGCGAGGCGGCGCTTGGCGCCGGGCCGGTGTCGTGCTTGGGCCAGATGAAGCCGAGTGCCGCTGCGGCCAGCAGCAGGGCAGCGGCGATGGCGATTTTCGTGTTGCGGTTCATGATGTCGTCGTCTTATTTCGGGAGGCCGCCGCATTCCATCGGCAGCGGCTTGGGCAGCGCGGTGGCCGGGCGCGCCTTCGGGTCGGCCGGCTGGGCGGCAAGCCAGCCTGAGACGGCGGCCACGTCGGCGTCGCTCAGGCGGCTGGCCACGTCGGCCATGCAGTCGGGGGCGTGCGCCTTGCGCTTCTGGTTGCGCCAGGCGCCGAACTGGGCGTTGATGTAGTCGCGCGGCAGGCCGATCAGGCCGGGGATGGCGGGGGCAACGCCGGTCATGGCCTGGCCGTGACAGGCGACGCAGGCGGGCACCTTGCGCGACGGGTCGCCCTCGTGCACCAGCACGCGGCCACGCTCGATCATTTGCGCCGTGGCGCTGGTGGCGGCCGGCGGCGGATAGGGGGCGTGCTGTTCGGAGAAATATTGCGCGATCTCGCGCAGGTAGGCGTCGGGCAGCTGTTCGACCATATAGGTCATCATCGGGTACTGGCGGCGGCCTTGCTTGAAATTGAGCAGCTGGTTGTACAGGTAGGTGGCGGGCTTGCCGGCGATGCGCGGAAAGAAGGCGTCGCCTTGTTCGTTGGCCTTGTGGCAGGCGATGCAGGCGGCCACGCGCTGCTCCATGGTGTCGGCCAGGCTGGCCGGTGCGGCGTGTGCGGACAGCAGCGCGGCCGGCGCGGCCCACAGCAGCGCAATTAGTGAGAAAATTCGCATGATGAATCCGTTCTTCTTGTGATGCATCAAGGATACGCCTGCCGGGCGCGGAATAACAGGCTCAGAATAGCCGGGGAAAGAGGATATCAGTTTGAAGCTGTACGAGGCGCTGGCCGAAGAATTGGCGGACTTGATGGCCACCGGCGTGCTGCGGCCCGGCGAGAAGCTGCCGTCGGTGCGGCAGCAGCAGGAGCGGCGCGGCGTCAGCCCGTCCACGGTATTCCAGGCCTATTACCAGCTGGAGGCGCGCGGCCTGATCGAGTCGCGTCCGCGCTCGGGCTACTACGTGGCGCCGCGGCGCGTGGCGGCGCCGGAGCCGGAAGTGTCGCGGCCCGATGCGGCTTCCACCCTGGTCGACGTGAGCGAGCTGGTCTTCCAGGTGCTGGAGGCCAGCCGGGCGCCCGGCAACGTGCCCTTCGGTTCCGCCTTTCCCAGTCCCTTGCTCTTCCCGCTCGACAAACTGGGACGCGCGGTCGCGGCCAGCATGCGCCATATCGATCCCTGGAGCACGGTGGCCGACCTGCCGCCGGGGAACGCGGAACTGCGGCGCCAGATCGCCTTGCGCTACCAGCTCGATGGCGTACATGTGTCGCCGGACGACATCGTCATCACCAATGGCGCGCTGGAGGCCCTGAACCTTTGCCTGCAGGCGGTGGCGCGGCCGGGCGACACGGTGCTGGTGGAGTCGCCGAGCTTCTACGCGGCGTTGCAGGCGCTCGAGCGCATCGGTCTGAAGGCGGTGGAAGTGGCGACGCATCCGCGCGATGGCATCGACCTTGACGCATTGGCCGTCGCGCTGGCGCAGCATAAGCCGCGCGCCTGCTGGCTGATGACGAGTTTCCAGAACCCCTTGGGAAGCCTGATGCCGCCGCAGAAGAAACAAGCGCTGGTCGAGCTGCTGGCGCTGCACGAGGTGCCGCTGATCGAGGACGATGTGTACGGCGAACTGTATTTCGGCGCGCAGCGGCCGGCGCTGGCCAAGCGCTTCGACAGCCTGGGCATCGTCATGCACTGCAGTTCGTTCTCGAAATGCCTGGCGCCGGGCTTCCGCGTCGGTTGGGCGGCGGCGGGACGTTTTGCGCGCCAGGTGGAGCGGCTCAAGCTGACCACCAGCCTGGCCGCCGCCATGCCTTCGCAGCTGGCGCTGGCGCAGTACCTGGGGCAGGGCGGCTACGAGCGCCACTTGCGCCAGCTGCGCAGCGCGCTGGCCGGGCAGCAGCAGCGCATGCTGGCGGCCGTCGCAGCGCACTTCCCGCCGGGGACGCGCGTCACGCAGCCGCAAGGCGGCTATTTCCTGTGGGTGGTGCTGCCGGAGGCGGTCGATGCCCTGGCCCTGCATGGCCAGGCGCTGGCGCAGGGCATCAGCATTGCGCCGGGGCCGATGTTCAGCGCCAAGCGGGCCTTCCGCAATTGCATACGTTTGAATTATGGCCACGCATGGGATGCGCGGCAGGAAGCGGCCGTGGCTACGCTCGGGGCGTTGGCGCGCGCTGCGTGCGCGGCGGCCGAGGCGGGCGCGGTGGCTTGACCGGCGGCAGCACGTTGCCCGCGGCGATCCAGTGGCGGTAGACGCGCAGGGCGACCTGGGCATCGTCGGCGGCGTACAGGATCTGCTTGTCGTTCAGGCGCTGTGCGGCCCAGTTGGTGGTGGAGATCTTCTTCGACTTGGTGAGCGACTGGCCGAAATACTTGGCGACGGCGCTCTTGGCGCCGAGGTCGTTCTTCTGGCCGGGCACGCGCAGCACGACGCCTAGATCGACGACCTTCAGCGGTTCGATGCCAAGCTTGGCGCGCACGCGCTTGACGTCGTCGGACAGGCCGAAGCCGATCTTCAGCGTCATGTCCGATTCCAGGATGGCCTTGACGGTGGCCAGGTGCGGGAAGGCGTCGCCGACCTGGAACAGCCAGGCCTGGCGGTCGTCCGCAAACTGGATCAGGTGCGGGCCGTCCGAACTTTCGCCCTTGACGAAGGTGGGTTTGGATTCGGTATCGAAACCGATGGCGTCGGCCGCGAGCAGGGCCGCGAGCGCGTCCTGCGCATCGGCGGCGGTTTTCACGAGGCGCACATCGGCCAGGCGGATGCCGTCGTAAGGCGGCAGCGCGTCGGCGGCTTCTGGCGCGTCGCTAGCCATTACTTCTTGGCGAATTTGGCCGTCAGCGCCTGCAGCTTTTCCGCGCGCCGGCGGGTTGCTTCCTCGGCAGCTGCCGCTTCGCGTTCGGCGGCGCGTTCGGCCTTGCGGCGTTCCATTTCCTTCTTGTGGCGCTCGGCCAGGGTTTCCTTGGCGTGCTTGCGATGTTCGTCGGTGACCTCGGCGCCGGTGCTGCCATCAAGGTTGTAGCGCACGGTGGCCTTTTCCATCGCGCGCAGGTAGCGCTGCGAGGAAGTGTGGATGCCCAGGGCCGCGCGCATCAGCTTGCGGTTAATTTCCGGCATCGCGGCAATCAACTGCTTGTCGATACCGATCGACAGCGGCAGGCTGTCGCGGAACGGAGTGTATTGTTGCTGCAATTGCTTGAGCAGGGCGCGTGCGGAATTGGGGGCGGCAGGTGCGGCGGCAATGGCTTCTTCGGCCGGCTGCTGAGGGGTGAGGCTAGTGTTCATCGACTTCATTGAATAAGCAAGAGCCGCCAGCATACCACGATGCGCCCCTGTGGCGCATTGCCTTTCCCGCCACGATGTTGTTTTGCTATCGATTTATCGCGTGCGGCCCGGCCCAAATGCTTGTATAATGACAGACGCACCAAATGCAGGACGGTGCGAATTCAGATTGGTAAAGAGTTTTCGGCCGGGGCCATGCTGCCCTGTGTAGTCCAGTTCCAGGGCATGTGCCCTCTCTAATCACTGAATCATCGGAATCGAGCCCGGTCAAGCGGGCTTTTTCTTTTCCCGAGCATCCCTGAAACCGAGCTATCGAGAAAGCGCACCTCCGGGCGCGCGCAGAGAGATATTGAATGACGAAACCTAAGACCCTGACGTTGTCCGCCAAGAAATCCACTGGTTCCTCCACCACCAGCGCACCGCTGGCCGTGCCCAAGACCAGCCTTTCGTATGTGATCGACAACGCTCAAGAGGAAGCAGGAAAAGTCACGGTTGTGAAGAAGACCCGCTCGCGCCTGGCCGCCGTTCCGGTGGTCGAAGCGCCGCTGGACGCTGCTGCGGACGAGCCGGTCGTCAAGACCCGCGCCCGCAAGACCGGCGCCGCCAAGCCCGTGTCGCTGGCTGTCGTTGCCGAGGAAGCGGCTGCCGCCGCGCCGGTGCCGAAGCCGCGCGGCCGCAAGCCCAAGGCGGCAGAACCTGCGCCAGTGACCGTGACCTCCGGCCCTGCCGCCGTGACTGAAGTGCGCGACGCCGCCGTGCTGGCCTCCATCGATACTTCCGGCTACCTGCTGCCGCAAGTGAAAGTGCCGGGCCGCCGCGGCCGCAAGCCGAGCGAATTCACGCCTGAGAACGACGAAGTGGCGGCACTGAACGCCGTGGAACGCGCCGAACTGAAGGCCGCTTCCAAGGCGCGCGAGCGCAAGGCCAAGGGCCTGGACGCTTTCGGCATGAACGACGGCTCCAACGCCGAGGAACTGGAAAAGCGCCGCCAGCAGTTCAAGAACCTGATCAACCTGGGCAAGGACCGCGGCTACCTGACCTACGCCGAGATCAACGACCACCTGCCGGAAAACATCGTCGATCCGGAAGCGATCGAAGGCATCATCGCGACCTTCAACGACATGGGCATCGCCGTGTACGAGCGCGCGCCGGATGCGGAAGCGCTGCTGCTGTCCGATAACGTGCCGACCGCCGCCAGCGACGACGAAGTGGAAGCTGCTGCCGCCACCGCGCTGTCGACCGTGGATTCCGACTTCGGCCGTACCACCGACCCGGTCCGCATGTACATGCGCGAAATGGGCGCAGTGGCGCTGCTGACGCGCGAAGGCGAGATCGAGATCGCCAAGCGCATCGAAGGCGGCCTGCGCGACATGATCCAGGCAATTTCCGCCTGCCCGACCACCATCACCGAAATCCTGAACCTGGCCGAGAAGATCGTCAAGGACGAGATGAAGGTGGACGACGTGGTGGACGGTTTCGTCGACCTGAACGAAGACGCGCCGACCCCGGCGCCGTCCAAGGTCGCCGCAGCCCATGACGACGAGGAAGACGACGAGGACCTGGACGAGGAAGAGGAAGACGGCGACGTCAATGGCGGCGCTGCCGGCTACTCGACCGAACAGCTGGCGCAGCTGAAGGAAGACGCGCTGGCCAAGTTCGCCCTGATCTCGACCCAGTTCGACAAGATGCGCAGGGCCACCTACGGCAATGCCACCTACCTGAAGGCGCAGGACATCATCTCCAACGAGCTGCTGGGCATCCGCTTCACCGCGAAGGTGGTGGAGAAGCTGTGCGACACCCTGCGCGGCCAGATGGAGCAGGTGCGTTCGATCGAGCGCGCCGTGCTGGAACTGTGCGTGAACCGCTGCGGCATGCCGCGCGCGCACTTCATCAAGGTCTTCCCGGGCAATGAAACCAACCTGGATTGGGTCGACGGCGAAGTTGGCGCCGGCCATCCGTATTCCGCGGTGCTGGGCCGTAACGTCCCCGCCATCAAGGAACTGCAGAACAAGATGATCGACCTGCAGGAGCGCGTCGCGCTGCCGCTGGCCGACCTGCGCAAGATCAACAAGCAGATGGCTGCCGGCGAGAAGCGTGCGCGTACCGCCAAGCGCGAAATGACCGTGGCCAACCTGCGCCTGGTGATCTCGATCGCGAAGAAGTACATCAACCGCGGCCTGCAGTTCCTGGACCTGATCCAGGAAGGCAATATCGGCCTGCTGAAGGCGGTCGACAAGTTCGAGTACCGTCGCGGCTACAAGTTCTCGACCTATGCGACCTGGTGGATTCGCCAGGCCATCACCCGCTCCATCGCGGACATGGCCCGCACCATCCGCGTGCCGGTGCACATGATCGAAACGATCAACAAGATGAACCGCATTTCGCGCCAGATCATGCAGGAAACCGGTTCCGAGCCGGATATGGCGACCCTGGCGGTGAAGATGGAAATGCCGGAATCGAAGGTGCGCGAGATCATGAAGATCGCCAAGGAGCCGATTTCCATGGAAACGCCGATGGGCGAGGACGGCGACTCCCAGCTGGGCGACTTCATCGAAGACAACACCACGCTGGCGCCGCTGGACGCCGCGCTGCACGCTTCCATGCGCAACGTGATCAAGGAAGTGCTGGACTCCCTGACCCCGCGCGAAGCGAAGGTGCTGCGCATGCGTTACGGCGTCGAGATGTCGAACGACCACACGCTGGAAGAAGTGGGCAAGCAGTTCGACGTGACGCGCGAGCGTATCCGCCAGATCGAAGCCAAGGCCATGAGCAAGCTGCGCCAGCCTTCGCGCTCGGATAAGCTGAAGACGTTCCTGACGGAAAAGTAAGACGCCTAAAGTTGGATTTCACCAGGTCTTCCGCGCGCAGGTACATCATGTGGCCGCTGCGGTAGCCTTCGAAGCGCATGCGGTCCTTCATGCGGCCGCTCGGGTCGAGCTGCCACATGGTGTACTTGGCGTCGAAGTAGGTGGTGGCGCCGTCGAAGTAGCCGGCCTGCACCAGCAGCTTCAGGTAGGGATTGGCGGCCATCGCCTGGCGCAGGTTCTCGCCAGTGTTGTCGTCCTTGTTGTCCCATGGATGGACGTTGCCGAACATGTTGTAGGTCAGGTCGGTCTTGTAGCCCAGCACGTCGCGCAGGTAGTAGTTGATGGCCGGGGTGAAGGAGTGCAGCCAGGAGGTCAGCTCGGCGTTGTAGTCCACCTTGTCGCCGGCATCCTTCTTGTCGATGCCCAGGTAGCGTGAATCGAGGCGGCCGATGGTGTAGCCCTTGTCGCGCAACAGTTCCTTCCAGTAGGTGCCGACCGGCACGCTCAGGTTATGCTGCAGCACCACCTTTTCCGTCAGACCCGAGTAGCGCGCCACCTTTGTCGCCACCGCGTTGCGCCTTTGCGCATCGAGGAAGCCGCCGTTGGCCAGCGCCGGAATCAGCTCGTTGACGGCGAACGCTTCCGCTTCCGGCAGCACGTCCTTCAAGTCCTTCTGCTGCAGTTCGGCCGGCAGGGCCTTCTGGTACCAGGCAGCGGCGGTGTAGTAGGGCAGGGACAGCGCCTGGCCCACCGGCCCTTCGCGCTTCAGGCCCAGCCCCGTTGGCGAGACCAGGATCACGCCGTTCAGGTACATCCAGTGCGCATTCTGCAGCTCCAGCGCCAGGCCGGACACGCGCGTGGTGCCATAGCTTTCGCCGATCAGGAACTTGGGCGAGGTCCAGCGCCCTTCGCGCGAGACGAAGGCCTGCAGCCAGTCGGCCAGGTATTTGATGTCGGCGTTCACGCCAAAGAAGGTGGCGCGGTCGGCTTTCGGGTCGAGCACGCGCGAAAAGCCGGTGTTGACCGGGTCGATGTAGACGATGTCGGCCACGTCCAGGATCGAATGCGGGTTGTCCTTCACGCCGTAGGGCTGCACCGGATAGCCCTCGGAGTCGATGTTGAGCACTTTCGGGCCGGTGTAGGCGACATGCATCCACACCGAAGCCGAGCCCGGGCCGCCATTGAACGACAGCACCAGCGGACGGCGCGACTTGTCGCTGATGTCGCTGCGCTGGTAGTAGGTGTAGAACAGCGAGGCAATGACCTTGCCGTCCTTGTCCCACACGGGCTGGGTGCCGGCGGTGACCTTGTACGGCACGGCCTTGCCCTTGATGGTGACGGTACTGTTCTTCGATACTGCCGATTCGGCCTTCAGGATGCGGTCGAAAGCCTTGGTTTCGGCGGGACGCTCGGCGGCGGCAGCGGCCTTGCCGGCGCCTTCCGCGGCGGGCTTTTCCTGGGCGTGGACGCAGCTTGCCGCCAGCAGCAGGGCGGGGAGGATGCGGATGCTTGTCTTCATCTGATTCTCTTTTTATAGGTTTAAGAGGCCATCAGTATTTCACAGATGAAGGGCGCTGCAAGCCCCCGCGGCGCGAGGGAAACATAACGTTACATTGCTACGCAAACGCAAGGAACTGCATGCCGAACCTTATGCCATTCCTGATCCGCTGGCGGATCTTGTACAGGACGAAAGTCGCCAGGGCGGCGCACAGGGCGTAGGTCAGCTGGTCGGCCAGCGAGAGCGGGTCGGGCGAGCGCGCCTTGTCGCGCGCCACGCGGGCGGCCTGCATCTGGTGGGCGACCAAAGCTGTCGCGCACCAGCATCCTGCCGCCGCTGTAGACGAAGGCCAGCAGCGAATCCCGGCCGGGGTAGCGCACGTCGCCGACGATGTCGCCGCGGTTGTTGATCGCGGTGGCAACGCTGGAACCATTGCCGGTCATGACGCCCAGGTCCACCGTGCGCACGCCATCGTCGCTGAAGGCGTGCCAGCGGCGGTTCTTCATCTACTCGCCCGGAAGGCCGATATCGTAGCGCAGGCCGCCGGAGCGCAGGAAGGCGCGCTTCTGGCCATGACCCGAGATCGACTCGAACACCGATTCGCCCTGACGATCGCTTCGCTCATGGAGCCGCCGAAGGGACCGGCGTGCGCGGCGCATCACGCGAACGACACCAGCTTGATGCTGAAGTCCAGGCCCTTGCGGATGCGCTCGCGCGCCCTGTAGGCGGCGTACATGACCAGCCCGGCCAGGAAGGCGAGGGCGGCCCAGGCGTCCAGGCCCATGCGGCGCGCCGTGCGGTCGGCGTGGACCACGCCCGATTTCAGGACGTGGCCGGTGTAGGTGGCCCCGATCACCGTGCCGTTATCGGTGATGTCGCGCGTCACGTAAAGGCTGTCGGGCCCGAAGCGCAGCTGCATGCGGCCCTGCTTGTAGATGAAGGTATGGGGCGCGTCGTGGTCCTTGATCTTGACCGTGCCGACGATGTCGCCGTTGGCGTTGATGCCGTTGGCGAAGCTGGAACCTTGTGAAATCATGGCGCCAAGGTCGATCATGCGCTTGCCGTCGTACATGAAGGCGTGCCAGGTACGTTCGTCCGGCATCTCGGAGGCGCCCACCACGATGCCGGCGTCGTTGATGGCCGTCGCCACGCTGATGCGGCCGCCCAGCGTCGGCAATTCGATCATGCCGCTGCCAGGCTTGTACAGGAAGGCGCGGCGGTAGCCATTGGGCAGCTGTGCGGCGCCCACCACGTAGCCGTTGCCGTTGATGGCGGTGGCATAGCTGTTCTTGCCGCCGAAGGTGCCCAGGCCGAGCATGGCCACGCCATTGTCGACGAATGCGTGGTAATTGCCGTCGCCAGTGTCGGCGTAGCCGACGATGTGGCCCGATTCGTTGATGGCGGTGCCTACGCTGCTGCTGCCGCCCAGGGTGCCCAGGTCGCGCATGCCGTGCGCCTCGTCGTAGCGGAAGGCGTGCCAGGCGTTGCCCGCGGTGAGGGCGCCGCCGGTGACGACGCCCTGGTTGTTGATGGCGTTGGCGGTGCTGTCGCTGCCGCCCAGTGTGCCGATTTCGATACGGCGCCCCTGCGAGACCATGATGGCGCGCCGGCGCCCGTCTTCATCCTTGATCTCGCCGACCCATTCACCCGCTGCATTGATGCTTGCCATGGCGCTCGAATCGGTCTTGCGGTCGCCCAGGGGGCTGGTGCCGGCGCTGGCGGCCAGCGGCAAGGCAAGGAGGAGGGCGATGGCGAAAGGGGCACGCTGCATGGGCAGTCTCCGGTCAATGTGAATTGTCCGGAGACTATACGTGAAACTTGCGGGATAATTTGCACACATTCTCACACCGCCGCGCTCATTGCGCGCGGTGCGGATGCGGCATCAGACCTTGCGCACGAACTCCGACTTCAGGCTCATGGCGCCGAAGCCTTCGATCTTGCAGTCGATGTCGTGGTCGCTGTCGACCAGGCGGATGTTCTTCACCTTGGTGCCCTGCTTGATCACGCCGCCGGAACCTTTCGGCTTGAGGTCCTTGATGACAGTGACAGTGTCGCCATCTTGCAGGATGTTACCGGCGGCATCCTTGTAGACGCGCGCCGTTTCGCCGGCTCCCTCGGCGGCCTGCTTGGGCCATTCATGGGCGCATTCGGGGCAAACGTAGTTGTCGCCGTCTTCGTAGGTATACTCGGACTGGCATTTGGGGCAGACAGGAAGATTACTCATTTGGGAAATAGGCATGCAGGAATTGGAAAACCCGATCTGGGCTGCGCTGAATTCGGCGCAGCAGCATTTTAGCATTTCGGCCGGCGCCGCCCGTCGTTATCCGGCGGACGTGGCGCCTTTTCTCGCGGTGGCGCAGGAGGGCGTGCCGCTCACGCCGGACGACCTGGCGGGCATTGCAAGCGGCAGCTACTACTTCCTGGGCGCCATGCCGGCGCTGCCCGATGGCTGGTCGCTGCAGCCCTTGTCCGGCGTGCTGCAGATGGTGTACGAGGGTGGCCCCGTAGCGGCGCCGGACGCGCTGGACGCGATTCGCGTGCTGGCCGCCGATGATCCGGCCATGGTGGAGCTGACCGATCTCGCCTTTCCCGGCTACTTCCGCCGGCGTACGGGCCAGATGGGGCGCTATGCCGGCATCCACGACGAGGACGGGCGCCTGGTGGCGTTAAGCGGGGAGCGCATGGACCTGGGCCATCTGCGTGAAGTGAGTGCCGTGTGCACGCATCCGGAATTCACGGGGCGCGGCTATGCGCGGCAACTGGTGCAATTCATCATGCATGGCATGCAGCAGCAGGGCGTGCGCCCGATGCTGCATGTGGGATCGGCCAACGCCCGGGCGCAGGCGCTGTACCGCTCGATGGGATATGCGGCAACCCGGGAGCTGCCGCACGCGCGCCTTATTTGCCCGCCTTGACGCTGCCCAGGCCCGTCACCGATTTATTGACGTGCTTCGGGTTGCCATAATAGGTGAAGTTACCCATGCCTTCCACGATCAGGTTGAGCGTGTCGCTGGCGTGGACGCTGACGTCGCCCATGCCCTGGAAGTTCACGTCGGCCCGTTCCGTGTGCAGGTCCTTGGTATTGACGCCGCCCACGCCCTGGCCTTTCATGCGCAGGAGCTTGACCTTGCCGCTGGCGTAGAGCGCGCCGGCGCCTTCGAAACTGATGTCGATGCGTTCGCCCTGGATGTTGGTCACGCGCGATTCGCCCGCGCCCAGGACGCGGAAGCTGGTCAGCGCCGGCACGGTGACGGTGATCTTGTCGCCTTCCTTCAGTTCGACCGAGCGGTTGTTGGTCTTCTCGTAGATCACGCGCAGCACGCCGCCTTCGACCACGGTGCTGACCTTGCCGATGTATTCCTTGCTGCCGCTGACCGTGACGGACTGCGCCTTGCCCACGTCCACGTAGACGCTGATCGGGCCTTTCACGTTGATGCCGTAAAAGGCATCGAGCTTGCGCACCTGGTCGTCTGCGAGGGCGATGGACGGGAACAGCAGGGTGGCAAGCAGCATCGTTCGAAACATACAAACTCCTGTAGTGGTAACAGGGCCCGGCATGGCCGGGCCCGCGTGCAGCAATGCGTCAGCCGGTGTTGCGCAAGCCGGCGGCGACGCCGTTGATGGACAAGTGGATGCCGCGGTTGACACGCGGATCGGACTTGTCCTGTTCATTACCCAGCGCGCGGCGGCGCTTGATCAGTTCAACCTGCAGGTGGTTGAGCGGATCGAGGTAAGGGAAGCGGTTGGTGATGGAACGCGCCAGCAGCGGGTTGCCCGCCAGGCGGTCCTGGGTGCCGGTGATCGATTCCAGGCAGTCCAGGGTGTGGTGGTATTCCTCGGTGATGCGCTTGAAGATGCGCTCGCGCAGTTCCTTGTCCGTCACCAGTTCGGCGTAGCGCGAGGCGATCGCCAGGTCGGTCTTGGCCAGCACCATGTCCATGTTCGACAGCAGGGTGGCGAAGAACGGCCAGTGCTGGAACATGTCGCGCAGCTGGGCCACGCGTTCTTCGCGCTCGCCGGCGGCGATCCAGGCGCCGATGGCCGAGCCGAAGCCGTACCAGCCCGGCAGCAGCAGGCGGCACTGGCCCCAGCTGAAGCCCCATGGGATGGCGCGCAAGTCTTCGATGCGGCGCGTCGATTTGCGCGAGGCCGGGCGCGAGCCGAGGTTCAGCTCCGCGATCTCGGCAATCGGGGTGGCGGCGAAGAAGTAGTCGGTGAAACCCGGGGTGTCGTACACCAGGTTGCGGTACGCCTTGTAGGCCAGCTCGGAAATCTCGGCCATCACGGCTTCGAAGCCGGCCAGGCGCGGGCCGTGGCAGGCGTCGGCCGGCGGCGGCATCAGGCTCGCTTCCAGCGTGGCCGAGACCAGCAGTTCCAGGTTGCGGCGGCCGATTTCGGCGTTGGAGAACTTGGAGGCGATGATCTCGCCCTGCTCGGTCAGGCGCAGCTGGCCGTTGACGGTGCCCTTGGGCTGCGCCAGGATCGCTTCGTGGCTTGGCCCGCCGCCGCGGCCGACGGTGCCGCCGCGGCCGTGGAACAGGCGCAGCTTGACGCCGGCCTTGGCGAAGATCTCCACCAGGCCCAGTTCGGCCTTGTACAGCTCCCAGTTCGAGGTCAGGAAGCCGCCGTCCTTGTTCGAGTCGGAGTAGCCCAGCATGACTTCCTGGATCTGGCCCTGCTTGGCGATCAGGTCCTTCACCAGCGGCACGGCCATCAGGCTTTCCATGATGCCGGCGGCGCGCTGCAGGTCGGGGATGGTCTCGAACAGCGGGATCACCATCAGGTCCGAAGTGCGCTCGCCGTTTGCACCCTGGCGCAGCAGGCCGGTTTCCTGCTGCAGCACGAACACTTCCAGCAGGTCGGACACGGTCTCGGTGTGCGAGATGATGTAGTTGCGGATGGCGCGCTTGCCGTAGCGCTGGCGGATTTCGCGCGCCGTGCGCAGGATGGTCAGCTCGGACGCGGTCTCGTCGGAATACTCGATGTAGGGCGAATACAGCAGGCGCGGTTGCGACAGCTCGGCCAGCAGCAGCTTGACCTTGGCCTCTTCGTCCAGCGCCGCATAGTCGGCCTGCGCGCCGGCCTTGGCGAACAGTTCGGCCAGCACGCGCTCGTGGATGTCGGAGGACTGGCGCATGTCGAGCGAGGCCAGGTGGAAGCCGAAGATGTCGGCGGCGCGCTTGAGCGTCGTCAGGCGCGGGCGCGCCAGCACGGCGCCGTGGTTGGCGTCCAGCGAGTCGATCAGCACCTGCAGGTCGGCCGAGAAGTCGGCCGGGCAGGGGTAGGGCTCGGCGTGGCCGACTTCCTTGCGCAGGATGTTGGTCGCGCCCAGGGCGCGCGCGGTGCTGGCCAGGCGCGCGTATATGCCGATCAGGGCGCGCCGGTACGGTTCGTCCGAGCGGTGGTCGGAGGTGTCGGTCGAGGCGTCCGACAGCGCCTGCAGCGCCGGCGAGCAGCCGATCATCAGCGTCGACACCGACAGCTCGGCGCCCAGCGCGTGGGCTTCGTCGAGGTAGAAGTCGAGGATGGTGGTGGCCTGGCGCTCCAGCGCGTGCTGCATGGTGCCGGCGTTGACGTTCGGGTTGCCGTCGCGGTCGCCGCCGATCCAGCTGCCCATCTGTACGTAGGGCGCGTCGATGGCGCTTGGCGCCGCGCCGAAGTGCTCGGCGATCTCGCCTTCGATATCGTCGTACAGGGCCGGCAGTTCACGCAGGAAGGTGATGCGGTAGTAGGACAGGGCGTTGTCGATTTCGTCGGCCACGGTCAGCTTGGAGTAGCGCAGCATGCGCGTCTGCCACAGCGTGGCGATGCGCGCGCGCAGCATGTGCAGGTTGGCGTGGCGTTCCTTCGGCGTGAGCTGCAGGTCGCGCTGGGCCAGCAGGCGGGCAATGTCGTGTTCCGCGTCCAGGATGGACTTGCGCTGCACCTCGGTCGGGTGCGCGGTCAGGACGGGGGAAATCAGCGCTTCCTGGAAGAAGCTGGTCACGGTGTCCAAGCCGACGCCGGATTCCTTCAGCTTGTCGAGGGCAAAGCTGATGCTGCCTTTTTGCGGGGCCGAGCCGGCGATCAGGTGGGCGCGCCGGCGGCGGATGTGGTGCTGGTCTTCCGCAATGTTGGCCAGGTGGGAGAAATAGGAGAAGGCGCGCACCACCGTGATGGTCTGTTCGCGCGTCAGGATCTTCAGCATGCCATCCAGCTCCTTGGCGGCGCCGGCGTCGGCTTCGCGGCGGAAGCGCACGGCGGTCTGGCGGATGGTCTCGACGACTGCAAATACTTCCTCGCCTTCCTGCTCCCGCAGGACGTCGCCCAGCAGGCGGCCCAAGAGGCGGATATCTTCCTTCAACGGCGCGTCTTTATCCGCGCTCTGGTGATGTTCGTCTGTTGCACTTACTTGATTTGCCATAGTTAATCAGTCAAAAGATAAGAATGGTCGTGCAAAAGGCTTGTGGCCGAAGTCTGCATAGGGGCGCGCATGCTAAAATTTGTGGTCCTAATCATGCGCAATAAAACTGGTGAACGCCGGTTTGGCGCTAGCAACAGCGAAAGAACTGGTCTTGAATACTCCTGAAATGGCCCAACAGCTCCCTTCCAAATTGGTGATCGCCTCGCGCGAAAGCCGCCTCGCCATGTGGCAGGCGGAGCATGTCCGCGCGCGCTTGTCTTTATTATATCCGCAGTGCAGCATCGAGATCCTGGGCATGACCACGCGCGGCGACCAGATCCTCGATCGCGCCCTGTCCAAGGTGGGCGGCAAGGGCCTGTTCGTCAAGGAACTGGAGGTGGCGATGGAAGAGGGGCGCGCCGACCTGGCTGTTCATTCGCTGAAGGACGTGCCGATGGAGCTGCCGCCAGGCTTCGCGCTGGCGGCGGTGCTCGAGCGTGAAGACCCGCGCGACGCCTTCGTCTCCAACGACTACGCCACGCTGGCCGACCTGCCGCCCGGCGCCGTCGTCGGCACCAGCAGCCTGCGCCGCCAGGCCCTGATTTCGGCGCGCTACCCGCACCTGGTGATCAAGCCTTTGCGCGGCAACCTCGATACCCGCCTGGGCAAGCTCGATCGCGGCGACTATGCCGCCATCATCCTGGCAGCTGCCGGCCTGAAGCGCCTTGGCCTGCCGCAGCGCATCAAGTCGCTGCTGTCGCCGGAGGACTCGCTGCCGGCGGCGGGGCAGGGCGCGATGGCGATCGAGATCGCCGAGCGTAAAGACGGCCTGGACCTGAAAGCCATCCTGGCGCCGCTGAACGACCTGCCGACCGCGCAAGCCGTGACGGCCGAGCGCAAGGTGTCGAAAGTGTTCGGCGGCTCCTGCCAGGTGCCGCTGGCGGCCTTCGCCACCGTGGACGGCGAGCGCATGCATCTGCGCGCCATGGTTGCCACCCCGGATGGCAAGCGCGTCGCGCGCGCCGAGATCAGCGGCGCTGCCGCCGACGCCGAGACCCTGGGCGCCCAGGTCGCCGAGCAGCTGCGCGCGCAGGACGCCGAAGCCATCCTCGCCGTCTGCCAGGCCGAGCAAGCCGACGGCATGACCCCCAACGCCGCCCCATGACGCGCGTCCCGCGCACTCCCGGGTCCGGCCCTCGGGCCTGACCCGCCGTACCGGGTTGCAATGACACGCCCTGTCATCCTCACGCGCCCGCTGGCGCAAGCCGAGCCGCTGGCCTCGCGCATCCGCGCCCTGGGCCGCGCGGTCGAAGTGCTGCCCCTGCTTGACATCAGCCCCTTGCCCGACCAGGCCCCGCTGCGGGAGGCCCTGGCCGGCCTGGCCGCCTACCAGCTGGTCGCCTTCGTCTCGCCCAACGCCATCGAGGCGGCCTTTGCCCACATCCCCGCCTGGCCGCCGGGATTGCGCGCCGCCGTGGTGGGCGAGGGCAGCCGGCAAGCGCTGCTGGCCAGGGGCGTCCCGGCCGGCCTGATCGCCAGCCCGGCCGATCCGGCCCACAGCGACACCGAACACCTGCTGCAAGCGCTCGACCTGCATGCCCTGCGCGGCGCCCGCGTGCTGCTGGTGCGCGGCGAGTCCGGGCGCGAACTGATGGCCGACTCCTTCCGCGCCGCCGGCGCCGACGTCACCGTGCTGCCGGCTTACCGGCGCGCCGTGCCGCCGCTCACGCCGGCCCTGGCCGCGCGCCTGCGCGCGCTGGCCGGCGCACCCGGGGCCGAGTGGATCGTCACCAGTTCGGAAGCCCTGCGCGGCCTGCTTGGCCTGCTGGCGCAACTGAATCGTCCTACAATCGTTGCAACTATGCAACACCAACACCTGATCGTGCCGCATGCCCGTATTGCCGAAACGGCAAGGGAGCTGGGCTTCCGCCATGTGACTCTCACAGGTTCAGGCGACGAACGCATGCTCGCCGCGTTACAATCACACCCATGAACGATTTGCCTAATCAAACCGACAACAAAGACGTCCCGCCAACTCCGCACAACGCGCCGGCCGTCGACACCCCGCCCGCCGCCCCTACTGCGCCAGCCAATCCGCCGGCCGCGGAGCGCGATCCCCTGCGCCAGCCGCTGACCATTGCCGTGGTGGTGCTGGGCATCCTGCTGGCCGCGCAAGCCTTCTATTCCAAGAACCAGGTGCACCGCCTGCGCGAGGAAATGGCGCGCCGCCTGCAGCAGGGCGATTCGCTGAACGTCCAGACCAGCCAGCTGGCCAAGACCGTCCAGGAAAACACCAAGGAAATCGAACTGAAGGTGGGCGTCCTGGAAAACCGCCAGCAGGAAGCGCAGGCGCAGCAGCTGGCCCTGGAGCAGCTGTACCAGGACATGTCGAAGAACCGCGACGACTGGGCCCTGGCCGAGATCGAGCAAGTGCTGTCGACCGCCAGCCAGCAGCTGCAACTGGCCGGCAACGTGCCCGGCGCGCTGATCGCACTGCAGAACGCCGACCGCAGCCTGTCGCGCTCCGACAAGCCGCAATTCATCACCATCCGCCGCGCCATCGCCAAGGACATCGAACGCCTGAAGGCACTGCCGAACGTCGACTCGGTCGGCCTGGCGGTGCGCCTGGACAACGTGATCGCCCAGGTCGACACCTTGCCGATGCTGTCCGACGCCAAGCCGACGCCGCCGGCGCCGCCGCTGCGCAAGGCCGCCGCGCCTGCGCGCACCAAGGGCAAGGACGCCGCGTCCGCACCGGCCGCCGAGCAAGCCGAAGGCTGGGGCAGCCGCGTCAAGACCGTCTGGCAGGACTGGAGTAGCGATATGTGGGCCGAAATGTCGACCCTGCTCCGCGTGCGACGCATCGACAACCCGGACGCCATCATGATGGCGCCGGAAGAAGCCTACTTCCTGCGCGAGAACCTGAAGCTGCGCCTGCTCAATGCCCGCATGGCGCTCCTGTCGCGCAATGAGGCGACCTTCCGCGCCGACCTGCTGGCGGCGCAGGAATCGCTGGCCAAGTACTTCGACACCAAGACGCGCCAGACGCAGACCGCGCAGCAGCTGCTGCGCCAGCTGCAAGGCAGCAACCTGTCGATTGAAATGCCTACGCTGGCCGACAGCCTGAACGCCGTGCGCAATTACAAGGCGAAGCCATAATGCGTCTCTTTATCTGGCTCGTATTGATGATGGCCGCGGCCATCGGCATTGCCGTGACGGCGCGCTTCAACCCTGGCAACGTGGTGTTGTTCTATCCGCCGTACCGCGTCGACCTGTCGCTCAACTTCTTCCTGGTGCTGCTGACGGCGGCCTTCGTGCTGGTGTACTTCCTGGTGCGTGCCTTCAACGCCACCGTGAGCATGCCGCGCAAGGTGGCGGCCTACCGCCAGCACAAGCGCGAACGCGACGGCAACAAGGGCCTGCGCGACGCGCTCAAGGCCCTGTT
>JAJTCO010000039.1 GCA_021323265.1 Pseudoduganella sp. | reverse complement strand
GTCGGCGCGCAGGTCTTCGTCGCGGAAGCACTTGGTGATCTGGTAGTAGCGGTCGAAGTTGGCCACCATCAGCAGCTGCTTGAACAGCTGCGGCGACTGCGGCAGCGCGAAGAACTCGTGCGCGTTCACGCGCGATGGCACCAGGTAGTCGCGCGCGCCTTCCGGGGTGGACTTGGTCAGCACCGGGGTTTCGATATCGATGAAGCCCAGGTCGTCCAGGTACTTGCGCACTTCCATGGTGACCTTGTAGCGCAGGCGCAGGTTGTTCTGCATCTGCGGACGGCGCAGGTCCAGCACGCGGTGGGTCAGGCGGGTGGTTTCGGACAGGTTATCGTCGTCCAGCTGGAACGGTACCGGCACGGAGGCGTTCAGCACTTCCACTTGCGAGGCGACGACTTCGATCTTGCCCGACTTCAGGTTGTTGTTGACGGTACCGGCCAGGCGGTCTTTCACGGTGCCGGTCACGCGCAGGCAGAACTCGTTGCGCACGGATTCGGCGACTTTGAACACTTCCGCCTGGTCCGGGTTGCAGACCACCTGCACCAGGCCTTCACGGTCGCGCAGGTCGATGAAGATCACGCCGCCGTGGTCGCGGCGACGGTGCACCCAGCCGCACAGGCTGACGGTTTGGCCTACGAGGGCTTCGGTTACGAGGCCGCAGTATTCAGTACGCATGGACATATTGATTCTCAGTTTCAGGTTAAGTTTTATTCAGGGACGACAACGCCCATCGAAACGATGTACTTCAGTGCGGCATCGACGCTCATATCGAGTTCGATTACGTCTTTTTTCGGCATCATCAGGAAGAAGCCGGAAGTCGGATTCGGCGTGGTTGGCACGTAGACGCTGACAAATTCATCGTCCAGGTGCTTCTGCACTTCCGTGGCCGGCGCGCCGGTCAGGAAGGCGATGGTGCGCGAACCGGTATGCGGGTAAGGCACCAGCACGGCCTTGCGGAAGGCGTTGCCGGAGTCGGAGAACAGGGTATCCGACACCTGCTTCACGCTGCCGTACAGGGAGCTGACCACCGGAATGCGGTGCAGCAGCTTTTCCCACTGCCGCACGACGAAGTTGCCCACCAGGTTGTTGGTCAGCAGGCCGGTGATGAACACGATCAGCACGGTCAGGATAGTGCCCAGGCCCGGGATATCGAAACCGATCAGGGTACGCGGCTGCCAGCGCTCCGGCACGATCAGGAGCGACTGGTCCATGGTGCTGATGATGATGTTGAGCACCCAGGCGGTAATGGCCAGGGGCACCAGGATCAGCAAGCCGGTAATGAAGTATTTGCGCATCGGGTTCCTTGTGCGGGGAAATTACGCCTCGCTGGTGGACTTTGCCGGGGCGGCCGCAGGTGCTGCTGCATCTGCTGCCGGTGCCGCCGGCGCTTCGGTCTTGGGCGCACTGGCGACACCGGTCGCCGGGGCGCTGCCGCCACGGAAATCGGTCACGTACCAGCCGGTGCCTTTCAATTGGAAGCCAGCCGCGGTCAGTTGCTTCTTAAAGGTCGATTTGCCGCAGGAAGGGCAATCAGTGAGCTGCGGATCGGAGATCTTTTGCAGCACGTCCTTGGCAAAGCCACATTCCTCGCAGCGGTAAGCGTAGATAGGCATTTCTTACTCCGCAAAAAACATCAAAAACCCTGAATTATAAGCCTTTTTTCCGGCGCCAGGCCATCCAGCGCTCCTTGCCCTGGAATACCGGAATGGAGTCTTCCACGGCGGCATCCCACTCCAAAGTGAAGTGAGCGCTCATCAACTCTTCCAGCTGCGCCCGGTCGGCGCCAAATGGGGGGCCTTTCGGCGCAGCGTCGAAGTAAAAATAGCCGAGCAGCAGCGCCCCTTCCGGCAGCAAGTCGGCCCAGCGCTGCACCACGCGCGGCCACATCTCGCGCGGCATGGCGCACAGGAAGGCGCGCTCGTAGATCAGGTCCAGCGGTTGCGGCGGCGCGTAGGTGAAGAAGTCGGCCAGCACCACGCGCTCGCGCCACGGGCCGACAGCTTGTTGCGCCGCAACAACGGCGGCCGGCGCGAAGTCGATGGCCACGGCGTCGTGGCCCGCCTCGCAGAAGGCTTGCAGCTCCCAGGCGCTGCCGCAGCCGGGGATCAACACCCGGCAAGTCCGGGTCGGACCCAAGGGTCCGACCCCTGGGTCCGACCCGGCTTTACCGGGGTTCAGCCACCCCGCCAGCTGCTCCGGCACCCCGCCCCGATCCCAAGGCGTAAACGCCTGGCCGAAGCGCTGGTCCCAGAACTCCGGCGTGCGCGGGTCGCGGTTAGAGAAGCCGGACATACGCCTGGTACGCCACGGCGCCCAGTACGAAGGCGCCGACAAAGAAGACAAAGAACGACATCAGCCGGTTGGTGTGGCGCTGCTCCGCCACCAGCTGCGCCAGCAGCAGCCTGGTCTCCACGTCGCGTTCACCCGCCACGCTGAGCGCCTGGTGCGCCAGGCGCGGCAGCTGCGGGAAGATGTGCGAATAGCGCGGTGCCTCGGCCTTCAGGCGATCGATCAGGCCGCGCCAGCCCACCTGCTCGCCCATCCAGCGCTCCAGGTAAGGCTTGGCAGTTTTCCACAGGTCGAGGTCGGGGTCGAGCTGGCGGCCCAGGCCTTCGATGTTGAGCAGGGTCTTTTGCAGCAGCACCAGCTGCGGCTGCACTTCCACGTTAAAGCGGCGCGAGGTCTGGAACAGGCGCAGCAGCACCTGGCCGAAGGAAATATCCTTCAGCGGACGGTCGAAGATCGGTTCGCAGCAGGCGCGCACCGCCGCCTCCAGTTCGTCCACGCGCGTTTCCTTCGGCGCCCAGCCCGACTCGATGTGCGCTTCCGCCACGCGCTTGTAGTCGCGGCGGAAGAAGGCCAGGAAGTTCTGCGACAGGTAATCCTTGTCGTAGTCGTTGAGCGTGCCGACGATGCCGAAGTCCAGCGCGATGTAGCGGCCGAAGGACTCCGGCTCGATCGACACCAGGATGTTCCCGGGATGCATGTCGGCGTGGAAGAAGCCATCGCGGAACACTTGCGTAAAGAAGATCTCGACGCCATCCGAGGACAATTTTTTCAGGTCCACGCCCGCTTCGATCAGGCGGTCGATCTGCGACACGGGAATGCCGTGCATGCGCTCCATCACGATCACGCCGCTGGAGCAGTAGTCCCAGTACATCTCCGGCACCAGCAGCAGCGTCGAATCGGCGAAATTGCGGCGCAGCTGGCTGGCATTGGCCGCCTCGCGCATCAGGTCCAGCTCGTCGTGCAGGTATTTGTCGAACTCCTGCACCACTTCCTGGATCTTCAGGCGCTTGGAATCGGCCCACACGCGGTTGATGAAGTTGGCCGCGATATGCATCAGCGCCACGTCCTCGTCGATCAGCTTCTTCATGCCGGGGCGCAGCACCTTGACCGCGACCTGGGTGCCGTCCTTCAACGCCGCGAAGTGCACCTGCGCAATGGAGGCCGAGGCCACCGGCACGCGCTCGAAGCGCGCGAACAGCTCGTCCGGATGGGCGCCCAGCGACTCCTCGATCATCGCGATCGCCAGGTCCGAATCGAACGGCGGGACGCGGTCCTGCAGCTTGGACAGCTCGGTCACGATATCGAGCGGGAACAAGTCGCTGCGGGTGGACAGCACCTGGCCGAACTTCACGAAGATCGGGCCCAGCTCCTCCAGCGCGCGGCGCAGGCGCACGGCACGCGGGGTCGAGAGGTCGCGCCAGAAGAAGGCGAGGTCGAGGAGCCTGCTGATGCGCGGCTTGTCGAAGCCGGAAATGGCGATTTCGTCCAACCCGTAGCGGACGGAGACACGGACAATCTTGAACAGCCGGAGGAATTTGCGGATCATTTAGCCAGTTTTTGTTCGAGTTTTTCCAGCCGCTTGCTGGCGCGTTCCACGTCGTCGCGGAAGCGCGTCACATCGGCCGCGAAGCCTTCCGCCAGCACGGGGCGGATCAACAGCGGATTCTCGTCGAGGAAGTATTCCGCGACATTTTCGGCCACCTTGCGCTGGCCCTTGCGCGCGCCCTGCAGCACCGCCTTGGCGCCCTGCACCAGGCGCACGGCGGCGATCGGGCCCACCAGTTTCTCCAGGTCGTACTCCGCTTCCCAGCGCAGCGATTGCGACAGGTGCGACACGGCGTTGGCAAACTCCGCATCGCCCTCGATCTGCACGTAGGAGAAGGCACGCTCGCGATTTTGCGCGATCAGCGGCAGGTCGCTCAGCTTCAGGCGGATCGTCACCGCCGCGGCGGCATCGCTGCCGGCCGCTTCCACCATGCCGTCGGGCGCCACGCGCAGGCGCAGCACGGCCGGGCTGGCGTCGATCACGGCGACCTTGCCCGCGTGAAGCTTGAGTTCCGTGCGCGCCCACGGCTCCTGCGCCAGCAGGTGGTTGATGGTGGCCGCCGCCGGCAGGCTCAGGCCAGGCAGCGCTGGGGGAAATGGAAACATCGTTCTCGTCATCCTTACCCCGGTAAACCTGGGTCTGACCCAGATTTATCGGGTTGCACAAAACAAAACCGCCCCGGAAAGCCAGGGCGGTCTCGATCTTACCAGTTACTGTGTCAAATCAGGCAAGCTGTTGGATACCCGCCAGCATCCAGCCACCGCCGCCGCTGACTGGCTTGCTCAGGTTCCAGACTTCCTGGAACGGTTCCGGCAGCGCATCGGCCGCAGGCTTGGACTGGCCCCAGAACTTCACGCTGGCCAGGTATTCCTTGCCGTCGTTCTCGATGCCCAGCAGTTCGGCGTCGATCGCCACCACGTCGGTGTATTCCACTTGCGCGCCGCGCTCCTGGATCTGCATGCGCAGTTCGGCGAACACCTCAGGCGTGGTGAAAGTACGCAAGTCGTCCACGTCGGCCTTGTCCCAAGCCGCCTGCAGGCGGATGTAGTTGGACTTGGCCGCGCGCAGGAAGCCCGCGGTATCGAAATCGGCAGGCACGCCCCAAGGGGTGTGGGCTGCTGCGGCAGGCGCCACCGGCGCGCTCGCCGATTGCAGCGGCTGCACCGGCTGGAAAGCTGCCGGTTGCTGCTGGTTCAGGCCGGAACCGATGTCCGGGGTCGCCGCGCCGCCGTTGTAGCCGCCGAAGGCCGCTGCCGGACGCGGGCCCGCGCCCTGCGACTTGCGGCGCACCATGGCGACGATGAAGAAGATCACACCGCCGATCAGGGCGATCATCAGGATGGCGCTGATGGCGGAAGCCATGGCGCCGCCCAGGCCGAAGTGCGACAGCAGCGCGCCCAGGCCAAGGCCCAGCAGCGCGCCGCCGAGCAGGCCTTTCCACATGCTAGGCTTTTGCACCGGCGCCGGGGCCGCGGCACCTGGACGGTTCGCGGTAGGCGCTGCGGTAGGCGCCGGAGCCGGGGCTGGCGTCGCTTGCTTGGGCATCGTGTTCACGTTTTGCGACTGGCGGCCAAAGGATTTGCCACCGCCCATCGGGCGCGCGGACAGCTCAGCCATGGTGCTCAGGGCGGTCAGCACGATGGTCGCGCCGACCAGGAATTTTTTCATGTTCATATCGATTGTCGTCTCACATTTTGATGCCAGTGTGTAAAGCGGCCACACCTGCCGTCAGGTTGTAATACTGCACGCGCTCCAGACCCGCAGCCTGCATCATGGTCTTGAGCGTCTCCTGGTCAGGGTGCATGCGGATGGATTCGGCCAGGTAGCGGTAGCTCTCCGAATCGTTGGCCACCTTCTGGCCCATCCACGGCAGCACCGTGAAGGAATAGAAATCATACGGCTTTTGCAGCGCCGGCGCGACCTTGGAAAACTCCAGCACCAGCAACTTGCCGCCCGGCTTCAGCACGCGGCGCATTTCAGAAAGCGCAACATCCTTGTGGGTCATGTTGCGCAGGCCGAACGCGACGCTGACGCGGTCGAAATAATTGTCCGGGAAGGGCAATTTTTCCGCATCACAGATCAAGGTGGGGGTGACCAAGCCATTATTCAAGAGGCGGTCGCGTCCGACGCGCAGCATCGACTCGTTGATATCGGTCAGCCACACCTCGCCCGTCGGACCCGCCGCCTTGGCAAATGCCTTGGCCAGGTCGCCGGTGCCGCCGGCAATGTCCAGCACCTTCATCCCGGGACGCACGGCCGCGTTGGCAATCGTAAACGCCTTCCAGATCCGGTGCAGGCCACCGGACAGCAGGTCGTTCATGATGTCGTACTTTGCGGCAACAGAATGGAAGACCTTGGCGACTTCCTTGACTTTCTCGTCTTCGTTGACTGTTTTATAACCGAAATGGGTGGTGTTGGTCATAGTGAGAGTGCCTTGTAATTGCCGCATTATACAGTTGGTGTGCTGTCGCACAGATTTTGCAGAAGCTTGTCAACCAGAATGCTCAACGAGTCGTTTTATGGCTCAGACGATTTGTCAGTCTTTAGGAGATTTCAGATGGAGCTTCAGCAAAAATTGCCCGCGGACATTTTTTTCCCGGATATCGACGAAGCGACCAAGCAGTTCATCGATGCCACCCGCGCCCAATCCCGCGCCCTGGCGTCGGCAGAACCGCACCCGATGACCTTCAACGTTGAGGCAATCCGCCGCCTGACCCCGGAAGCCCGCGCCGCATTCCGCTACATCTGGGAACGCGAGCAGCAGCGCTACGAGGAATTTCAGCGCCGCAAGCTGATGATGAACTGAATCTCCACTTTTGCCCCTCCCCGGCAGGCTGACGGGGCTGGCACACGCCGCCCCTGCCCTGCAACATTTACCTGGATATAACGTGTCGGGCCGCGTGCCTTAATGGTGGTGGCCGCAGCCGTGCGCTTTGGCGGCCGCCCCCGGCAGCACCGTGCCGGGCGCGCGGCCAGCGTCGCCGGGGAAGCCTGCCGCATCCAGACGCTTCAGGTAGTCGGCCCAGTGGTGGTCCATGCGCGCGCCCAGGTCGTACAGGTAATCCCAGGTGTACAGCCCGGAATTGTGGCCGTCGTCAAAGGTCGGCTTGACCGCATAGTTGCCGACCGGCTCCAGGTTGGTCATGCTGACGTCGCGCTTGCCTACTTGCAACACTTCCTGGCCCGGTCCGTGGCCCTTCACTTCCGCCGACGGCGAATACACGCGCAGCAATTCGAAGGGAATATTGAAGCTCGCGCCGTCGTCGAAGCTCACTTCAAGGTAGCGCGATTTGCTGTGGACCGTCAGGCCGGTGGGATTTTTCATTGCAAGTTCTCGATGATGGCCGCGCGCAGCGCCGGCAGTAGGGCCGCGCGCGCGGCGATGGCGGCGGCGTCGTGCTCGCGCTGCTGCGCGCCCCAGGTCGGATTGGGGAAATGCGCGTCGTCGGTGTAGCGCGGGATCACGTGCCAGTGCACGTGCGGCGTCATGTTGCCGAAACTGGCGAGGTTGACCTTGTGCGGCGCCATCGTCGCGCGCTGCGCCTGCTCGACCGCCCAGACGGCCCGCATCACGTGTTCGCGCTCGGCCGGTGCCAGGTCGGTCATCTCGCGCACGTGCGCGCGCCAGACCACGCGGGCAAAGCCGGGATAGCCCGGTTCGTCCACCAGCACCACGGCAAGGCGTTCGTCGCTCCATACCAGCACTTCGGCCGGCGGCGCGGCCAGCAGCTTGCACAGGTCGCAGTTGGCCGTCATACCAGCACCCGCTCGATGCCGCCGTCGTTGGCGCGCGCCACGTAGTCCACCAGCCAGTTCTCACCAAGCTTGTGGCGTGCCATCTCCACCACGATGTAGTCGGCGGTGGTGCCGGAATCGTCGTTGTAGCGGGTCAGGCCCTGCAGGCAGGCCGGGCAGCTGGTCAGGATCTTGACGTCGCCGCCAAAGCCGTCGGCGCGCAGCTTGTCCGCGCCGGAAACCATCTCCTGCTCCTTGCGGAAGCGCACCTGCGTCGAGATGTCCGGACGGGCCGCGGCCAGGGTGCCGGACTCGCCGCAGCAGCGGTCGTTCTTCTCGATCTTCACGCTGTCCACGGTGGAGACCAGCGCATTCACCGTCTTCAGCGGATCCTGCTTCTTCATCGGCGTGTGGCAAGGGTCGTGGTACATGTAGCGGGTACCGGTCACGCCTTCCAGCTTGACGCCCTTCTCCAGCAGGTACTCACCACGGTCTTGATATCCAGGTAGTTCAGCGTGTTGGCCATGCGGTGGAACAGGACACGGTTATCCGTGATCATCTTCTCCGCCTTGTCGTAATCGCCGGCGCCGCGCTGCGGGTAGCCGCAGCACAGGTAGCCCGGCGGCAGCACGGTCTGCACCCCCGCCTCCCACAGCATGGCCTGGGTTGCCAGGCCCACCTGCGAGAACAGGCGCTCCGAGCCGCAGCCAGGGAAGTAGAACACCGCCTCGGTGTTGGCGTTGGTCTTGCGCGGGTCGCGGATGATCGGGATCATCTTGTTGTCTTCGATGTCCAGCAGGGCGCGCGCGGTCTTCTTCGGCAGGTTGCCCGGCATCTTCTTGTTCACGAAGTGGATCACCTGCTCGCGCACCTTCGGCTTGCCCACGGTCGGCGGCGGCGCCTTGGTCTGCTTGCGCGCCACCGACTTGAAGATTTCATGGCCCAGGCGCTGCGCCTTGTAGCCCCAGCCGAACATCGCTTCGCGGCTGGCGCGGATGGTCGACGGGTCGGTTGCGTTCAGGAAGAACATGGCGGCCCGCTTGCCCGGGTTGAAGGAGCGCTTGTCCATCTTGCGCAGCAGGTTGCGCATGTTCATCGACACGTCGCCGAAGTCGATGTTCACCGGGCATGGCGATTCGCACTTGTGGCATACCGTGCAATGGTCGGCCACGTCTTCGAACTCTTCCCAGTGGCGGATCGAGATGCCGCGGCGCGTCTGCTCTTCGTACAGGAAGGCTTCGATCAGGGCCGAGGTGGCGAGGATCTTGTCGCGCGGCGAATACAGCAGGTTGGCGCGCGGCACGTGGGTCGAGCACACCGGCTTGCACTTGCCGCAACGCAGGCAGTCCTTGACGCTGTTGGCGATCTCGCCGATGTCGCTTTGCTGCATGATCAGCGATTCGTGGCCCATCAGGCCGAACGACGGCGTGTAGGCGTTCAGCAGCGTCGCTTCCATGCCCGGCAGGTTGAGCAGCTTGCCCTTGTTGAAGCGGCCTTCCGGGTCGACGCGCTTCTTGTAGTCGCGGAATGCGCCGATCTCGTCGTCGGTCAGGAATTCCAGCTTGGTGATGCCGATGCCGTGCTCGCCCGAGATCACGCCGTTCAGGGAACGCGCCAGCTTCATGATGCGCGCCACGGCCTTGTGCGCGTCCTGCAGCATTTCGTAATGGTCGGAGTTGACCGGCAGGTTGGTGTGCACGTTGCCGTCGCCCGCGTGCATGTGCAGCGCCACGAAGACGCGGCCGTGCAGCACGCGCTTGTGGATCGCCTGCGCCTCGTCGAGGATCTGCTTGTAGGCGCCGCCGTTGAAGATCTGGCGCAGCTGGGCGCGGATCTCCTGCTTCCAGCTGATGCGCACGGTGCGGTCCTGCGCCACGTCGAACAGGGTGGCGCCCGGCTGGCGTTGCAGGCGCTCCTCGAGCGCCGGCGCCAGCGCCTGCAGGCCCAGCGCCAGCAGCTCGTCGCGCGCCTCGGCCAACGGCTTGTCCAGGTTGGCGAGGATGAAGGTCCAGCGCGCATGCACCTGGTCCAGCAATGCCTGCGCCTGCGCCTGGCGGTCGCCCAGCATTTCCGCGTAGCCGACCTTGTCGTCGGTGGCGTCGTCGCTCTTGCCGATCGGGAGGCGCTCGTCGCCGAAGAAGGCGCGCAGCTCGTCCACCAGCTGCAGCTTGTTCTTGAGCGACAGCTCGATGTTGATGCGCTCGATGCCGTCGGTGTATTCGCCCATGCGGTTGAGCGGGATCACCACGTCTTCATTGATCTTGAACGCGTTGGTGTGCTTGGCAATGGCCGCCGTACGGGCGCGGTCCAGCCAGAACTTCTTGCGCGCTTCCGGGCTCACGGCCACGAAGCCTTCGCCCACGCGGGTGTTCGCCAGGCGCACCACTTCCGAAGTGGCCAGCGCCACCGCGTCTTCGTCGTCGCCGACGATATCGCCGAACAGCGCCATCTTCGGCAGCGTGCCGCGCTTGGACTTGGTGGCGTAGCCCACGGCGCGCAGGTAGCGCTCGTCCAGGTGTTCCAGGCCGGCCAGGCGCAGGGTCTTGAACTGTTCGCCCTGTGCCGGCAGCGAATCGAGGTAATCCTTGATCTCCACGATCGACGGGATGGCGTCGCGCGCCTGGCCGAAGAACTCCAGGCAGACCGTGCGCGTGAATTTCGGCATCTTGTGCAGGATCCAGCGCGCCGACGTGATCAGGCCGTCGGTGCCCTCCTTCTGCACGCCTGGCAGGCCGGCCAGGAATTTGTCGGTGACGTCCTTGCCCAGGCCTTCCTTGCGGAACTTGCGCCCTTCGATTTCCAGGATCTCGGTCTTGAACGGTTCGCCCTTCGCCTCGCCGCGTGCGTTCGGGTGCGTCCATTCGAGCTTGAAGCGCGCCAGCGGCGTGTCGTGGATCTTGGACAGGTTATGGTCCAGGCGCGTCACTTCCAGCCAGTCGCCGTTCGGGTCGACCATGCGCCAGGAGGCCAGGTTGTCCAGCGCGGTGCCCCACAGCACGGCCTTCTTGCCGCCCGCGTTCATGGCGATGTTGCCGCCGATGCAGGAGGCGTGGGCCGAGGTCGGGTCCACGGCGAACACGAAGCCCGCCTTCTCGGCCGCTTCGCTGACCTTGTTGGTGATGACGCCCGCCTCCGAATGGACGGTTGCGTATTCGCGGTCCAGGCCGGGCAGCACCTTCATTTCGACGGCGCCCAGATTGAGCAGCTTTTCGGTATTGATGACGGCCGACAGTGGCGTCAGCGGGATCGCGCCGCCGGTGTAGCCGGTGCCGCCGCCGCGCGGAATGATGGTCAGGCCAAGCTCGATACAACCTTTCACCAGGCCGGCCATTTCGTCTTCGCTGTCCGGCGTCAGCACCACGAACGGGTACTCGACGCGCCAGTCGGTGGCGTCGGTCACGTGGGTGATGCGCTTCATCGCGTCGAAGCAGATATTGTGCTTCAGGGTGTACTTGCCCAGCACTTTCTGCGTGCGCTTGCGCAGGTCGTACATCTGGCGGAATTCTTCGCCGAAGTCCGCCACGGCCTTGCTGGCGGCGCGCAGCAGCCTTTCCACGTTGCCGCTGCGTTTCTGCGATTGGGCGTCGCCCGCGTCATCCGTGCTGCGGCGCTTGTCCACTTCCGTCAGGCGGTGATGCAGGGCGTCGATCAGCGCCTGGCGGCGCTTCGGGTTGTCCAGCAAGTCGTCCTGCAGGTAGGGGTTGCGCCGCACCACCCAGATATCGCCCAGCACTTCGTACAGCATGCGCGCGGAACGGCCGGTCTGGCGGGAGTCCCGTAGTTCATCCAGCAAAGCCCACGACTCCTCGCCCAACAGGCGGATCACGATCTCGCGGTCGGAGAAGGAGGTGTAGTTATAGGGGATTTCCCGCAAGCGGGTAGGGGCGTGACCATCGGGCGATTCTGCGAGCAATGCCTGGATTTGTGCTGGTGCGTTCATTGTGCGTGGACGGGAGGCTGACGCTAAGACAGACCATTCTATCTTATTGCGGCGCACAAGATGGGAACAGCCTTAGAGGGCGACTGGGTTCCGTTAACGTAAATTGACGGAAGATTATTCTTTTCAGGGCACTCAAAACCGTCGTTCGTTTGCCATGCCGACATGCAGTAGGCCTGAAATTCTGCCACACTGCTGCTATGCGGAATCTTCTAACCATTTTCCTGCTGGCTGTCGCGGCCAGCGCCGGCGCGGCCCCGCCCGCCGTGCCCTGCGGGCCGACCGACATGAGCCTTGGCATGCTGTCGAATTTTGCCACCCACCAGCGCTATGCGGAAGCGTGCGGGGTGCCGCAGGCGGCCATCGAGCGCGAGCTGGTCAGCAGCATCAAGCTGCTGCGCGCCTGCCTGGAGGCGCGCAACGTGCCGGCCGCGAAGCTGGACCAGGTCCTGCAAAACGGCGCCCGGCTGGGCGACCAGATGCTGCCGACCGTGCAGAAGGACCCTGCCTTCTGCCCGCGCATCAAGGGTGGCTTCGGCAAGGCCGGCTAGCCGCCCAGGACGTTGGCCAGCGAGCGCCAGAAGCCGTCGGGCACGTACAGCAGCAAGGTGGTCATGGTGAGATAGCGCGCCAGTTTGCCGATGGCCATGTACATCACGGATGGCCAGAACGGCAGCTTGAGCCAGCCAGCCAGGGTGCACAGGGGGTCGCCGATGGCGGGCACCCAGGACAGCAGCATGGTCTTGGCCCCATAGTGGGCCAGCCAGCCGAACCAGCGGCTGGACCGCTCCTTGGCGAAGGCCTTCTTGGCGTAGTAGCCGATCCAGTAATCGACGATCCCGCCCAGGGTATTGCCCAGCGTGGCCACCGCGATGGCCGGCCAGAACATGGCGGGATTGGCCTTGCACACCGCGAAGACAGCCGGCTCGGAACCCATCGGCACCAGCGTGGCTGAGACGAAGCTGATGACAAAGACCGAGGTCAGGCCCACTTCGGGCGCTGCGATCACGTCCAGCAGCCAGCGGATAGCGTTTTCAATCATGGGTCAATTATAATCATCCGTATCAAGCATCATGCACGTTAGACATCCCGCAGCCCGCATACCCGCGGCGCAGGTGTGCACCCACCCTCGGTTACCCGCCGTTGACAGTCTTTGCACCACTCCTTTTCCTTTGCAAACTATGACTATCGACTACCTGAAGAAAATCCTGACCTCCCGCGTCTATGACGTGGCCCATGAAACCCCGCTGGAACTGGCGCCGATTCTGACGCAGCGAATTGGCAACCAGATTTACTTCAAGCGCGAGGACATGCAGGACGTCTTTAGCTTCAAGGTGCGCGGCGCTTACAACAAGATGGCGAATCTGAGCGACGCGCAATTGAAGCGCGGCGTCATTTGCGCCTCCGCGGGCAACCATGCGCAGGGCGTCGCCCTGTCGGCAGCGAAGCTGGGCTGCCGCGCCCTGATCGTGATGCCGGCCACCACGCCGCAGCTGAAGGTCGAATCCGTGCGCCGCCGCGGCGGCGCCAGCGTGGAAGTGGTGCTGCACGGCGACTCCTACACCGATGCCTATAACCACGCCCTGCAACTGGAGAAGGAGCAGAAGCTGACCTTCGTGCACCCCTTCGACGATCCGGAAGTGATCGCAGGCCAGGGCACGATCGCGATGGAGATCCTGCGCCAGCATTCCGGCCCGATCCACGCCATCTTCGTGCCGATCGGCGGCGGCGGCCTGATTGCCGGCGTGGCGGCCTACGTCAAGCAGCTGCGTCCGGACATCAAGGTCATTGGCGTGCAGACCATGGATTCCGATGCCATGGGCCGTTCGCTCAAGGCAGGCGAACGCGTGACCCTGGCCGACGTGGGCCTGTTCGCCGACGGCACGGCGGTGCGCCTGGTGGGCGAGGAAACCTTCCGCCTCGCGCAGCAGTTTGTCGACGAGGTGATCGTGGTCGATACCGATGCGATCTGCGCGGCAATCAAGGACGTATTCACCGACACGCGTTCGATCCTGGAGCCGTCCGGCGCGCTGGCGGTGGCCGGCGCCAAGGCCTATGTCGAACGCGCGGAAATGAGCAAGTACCCGGTCTGCAACGAGACGCTGATCACCATCTGCAGCGGTGCGAACATGAACTTTGATCGCCTGCGCTTCGTGGCCGAACGTGCGGAACTGGGCGAATCGCGCGAGGCGGTGTTCGCCGTGACCATGCCCGAGCAGCGCGGTTCCTTCAAGCGCTTCTGCAGCCTGGTGGGGCCGCGCAACGTCACCGAGTTCAATTACCGGATCAGCGACCAGGACCAGGCACACGTGTTCGTGGGCGTGCAGATTGCGGACCGCAGCGAATCGACCGCCATTGCGCGCCGCTTCGAGGAAAACAACTTCAAGACGCTGGACCTGACGCATGACGAACTGGCCAAGGCCCACCTGCGCCACCTGGTCGGCGGCAAGAGCGAGCTGGCGCGCGATGAACTGCTGTACCGCTTCGAATTCCCGGAACGCCCCGGCGCACTGATGCGCTTCCTCGATTCGATGGCGCCGGAATGGAACATCTCCCTGTGCCACTACCGCTCGCAAGGCGGCGACGTCGGACGCATCCTGATCGGCCTGCAGGTGCCGCCGCAGGACGCGGACAAGTTCACGCAGTTCCTTGCCACCCTGGGCTACCGCTATTGGGATGAGTCGCAGAATCCGGTCTATAAGCTGTTCCTTTAAACCCGGTAAACCGGGGTCTGACCCACCGCTGGCGGCCTTGAAACCGTTAGGGGTCTGACCCCGCTTTTCCGGGTTTAAGGTAAACTTCCGCCCATGAACCTCCCAGAACACTCGCCCCTCGGCAAATCCTCCTCCTACCGCACCGACTACGCGCCGGAGCTGCTGTTCCCCATCCCGCGCCAGGCCAAGCGCGACGAACTGGGACTGCAAGGCACCCTGCCCTTCTTCGGCGTGGACATCTGGAACGGCTACGAACTATCCTGGCTGAACATGCGCGGCAAGCCGCAAGTGGCGGTGGCGCGCTTCAGCATCCCGGCCGACTCGCCCAACTTGATCGAGTCGAAATCTTTCAAGCTTTACCTCAATTCCTTCAACCAGACCAGGCTGGCCGGCCCCGATGCGCTGCGCATGCTGCTGCAGCAGGACCTGTCGGCCGCCGCCGGCGGCAACGTGCACGTCAGCCTGACCATGCAGGAAGACTTCGGCAAGCTGGAAATGGGCGAACTGGAAGGCCAGTTGCTGGACCGCCTGGACATCGAGGTCGACAACTATTCGCCGCAGCCGGAAACCCTGAAAGCCAACTTCGACGACCTGCCAGTGGAAGAAACCCTGGTATCGCACCTGCTGAAGTCGAATTGCCTGGTGACCGGCCAGCCCGATTGGGGCAGCGTGCAGATCAGCTATTACGGTCCGCAAATCGACCAGGAAAGCCTGCTCAAGTACCTGATCGGCTTCCGCGAGCACAACGAATTCCACGAACAATGCGTCGAGCGCATCTTCACGGACATCCTGCGCCAGTGCAAACCGCAACACTTGACCGTGTACGCCCGCTACACCCGTCGAGGTGGCCTTGATATCAATCCATGGCGTACCAACTTTAGTAGTGCACAGCGGCCGTCCAATTTGCGCAACGCTCGCCAGTAAGTGGTTTTTCCACTAAGAAACATTACATGAATTTCGGGTTACACGGCTGAGAAACAGGCCTATAATGCGCTCGCAACTGCACATAATGTCGCGTCATGAATAACCTGAGCAAAATCCTTTCGCTAGAGAACGTCCAGCTTGACCTGGAAGTCTCCAGCAAAAAGCGCGCCTTCGAGCAAGCCGGTCTCATTTTTGAGAACAATTGCGGCATCGCTCGCTCCACCGTTTCGGACAACCTGTTCGCGCGTGAACGCCTCGGCTCGACCGGACTGGGCCACGGCGTCGCGGTGCCGCACGGGCGCATCAAGGGTTCCAAGAGCCTGAAGTCGCCGCTGGCTGCCTTCGTGCGCCTGGCCGAACCGATTCCGTTCGAATCGCCGGACGGCAAGCCGGTCAACCTGCTGTTCTTCCTGCTCATTCCCGACCACGTGACCCAGCAGCACCTGGAAATCCTGTCCGAAATTGCGGAAATGTTCTCGGACGACGCCTTCCGCCAGGCCCTGACGGAAGACCCGGACCCGAAATCCGTCTACACCCGCATCGTCAACTGGCAGCCAAGCCTGCAAGCGGCGGGTTAAGCCATGCTGCAGACGCCGCTGACGATCCAGAGACTGTACGACGACAACCGCGAAACGCTGCAACTGGGCTGGTTCGCCGGTTTCCCCGGCGGCGAGCGCCTGATCTCCGGCGACGTCGCGTCCGCGGCCGACCAGGTCGGCCACCTGAATACCATCCACCCTGGCCGCATCCAGGTGTTCGGCCACCAGGAAATCAACTACTACCAGCGCCTGAAATCGCTCACGCGCGCCCACGTGATCGGCGAGCTGATCGCAGGCGGCCCGCCGGCGCTGATCATCGCGCAAGGCCTGGAGACGCCGCCCGACATCCTGGCGATCTGCGACGAGAAGAATATCCCGCTGTTCTCCACGCCGCTGCCGGCGGCGCAGGTGATCGACTTCCTGCGCGTCTACCTGTCCAAGAAGCTGGCGCAACGCATCATCATGCACGGCGTGTTCATGGACGTGCTGGGCGTGGGCGTGCTGATTACCGGCGACTCGGGACTTGGCAAATCCGAGCTCGGTCTTGAATTGATTTCACGCTCGCACGGCCTGGTGGCCGACGACGCCGTGGAGTTCGCGCGCATCGCGCCGAACATGATCGAAGGCCGCTGCCCGCCGCTGCTGCAAAACCTGCTGGAAGTGCGCGGCCTGGGCCTGCTGGACATCAAGGCGATCTTCGGCGAGACCGCGGTGCGCCGCAAGATGCGCCTGAAACTGATCGTGCACCTGGTGCGCCGCTCCGCGCTGGAAGAGGAAGTGGAACGCCTGCCGTTCCAGTTCCCGACCGAAGACGTGCTGGGACTTCCGATCCGCAAGGTCGTGATCCCGGTGGCAGCCGGCCGCAACATCGCGGTGCTGCTGGAAGCGGCCGTGCGCAATACCATCCTCCAGCTGCGCGGCATCGACACCCTGCAGGAATTCATGGAACGGCAACGCCAGGCCATGAGCGGGGACTAGCCCCCGCCCATGGCAAGGTTGCCAAGGAAGCTCGCCTTGCATGGCGAGCCCGTTTCGTCGGCGCCGGGCATGCCCGGCGAAACCCCGACTACGCCAACGCCAGGCCATGAGCGGGGACTAACCCCCGCCCATGGCAAGGTTGCCAAGGAAGCTCGCCTTGCATGGCGAGCCCGTTTCGTCGGCGCCGGGCATGCCCGGCGAAACCCCGACTCCACCAACGTCAGGCCATGAGCGGCGACTGATGCGCGCTTAATGGTACTATCGGCTCATGCGAATCGTCCTCATCACCGGTATCTCCGGCTCCGGTAAATCCGTTGCGCTGAACGTGCTCGAAGACACGGGCTACTATTGCGTCGACAACCTGCCGCCGGAACTGTTGCCCGACCTCGTCGCCAAGCTGGCCGAGGAAGGCACCGAAGCATTGGCTGTCGCCGTCGACGCGCGCAGTGCCGCCAACCTGGCCAGCCTGCCTGGCGAATTCCGCAAGCTCAAGGAAGACGGCCACGAGGTCAAGATCATCTTCCTGACTGCGAACACGCACTCGCTGGTGGCGCGCTTTTCCGAAACGCGCCGCAGCCACCCGCTGTCGCACGAACTGGCGCCCGGCCAGAATCCCGCCGCGCGCCGCACCCTGATCGAATGCATCGCCGAGGAGCGCGAACGCCTGTCCGCCATCCAGCAACTGGGCCATGTGATCGATACGTCGGAGATGAGCGCCAACAAGCTGCGTGCCTGGATCAAGGACCTGGTGCAAAGCGAGAACGCGCCGCTGACGCTGTTCTTCGAATCGTTCGCCTTCAAGCTGGGCGTGCCGCTCGACGCCGACTTCGTGTTCGACGTGCGCGCCATCCCGAACCCGTACTACGATCTCGAGCTGCGCCCCTTGAACGGCCGCGATGCACCGGTGATCGCCTTCCTCGATGCGCAGGAAAGCGCCGAGGAGATGTTCCAGGACATCAAAGGCTTCGTCGCCAAATGGCTGCCTCACTTCAAGAAGGACAACCGCTCCTACCTGACGGTGGCCGTCGGCTGCACGGGCGGGCAGCACCGCTCAGTGTATATGGCCGAGCGCCTGGCCCGGCACTTCGCGCCTACGGAAACTGTGGTGCTGCGTCACCGCGAGCAGACATAAGCTGCGCCACGTTGAACGGCCCGTGCAAGGTCGTCTGGTCGATAAAGCCGCCCCGCTTGCTCACCCACACTTCCGATGCATCGCAGCGCATATAGGCGCTGCGGAAGGTGTTGTCCGGCATCGGCATCGCATGCATGACTTCGAACACCTCGGCACCCTCCGGCAGTTGCTCCGTCTGCGGCGCCAGGTACAGGTCCAATGACATCAAGACCGCAAACAGCGGTGGATGGCCCTTGGTGCCAAACTCCGGCACGTCGATCGTCAAAGGTGCCAGCCCAGGCCTGGTGATCGTCATGGGTTTGCTGGCAATCGCGTAGCGCGCCGCCGTTTCAGGACAGGGCGAATCCAGGCCGGTAAGCGAGTGGGCAGGTGCGGCCAGGGCCACGAGCGGAAAGGCGGCCAGTACGGCCGGGACAAGGTTTCTCATGTCCCGCAGTTTAGTTACTCCAGCCTAAGTTGCCAATAACCTACGTCGATCCAGCGACCGAACTTGCGCCCGACTTCCTTGAACGCGCCCACGGGCTGGAAGCCCATCTTCTCATGCAGGCCGACGCTGGAATCGTTGGGCAACGCCACCCCGCCAATCACCAGGTGGACGCCGCTCTGGCGCAACAGGTTGAACAGGTGCTGATACAGCTTGCGCGCATAGCCTTTGCCGCGCGCTTCCTTATGCAGGTAGATCGAACTCTCGACCGAGAAACGGTAGGCCGAGCGTTCCTTCCATTTGCTGGCGTAGGCATAGCCGAGGACCATGCCGTCCTCTTCCAACACCAGCCAGGGCAGCTTGGACGAGATCACCTTGGTGATGCGGCTTGCCATGTCTTCGATACCGACGTCGGCTTCCTCGAAGGTGATGGTGGTGGTTGCTACGTAATAGTTGTAGATTGCCGCGATGGCGGCGGCATCGGCCGGATGGGCTGAGCGGATGGTGGTCATGAGCGCTTGGGTAAAGTGGATGACCCAAGGCGTACAGCAAGATGCGGGCCAGCCTGGCGGCCGGCCCGTGCACCAAATTAGCCCATCCAGTGCACCACTTCAATCGTGTGCTGGTCCGGATCGGTGATCATCGTCCCAAAATAGCGCTCGTTGACGTCCGGCCGCAGGCCCGGCGAGCGCAGCGATGCCGCACCCTGCGCCATGGCGTTGGCGTGAAAGGCGTGCGTCGCCAGCTGCGACGGCGCCTTGAACGCGATATGGCCGCGCTGGCCCACCAGCGGCGCGTCGCCCTGCGCCGGATAGATGGCGAAGGCCCAGTGGCCGTCGGCGCCAAAGATGGCCTGGCCGGCGTCCTCGTGCTGCACGCTGTAGCCCAGCGGCTCCAGGCAGGATTTGTAGAACTCCACGGCGCGCGGCAGGTCACGGGTGGCGATGGATACGTGGTCAATCATGATGCTCTCCTTTCAAACGACGAGCGCTCATATTAAGCATGGCGGCTGATACGATTTCCCAAATTCATTCGTGGCTACGGGAATTTTTCTCGTACTTCTCGCGCAGTCCTGTGAAACTCACAATACCGGCTTCTTTTGATTTATCATCAGGCCATGGTCTCCCTACTGCTCGCAGCAGCGCTGGGCGCTGCACCACCTGAGCCGGATCCGATCTGGCAATGCACGGCTGCGCACTACCGCAGCTTCGTGTCGCCCTCCGGCGCCCGCGCCCAATGGCCGACCGTGCCGAAGCTGCCCGAGCATTTGCGGGAGACGCGCCATATCCTGCTCTCCACGCCCGGCATCGCGCCGGGCGGCCGCGCGCATATGATGTTCGTCGACAGCGCAGCAAAGGTCGTGTACATCGTGCAGACTTCCGGACCTGCCGATACCGAGGTGGTGTTCGGCCCCTTGCCCCCCGTCGAGTGCCCGCCAGCGTGATCCGCAAGCTGCGCGCATGCCTGCCGCTGCCCGGCAGCGTACCGGCCAGGATGCTGTGGCCTCGCGGGCATTTTTCGTACGAACTGAATGGGGAAAATGGCCATGGCACGCGTGCGGCGCGCAGTCCAACTGGTGACCGCCCCGGGCGACGGATAGGCTGACCAGCAGCAGGCTGGGCGCAGGGAGACTTAAAGCGTCAGCTTGGTTTCGAACTTGGAGCAGTTCATGGCGAACAGGCTCTTCACGTTGACCACGTTGTGGTGGGAAGTGAACTCGCGCCGGGTGAAGGCGCTGTACTCCTCCATCGACTCCACGGTGACGATCAGGTGGAAGTCGTACTCGCCCGCCACTTCGTAGCAGGACATCACCTCCGGCTGCAGCCGCATGCGCTGTTCGAACTGTTTGAGGATGTCGGTGTTCTGCTTCTCCAGCTCGATCGACACGAACACCGTCAGCGGCCGGCCGGCCAGCACGCGGTCGACCAGGGCGACCGCCTTCACCAGCACGCCGTCGGCGCGCAGTTTTTCGATGCGGCGCTGGCAGGTGGCGACCGAGGAATGCACGCGATCGGCGATCTCTCGCAGCGGCGTGCTGGCATCTTCTTGCAGGATGTTCAGGATGCCGCGGTCGATCCGGTCCAGCTCCCTCATGCCAGGTGGCGCAGCGGATGCGCCCAGGCCGGCCAGCATGGGGCGAAGAAGCGCTCCACCATCTCCGGCGTGACCTCGGCCAGCCTGGAAGGGTTCCATTGCGGCTGGTTGTCCTTGTCGATCACCAGCGCCCGCACGCCTTCGAAGATTTCGCCGTGCTCGAAGTTGCGGCGCACCAGGTTGCGTTCCATGCGCAGGCAGTCCGGCACGCCGAGCGTGGCGCCGCGCCGCAGCAGTTCGTGCGTGACGCACATCATCAGCGGCGAGCGCAGCTCCATCGCTTTCAGCGACTTCTGCGCGAACGGGCTGCTGTCGCCGCGCAGCGATTCCATGATGGCGGGCACGGAGCCGGCGGAGAAATGCTTGTCGATCAGGGCACGCTGCCTTTCCAGCTCGCTGTCGCCGGCAAAGGCGTTGTGCGGGCCGGCGAAGACGGCAATGGCGTCGCGCAGCGCCTGGCCCGGCGTGGCTTCGATCAGCGCGCTGAGCGCAGCCAGTTCGGTCTCCGGCACGAAGTGGTCGGCCAGGTCCAGGTAGAGTGCATCCGCGGCGCCGACCGTCAGGCCGGTCAGCCCCAGCCACATGCCAAGCTGCCCCGGCGCGTGCGACAGGAAGTGGCTGCCGCCGACGTCGGGGAAGAGTCCGATGTTCACTTCCGGCATGGCCATCTTGGTACGGCCGGTGACGACGCGCACGCCGCACTCGGGGCCGCCCTGCGCAATGCCCATGCCGCCGCCCATCACCACGCCATCCATCAACGCGATGTAAGGCTTGGGATAGAAATGGACTAAATGGTTAAGCGCATATTCCTCGGTGAAGAAGTCCTCCAGCAGCGCGCTGCCGCCCTGCGTGTTGCTGCGCCCCACGTCGTGGAAGAAGCGGATGTCGCCGCCGGCGCACAGGGCGCGCTCGCTGCTGCTGCGCACCACCACCGCCGCCACGGACGCGTCGTCGCGCCACGCCAGCAGCGCCTGCGTCATTGCGCGCACCATGTCGAGGGACAGGGAATTGAGTGCCTTGGGGCGGTCCAGCGTGATGAAGCCGGTACCGTTGGAGATATGGGTGTGGACGTATTCGCTCATGCGGCTATTCTAGCCCAGGCGCAAAACAACACGCCAGCTTCGCGCGCCCGTCCCGAAATCGGGTATAAAGCCTATGGCTGACCGCTGTCCCGGGCGCCATGGCTTCTTTCCCTCCATTTTTGCGGGTCTCCACTGCGGCATGTGCATCATCGAAAAACCTAATGATCGAAGCGGGCGGGAGTTCGAAAATCTCTGCCTGGTCCTGTTTGAACATCATTTTGCGGCGCAAGACGCCAATTTCTACGGCAGAAACGCCACGGGGCAAAATGGCATCGATATTCGGCTGTCCAGCCGTCAGCAGGCGACGCCAGAAACCATCATCATCCAATGCAAAGACGTTTCCGAACTTCATTGGTCTACGGTCAAGGACGACTTCGAAAAGGCAATCCGCCATTTCTCCGCTGAGCTGGCAGATTCCGCTGCGAACCTCTATTTCATCGTGGCCACGACTGCCGACGGCGTGAATAGCCCCAAGCTGCGGGCGGCAGCCGATGCCTTTCTCTCCTTGAATCTGGCGAAAGACATTCGCGCCAGGTTCCGCTACGACTTCATCGCGTGGCCACTGTTGACGGAATGGGTCAAGAACAAGCAATCCCTGCGCGACCAGTTCTGCCGGCCCACGCGCCCAGCGGATGTGAGGATTACACAGGCGCAGCTGCAATTGCATCGCACGCTCGAACGCTGTACGCATGAAATGCGCCTGCATGAAGGCCGAACAGCGCTCCTTGAATACATGAGAAGCGATTCCCAGGCCGATCCCGAGCACTACCATTGGCTGCCAACCAAGCTCTTTTCCAGCGTGCTGGACTTGTTCATGTTGTCCTGCGATTTCGAGCGTGCGAAGAAGCTGCTGGACGTGATACTGGGCAGTCGCCCCCTGGAAGGCAGATATCTCTTGCAACACCTGCGCGCCCATCGGGTGCTTGCGCTTTGTCCGCGCCACAACAAGCACCTGCCAGGACTGCAAGGCTTGGTAACGCGTCCGGCCGCCCCCAGAGCACTGCATCGCGAGGTGGAAAGCCTTGCACCGCAATTGTTCGATGCCCTGGGCGATATCGATACGCAACTGTGCCTGGCCTTGTGGATGGTGAGCTATGCCGAGGACCGCCGGATCGTTGACGGCGCGCTGCGCCGCGCACTGGGCCTGATTGCGTGGGCCTGGCCGAAAGACGTCCCGCCGCTGGACCCCGACCGCATCTACACCGTCACCGCGAACGGCCACTTGTATGAGGAGATTGTCGGCGGGCGGCGGCGCGTGGCCAACAACATTCAATGCCTCGACTTCGCCCTGGTCATGGCCTACTCCTACATCCGAAGCGTACACGCCATCCGCTTCGGGATCGACGCCACACTTGCCGCGGAATCATCGCAAAGGGGATGGCCCCGCCATTTCAACGATCTGGTATCGCAGCACCCGCTGGATCTGCCCGGTGCCCTGAAGGGCGGCCAACATGCGTTTTCCCATCTTCCGCAGTTCTTTGCGGAGTTGAAGGGCCGCTACCATCAGCCGGAGTCCACCTCGGCCATCTACGAGAAACAAGTCCCCGAGCTGACTGCCAGCCGCTACGTTTGTACGGCGGAGTTCCTGCTAAGCGATTGCAGTAACGGTGCAGTGGCAGACAGGCTGGCCGAATTTTCCAAAGCCGGCGTTTTCGGTTACGGCGCCAGGATCGTCGTCAGCCACTGCGCCCTGGAACGCTTGGCCATGGCGGCATGGTACCAAGGGGCCGCCCTGGGCGATGCGATGGGAGCGCAAATCACTCATCTCCTGAGCCAGGTGGAGCGGCTGGAAGTCGCCGGCGGAGGCGATAGCCCCATCGTCTCTTACCCCGCCTATTGCGACCAGGCTGACGCACGATGCAGGAGCGAACTGGATGCCGCGGTGGCGCTGCGCGATGAACTGGGAGCCGGCTTCCTGTGCACCGGCGTTTGGGATCTGAAGAAGGCGGCACACGCACGACACCCGGTGCACGCCTACTGGGCGCCCCGCTGACGGCCCAGACGCAAAAAAGGGCGCCAGATGCGCCCTTTGCGGTGCTACACGGCCAGTCCTTTACATGGCGGTGGGTGGTGCTTCGTACGTGTCCGGGAAGTGCTTGATGGCCGCATGATTGTGGTTCTGCACACGGTCCTTGTATTTCATGACCTGGCGATCCAGTTTATCAATCAGGGTGTCGATGGCGGCGTAGAGGTCTTGCGACAGGCTTTCGACGTATACGGTTTTGCCAGACATGCGCAGGTTGATCTCGGCTTTCTGGCGCTTCTCTTTCTCGGTGAGGTTATCTACAGTCAGGATGACAGCAATATCGATTACTTGATCGAAATGGCGCTTGACTCGTTCCAGCTTGTTCTGCACGTACTCGCGGATGGCTGGGGTCACTTCGACATGATGTCCACTGATGGTGAGATTCATACACACTCCTAAAGATGATGTCGCTCTCGAGTTCGTGCACGCCGAAGCGCACAGAGGAACCCATGCACTACAAAGATTTGCGGAGGCTTACCGGAGGGATTTTCAACGCTTCTCGATATTTGGCAACAGTCCGTCGCGCAATCACCATGCCTTGTTCTCCCAGCATGTCCGCAATCTTACTGTCGGATAAAGGATTTTTAGGGTCTTCTGCTCCTGTCAGTTGCACGATCAGTGCCCGTATCGCAGTCGATGAAGCCTCCCCCCCAGCTTCGGTCGCGACGTGGCTACCAAAGAAATATTTCAACTCAAACATGCCATGCGGGGTGAGCATATATTTTTGAGTTGTTACCCGAGAAATAGTGCTCTCGTGTAGTCCCAGTGTATCAGCTATTTCACGCAACACAAGGGGTCTCATGGCGACGGCGCCGTGACTGAAAAAGTTCTTTTGTCTTTCTACTATCGCCTCGGCCACGCGCAGGATGGTGTCGAAACGCTGGCGCATATTCTTGATCAGCCATTTCGCTTCCTGCAGCTGGCCGTTCATCTGCGATTCGCTCCTGCCTTGCTTGAGCAGGTTGGCGTACAGGGCATTGACGCGCAGGCGCGGCACCACGTCATTGTTCAGGGTGACCAGCCAGCCGTTGCGGCCCTTCTTCACGATCACGTCCGGCACCACGTAGTCCGATTCGCCCGACGCGTACTCGGCGCCCGGATGCGGGTTGCACTGGCGGATCACGGCCTGCGCCTCGCGCAAGTCTTCATCGTCGCAGTCGAGCGCCTTCTTCAGCTTGTTGAACTCGCGCTGGGCGAACCAGGCCAGGTGCTTTTCCACGATGGTGATGGCCATGCGCCGCGTCACCATCGGCACGCCCGGCATGCGCTTGATCTGCAGCGACAGGCATTCGGAGGCGTTGCGCGCGGCCACGCCCGGCGGGTCGAAGCTTTGCAGCAGCACCAGGCTGCAGCGCAGGTCGTCCAGCTCGATTTCCAGCTCGGGCGGCAGGCGCGCGAGGATTTCTTCCAGCGGTTCTTCCAGATAGCCGTTGTCGTCCAGCGCGTCGATGATCATTTCCATCAGGGCGCGGTCGCGCGGCTCCTGCACGGTGACGCGCATCTGCTCGAGCAGGTGCTCGCGCAGCGTGCAGCCGGACGCTTCCAGCTGCGGGCGGCTGTCCTCGTCGTCGGCGGACTTGCTGCCACTGCTGGCACCCCAGTCGCCGTCGTCGCTGCCGTTGCCGGTGCTCTCGCTGCCTTCGTAGCCCTCGCCCTCGCCTTCACCGGCCGCCGCCGGGGCGTCGCCCCCTTCGGCCGGGGCCGCTTCCGGCTTGGCGATGGAGTCGTTGCCGGAACCCTGGCTGATGGCGCCATCGGCCAGCAGCCGCACGGAGTGGTCGAGCGGATCGTCCAGGCGTTCCAGCATCGGATTGTCGCTGAGCAGCTGCTCCAGCTCCTGGTGCAGCTCCAGCGTAGACAGCTGCAACAGGCGGATCGACTGCTGCAGCTGCGGCGTGAGCGCCAGGTGTTGCGAGGTTCGCAGTTGCAGTGTCTGTTTCATGGCCTTCGTTCTTACATGCGGAAGTGTTCGCCGAGATAGACCCGGCGCACGGATTCGTTGGCAATGATGTCGTCAGGTCGGCCCGAGGCGAGCACCGCGCCCTGGTTGATGATGTAGGCGCGGTCGCAAATGCCCAGGGTTTCACGCACATTATGGTCGGTGATCAGGACACCGATATTGCGCTCCTTCAGGAAACGGACGATACGTTGGATTTCGATCACGGCGATGGGGTCCACGCCGGCGAACGGTTCGTCCAGCAGCACGAAGCGCGGATTGGTGGCCAGGGCGCGCGCGATCTCCACGCGCCGGCGTTCGCCGCCCGACAGCGACAAGGCCTGGTTCTCGCGCAGTTTCTCGATCTGCAAGTCAGCCAGCAGCGACTCCAGGCGCTCGTTGATCTCCGCCTTGGGCAGCGGCTTGCCGCCGACCTGCTGGATCTCCAGCACGGCGCGGATGTTCTCCTCCACCGTCAGCTTGCGGAAGACCGACGCTTCCTGCGGCAGGTAGGACAGGCCGAGGGTGGCGCGCTTGTGGATCGGCAGGCTCGATACGTCGGTGCCGCCGATGTCGATGGTGCCGGCATCGGACGCCACCAGGCCCACGATCATGTAGAAGGAGGTGGTCTTGCCGGCGCCGTTGGGGCCGAGCAGGCCGACCACTTCGCCGCAGTCGACCTGCAGCGACACGTCGTGCACCACCTGGCGCTTGCCGTACGATTTCTGGAGGCCGCGCACGACCAGCGTGCTGGCACAGGTATTTGCTTGCATGCTTACTTCTTCTCCGACGTTGCAGGTGGGGTGGCTGGCGGCTCCGTGCGCGAAGGCTGGATCACCATGGTGCCGCGGCCGCCACCCGGCTTGCTTTCGCCGGTGGCGCTGTTGCGCACGCTGAAGAACTCCTTGCGGCTGTCGTAGGAGATGAACTCGCCCTGCACCTCGTCGTTCTGCTTGCCGCCTTCCATGCGGCGGATGGCGGCTTTGCTGAACATCTTCACGAGCTCGGCCTGCTCGTCGTATTCGATGCGGTCGGCATCGCCTTCCACCCACAGGTCGCCGGCGCCGTCGCGCTTCTGGCGGAAGGTGGCCTTCTTGCCGTCGCCGAACAGCGTCACCTGCTGGAAGCCTTCCGGCGTCTGCTTGACGAAGGCGCGCTGCGCGGTCATGGTCAACGTGCCGCGGGTCAGCTTGACGCCGCCGGTCAGCACCGTCACCTGCTTGACGTCGTCGATATCGAGCGCGCCGTAGCTGATATTGGTCGGCTTGTAGGAGTCGGCCTTCTCGGCCCATGCCGGACCTGCAACTCCCAGCAGCAGCGCTGCCGACAATAGTAATCGTTTCATAGTCATTCCTTGTCTATTGGGCCCTTGGCGGCAGCACCAGCGTGCCGGCGCCTTCCAGGTGCAATTGGCGCGTCGCATTGTTGGCGCGCATGCTGTTGGCCGTGGCGGTCGATTCGCCCAGCTTCAGCCGCACCGGCCGGTCGGTTTCCATACGGTCTTCGTCGGGGAAGATCACCAGCTTTTCCGTGGCCAGGTGCAGCGACTGCACGTCCTTGCCGGCCGCGCGGTCGATGGTCACGTTGCCGTGCAGGGTGACGCGGCTGTTGGCATCGTCCACCCGCGCGCGCTTGGCCAGGATTTCCATCGGCGGGTTTTCGCCGGACAGGCTGCGCACGCGCGGCTTGTCGATCTCCGAGGAGTCGTCGATCGGACGGTGGGTCAGCTTGTCGCCGGCGATGATGTAGCTCGGCTTGCCCTCCTTCGACATGCGCACGAAGGAGAAGTTTTCGATGATGTAGTCCGGCTCATTGGCCTGCAGGTCGGCCTGCATTTCCTCGCCGGCGCGGTTCATCAGCTCGAGCAGGTAAAAGCTGCCGAGCGCCGCCACCAGCACCAGCACCATGCCGATGGAAAGGCGGAAGCGGTGGGCCATCCTCTGGTTGCGCATCGTTCGCTCCGATCAGACCAGGAATTGGGCCATGATGCGGTCGTAGCTGCCCTGCGCACGCAGGACGAACTCGCACACTTCGCGCACCGCACCGCGCCCGCCTGCGGCGTCGGTGACGTGGTGCGAGCGCGCGTGCACTTCCGGCCGGCCGTTCGGCACGCTCACGGCAAAGCCCACGCGGCTCAGGATCGGCAAGTCGACCACGTCGTCGCCGATGAAGCCGACCTGGTCCGGCGTCAGGCCCAGCTGCTCCAGCAATGCCTGGAACGGGGTCAGCTTGTCGTGCCCGCCCTGGTGCACGTACTCGATGCCCAGGTCCTTGGCCCGCGCCAGCACGATCGGCGTGCGGCGCGCGGAAATGATGGCGGTCTTGATGCCCGCTTCCTGCAGCAGCTTGATGCCCAGCCCGTCGTGCACGTTGAAGGTCTTGATCAGTTCGCCTTCGGCGCCGTAGCTCAGGCTACCGTCCGTCAGCACGCCGTCCACGTCGAAGATGAACAGGCGTACCTTGGCCGCGCGGGCGACGAGATTTTCGCGGGACAGCTTCATCAGATCACCTTGGCGCGCGTCAGGTCGTGGATGTGCAGTGCGCCGACCAGCTTGCCGGCCTCGTCGACCACCAGCATCTGGTTGATGCGGAACTCTTCCATCACCGCCACGGCGTCCACCGCCAGCTGGTCGGGACCGATGGTGCGCGGGTTCAGGTGCATCACATCCTTGATCACGACCTTGGTGAAGTCCTGCACCTTCTCGATCATGCGGCGCAGGTCGCCGTCGGTAAACACGCCGGCCGGCTTGCCGTCGCCGTCGACGACGGCGGTCATGCCCATGCCCTTCTGCGTGATCTCCAGCAGCGCGTCCGGCAGGCGCGTCTGCAGGCCCACGGCAGGGATGGCGCCGTCCTTGCGCATCACGTCGCGCACATGGGTCAGCAGGCGGCGGCCCAGGGCGCCGCCGGGGTGGGAACGGGCAAAGTCTTCTTCCTTGAAGCCGCGCAGCTCCAGCAGGGCCACGGCAATCGCGTCGCCCAGCGCCAGCGTGACGGTGGTGGAGGCGGTCGGGGCCAGGTTCATCGGGCAGGCTTCCTTGGCCACGGACACGTCCAGGTGCACGTCGGCCAGCTGGGCCAGGCTCGATTGCGGCTTGCCCGTCATGGCGATCACGTTGCCGCCCATGCGCTTGACCACCGGCAGGATGGCCATCAGTTCGGCCGCTTCGCCGGAATAGGAAATGGCGATCACCACGTCTTCCGGGGTCACCATGCCCAGGTCGCCGTGCGCCGCCTCGGCCGGGTGGACGAACAGGGCCGGCGTGCCGGTCGAGGCCAGGGTGGCGGCTATCTTCTTGCCGATATGGCCGGACTTGCCAATGCCCGACACGACGACGCGACCTTTACATTGCAGCAACAGGGACACGGCCTGGCCCACGCTTTCGTCGGTGGCCAGGCGCGCGTGCAGCGCTGCCAGGGCATCCGTTTCGATCTGCAAAGCAACGCGCGCCAGCTCCAGGGCACGGCTTGCGGTCTTGGCATCAAAAGTTTTCAACATTGTTTTTTCATGGGTTAAACTCATGCCCGAAGTATAGCCGAATTAGATAAGCAAAAAACTTGCCAGACTAAACAAACAACGGATGTTCTCCCCCCTTGAGCTGACCCTCCTCCTCCTTGGCAGCGCCGTATTGGGCGTGGTGGCCTTCCGCATGATGCACCTGCCGCCGATGCTGGGTTACCTCACCGTTGGCATCCTGCTGGGCCCGCACGCCATGGCCTTGGCCGAGCAAAGCCATGCGACCGAGCTGCTGGGCGAGTTCGGGGTGGTGTTCCTGATGTTCTCCATCGGCCTGGAGTTTTCCCTGCCCAAGCTGATGGCCATGCGCTCGATCGTGTTCGGGCTGGGCATGGCCCAGGTGGGCTTGACCATCGTCGCCACCATGCTGTTCGGCTGGGCCATCCAGTTCCTGCTGCCGCCCGCCATCCAGCTCGGCTGGCAAGCCTCGTTCGCCCTGGGGGGCGCGCTGGCCATGTCGTCCACCGCGATCGTGGTCAAATTGCTCACGGAACGGCTGGAACTGGAAAGCGAGCATGGACGCAAGATCATCGGCATCCTGCTGTTCCAGGACCTGGCGGTGGTGCCGCTGCTGATCCTGATCCCGGCGCTGGCGCAGAATCCGGCCGACCTGCCCAAGACCCTGGCGCTGGCCAGCCTGAAGGCGGCCGTGGTGCTGCTCCTGCTGCTGGCGTTGGGCCAGAAGGTGATGCGCAAGTGGTTCACCATCGTCGTCATGCGCCGCTCGCAGGAGCTGTTCATGCTCAACCTGCTGCTGGTGACGCTGGGCGCGGCCTGGATCACCGAACGCGCCGGCCTGTCCCTGGCGCTGGGCGCCTTCGTGGCGGGCATGCTCATTTCCGAGACCGAGTACAAGCACCAGGTGGAGGAGGATATCAAGCCTTTCCGCGACGTGCTGCTGGGCCTGTTCTTCATCACCGTCGGCATGCTGCTCAACGTGCGCATCGTGCTGGAAAACTGGTGGCTGGTGCTGGTGCTGCTGGCCGGTCCGGTGCTGCTCAAGTTCGCGCTGATCGCCGCCCTGGCGCGCCTGTTCGGCGCCTCCACCTCCACCGCCATGCGCACCGGCCTGGCGCTGGCGCAAGCGGGCGAATTCGGTTTCGTGCTGCTGAATGTCGTGGGCGGCATGAAGCTGGTCGACCCATTCGTGGTGCAGGTGGTGCTGGCGTCGATGGTGCTGTCGATGATGCTGGCGCCCTTCCTGATCGCGCAGTCGGACCGGATCGTGATGAAGTTCTCGGCCAACGAATGGATGATGCAGTCGCTCAACCTGACCAATATCGCGGCGCGCACGATGTCGGCGCAAAAGCACGTGATCGTGGCGGGCTTCGGCCGCTCCGGCCAGTCGCTGGCCACGCTGCTAAGCGAGGAAAAGGTGCCGTACCACGCGCTGGACCTGGACCCGATCCGCGTGCAGGAAGCGCAGGCGGCGGGCGCCAACGTCTCCTACGGCGACGCGGCACGCCGCGAATCGCTGGTGGCGGCCGGCATCAAGCGCGCTTCGGCCGTGGTGATCACCTACGCCTCGACGCCGTCGGCGCTGAAGGTGCTGCACCTGGTGCATGAGCTGGCGCCGGAGCTGCCGGTCATCGTGCGTTCGCACGACGATACGGACCTGGACCGCCTGAAGGAAGCCGGCGCCGCCGAAGTCGTGCCGGAGCTGATGGAAGGCTCGCTGATGCTGGCCTCGCATGCGCTGGTCATGCTGGGCGTGCCGCTGCGGCGCGTGGTGCACCGCGTGCAACGCGCGCGCGAAGAGCGCTATGCGTCCTTGCGCGGCTACTTCCACGGCGCCAGCGACAGCGGCGAGGAAGCGGAAATGGTGCGCCTGCATTCGGTGCCGCTGGGCGAGCAGGCTTCGTGCATCGGCAAGTGCGTGCGCGACCTGGGCTTGCCGGAAACGGGCGCGGAGATTTCCGCCATCCGGCGCGGCAAGGTGCGGCTGGAGGCCGAGCCGGGCATGACGCTGGAAGCCGGCGACGTGGTGGTCCTGCGCGGCACCGCCGAAGAAGTGGCGCGCGCCGAAAACGACCTGCTGGCCTGAGCCCCGGGTCAGGCAGCGTACCGGATCACCCGGTTGCGCCCACCTTCCTTGGCCTGGTACAGCGCCTCGTCGGCCTGGGCGATGAGCTGCGCAGCCTGTTCCTCCGGCTTGCCGTCCGGCGCCACCTGCGCCAGGCTGGACACGCCCACCGACGCCGTGATCGACACCTTCACCCCATGCGACAGCTCGATCATGCTGGCCGCAATGCCGGCGCGGATGCGCTCGGCCACATAGGCCGCGCTCTCCAGGTCCGCATCGATCAGCAGCACCACGAATTCCTCGCCGCCAAAGCGCGCCAGCGCATCGGACAGGCGCAGCTCCGCCTTGATGCGGCAAGCCACCTCGCGCAGCACCTCATCGCCGCCGCCGTGGCCGACAGTGTCGTTGACACGCTTGAAATGGTCGATGTCGATGTACATGAAGGACACCGGGTAGGACTGGCGGCGCGCGCGCGCAATCTCTTCCAGGAGGCGCCGGTCCACATAGCGGCGGTTGAATACGCCGGTCAGCGCATCGGTCAACCCCATGTACTTCAGCATCTCGTTGGAGATCACGTTCTCCAGGCAGATCGCGATGATGGAGGCCATGTGCTCGACGAAATCCGTGCCCAGACTCGGCGAAAAGCGGGTCGGATCGGCGCTGCCCAGGTTGAGCGAGCCAATCAGGCGCTTGTTGCGCAGCAGCGGCACCACGCCCACGCTTTGCAGGCGCACGGCCGGCTGCGGGAACTGGCGCGCATGCTTTTGCGCGTCGAACATGCCCAGCAAAGGCCGCGGCATCTGGCCGGACTGCAGGTCGAAACCCAGCCCCGCCACATCCGGCACGAACGCCAGGTCTGGGAATTCGCTGAAATCGACGCCCAGCTTTTCCATCACCGTGCGGATGTCGTCGTCCACGTCGACCAGGGTCAACGTCAGGGCATCCAGGTCGGAAATGACGGGCAAGGTGCGGAAAATGGTGCCAATCAGCTCGGGAAAGCTGGCCGCGCCGACGATCTCCAGGTCGAACGCCTGGTGGCGCATCATGATCGAGTGATTGCGTTCGGCCTGCTCGATCAGATAGGCAAGCCGGGCGCGCAAGGCATTGTTTTCCGCCGCCAGTTCCGCCTGCGTGGGCTGCTTGCCCGTGATTTTCTGCGTGATCTCCATCGCCCGGTCGCTATTTACTACTAAAACGACAGTGTAACCTCGATTTGATCCCCGACCCTTAGTTTTACGCCATCACCTGTTGTTACAACGGCATTCATGCCGAAGCAGATGCCGCCATCGACTTCCGCCTTGGCGCGGTAGCTTTGCAGGATATCCAGCGGGTCCGGGCCGAACTCGCCGGTGGTCTGGTCGACCGAGGGCATCGGGCAGCGCGAGCAGGGTTTGCAGGGCTTCAGGGCCGCTTCGCCGATGCGCAATTGCTCGGCATAGTCTTCTTCGAAGGCATCCAGGTCGCCGATCACCAGGTTGGGCCGGAATCGGTTCATCGGCAGCGGCGCGCGCCCCTGCTTGGCCAGCTTCTCGTTCAGGTCCTGCAGGGACCCGGTGCCGGCCACCAGAATCGGATAGCCATCGGAAAACAGCGTCGGATGCTGCTCGCCGTCGGTCCACTTGCCGCTGGTGAGGCGCTTGGCGTTGGCGTGGAAGCGCACCAGGCGGCATTCGATGCCGAGGAACGTGCTGAACCAGGTGGCGGTGGTGGCGTCGCAATCGTAGGCCAGCACGGTGTCTTCCCAGACCTGTACCTGCAGCGAAGGCGCGCTGCCCGGGTCGGGCAGGCCAAGCGGGATTTCCAGCTGCAGCATGCCGGGCGCGCGCAGCTCCATGGTTTGCGCCTTCAGGCGCGGCACGATCAGGGCCATGCGCGGATGCTCGCGCTGGGTCAGGGCGACGCCGCCGGCGTCCACCAGCATCCATTCGCGGTCGTAGATTTGCTCGGTCATCAGGCCTGCGCGCGTCAGCGTGGCTTCCTTCAGCGAGAGGCCGGCGCAGGATTTGATGGGGTAGATGGTGAGTTCGGCGATGAAGGGCATAGTGCCCAAGAGTATCGCAGAAATCGCTGCGCCGTGCGCCAGGCCTCGCGGCCCGCGCACGGGGTGAAACGCGTCAGGCCGCTTCGGCCTTCGGCTTCTTCGGCAGCTTGCTGCGTGCCGGCGGGCGATGTGCGCCTGGCTTGCGGGTGCGCTTGGGCGCGCTGGCCGCCTCCGGCGCCTCCACGACGGCGGCCGCCGTCTCGGCCACGCCGGCAGCTTCCGCCGCCACTGCCGCTTCGGACGCCGCGGCCAGCACGGCTTCCGCCTGCTGCACCGCCTCGGCCGCATCGGCGGCGGCCTGCGCCACCTTGCTGCTGCGGCTGCCCGCCTTCTTGGCGGCCGGCTTCTTGGCCGCTGCGCGGGCGCGCTTGGCCGGGGCCGGGGCCGGGGCTTCAGTCGGCGCTTCGACGATCGGCGCAACTTCTTCCACCGCCGCGACGGCAGGCACTTCGGCATCGGCAGGTACTTCCACCACGATAGCGTCCACGGCCGGCGCAGCCTCGCCGCGGCGGCCACGGCCACCACGGTTGCCGCGGCTGCGGCGGACATCGCGCCCTTCGCGCTCGACAGGAGCCGCGCCTTCGGCAGCCACTGCCTCCGCCGCTTCCGCACCCTCGCCTTCCGCGGCGGCGCCGTGCGCTTCATGTTCCACGGCCGGCAGCACCACCGGCTGGCTGCTGCGGTACACGTAGGCGCCCGACTTCTCGTCGCGGCCGAATTCCAGCATGCCGCGCGCCTTCATTTCCTCCAGCAGGTTGCCGAAGGTACGGAAACCGTAGTAGGACTCGCTGAAGTCCGGTTTGCGGCGCTTGATCGCTTCCTTCAGCACGGAAGCCCAGATCTTGCCCTCGCCACGCTCGGCGGCCAGCGCATCGAAGGTGCTGTAGACGATTTCCACGCACTGGTTGCGGCGCTTTTCCATTTCCTCGCGGCGGCGCTTCTCTTCTTCCGCCGAGCGCTTTGGCTGCTGCTCGCGCACATCGCGGCCGGAAGTCTGGCGCTGACGGCGGCTTTCGCGTACCAGGTCATCGTAGAAAATGAATTCGTCGCAGTTGGCCACCAGCAGGTCGGACGTCGAATCCTTCACGCCCACGCCGATCACCCGCTTGTTGTTCTCGCGCAGCTTGGAAACCAGCGGCGAAAAGTCGGAGTCGCCCGAGATGATGACGAAGGTATTGACGTGGGATTTGGTGTAGCACAGGTCCAGCGCATCGACCACCATGCGGATGTCGGCCGAATTCTTGCCCGACAGGCGCACGTGGGGGATTTCGATCAGCTCGAAGTTCGCTTCGTGCATCGGTCCCTTGAAGGACTTGTAGCGATCCCAGTCGCAGTAGGCTTTCTTGACCACGATGCTGCCCTTCAGCAGCAGGCGTTCCAGCACGGGTTTGATGTCGAATTTCTCGTAGTTGGCGTCGCGGACGCCAAGTGCGACGTTTTCAAAGTCGCAGAACAGGGCCATGCTGGCGTTTTCGTTGGGGGAGGCCATTATTTTATGAGAAGCTGTGCACAATCCGACGATTATACTATTTCGCTAACATCTGACCGAGGAGACAAGCAAATTGAAGCGCCTACTGATCGCCACCGCCACCGTCCTGATGATGCAAAGCGCCCTGGCGGCCGCGCCGGACGCGGAATTCCGCCAGCAGATCAACGCCTTCGTCGACCGCTGGCATGACGACGCCGCCCACACCCGCCCCGACTACTGGGACAAGTTTGCGCCGGACGCCGTATTCATCGGCACCGACAAGAGCGAAGTGTGGAGCTACAAGGAGTTCAAGGCCTGGGCCAAGCGCTTCTGGGACCGCAAGAAGGCGTGGAGCTTCACGGCGCAAAAGCGCAATGTCTACTTCTCGCCGGACAAGAAGTACGTGTGGTTCGACGAACAGCTGAATACGCAGATGGGAACGTGCCAGGCCAGCGGCGTGCTGCGCAACACCGGCAAGGGCTTCCTGATCGAGCACTACCAGCTGTCGCTGGCAGTGCCCAATCCGTTAATGGACAGCTTCAGCAAAGCCATCCGCGAACACGAGGCAGCTCAGCAGCCAAACAAGCCCGGATCGACCGGCACCACGCCGGTCAACTGAGCAAGTTCGAACGGGGTCTGCATCAACGTCACCAGGTCCTGCAGTGACTTGGGCAAGCCGCGCATGGCGTCGTACACGGAAGCATCGGTGGTGATGAGATCGACGTAGGCTTGTCCCGGCAAGGTGTACACGGCATAGGCGCTGCTTGCCAGCGGATCGATCTTGAGCGCGGTGGTGAAGATTTCCGCACCGACCAGGCGGTTCTCCAGCACAGTCCAGTCGTTGCCATGCGCGTTGTCAAGGAAACCGCGCACCACGAAGTCAATGCCCGCCTTGCCGGACGCCAGCGCATCGGCGTAGAACTTCAAGCCCGCCTCGTCGCCATGACGGCCGAACAAGTTCATGTACAGCTTGTCGACTACCTGCTGATGGCTCAGGCCTTGCACACTGTCCGTGTATTCCCTCGACTGCGACAGCAGCAGGCTGACCGCTTCGTAGGAAGACTTGGCGATGACTTCGCCCAAACCCCGCAATTCGTCGACCTTGGCCGGTCGCCCGAAGTAGGCCAGGTGCAGTTCCTGCACGCGGTCTTCATTGGTCAGCGTAACCGGGGGCACCTCGTCGGCCGGCGCAGGCGCGCCCTGTTTCATATCGCCGCTCAGCACGGCGCCCAGCTGCAACAGGTCGGGCAGCTTGCCCAGGGCAGCGTAGGCACTGGCGTCATCCGTCACCGACGCGATATAGTCGCGCGTCGCCCTGGGGTCGAACCTCAGGTCCCAGCTGTAGGCTGCCTCGATGCGCAGGGTCGTGGTGAACAGCTCGGCCGCGGCGACCTTGTTCAAGAGTGTCTCGCGGTCGCTGCCGATGGCGCCCTGCAGGATATCGCCTGCCACCGACTCCACCGTCGCTTTGCCGGTGTCAAGCATGCCCTTGTAGAGCTTCATGCCCGCCTCGTCGGCACGGCGGCCAAACAGGTTAAGATAAAGTGCATCCACGGTCTCGGCATGGCTCTTGCCGCCGAACGTCGCGCGGAATTCGGGCGACTTCGCAAATTCGCCGCTGAGGTTGTGCGTAATGCCGGTGCGCAGAGCATCGCTCCAGAACTCCAGCCCCCTTGGGTCGGCAGGACGCTGGAGATACGCGAGATACAGCCCCTGGACCGTTTCGTTGGTAGTGGTCATTGTCATAGTGCTAAAGATTCTACCTATGCACTATTGGAAAATGTCTCTCCCATTGTCACGAAATAAAAAAAAGCCGCGGCATGCGCGGCTTTTCTTAGGCTAGGAAGTCGGACTCAAACGTTAAATCATAAATTACAACATACAACCTTGATACTTAAGATTATTTTTCTTGGCAGCCTCAAATCATAGTCATTCACATATACACTTTTTGGGCGGATACATCGAAGCACGTTCACGTAAAAAATTGAGAATATTTCCAAGGCTTTCGTGCTGCCAAAGGCGCTCAGACACCCAAGGAGCAGCGACTTGCCTACAACACGGCAATGCGTGCCTTTCAGGACCGATTTTGGGAGCGCGTTGCAGGGCCTTCCGGCCTTGCACCCCTGGGGCCCAGCCGACAGCGTATGAGTCGAGCACAATGGACACAAGTGAAGTTCGGGCTCACAGCGCAAGCCGCGCTGCTTCAACGGGCGCGCGCGATAACTCAAGGCACAGACCAGCGTCACCGTCAGCTTCGAATCTTTGCACATAAGACAAATGCTCGAAGCGCACGCACTGATGAAGGAGCTGGAGATACGGGAGGCGCGAGTTCTGGCGCTGGAAGCCGAATATGGTTCCAACGAACCAAACATCAACTAAACGAAAGGTCCGCCTGAGTGAGGTTGTTCGAATACCAAGACGATGCCCTCACTGCAACATTATGGTAGACTTATGACGATCCTAACCGACTTTCACGCATGAAGGCAGAGCGTCATCGATATGAGCATTGAACCATGGGTTACTGCCGAACATGTCGCCCAGCATCTGGGTGTGGCCAAGGACACCGTTTATCGCTGGAGAGAGGGCAAAGGACTACCCGCGCATAGAGTCGGACGACTCTGGAAATTTCAGCTCTCCGAAATAGATGAGTGGGTGCGCGCCGGCGGCGCCGCTGAAGAGTCGGATGATGGGAGCGAACAAAAATGAATCCAGCAGGGGATGGTAGCTCGTGAGCTTGGAAGGACAACTTGTTGACCAGAAGTCCTTGCGGGCCGTGACCGGCAAGGCGACGGACTGGAACGAAATTGCCAAGGATTGCATTGCTTTTGCCAATGCAACTGGCGGTCGCCTTCTGCTGGGAATCGAAGATGGCCATAACGAGCCCCCCGCAGATCAGCGCATTCCATCAGACCTACCTGACACACTGCGTCGCAGACTGGCAGAGCGCACAGTGAACGTGACGGTGCTAGCGGATATCGCCATCGCCCCTAATGGCGGCCAATATATCGAATTGCGCATCCCGCGCGCCATGGCAGTCGCATCCACCACGGACGGTCGCTACTTCCTGCGCGTGGCCGATCAAAGCAAACCCGTGACGGGCGATGACGTGATGCGCCTGGCCAGTGAGCGTTCCGCATTGCCGTGGGAAACGCAAACCACCTTGCAGGTTCCACGTACAGAGGTTGATGTCACCAAACGCGACAAGCTGCTTGCAGACTTGCGCGCATCGGATCGCGTCAAGCCTTCCGTCAAGGAGAAGTCTGACGACGAACTTGTCGATCACTATCAGCTCGCACAAGGACCGAACCTAACCAACCTGGGCGTGCTCAGTCTCGGTCGCCAGCATCATCGCGCTCAACTAACCACCGCTCCGGTCATACAGTTCATCAAGTACGACGAGCACGGGCAGAAGGTCAACAAGCTGGTGTGGGACGACCACACGCAAAGCCCGATGGAGTTGATCGAAGCGGTTTGGCAGGAGGTGCCTGACTTCCGCGAGCGCTACGAGCTACCCGATGGCCTTTACCGTCAGAACGTGCCCGCATTCGATGAAATCGTAGTGCGCGAACTGTTGGTCAACGCCTTGGTGCACCGTCCCTACACCGAGCGTGGCGACATCTTTTTTAACCTGCATCCAGACCGGCTGGAAGTGGTCAACCCTGGACCGCTACCGCTGGGCGTCTCGCCGCAGAACGTCCTCCACACCACGGTACGCCGTAACGAACACCTGGCACGCCTGTTCCATGACTTGAAACTGATGGAGCGGGAAGGCAGTGGCTTCGACAAGATCTTCGAAGTGCTGCTCTCACAAGGCCGCCCGGCTCCCGAATTGATCGAGACCCACGACCGTGTGCAGGTGACGGTGCGCCGCCGCATCCTCAAGCCTGAGGTCATCGACTTCATTGCGAAAGCAGACCAGACCTATCAGCTCACGCAGCGCGAGCGGATCGCGTTGGGCCTATTGGCGCAGCACGATGCCCTGACGGCGCGCGAACTGACAACTGCCCTCGAACTGCCATCGGCTGAAGCATTGCAGCCCTGGCTCAAGCGCCTGCTGGACTGGCAGTTGGTGCAAAGCGCTGGGCGCACCCAGGCAACGCGCTACTTTGTCGATCCAAGCCTGCTGCGCAGCCTCCAGTTCTCCGGCGAGACCACCCTCAAGCGCATTGAGCCACACCGCTTGGCCGCGCTCGTCCGGGAAGACCTGCGGCGCTACCCCAAGTCGGCCATCAGCGACATCCACCAGCGGGTCGGCGGGGAAATCCATCCCAAGCAAGTCAAGCGCGCGCTGGAAGAGCTGATCGAGCGCGGGGAAGTCCGCTTTGAGGGTAACAACCGCTGGCGGCGGTACTGGGCGGTGACATGAGCAGCCTATCGGACAACCTGCCCTCTATTGTCGATAGATGGGCGATAGAAGCTGGGCGATACGTCGGCAACCGCCTGAAGAATCAAGGATTTCTATCGACCCAAGGCGAAGAAAGCCGGGAGATAGAACGCGGCCTCTTGCCGTAACAACCCATTTCCTCCAGTTCAAGCGTTAAGCCTGAGCCGGACCCAACGAATCGAAACTGGACTTTAAAGATGACAAGCAACGAACAACGCGCCGCCCTACAGCGCAAGATCTGGGATATCGCCAATGACGTCCGGGGTGCCGTCGATGGTTGGGACTTCAAGCAATACGTGCTGGGTACCCTGTTCTATCGCTTCATAAGCGAGAACTTCATCGACTACATCACCGGCGGTGACCCTTCTGTCAATTACGCCGCCATGGCAGACGGTGATCCGAACATCGCGGCCGCCAAAGATGACGCCATCAAGACCAAGGGCTACTTCATTTACCCCAGCCAGCTGTTCGTCAATGTCGCAGCCAACGCCAATACCAACGAGAGCCTGAACACCGATCTGGCCAACATCTTTGCTGCCATCGAGGCCTCCGCCAACGGCTACCCCTCCGAGCGCGACATTAAAGGCCTGTTTGCTGATTTCGACACCACAAGCAACCGCCTTGGCAATACCGTCAAAGACAAGAACGATCGTCTTTCCAAAGTGCTCAAACGCGTGGCTGAGCTGGACTTCGGAGGTTTCGACGCCAGCCACATTGACCTGTTCGGCGACGCCTACGAATTCCTGATTTCGAACTACGCGGCGAACGCGGGCAAGTCGGGGGGCGAGTTTTTCACGCCTCAGCATGTATCCAAGCTGATTGCACAGCTTGCGATGCACAAGCAATCCAGCGTCAACAAGATTTATGACCCCGCCTGCGGCTCGGGCTCGTTGCTGCTGCAAGCCAAGAAGCACTTCGATCAGCACCTGATCGAAGACGGCTTCTTCGGGCAAGAAATCAACCACACCACGTACAACCTGGCGCGGATGAATATGTTCTTGCACAACGTGAACTACGACAAGTTCAACATCCAATTGGGCAACACGTTGGAAGAGCCGCATTTCGCTGAAGACCGGCCCTTTGACGCCATCGTCTCCAACCCGCCTTATTCGGTGAAGTGGATCGGCAGCAACGACCCCACGCTGATCAACGACGAACGTTTTGCCCCGGCCGGTGTGCTCGCGCCCAAGTCCAAGGCCGACTTTGCCTTTGTATTGCACGCGCTCAACTACCTCTCCAGCAAAGGCCGCGCTGCGATTGTCTGCTTCCCCGGCATTTTCTACCGGGGCGGCGCCGAGCAGAAAATCCGCCAGTATCTGGTGGATAACAACTACGTCGAAACCGTGATCTCGCTCGCGCCCAACCTGTTTTACGGCACAACCATTGCGGTGAACATTCTGGTGCTGGCGAAAAACAAGAAAGACACGACTACTCAGTTCATCGACGCCAGCGGGCTATTCAAGAAAGAAACCAATAACAACGTGCTGCTGGATTTGCATATCGAGCAAATCATGGCCGTGTTCGACAGCAAGGAAAACGTCGATCACTTTGCCAAGTCGGTGCCGTTAGAGGACGTGGTTGCAAAGGAATACAACCTGTCGGTTAACACCTATGTCGAAGCCAAAGACAACCGGGAAGTGGTGGACATTGCTCAGCTCAACGCCGAGCTGAAATCCACTGTCGCCAGGATTGACCAGCTCCGGAAGGGCATTGATGCCATCGTGGCCGAGATTGAATGCGAGGGGCTGGAAGCATGAGTGGCGTGAACTTCTTGGAAAAGCTGTTGGATGGCGTTGAGGTGGAGTGGAAAGCGCTGGAGGAGGTCGTCAATATGCGCGCTGGCCAACATATTTCGGCAAAAGACATCAGGGAAGAAGCTAGTAGCGAGCATCCATACCCTTGTTTTGGTGGCAACGGAATTCGCGGATTTGTTGCCAAGAACAGCCATGATGGAAAGCATTTGCTGATTGGTAGGCAGGGCGCATTGTGTGGAAATGTGCAACGAACGAACGGAAAGTTTTATGCAACAGAGCACGCAGTAGTTGTAACGGCAGGTGATTGCATAAACATCGATTGGGCTTTTCATTTGCTAACACTGATGAACCTTAATCAGTACGCATCACAATCCGCTCAACCTGGATTGGCGGTCGGGAAAATTGGAAGTTTAAAAATCCCCATCCCCTGCCCAAGCACCCCCCAAAAATCGCTGGAAATCCAGGCCGAAATCGTTCGCATCCTGGACGCATTCACCGAGCAGACCGCCGAGCTGACCGCCGAGCTGACCGCCGAGCTGACCGCCCGCAAAAAACAATACAACTACTATCGTGATCAGTTGTTGAGTTTTGAAGGCGATGAGGTGGAGTGGAAGACATTGGGGTCTCTAGTTGACATAAATACTGGGTCAAAGCCACCTGAAATTCTTGAAAGCGCGACATGCTATGATTACATCAATGCTGGAACATCTCGATCGGGATACGCCGCAGCAAATAATTGTGCAGGCGATGCCGTCACAACTCCGTCGCGAGGTCAGGGTGGCATTGGCTACGTGGGATACCAAAGCAAACCATTCTGGCTGGGGCCTTTGTGTTACAAACTGCAATCAACAGATTTGACTGTTCTGATCAATAAATACCTCTTTTACTTCCTTCAATCACGAAGCGAAATGCTGCTGGGCTTGAAAAAGGAAGGCGGGGTGCCTGCCGTCAATAAGTCTGATCTTGTTCAATTGGAAATACCTGTTCCTTCGCTGGAAGAACAGAAACGGATTGTTGCCATCCTTGATAAGTTCGACGCCCTGACCAACTCCATCACCGAAGGCTTGCCCCGCGAAATCGAGTTGCGCCAGCAGCAGTACGAGTATTACCGCGATTTGTTGTTGGATTTCCCAAAGCCGGAATCGGTGGAGGCATAACATGGGAAAGACGCTCAAGGAAATCGCCCAGCAACTGAGTACACCCAAAACGGTTCAGAAAACTGTCCCTGAAAAAACGAAAGTTGTAGAAGAGGTCAAGCCACCCCCAAAGGTTCAACTCATCTATGCCTTCAATGGTACAGGCAAGACGCGTCTTTCTCGGGAACTCAAAGAGTTGTTCCCGCCCGTAGCCGGAAATGAGGACGAACAGCGCTCTGAGTTATCAAGCAAGAGGATTCTCTATTACAGCGCATTCACCGAAGATTTGTTCTATTGGGACAATGACCTGGCTTTTGATGCGGAGCCAAAACTGCTCATCCGCCCCAACTCTTTCACGCGCTGGGTGTTGGAAGAGCAGGGACAAGACCAGAACATCGTTACGAATTTTCAGC
>JAJTCO010000112.1 GCA_021323265.1 Pseudoduganella sp. | reverse complement strand
GTGGCCGAAGATGAACGGAGCCATCTTTGGGTTCCAGAAACGGGTTTGGTGACCGAAATGGACGCCGGCTTCCAGCATTTCACGCATCGTTACAGACATATTTACTCCAGGGTTGGGTCTGGAATCCTCCCAGTCACCCTTGCGGGCACCCTTGTTGGGGGGATTCGGGTTTATAAAATAAGAAAATTTACAACATTGCAAGACGCTAGGTCAGGCAACCATAAATTTTAGCGTATTGGAGGGGTCTCACGCAAGCGTGTTGCCGTCCCCCAAGCCCTGCGCAGGGCGGCATTTTAGTGCAAACTTGACAATAAAGACAGAAAAAGACGAAATAGTTGCGCATCTTGTCGATTTGGGCCGCGCTGGCGCGTCGTGCCAATACCTACCCACCCAACCATGGAGACGACTGACATGACTACCAATACCATCAAGCTGCACCGCGTCCTGCGCGCTTCCCCTGACCGCATCTACAAGGCGTGGACCACGGCCGCCGCCTTCAACAAGTGGCTGCCGCCAAACGGCTACCTGGGCGAAGTACACGAAATGGATGCGCGCGTGGGCGGCAAGTACCGCATGTCGTTCACCGACCTGGGCACCGGCTTCAGCCATTCCTTCGGCGGCGAGTACCTGGAACTGCATCCCGGCGAAAAGATCCGCTACACCGCGGTCTTCGACGACCCGAACCTGCCGGGCCAGATGCAGACCACCATCCACCTGCGCGCCGTCTCCTGCGGCACCGAGGTCGACATCACCCAGGAAGGCGTGCCGGCCGTGATTCCGGCGGAGCAGTGCTACCTGGGCTGGCAGCAGTCGCTGGCCCTGCTGGCCTTGCTCGTTGAGCAGTGAGGAGGCGGCCATGGGCACTCCCTCCTCCTATTTTCCGTCCATCGAAGCGAAGTACGGCCAGCCGGTCGCGCATTGGCTCAAACTGCTGCAAGGCATGAAAGGCCTGAAACATATGGACATGGTCGCGGCGCTGAAGAACGACCATGGCATGGGTCACGGCCACGCCAACGCACTGGTAGCGCATCACATGGCGGAAAACAAGGCAGTGAAGGCTTGACGCGGATCTAAACGTGCGGCGGGGGGCGTCTCGGGCCGACGCGGCCGAACTCGAACGACGAATGGCCAAGCTGGAAGCGCGCCTGGCCGCCATGAACACGAATGACGGCCAGGGCGCGTCCCCGCGCTGAACGGACCTACTTGGTGACGGTCAGCGTGTAGTTGCCGGAACCGCTGTACGAGTACACGGTGATGCGGTAGTAAGCCGCCGCCGCACTGTAGGTGATCGCCTCGGTCGAGCTCGGGCTGGTGGACGATGCCACCTGCACCCACGCGCTGCCATTCCACTTCTCCAGCTTCAGTTCAAAGTCGGCATTCGACGGGCCGGCCAGGTTGGCCTTGATCGTGCCGCCGTTGTAGTAGAAGTATGGCGACGGGTGGATGGCGGAGGCGTTGGCGCCCGACAGGTAGCCGCTGTACGTCTCGCCGGCGGCCGAGCCGTCGCCCTTCACCACGTCAAACGAGATCGTCTGCGCCGCCGCGCTGATGTTGGCAAGACCGAAGTTGGAACCGCTGCCGTTCCACCAGCGCGAATTGGTGCCGCGGCTGGCGTAGTTGTTCGGCACCGTGTCGTAGAAGGCCTTGTAGATGGCGCCGTCGTACAGGTCGGTGGCGTCGCCCCGGTTCACGCGATACTCCGGATCGCGCCTGCCGTCGGCGTGCTCCATCTGCACGTAGGGATGCCACTCGTCCGAGTTGTTGCCCGCAGGGTCGACGTGCCACACGGCCAGGCCGGAACCGGGCTGGTACAGGTTCTGGTTGGACTTGTGGATCGCTTCCACGTAGAAGGCTTCATCCTGCTTGGCCTGGTTGGTCCAGCGGTACAAACCGTGCGAACCGGAAGTGTGGCTCAGGCGACCCTTCGGAGCATTCGCGTTCAGTGCGGGATTCAGTTCGGTCACCGTGTCCCAACCGGCCAGGTAGCGGAAGAAGCCATTCGGCTGCACCGGACGATACTGGCTTTGCGCGCCAATGCTGCCGTAACCCATGATGCAGTAGCTGGCGGCCGAACCTTCCGAACTGCCGTCGTAGTCGTACAGGTCCGGCCAGCCCATCACCAGGTGGCCCGTTTCGTGCGAGAAGGTGCCGATCGACAGGCTGCTGCCCATGTTCGTGATCTGGTAGTAGCCGGTGCACACGCCGTCGGCGCAGAACTGGTTGCTCAGCCACCCCATATGCGGCCACAGGCCCTTGGACCAGGCACTGTCGGCGCCGCCCGCGTAGAAGAAGTTCAGGCCGCGGATGCGGTTGCTGGCATCCACGCTCAGGGTCGAGAAGTTGAAGCCTTGCGTGAACTCCAGCCAGTTCAGCGCCTCACGGATCAGTTCCTGCGAACGCACGGTGGACGTCAGGCTGCTGTCGGCATAGTAGGACTTGTTGTACTTGGCGCGGTAGTACAGCGTGGTGGTGTTGGTGTAATCGAGCTTGCCGCCGGAGACGGACTGGAAGTAGCCCCGCACCGATTGCGCATTGCCAAAGCCCGTGTAGGGCACATCGTTCAGGAAGGAATTCACCTGGCTTTGCGTGATCGTGCCTGGCACATCGGGGAAGTCGATGATCACGGTCAGGCCTTTCACCTGCCCTGTCACCGCCGCCAATGCCTGCGGCGCGCTGGCCGCTGCGGTGGCAGCCTTGCGGGCACTCTCCAGCGTACGGCCCTGCATGTGCTGGAACTGTTCCCTGGCCTTGCGGGCACGCGCTTCGTGGCTCAGGCCCTTCTGCTTCTTGTCGGCCGTGGCAAAGGTGCGCTTCCGGGCATTCGTCGCCAGCACGCCGGTCGATACCAGCGCGTCGCCCGCGGCATTCACCTCCGCATAGCACAGACCCTTCTTCGCTTCGTCGTAGACGACCAGCGAACCGTCGTCGGTGCGCTGTTCGGCATAATAGTCGTTGCCGTCCAGGTGAACGCGCAGCTTCTCGCCGTTGGGCTGCTGGAACTCGTAGACGCTGTCCTTGTAGGGAATACCAGCCTGCGCGAACAGGCTGGCCAACAACAGTACTGCTGCAGATACAACTTTCAATCGCATGTCGGTCTCTCCATTTCTTGTTGTAAGGAATGGAAAGTCTGGCACGCACGATTGTGCAAGTCTTGATGAATTTATAAGCCCCGGCTGCGGAAATCTGCACAATCGGGGCTCGGACTCAGGTCACCGTGAACGCCACGGGGCTGGTCAGCGCCGTGTAGCCGTCGTTATGCAGCAGCCAGCCGGCATAGCTGCCGGCCGTCATGCCGGTGGTGGCGAAGCTCGCGCTGCCTGAGGCGCTGCCCGCGTATTGCCAGGCCACCGACGATGTCGCGCCCGGCGTGCTGCCGCTGCGGTAAATGCCGATCCAGTTCTTGCTGCTCACCTGCGGTGCCGGCACCGAATAACTGAAGCTGATCGGCGTGCCGCGCGCCACCGAAGCGGCACTGGCGGAAAGCGTGGCCTGGGCGCTGCCGGCCGAGCGACCCAGTACCGGATCGGTGCGGCCCGGCTGGCCGTTCTCCAGGCGCCCGGCCATGCGGCGCAGGTACTGCGCATCGGCATCGCAGGTCACGGACAGGTCGTACCAGCCATAGCTGGTGCCGACCGGCACGCTGAGCGTCGCCTGCTGCCCGGCCGCCACGGTATGGCTCGTGACAGCACGGCCAAAGGCATTGTCGGCCAGGCGGAACGTCACGGCCCGCGCGCCTTCCGCATTGGAGAGGACGATGTCGACCGCGCCGGCCGCCGGGACGGCATGCAGCCAGGCTTCCGGCCGCGCGCCCCCGCTTGCCGTGGCGGCGGCTAGCGCACCGCCGAACTCGCGCAGGAAGCCGTTCGGCCCCACCACGCTGAGGTGGTAGTTCGCCGTCGTCCAGTTCCAGGCTTCGCGCTCGAGCTTCTTGCCCGCCTCCACCGTGTAGTACCAGGGGCCGTCCGTGCGCACCCTGGAGTAGACGATGAACGCGCCGCCGGCGGCGCCCTGGTTGAGGAACGACAGCTCGACCTGCCTGGCCGCCGTCACGCGTGCGCTCACGCTGAAGGCATAGGGCAAGGCGCAGGCGTAGCGCGGGCTGCCCGGTTCCTGCACCGGCAGGGTCTGCACCGCCGGCGGCTGCGGATAAGGCTTGCCCGACACCAGCTGATAGGTGGTCGATTTCGGCACGCTGGCCGGCCAGCCGGTGTTGGGCGACTTGAAATCGAACGCCGAGGTGAGGTCGCCGCACACGGCGCGGCGCCAGGGCGAGATGTGCTCGCAGGCGACGCTGGCGCGCGGCTTGCCCAGGGCTGCCACCAGCCACTCTTCCAGGAAGCGCAGCTTGGACGTGTGGTCGAACAGTTGCGAGCAGACCCGCCCGCCCTTGCTCCAGGGGGAAATCACCAGCATCGGCACGCGCGGCCCCAGTCCCACGGGAATGCCGTTGCAGTTCTCGTACTGGCCGACGTCGGCCATGGTGGCGCGCCCCATGCCGGGGTTGAGCGGCGCCAGGTGGGACGGCACATGGTCGAAGAAGCCGTCGTTCTCGTCATACGTCAGCAGGAACACGGTCTTCGACCACACTTCGGGGTTGGCCACCAGCGCGGCCAGCAGGCGCGCGGTCAGGTTTTCGCCCGCGTTGGGCGAGTTCGGGGAGTGTTCGGTGTAGTCGTTCGGCGCGCAGATCCAGGACACGCGCGGCAGGCGGTTGTTGCGCACGTCCTCGGCAAAGGCGTTGACCAGCCAGTCGCCCTTGGTGCCGCGCGCGTTCGCTTCGGTGGAGCCGGCCGCCAGGGCGCGCCCCTTCTGGTACAGCGGGCTGCTGGTGGACAGGCGCGTGCCGTCGGCGTTGACGCGGAAGTTGCGGAAATAGGCCAGGTAGTTGTCGCCGTAGTTATCCCATTCCTGGTAGACCTTCCAGCTGATGCCGTTCGCCTCCAGCACTTCGGCATAGGTGCGCCAGTTCGGCGCGCTGGCCGTGACCGAAGGCGTGATGTTGTCGTACTTCGGGTCGTTGTTGTAGTAGCCGGCCGAGTCGATGTTGTACAGGCTGCCCATCGAGCCAAGCCAGTTCTGGTTGGTGCCGGTCAGCGAGTACATGCGGTTCGGATCGGTCGCGCCGAAGATCGAGCAGTGGTAATCGTCGCAAATGGTGAAGGCGTCGGCCAGGGCATAGTAGAACGGCAGGTCGCCGCGGTCGAAGTAGCCCATCGCCTGCGGCGTCTTCTGCTTGACCCATGCATCCCACGCCTGCCAGGTGGTCTGCGACCCCTTCCAGCTATGGTTCGTTCCCAGCGACAGGGCGCTGGTGTTCTTCGCGTCGAAGTGGAAAGGCAGCACGTAGCCGCCCGTCGCATTCGGCTGGTACCAGACCGGCTTGCCGCTCGGCAAGGTGATGGCGCGCGGGTCATTGAAACCGCGTACCCCGGCCAGGGTGCCGAAATAATGGTCGAACGAGCGGTTTTCCTGCATGAAAATGACGACGTGCTGCACGTCGGCCAGCGTGCCCGTGGGACTGAAGGCCGGCACGGCCAGCGCTTGCTTGATCAGGTCGGGAAACAGCGTGCTGGCGGCGCCTGCGGAGGCCATGCCAAGGAACTTGCGGCGACTCGTGGACATCGTTTTCTTTCCTTTGTTGGTGGAGGGTTGCGCGATGCTACGGTGCGATTATGACAACTCCATGTCCCCTGTCACGCGTGCGCCACGCCTTCGACCGATTCCCCTCCGGACACGCTGGAAATCGGCATAGCACGCGGGGCTGAGGCTGTCGTTTATAATCTTGCTGATAACGCGCCCGTGCGCGACCCATACAACTCAGCAATATTCCATGACCATTACTATCAAAACCCCCGAGGACATCGAAGGCATGCGCCTTGCCGGCCGTCTCGGTTCCGAGGTGCTCGACTACATCACCCCCTTCGTCAAGGCTGGCGTCACCACCGGTGAGCTGGACCGCCTGTGCCACGAGTACATGAGCAATGTGCAGGGCACCGTGCCGGCGCCCCTCAACTACTGCCCTCCCGGTTACAAGCCTTACCCGAAAGCCATCTGCACCTCCGTCAACGACGTGATCTGCCATGGCATCCCGGGCGACAAGGTGCTGAAGGATGGCGACGTGGTCAACCTGGACATCACCGTCATCAAGGACGGCTACCACGGCGACAACAGCCGCATGTTCTTCATCGGCAAACCGTCGATCCTGGCCAAGCGCCTGTCCGACGTCACCTACGAATGCATGTGGCTGGGCATCCAGCAAGTCAAGCCTGGCAATACGCTGGGCGATATCGGCCACGCCATCCAGGTGCACGCCGAGAAAGCCGGCTATAGCGTGGTGCGCGAGTTCTGCGGCCACGGCATCGGCAAGGTCTTCCATGAAGAACCGCAGATCCTGCATTACGGCAAGCCGGGCACCGGTCCCGTGCTGGAACCTGGCATGATCTTCACCATCGAGCCGATGATCAACGCCGGCCGCCGCGAAATCAAGGAAATGCCCGATGGCTGGACCATCAAGACCAAGGACCGCAGCCTGTCGGCCCAGTGGGAGCACACCATCCTGGTGACGGAGACCGGCTACGAGGTGCTGACCCTGTCGGCCGGCAGCCCGCTGCCGCCAGCCTTCATCACCGAAAAAGCAGCAGCCTGAGCACGCATGCCGCACGCCGCGATGAAGAAGGACCTGCGTGAGCAGCTCAAGGCCCGGCTCAAGTCGGACCGCCAGCGCATCATTGCCAACTTCCAGGAAGACGGCATGCCGGAGAAGCTGCTGCGCAACCTGCGCAGCAGCGTCGACGACGTCCTCACGCAGGCCTGGGCCGCCTCCCGGCTGCCGCCGCAGGCGGCGCTGGTGGCAGTCGGCGGCTACGGCCGCGGCGAGCTGTTTCCCTATTCCGACGTCGACGTCCTGATCCTGCTGCACGAAGCCCCGGACGACGCCACGCGCGGACGCCTGGAGGAGTTCGTCCAGCTGCTGTGGGACCTGGGCCTGGACGTGGGCCACAGCATCCGCACCATCGACGAATGCCTGGCCGAATCGAAGGCCGACATCACGGTGCAAACGAGCCTGCTGGAGGCGCGCATCATCACCGGCAACATGGTGCTGTTCGCGCAGATGCAGGATGCGTACAACAAGGCACTGGACCCGCGCGCCTTCTTCGAGGCCAAGACCATCGAGATGCGCCAGCGCCACGCCAAGTACGAAGACACGCCTTTCAGCCTTGAACCAAACGTCAAGGAAAGCCCGGGCGGCCTGCGCGACCTGCACGTCATCCTGTGGATGGCCAAGGCCGCCGGCCTGGCCAACTCCTGGCGCACCCTGGCCGTGCGCGGCCTGATCACCCAGACCGAGGCGCGCCAGTTGATGGAGAAGGAGCGCGCCTTCAAGGATATCCGCGTGCGCCTGCACCTGGTGGCCGGCCGCCGCGAAGACCGCCTGGTGTTCGACGTGCAGACCGCCGTGGCGGAAACCCTTGGCCTGAAGGCCACCGGCAGCGGCGTGCACATGCGCCGCGCCAGCGAATACCTGATGCAGCGCTACTACTGGGCCGCCAAGGCCGTGGTGCAGCTGAACACCATCCTGCTGCAGAACATCGAAGCCTACCTGTTCCCGCACGACGCGGAGCGCCTGCGCATCAACGAGCGCTTCAGCGAAGTCAATGGCCTGATCGACATGAACGACGACGATACGTTCGAGAAGACGCCGTCGGCCATCATGGAGATCTTCGTGCTGCTGTGCGAGCGCCCTGCCCTCAAGGGCATGACGGCGCGCACCATGCGCGCGCTGTGGCACGAGCGCTTCAAGATCGACGCCAGCTTCCGCGCCGACCCGGTGAACAAGGCCTACTTCCTGCGCATCCTGCAGGCGCCGCAAGGCATCATCCACAACCTGCGCCGCATGAACGAGCTGTCCATCCTGGGCCGCTACCTGCCTAGCTTCCGCAAGATCACCGGCCAGATGCAGCACGACCTGTTCCACGTCTACACCGTGGACCAGCACATCATGATGGTGCTGCGCAATATGCGCCGCTTCACGATGACCGAGCATGCGCACGAGTACCCGTTCTGCTCCCAGCTGATGGCGAACTACCCGCAGCACTGGCTGCTGTACGTGGCGGCGCTGTTCCACGACATCGCCAAGGGGCGCGGCGGCGACCACTCCAAGCTGGGCGTGGCCGACGTGCACCAGTTCGGCCAGGAGCACGGCATGAGCGCGGAAGACATCGAACTGGTGGCCTTCCTGGTGGAGCACCACCTGACCATGTCGCACGTGGCGCAGAAGCAGGACATGTCCGACCCGGACGTGATCCAGGCCTTCGCCAAGACCGTGCGCGACGAACGCCACCTGACCGGCCTGTACCTGCTGACGGTGGCCGATATCCGCGGCACCAGCCCGAAGGTGTGGAACGCCTGGAAAGGCAAGCTGCTGGAAGACCTGTACAAGATGACGCTGCGCGTGCTGGGCGGCGAGCCGCATTCGGCCGACCGCGAGCTGAAGAAC
>JAJTCO010000038.1 GCA_021323265.1 Pseudoduganella sp. | reverse complement strand
CAGCAGGTATTCGCCTTCGTACACGGTGTTGGCGCGGAACATCGGGAACACGAAGTCGCGCACGAACTCTTCGCGCACGTCGTCGATGAAGATGTTTTCCGGCTTGATGCCGAACTTGAGCGCCTTGGCGCGCGCCGGCTCCAGCTCTTCGCCCTGGCCCAGGTCGGCGGTGAAGGTCACGATCTCGCACTGGTAGTTATCCTGCAGCCACTTCAGGATCACGGAGGTGTCCAGGCCGCCGGAGTAGGCGAGGACTACTTTTTTAACGTCACTCATATCAGTTCTCGTTCAGTTGGTATTAGAGTTTACCCAGCAAGAGGTATTCGATCAGCGCCTTCTGCACGTGCAGGCGGTTCTCGGCCTCGTCCCACACGACCGATTGCGGGCCGTCGATGACGTCGGCGGAGACTTCCTCGCCGCGGTGGGCCGGCAGGCAGTGCATGAACAGGGCGTCCGGCTTGGCGCGGGCCATCTTGGCCGAATCGACGATCCAGCCGTCGAAGGCGGCCAGGCGGGCGGCGTTCTCCTCTTCGTAGCCCATCGACGTCCAGACGTCGGTGTTGACCAGGTCCGCGCCTGCGCAGGCATCGGACGGGTCGGCGAAGAAGGTGAAGCGGTCGGTCGAGACCAGCGACATGTCCATGTCGTAGCCGTGCGGCGTGGATACGTTGACGTGGAAGCCGAACACTTCGGCCGCCTGCAGCCAGGAGTACAGCATGTTGTTGGCGTCGCCCACCCAGGCCACCACCTTGCCCTTGATCGAGCCGCGATGCTCGATGTAGGTGAAGATGTCGGCAAACACCTGGCACGGATGGTGTTCGTTGGTCAGGCCATTGATCACCGGCACGCGCGAATGGGCAGCGAAGCGCTCGATGATGTCCTGGCCGAAGGTCCGCACCATGATGATGTCGCACATGCGCGACATGACCTGGCCGGCGTCTTCCACCGGTTCGCCGCGTCCCAGCTGGGAATCGCGCGTGTTCAGGTAGATGGCGGCGCCGCCCAGCTGGTGCATGCCGGCCTCGAAGGAGAGGCGGGTGCGGGTGGAGTTCTTGTCGAACACCATGACCAGGGTGCGGTCGATCAGCGGGTGGTAAATCTCGTAGGCCTTGAACTTGCGCTTGATTTCGGCCGCGCGGGCGATGACGTATTCGTACTCTTCCAGCGTCAAGTCATTGAACTGGAGGTAGTGCTTGATCCGTTTAGGTGGTATAGACATCTTTGCAAAGTTTTGCTGCGGTGGACTAAAGATTATACGGGCATTTCAATAAATGGTGGCCGGGCGTTCGGGGTCGTGCCGCGGCGCCGTCAACGGCAGGTCCAGCATGAAGGTGGTGCCCGCGCTGCTGCTATGGACGCTGATGTGGCCGCCGAGCAGGGACGTGACAATGTTATAACTGATCGACAGGCCCAGGCCCGAGCCGCCTTGCCCCAGCTTGGTGGTGAAGAAGGGGTCGAAGATGCGGCTCTGGTTTTCCGGCGCAATGCCGTTGCCGTCGTCGCTGAATGATACCAGCACCCGGCCTTCCTCCGGCGTGCAGGCCAGCAGGCGCATCCTGCCGCCCTCGCGGTCGTCGAAGGCGTGCAGCAGGGCGTTGTTGATCAGGTTCGTCACCACCTGGCCGAAGGGCCCGGGATAGCTGTCCAGGGCAATGCTGTCGGGCACCTCGAATTCGATGCGGTGGCAGGCGTTGCGGATGCGGTTCATCACCGTCGCCACGATTTCGTGCGTCACCTGGTGCAGGTTGAACACGCGGCGCTGCTCCGTGGTGCGGTCCACCGCCACCTGCTTGAAGCTGGAGACCAGGTCGGCCGCGCTATGCAGTCCGCGCATCACCAGGGTCGATGCCTTGCGCGTGTCCTCGATGAAGGCGAGCAGTTCCGACTTGCGCAGGCCGGCGCCGTGGATGGCCTGTTCCAGCTCGTTGGTGCGCTGTTCCAGCGTGCTGGCGATCAGCAGGCTGTTGCCGATCGGCGTATTCAGTTCATGCGCCACGCCGGCCATCAGCGCGCCCAGGGCCGCCAGCTTTTCCTGCGACACCAGCTGCGACTGCGCTTCCTGCAGCTGCCGATAGGCGTGCGCGTTGTCCAGCGCAATGGCGCCATAGGCGCACAGGGTACGGAAGATCAGGCGTTCGCGCTCGCCATAGGCGTTGGCGTGCATGGCCTGCGCCGTCATCACGCCCAGCGCCCGCTCGCCCACCAGCAGCGGCACGTACAGCGCGCTGACGCTGGCGGCCGTGCCGGGCGTGACGGTGAGGTTGCGCTCGGGCGGGATCTGGTCGATGTGCACCTCGCGCCGTTCGCGCAGGCATTGCGCGGTGTAGGCGCTCGGGTGGTCCAGCGAAATGGTGTTGCCGGGCAGGGGCTGGCCGGCCTCGACGCCGAAGGCGCGCTCCAAGCGGCGGCCGGAGGAATCGAGCATGTACACGGCAAACGTGTTGGCCGAGAGCAGGGCGTGCGTGTGGCGGTCCAGCGCCTGGTACACCGCCTCGGCATCGAGGTGGGTGGTGATTTCCTGGCCGATGGCCGACAACCGCTCCAGCAGCTTGGTGGTCTGCTGCAGCACTTCGGCGCGCCGTGCTTCGGACATGGCCAGCTCGCGGTGGTGCAGGCCCTCCGCGCGGGCCTGTTCGGTCTGGTGGTGCACCTGCATGGCGATGGCGCGGCTGGTGGCCTCCAGGGTGTGCGTCTTTTCGCGCGCCGCGCTGGCCGCTGTCGCCATCTTGTAGGCGCAGCCATAGTCGCCCAGGCGCGCGTATTCCTCGCCCAGCGCGTCGTACAGGTCGCCCGGCACCGTGTAGCCCTTGATGGTCTGCGCCGCATCGAGCGCCTTGTGCAGGTAGTGCAGGCGCGCGTTGGGTGCGGTCATGCCCTCCGGCTGCGGCAGCATGCGGTGCTGGCCGTGGATGCGCGCCAGCACGCGCAGCGCGGCGATGTGGTGCAGTGCGTTGTGGTGGTGCGCGGCGCGCTCGACCGCCTGGCGCGCCATGTCCAGCGCCTCCTGCGGGCGTTCCAGGTAGCACAGGGCGTGCGCCTGGCCGCGCAGCGCCACGATCTTGAAGTCGCCCTGCTGCAGCGCCTCGGCGCGCGCCGACAGGCGCTGGAAGGCGTCCAGCGCCTCGCCGTAATCCTGCTTGTCCAGGCACAGGTCGCCCAGGTGCTGCAGGGCGACGGCGTAGCTGCGGCCGTTGGCCTGCGGGGCCAGGATCACCAGCGCCTCGCGCAGCAGCTCCTCGGCGGCGTCCAGGCGGCCCAGGCGGCGCACGATGTCCGAGGTATGCACCAGGCAGGAACCGATGCTGCGCGGCCAGCCCGTCGGACGCGCCAGCTCCATGGCGCGCTGCATCCACTCCAGCCCGGAGTGGTGGTCGTTCAAGTGCGAGAACTTTTCCGCGATATTGGTGGCGGCCGTGGCGGCGGCGCGCACTTGGCCCGTTTCCAGCGCCGCCTCGTAGCTGCGGATGTAAAAGCCGGCGGAGTTGCCGATATCGCCGGCCTGGCTGGCGGCGATGCCGAAGAAATCGTTGATCCAGCAGTCGACCCCGGGCGGCACATCCTGCGCCAGGTCGAAGCGGTCGCCCCAGCGCAGAGTGGCGGCATGCAGGTCGCGCAGCGCCTCCCAGCGCGCCTGCACCGCGTCGGCGATGGCCGCGCGTTCCTTGTCGCCGCCCGCGCGGGCGGCCGCGGCGCACGCTTCCAGTTCGGCGTCGCGCTGGCCATGGTTGCCGCGGTCGACCGCGATCCAGGCCCTGAGCCAGTGCGCGTCGGCGCGGCCGATGTCGTCGTCCTGCGCCGCGAACACTTCCAGCGCCTGCGCCGCCAGCGCCGCCGCGTCGTCGAGCTCTCCGTCGAGCCAGCGGATCTCGCCGTCGACCAGCTGCAGGCGCGCCAGCAGCAACGCATGCGCATCGTGCGGCAGGTGCGCCGCAGGCAGCAGGGCCGCCGCCTCCTGCGCCAGTTCGCGCGCGCGGCGGGCATTGCGCTGGCGCAGGTGCCAGGCCAGCGGCAGCAGCAGCGGCAGCCGGGCGATGCCGCGCAGGGGCAGGAGGTCCAGCTCCCACTGCGCTACGGTATCGTCGTCGGCATGCAGCTGCTGCATCGTGGCCCCGTCAGTAAAGGGTCTGCGCCGATTCGTGCAGCAGCTGGCCGTACAGCGTGTGCCGCATCCTGGCCACCTTGCCTTGCTCCACCGCCTCCAGCACCGCGCATTGCGGCTCGCTCAGGTGGCGGCAGTTGTAGAAGCGGCAACCGCCCAGGTAAGGCTGGAAATCGCGGAAGGCCCGCTCCAGCATGCCCTCGGACAGGTGGTACAGGCCGAACTCCTGGAAGCCCGGCGAATCGATCACGCTCGAATCGGGACCCACGTGGTACAGGCGGGTGAAGGTCGTGGTGTGCTTGCCCGTATCGAGGGCCTCGCTGATTTCGCGCGTGGCGATGTCGGCGTCGGGCACCAGGATGTTGATCAGCGACGACTTGCCCATGCCGGACTGGCCGATCAGGATCGACGAATGCCCCTGCAGCAAGGGGGCCAGGGTGGCGCCGGCATGTTCAGGCTGGGCGGTGGCCGACACCTCGATCACCTCATAGCCCATGGCCGAGTACACCAGCAGGCGCTTGCGCGCATGCTCCAGCATGTCCGTCACGTCCACCTTGTTCAGCAGCAGGCGCACATGGATGCCCGCCGCCTCGGCCGCCACCAGGGCGCGCGAGACCAGGTCGTCCGAGAAGCTCGGTTCGGTGGCCACCACGATGAACAGCTGGTCCACGTTGGCCGCCAGCAGCTTGGACTTGTACTGGTCCGAGCGGTACAGCAGCGTCTTGCGCTCCTGGATCTTGTCGATCACCGCCTGGTCGGGCGAGGTCAGGGTCAGGTCGACGACGTCGCCCACCGCCACGTTGGTCTTCTTGCCGCGCGTGACGCACTGCAGGCGCTGGCCTTCGGATTCGGCCAGGTAGTGGCGGCCATGGGCTGCGATGATGATGCCGGTGCGCTTGTGTCCCTTGCTCATGCCTGGCCTAACGCATCGGCCTTGGCGGCGCAGATGAAGTCGTTGATCGACAAGCCATTGACCGAATGCGTGTCGTAGCGCACCTGGCAGGTCTTGTAGCCCACCACCAGTTCAGGGTGATGGTCCTCGCGGTGGGAAATGAAGGCCAGCGCATTCACGAAGGCCATCGTCTCGTAATAGTTGTTGAAGCCGAAGGTATTCACCAGCTTGCCGCTTGCCGTGCTCCAGCCGTCGAGCAGCTGGCACAGGCGGGCCGCCTCGTTGGCGTCGATGGCCTGCGTCTGGTGGCTGCAGCGCAGCGCGCGCAAGTCGGCTGCGGTTTGGATGTTCGCTGTCATTGGGAAGAGGCCAGGTTGAGTTGACGAATGCGCACGCTGGCAGGCGGATGCGAATCGTAGAAGGCCGAATGCAAAGGATCGGGCGTCAGGGTGGAAGCGTTGTCCTCGTACATCTTGACCAGCGCCGACACCAGGTCGCGCGCATCGGTATGGCGCGCCGCGAAAGCGTCCGCCTCGAACTCGTGCTTGCGCGAGCTGAGCGAAGTCAGGGGCGCGAACAGGAAGGTAAACACCGGCAGCACCAGCATGAACAGGATCAGCGCCAGGGCATCGTTGGACTGGCCGGGCACGATGATCGGATTTACGCCCAGGCCCGTGTAGAACCACAGCTGGCCCTTCAGGTAGCCAAGCAGGGCCAGGAAGCCCAGCGAAAGCGCGAACATCACCACGATGCGCTTGATGATGTGCTTCAGCTTGAAATGCCCCAGTTCATGCGCCAGCACCGCCTCCACTTCCTGCGGCGACAGGCTCGACACCAGGGTGTCGTAAAACACGATGCGCTTGGCGGCGCCGAAGCCCGAGAAGTAGGCGTTGCCGTGCGCGCTGCGCTTGGAACCGTCCATCACGAACAGGCCCTTGGAAGCGAAGCCCACGCGCGCCATCAGGCCCTCGATGCGCTGCTTGAGCGACTCGTCGGCCAGTGGGGTGAACTTGTTGAACAGCGGTGCGATCAGGTTCGGATACAGCGCCATCACCAGCAGCTGGAAGCCGCACCACACGAACCAGGCGTACAGCCACCACAGGCTGCCCGACTTCTCCATCAGCACCAGGATCACCCACACCAGCGGCAGGCCGATGGCTGCGCCCAGCAGCAGGCCCTTGGCCAGGTCGGCAAAGAACAAGCCCTTGCTCATCTTGTTGAAGCCGAAGCGCTGCTCCAGGGTGAACTGACGGTAGTAATCGAGGGGCAGGTCGATCAAGCCGGAGACGATGCCGAAGGCCACCACCAGGCCAAGCTGGTACGCCATGCCGCCGCCGGTGGCGTTGAAGACCGTGGCCGAGAGCCACTGCAGGCCGCCCAGCAGGGTAAAGCCGATCAGCGCGATGCTCGACACCAGCATGCCCACCAGCCCCAGTTTCGTGCGCGCGATGGTGTAGTCAGCCGCCTTCTGGTGGGCCGCCAACGGGATCTTCTCCGCAAACTCGGCCGGCACCGCGGCGCGGTGCTGCATCACATGGCGAATGTGGCGCGAGGCGAGCCAGAAGCGCACCAGCAGGGTCAATGCCAAAAAGGTAACGAACAAAAACGAAAACGCGTGTGAATACATTCTGTGCCTGTGAGAAAATGGCGGATTAATCTGCCTTAAATTGCCTTAGAGAGAATTATGTCACAAGCGAACGACACCCCAGCAAGCCCGGCCACCGCACAGCAGCGCCCGAACGAAATGAACCTGGTGTGGGTCGACATGGAAATGACCGGCCTGGAGCCCGAAACCGACCGTATTATCGAAGTGGCAATGATCGTCACCGACATGCACTTGAACGTGCTGGCCGAAGGTCCGGTGCTGGTGATCCACCAGAGCGACGCGACGCTGGACAAGATGGACGCCTGGAACAAGGGCACGCACGGCCGCTCCGGCCTGATCGACCGCGTCAAGGCTTCCACCGTGAGCGAAGAGCAGGCCGAAGCCGAATTCCTCGCCTTCATGCGCCAATGGGTGCCGAAGGGCAAATCGCCGATGTGCGGCAACACCATCGGCCAGGACCGCCGCTTCATGGTCAAGTACATGCCGAAGCTGGAGGCCTTCTTCCACTATCGCAACATCGACGTCTCCACGCTGAAGGAGCTGGGCCGGCGCTGGAAGCCAGAAATGGTGGCCGGCTTCAAGAAAGCGCAAAAGCACACCGCCCTGGCCGACATCATCGAATCGATCGACGAGCTGAAGTACTACCGCGAACACTTCATCAAGCTCTGACCACACGTCAGCCCGCCGGATGGCCTAGCGCATGAAGCCCAGGTCCTTGACGGCGAAGTTCGCCAGCTCGTGCTGGAACACTTGCTGCTCCAGCGCGTCCGCTTCGGCGCCGAACCAGCGGCCCAGCGTGGCGCCGTATTGCTGGTTGGACAGTTGGGGAATCCAGGCGCCGCGTCCCGTGGCGTCGTCTTGTCCGCCCAGGACGAAGTCGGGGAAGCGCCCATACAGGCCGCCCTGCACCGCGGCGCCGATGATCAGCTGGTGATTGCCCCAGGCGTGGTCGGTGCCGCCGCTGTTGGGCTGCAGGGTGCGACCGAAGTCCGACATCGTAAACGTCGTCACATTCTGCTCGGCGCCGATCTCGCGCAAGGCGTTCTGGAACGCCGCCACCGATTGCGACACCTGGCGCAGCAAGTCGAATTGCTGCCACGCCTGCCCGCCATGGGTGTCGAAGCCGCCCAGCGACACAAAATACACTTGCCGTCCCGGTCCCTGCGTGGCGCGCAGCCGGATCAGCTGCGCCACCGTCTTCAACTGCTGCGCGAGCGCATAGCCGGGAAACACGGTCTGCAGCGCGGCGCCGCTGTTGGCCGCCTGCAAGTCCTTCACCAGTTCCATCCCGTTCAGGAGCGACTTGTTGGCCGCCGTGGCCAGCAGGTTGGGATGGCTGGCCGAGAGCGCCTGCACCAGCGCGGCGCGGCGCTTGTCGGCTTCGCTTTGCGGCCAGAAGTTCATGCCGGCCAGGTTCAACTGGCCATTGCCCGGCAGCAGGTTGCTTTGCACGGTGGCGCCGGAGACGAACAGGCCGTTGCTGCCGACCGAGACGGCATCCAGGTCGCCGTTGGCGCCCAAGGCATCGGCCAGCCGTCCGCCCCAGCCGGTGCCGGCGCCGGACGGCGTGCCGGCCTGGTTCTGCTGGTTCTGGTCGGGATGCGAGAACAGCTGCGGCGGCACGCCGGCCCCAGCCTGGTATTGCGCCTTGGTCAGCGGCTGGCGCAGGTTGCCCACGTTGAGCAGCGCGGCCACCTGGCCTTGCGCGAACAGGGCGTCGATTTCTGGCATGCCGTAGTGGAAGGCGAACGGCTGCTCCGTGCCATCCTGCAGCCGCGCGTTGCGCGCCGCCAGCAGCGTCCCCGCTTCCACCGACAGGGCCAGGTTGCCGCCGCGCCGGATGTTGGTATAGGCGCTGTAGTGCGCGGGATCGAGCGGCACGAGCATGTTGTTGCCGTCATTGCCGCCGTACAGGTACAGGCACACCAGCGCCTTGTAGTCGCCGACGGCGGCCTGCGCCGGGCGCGTCATGCCCAGCAGGCCCAGGGGGGACATGGCGCCCAGCATGCCGACCTGCGCACTGGCGCCCAGGAAGCGGCGGCGCGACATCTTATCGTTGCACATAATAGGTTTCCTTTCTTACTGCTGCACGGCGAAGTCGGCCGCGATCGCGGTCAGGTAGAGCGCGCTGATGGTGCGCTGCTTCAAGTCGGTGGTGGCCTGCAGGGAGGCACCGATGGCGGCGCGCGTCGAGGCCGTCATCCGGCCCTGCAGCAAGGTGGCGTCGACCAGGTTCAGCAGGGCGGTCGGGTCGCCCGCCACGGCTTGGTAGGGCGCCAGGTCGATGCTCACCATGCCCGTGTGCTTGCCGGCGATAAAGCCGAACAGGAAGTTGGCGCGGCCAATGGCCTGGGCCGGCGTGTAGATCTGGAACTCGGGGCCGAACATGTCGGGCTGGCCGGGCAGCGGCGCCAGGGGCGAGTAGAAGTTGAACACGCTGGGCGCCTGCAGCAGGCGCTGGCCCATCAGGAAGTAATCCCAGAACAGGTTCTGCGGGTTGACCACCGTGGCGCCCATGGCGCGGAACAGGCTCAGGCTGTGCAGGATGGGGTCCTTCAGCTTGCCGGCGCCGGGCGCGACGAGCAGCGCTTCCGGGTCCGTCAGCACCGCGTTCAAGGTTGCCTTCAGGTCGCCGCGCCCGGTCGGACCGTAGGCGAACACATTGGCCACGCGTTCGATGTAGGCCGGGCTGGGATTGCTGGTGGTGAAGGCGCGGATCAGGCGGGTGGCGATAAAGGGCGGCAGGTTGGGGTGGGCGAGCAGGTTCTGCATCACGCCTTCCATGTCCTGCACCGCGCTCTGGCCGGCGGGCAGGACGGCGCCGTTCAGCAGCGTCTTGGCCCCCATGTCGTGCAGGCGGTCGCGCGGCTGCAGGGGCGCGGTGAAGTTTTCCCAGTTGCTGCCGGTGAGGTTGCTGCCGGTGTAGGTCCAGCCGCTCAGGGCGCGCGCCATGTGGGCGATGGTGTCCTGGGTGTAGGCGGGGATGGGGGCGCCATAGCGGTCGCGCTGCACGCTGCCATCCTGGTTCAGCAGCACGGGGCCGATGGTAAACAGCTGCATCACTTCGCGCGCGTAGTTCTCGTTGGGCGCGGGCCTGCGGCTGTTGGCGAGGTCGAGGTACTTGCCCATCGCCGGGTTGATGGTCATCTCGCGCAGCAGGTTGCCGAAATGGCCGAAGGCGTGGCGCTCGAGGGTGGCGAGCCAGGGCAGCAACTGGTCGGCGTTGTTGTTCTTTTCCGAGGAAACGACGAACAGTTGGGACAGGGCGAAGATCATGCGCTGGCGGACCTGGTCCGGCGCGTTGACCATATTGGTATACCAGCCGTTGCGCAGCGCGTTGATATCGGCGGTTGGCGGCAGCGGCGTGGCGGGCATGCTGTATTGCTGGTTCAGCCAGGCTTGCGCGCCCATCTGCTTGACCGCGGCCAGGGTGGCAGCATTGGGGCCGAAGGTGGCGCGCTCGAGCAGGCGGGCGGCGGCGACGGTGGCCGCGTCCGTGGCCGGCTGGGCGCCGATGGGCGCGGGCGTCGGCGTCGGCGTTGGCGTGGTGCCGGTGCTGGTGCCGGGCGCAAGCAGCGTCAGCTTGGTGCTGCCGCTCACGCTCGGCTGCGTGGCCGTGGTGCCGGTGACGATGATGACGGGATTGGCCGGCATGGTGGCCGGGGCGATGTACTCGCCATTTTGCGAGTTCAGCGTGCCGACGCTGGCGTTACCGCCCGGGATGCCGTTGACGGCGAAATTCATGTAGACGCCTTTGCCGTCCACCTTGCCCAGGAACCAAGCCTTGCGGCCCAGTTCGACGGACGCATTCTTGGCCGTGTGCGTGATCTCGACCGTGGTGGCCCACGCCGACGCAGACAGACCCGACAGGCTCATCAGGCAGGCCAGCGTCCAGGCCTTGTACTGAGGTAATTGCATGTTGTCCCCTCGTTGAAAGAAGCGGCGCGCAAACGCCATTCCCAGCTAGCGCAAGTCTCATGCCAGCCGCCAAAGCCGCATGGCGGGGTTGAAAAGGACAAAAATTGTCAGCCGCCGAGCGACCGTCTGCGGCAAGGTCGACAAAAAATGTCAGTTAACCGTTTACTCGCGTGCCGACGCGGTCGCGACAGCCGAGCCCGTGTCCACCTTGGGGTCAGACCCTTTGGTGGACACGGGCTCGGCCTTGGCGCTAGTGCGTGACGCGGGCGCTGCGGCGCAGGCCGAGCAGCAGCGCGGCGCCGGCCAGCAGCGCCAGGGCGGCGCCGAGCGGCCAGGGCGGCAGGCCGGTGGCGCTGGCGGGGCTGTACGACGGGAGTTTGGCGTAGTCGGCCGGGCCGAAGGGGCGCTCGTTGAAGACGTAGGGGTAGAAGTGGCGCCGCACGTCGGCGTGGAAGGCGCTGACCCGTTCCAGGTAGGCCAGGCGCGCTTCGAGGTCGGTGCCGGCCAGGCGGTGCAGCATGGCCTGGACGTTCACCCCGGCCAGCAGCAGGCCTGCGTTGCGCGTCCATTCTTCACGGGCGCGCAGGGCGCTGCGGTAGGCGCGGGCCTGGGCGGCAACCGCGTCGTCGCCTGCCTGGTGCATGGCGTAATACCATTTCCAGTGGAAGCCTTCCGGCAGCGGGGGCGTGTCGCGCCATTCGGGGTGCGTGCGGAAGAAGCGTTCCATCGTCACTTCTTTCGGCGTATCCCAGGCGGTATGCACGGCCTGGCGCTGCGCCAGGGCGAGCTCGGAGCCTTGCGCTACGGGGACGGCGCGTTCCAGCATGGCGTTGACGCCGGTCGGCAGCACCAGGGCAATGAGCACGAAGGCGGCCAGCAGCATGGCGGCGCCGGCGGCGGCGTTGCGGGCGATGGCGGCGCCCCAGGCGGCCAGGCCGCACCAGAAAGCGAGGTAGAGCAGGGTGGCGCCTGCCAGCAGGGCGGTTTCGCCGGCGCCGGCGCCGGAGAGGACGGCACCGGCCAGCAGCGGCAGCAGCAGGGCGGCGGCCACCAGCGCAAGGCGCAGCAGTACCCGGCGTTGCCACAGCGCGCCGGGTTTGCCGGGCAGGGAGGAGAGCAGGCGCAGGCGTCCAGCTTCACGTTCGCCGCTGACCAGGTCGTGCATCAGGGCGATGATGAACAGGGGCGCGAGGTAGACCAGCACGAAGGCGAAATCGTAGCGTCCGGGGGCGGCCAGCTCGGGGTTGTAGGCTTCCGATTCGTAGAGCTGCGCCTGCAGGCCGAGGGCGCGCACCTGCAGGGCGAACGGTTGCACGTCGCGCTGGCCGACGGCGGCGAAGGCTAGCGCGGCGGGCGGATCGATGGTGAGGTGGGGCGTGTAGTAGGCGGTCAGGCCGGCTTCGCCGTCGGCTGCCTGGCGCGCCGCACGCTGGGCGATGTCGTCGGCGTGCACCTTGGCGATGCGCTGCAGCGCGGCCTGTTGTCCGGCGACGGTGCGCATGCCGCTCCAGACAGCGAGCGTGGACAGGAGGGCGAGCAGGGCCAGCGCTGCGATGGCCGGGCGCGCGCGCAGCAGCAGGAGCAGTTCGAATTTCCAGTTCTTCATCAGGTATTCCTTTCGAGGCGGCGTGCGGCCCATGCCGCGGCCAGCAGCGCGGCGGCAAGCCAGGCGGCGAGGATGGCCAGCGCGGGCAGGACGCGCTGGGTCACGGTGCGTTCCAAGGCGGCCGGCGGATGCCGGTAGCGCGGCAGGCCGCGCCAGTAGTCGGCGGAGAGGCGCTGGGCGCGGTCGTCGTGGTACTTCACCTTTTCGGCGTGCAGGCGGTTCAGGGCCTGGATCAGGCGGTAGCGGTAGTCTTCGCCGGCCAGCAGGAAGCGTTCATGCGCGCTCCGGTCGGTGTCCGCCAGGGCGGCGGACATGCTGCGCAAGGCGAGCAGGGGAACCGCCAGCGCTGCGCCGTCCAGCACGCGCGCCTGTGCCGATTGCAGCGCGAAGTCGCGCTGCATGCTGGCCAGGAACAGTTCGCTGGTCAGGCGTTCGCCTTCCTCGATCACCAGGCCCTTGTAGTTGACGGGCAGGTCCTCGATCCGGTTGACGCCGTAGCGCTGCAACACGCTTTCGCGGAAGCTCTTGAAGTAGGGATCGTCGGGATTGTGGCTATCGCCGATACGCGCCAGTTCGGCGTGGATGGCCGCTTCCATTTCGATGCGCGTGGGACGCGGCACCATGCCGGCCGCCAGGTCGGGCAGCATGCGCGGCAGCAGCACTGCGGCCAGCGCCCACGCGGCCACCAGCAGGAGCAGGGCGTCGCGCGCCTTGCGCACCAGGGCCGAGAGCAGTACGGCGGCGAAGGACCAGAGCAGCAGGTAGGCGGCGTAGCCGGCGGCGAGCCAGGCGGCGCTGGCGCCCAGTTCCGGTTCGGCGGCGCCGATGGCGGCCAGTGCCAGCAGGGCGGGAGCGGCCAGCGCTATGGCCAGCACGCCGTGCGCGGCCAGCTTGCCGGCCACCAGGGCGCCGCCGCTGACGCCATGCGCCAGCATCAGCCGCAACTGGCCCCGTTCGCGTTCGCGCGCCAGGGCGCCGAAGGCGAGGAACACCAGCAGCAGCGGGGCCAGCACCTGCAGCACGAAGGCGGGCGTCAGCTGGCCGAAGCGCAGCAGCAGGGAGGACTGGCCGGCGTCGCTGAAGTTGGCGCTGTTCTGGCGGTGGCCTTCCAGGTACAGCGTGCTGCCGGTGAAGGGCGCCACGCCGAAGTCGAAGAAGGCGAGCGCGGTCAGCGGGCGGAACACGTAGTGGCCATAGTGCACCACGCGGTGCGGGTGGCGGTCCGGCTGGCTGTTCCATTGTTCGTCGGCGCTGTGCTGGAAGCGGGTGCGCTCGGCCTGGACCGCGTGCGCGCGTTCCAGGCTGACGAAGATGGCGGCCAGCGTCAGCACCAGCAGCAGGAGCGCCGCGGCCACGGCGGCCTGGCTGCGCCGCAGCGCGCGCCATTCCTCCCGCGCGACGCGCCAGGCGGTGCGGGCGAAGCCGGGCTTCATGCCGCCCTCCGCGCGTCGGCGTAGCGCTGGAACAGCTGCTGCACGTCAAAACGTTGCGGCCCGTGCGCGGCCAGTTCGTGCGCGATGCGGCCGTGGTCGAGGAAGCCGATGCGGTCGGCCACTTCGGCCGCGCCCAGCAGGTCGTGCGTGACCATGAAGATGGTCACGCCCTGGCCGCGCAGCTTGAGCAGCAGGGCGTTGAACTCGCTGGTGGCGTGCGGGTCCAGGCCAGTGGTCGGTTCGTCCAGCAGCAGCACCGGCACGGCGCGCGCCAGCGCCAGGGCGATGGCCACCTTCTGGCGCATGCCCTTGGAGTAGCCGGCCAGGCGCCGGTCCCAGGCGGCTTGCGCCAGCCCGACGTCTGCCAGCGCCGATTCGATGGCGGCGGGAGCCGCGCCGGCGCCACCCATGCGCAGCAGGTAGTCCAGGTTCTCGCGCGCGCTGAGGTGCTCGTACAGTGCGACGTTTTCCGGCACGTAGGCCAGGCTGGCGCGCGCGCCCAGCGGGTCGGCCGCGGCGTCGATGCCGCACACCCGCGCCGCGCCGGCGGCCGGGCGCGCAAAGCCGAGGAAGGCGTTCAGGGTGGTGGATTTGCCGGCGCCGTTGCCGCCCAGGAGGGCGTAGATTTCACCCTGCGTCACGCGCAGGTCCAGGGCGTCAAGCACGGTGGCCGTGCCGTAGCGGACGGTCAGGCCGTCCGCTTCGAGTGCGATGCGTTGCATTGTGTTCTCCTTTGGTTCAGTAGGTGGCCTGCAGGCCGATTGACACCGCGCGCGGCGATCCCGGCGCGACCCAGGTGCGCTGGTAGGAACTGGTGTAGTAGGTCTTGTCGAACAGGTTGTCGATGTCGAGCGAAAGGCGCAGGCGCGGCGCGATATGCCAGTGCGCGACCAGGCGCGCCAGGGTGTAGGCGGGCAGCTCGAAGGCGGGCGCGCCGGCATTGGCCTGAACCTGGGTGCGCGCTTCGCCGAGCCTGCGCCCGGTGTGGGTGACGCCGCCGCCGGCCGAGAAGCGCTGGCCGCCGGCCAGGCGTCCTTCGTACACCAGCATCAGGCTGCCGTTCGCGCGCGGCACGTTGAGCAGGCGGCCGCCGCGTTCGAGCATGTTGTCGCGCAGGACTTCGGCGTCGACCAGCGACACGCTGGCGTTGGCGCGCCAGCTGCGGCCAAGCTGGCCGGCCAGGTCGAAGTCGAGGCCGCGGCTGCGCACTTCCCCTGCCGCCACCGAGTACGCCGGCTGCAGCGGGTCGGTGGTGAGGGCGTTGCGCTTGCGGATGTCGAACAGGGCCAGCGTCGCGCCCAGGCGGCCGCCGGCCTGTTCCCATTTCAGGCCTGTCTCGGCGGCCCTGCCGCGTTCGGGGTCGAAGGCGGCGCCAAGGGCGTCGCTGCCGGTGTTGGGGCGGAACGAGCTGCCCCAGTTGGCAAACAGCGTCCACTCGGGCGTGGCCAGGTAGCTGGCGCCGATGCGCGGCGAAGTGGCGTGCGGCGTCTGCTTGGCGACGCTGGCGGTGCGGCGGTTGGCCAGCGTCTGCTCGTGGCGGTCGAAACGCACGCCGCCCACCACGCGCCATTGGCGGCCCAGGTGCACCGTGTCCTGCGCGTAGAGCGCGACGTTGCGCTGCTTTTCCAGCGTGTCGGTAAACAGCGCCGGCACGGGCAGCGGCTGGCCGTAGACCGGGGCCAGCACGTCGATGGCGTAGGGCGCCGTGGCGCTCGGGCTGGCGCGCAGCATGCGCAGGTCGTAATCGAAGCGGTAGGTTTCGATGCCGGCCAGCAGCTCGTGGCCCGGTGCGATGCGGCCCGCCACTTCGGCGTGCAGGCCCAGGTCGTCGGAACCGTAGTCGCGCAGGCGGCGCTGGCGGCGCAGCGTGCGCTGGTCGGCGTTGAGCGCGGCCGATGGTTCGGTGGCGTAGCCGTCGAGCAGGGCGCGCTTCCACAGCAGGCCGGCGCGCAGCTGCCAGATGTCGGACAGGGCATGCTCGAGCATCAGCTGCTGCGTACTGTTGAAGATGCGGATGTCGCCGTCGCCCGGTTCGCCCAGGAAGCGCTCGCGCGGCACGGCGCCCAGCACGCCGTCGATGGCGGCGATGCCGCGGTCCAGCGTGCCGCTGTGGCGCAGCAGTTCGCCGCGGTACTCGATGCGCGTGCCGGGGGCGGCCTTGATGCTGAGCGCGGGCGCCAGCAAGGTGCGGCGCGACTGCACGTGGTCGCGGAAGCTGTCGCGCTTCTCGCTGACGGCGTTCAGGCGCCAGGCCAGGGCGTCGCCCAGCGGCGCGGTGGCGTCCAGCGCCGCGCGGCGCAGGCCGAAACTGCCCAGCACCGCGTCCAGCGCGTAGGCCGGGCGCCACAGGGGCCGCTTGCTGACGATGTTGAGCGTGCCGCCCGGTTCGCTGGCGCCGTACAGCGCCGCCACCGGGCCTTTCAGGAACTCGATGCGCTCCACGGCCGCCGTGTCGCGCGGCGCGTTGATGCCGCCGCGGTTGGCGGCGAAGCCGTTCAGCAGCAGGGCCATGCCGTTGTTCGGGTCGCCCGCCAGGCCGCGGATGGCGATGTTGTCCCACAGGCCGCCAAAGCTGTTCTGGCGCGATACGCCGCCGGCGTAATCGAGGGCGTCGTCGATGCGCAGTGCGCCCAGGTCGTCCAGCACCTGGCGCGGCATGATGCGCACCGCTTGCGGCAGCTCGCGCAGCGGCAGGGTGTTCTTGCTGCCTTGCGCGTCGTCGGCGAGGTAGCTGCCGGAGTCGCGGCGGCCCACGACTTCCACGGTTTCCAGCGGTTCGGCCTGCGCCGCCAGGGCGAGCAGGGCCAGCGCGGCCGGAATGGCGCGCAGGCGGTAGTTCTTGGTCATATTTTCAGTCTCGTCTTGCTTGATCAATGCGCCGCCGCGAAAGGCGGCGCCGTGGCTTGGTCAGGGCAAGGCGGCGGCGGGCGGCCCGCGCGCCCGGCAGTGCGCCGGGGCGCTCAGGGCGCGCGACAGGGGCGCCGGGCAGGCGCATGCGCGGGCCTGCGCCGCAGGGCGCGGCGGCGCGCGGAGGGCGGCCGGCAAGGGCTCGGCCAGCGTGGCGGCGTCATACGCCAGGCAGGAGTGCGCCGGCGCCGGATCGGGCGCGGCGGCATCCGCCGTGGCGGGCCAGGCGTGGGTAATGCGGTGGCGCAGGCCGGCGGCCATTGCCAGCAGCAGCGCCGTCGCCAGCAGGGCGATCAGGGCGGCGTGGGCAAGTGGCCGCGACGGCACGCGGGTGCCTCGGGTCTTGTGCATCGTCGATAGCGGCGGCGGGCCGCGGGCGTGGCTGGGAACCCTGCGCGCAGGCAGGGGCGTTCAGGTCACGAAGCGATGGCGGGCGGCGCTTGCCGCGGAGGGATCAGGTAGCTCGGCGGTGCAATGTGCGCCTGCGCGGCCGGCAGGCGCGCCAGCACGTAGGCGACGGCAAGGAAGACGGCCAGCAGGGTGGGCGGCGTGCCAGGCACGTCGGCCGGCAGGTGGTTCGTCACCTGGCACGCCACGCAGCCGTCGAGCTGGTCGGCCACGCCGTGGCTGTGCGAGGACGCGGCCAGCAGCTGCAGGGCAAACACGATCGCGCACAGCGCCAGCAGCCAATGCCACAGGCGCTTGCCGTGGCGATGCTGGTTGCGCTGCTGTGCGGGATGGGTGTGCATGGGCAGCGAGTATAGCACCGCATTGGGCGCCATGCACGGCGTATCAGCTGGTCAGCTGCGCCACCTGCAGCAGGAATTTGCGGTAGTCGATCGGCTTTTCGATGTAGTCGTCGAAGCCGGCGCCGATCAGGCGTTCGCGGTCGCCCTTCATGGCCAGCGCCGTCAGCGCCACCAGGGGGATGGCCTGCGTGCGCGGGTCGGCGCGCAGGATGCCGGCAGCCTTGATGCCGTCCATCTCGGGCATGTGAATGTCCATCAGGATCAGGTCCAGCGCTTGCGTGCGCGCGATCTCGATGCCGGGCAGGGCGCGCTCGGCGTGGAACAGTTCGTGTCCGGCGCTCGAGAGCAGCACCGTCGCCAGGTCCATGTTGGCCGGCGAGTCTTCGATGATCAGGATGCGGGCCATGGCGTCCTCTCCCGGGCGTGCAGGGCGCGCCCGACTTCGTGCAGGAATTGGCGGGCGTCCAGGCCGCCATGCGGCAGGCCTGGCTTGGCGTGGGCGCCGGGTTGGCGCTCGGACAGCACCAGCACCGGCGGCGGCAGGTGCGCGTCCGAGCGCAGCGCGTCGAGCAGGGCCATGCCGCCGGCCTCGTCGCGCATGGGGCCCAGCACCAGCAGGTCGACCTGGCCGGCGCGCGCGGCGGCCATCGCCTGCGGGCCGTCGGCGTAGTAGCTGACCTGGTAGTTCAGTCCAGCCAGGGCGGCGCGCAGGCTGACGCTGTTGGCGCTTTCGTCCACCAGCACCACGTGCGGCGCCTTGGACTGTTCGGCGCCCAGGCCCAGCGCGTACAGGGCGCGGTTGAGGTCTTCCTGGCGCATCGGCTTGGGCAGGAAGTGGGCGGCACCCAGCAGGCAGCTGCGCATCTCCTCGTCCAGGATCGACACCACCACCACCGGCACCTGCTCCAATCCCGGCTCGGCGCGCAGCTGCTGCAGCACCGACCAGCCGCTGGCGTCGGGCAGCAGCAGGTCGAGGGTGATCAGGTCGGGCGGCGCGGCGCGCGCCTGCGCCAGCGCGCTGGCGGCATCGGCCGCGCAACTGACGCTGAAGCCGGCGCCTTCGAGCTGCAGGCGCAGCAGGTCGGCCGCCGCCGGGTCGTCCTCCACCACCAGCGCGCGCTTGCCCGTCGGCGCGCAGGCCGGCGCCGTCTCGGCCTGCGGCAGGCGCAGGGGCAGCCAGAAGGCGAAATGGGCGCCCTGGCCGGGCGCGCTGGACACGCCCACCGTGCCGCCGTGCAGCCCGGCCAGCCGGCTTACCAGCGAGAGCCCGAGGCCGGTGCCTTCGTGATGGCGCGACATCGAGGAATCGATCTGGCGGAAGGCCTGGAACAGCGTCGCCAGGTCGTCGGCCGCGATGCCGTCGCCGTCGTCGCTCACCAGCACCTGCAGCCACTGGTGGAAAGGCCCGGGCGGCGCTTCCAGCGTGCGCGAGGGCAGGTCGGGGCGCGGGCCGTCGCGCAGCGCCGCGTCGCCCACCACGCTGGCGGCCAGGCGCACGCTGCCGCCTTCGCGGCAGAACTTGACCGCGTTCGAGAGCAGGTTGTAGACCATCTGCTTGAACTTGCGCTGGTCCAGCATCATCTGCCCGACGCCGGCGGCCGGTTCGAACTGCAGGCTGACGTGGCGCTTGCCGGCCACTTCGCGCACGATGTCGAAGGCGCCCTCCAGCAACTCGTTGGGGTTGCCCGCGTCCAGGTGCAGCTCCATCATGCCCGCCTCCACCTTGGACAGGTCGAGGATGTCATTGATCAGCGCCAGCAGGTGCTTGCCGCTGGCCGAGACGTGGTTGACGCAGTTCTGCTGGGTCGGCGTCAGGCTGCCGACGATGCCGCCGGCCAGCAGGTCGGAAAAGCCGATGATGGCGTTGAGCGGCGTGCGCAGCTCGTGCGACATGTTCGACAGGAACTCCGACTTCAGGCGGTCGGCCTGCTCCAGCTGGCGGTTCTTTTCCGCGATCTCGCGTTCGTGTTCGCGCAGCTCGGCCACCATGGTTTCCAGTTCGCCGTTGCGCTGCTCGAGCTGGCGCAGCAGCTCGGTGCGGCTTTCCATCAGTTCGCGCGCGGCGCGCATCTCGGCCGCCTCCAGCGCCTGGCGCGCCAGTTCGGCGCGGATGCGCCGGCTCTCGTCCTCGAACTGCTTGCGCCGCAGCTGGGCCCGCACGCGCGCCCTGAGCACGTCGAACTCGCTGGACTTGAGCACGTAGTCGTCGGCGCCGGTGGCCAGGCCTTCGATCATCGCGGCGCGGTCCTCGGCCGCCGTCAGCATGATCAAGGGCAGGTCGCGCGTGGCCGGGTTCTCTTTCAGGCGGCGGCACGTCTCGGTGCCGCTCAGGCCGGGCATCAGGCGGTCGAGCAGGATGCAGTCGACCGACTGCACCGCCAGCATGGCCAGCGCCTCCTCGCCCGAGTTGGCCAGCACCACGTCGTAGCCTTCGCCGGTCAGGGTCTGCGCCAGCTGGTCGAGGAAGGTCGGGCTGTCGTCCACGGCCAGGATGCGCTTGGCCCCCAGCAGGCTGTCGTGCCGCTCGTGCGCGGCGTCGGCCGACTTGCGCAGCACGGCGCGCACGCGCGCCAGGATCAGTTCGATGTCCTCGTCCTTGCGCACGAAGGCGTCGGCGCCCGAGTCGAGCGCGCGCAGCTCGGCGCGCTCGTCGCTCGAGCCCGTCAGCAGCACGCAGGGCAGGCCGCGCAGGGCCGCGTCCAGGCGCAGCGTGCGCACCACTTCGGCGCCGTCCATGCCGGGCAGCACGCCGTCCACCACCACCGCGGCCGGCCGCCGCCGCGCCATGCTGCGCAAGCCTTCCTCGCCGGAGCCGGCCACCTCCACCGCGAAACCCGACTCGCGCAGCTGCGCGGCCAGGTGTTCGCGGAAGGTCAGGCTGTCGTCGATCACCAGGACGGCAGCTTCGCTGTGCGGGGCAGCGCTGCCGCGCTGGCGCTCGAGCAGGGTGGCGGCGCGCGCCACCAGGGCATCGCGGTCGTACGGCTTGCCCACGTAGTCGGAGGAACCGGTGGCCAGCCCGCGCACCCGGTCGGCCACCTGGGCCTCGGTCGAGAGCACCAGCACCGGCAGCGTGGCACCGCCGGCGCGCAGTTCGCGCAGCAGTTCGATGCCGTCGCCGTCGGGCAGCAGCACGTCCAGGATCAGCAGGCCGATGCCCGGCTGCGCCAATGCGGCGCGCGCCTCGGCCAGGGTTTCTGCGCAGGCCGTTTCGATGCCGCGCTCGGCAAACGCTTCCTGCAGGTCGGCCCGCACCGTCAGGCTGTCGTCGACGATCAGCACGCGCGCGTTCATGTGGCCTCCGCTGCCGCCAGCGCTGCCAGCGCCGGCCCGATGGCCTCGAGCGGCAGGATGCGCTGCGCCGCATTCAGGCGCGCCGCTTCGCGCGGCATGCCGTATACCACGCTGGTGGCTTCGTCCTGGGCGATGGTGACGCCGCCGGCGGCGCGGATGGCGGCCAGGCCGCGCGCCCCGTCGGCGCCCATGCCGGTCAGCAGGGCGGCGGCGCAGGCGGCGCCGCATTCCTGCGCCAATGATTCGAACAGCACGTCCACCGAGGGCTTGCAGGAATGGCGTTCGGGCCCGTCATCGTGGTACAGGCGCCGTCCGCGCAGGCGCAGGTGGCGGCCCGGCGGCGCCAGGCGCACGGCCGACGCGTCCAGCAACTCGCCGTCGCGCGCCATGCGCACGCGATGCGCGGTCTGGCCGTCGAGCCAGTCGGCAAAGGCGCTGCCGAACGGCTCGCCGATGTGCACCACCATCAGCAGCGGCATGGGCAGGTTGGGCGGGATGGCGTGCAGCACCTGCACCACGGCGCGCGGGCCGCCGGTGGAGGCGCCGATGGCCGTCACCAGCGGCCGCGCCGCGCCGCGCGTGGTCGGCACGCTCTGCGCTGCGGGAATGGCGGCGGCATCGGCGCTGCGCAGGCGCCCGCGCACGTGGGTCAGCACGCGCACGCGCGCCACCAGGCGCAGCTGCGCGGTATAGCGGGCGCACCAGGCCGCGCTGTCCTCCTCGGCGCGCGGCTTCTCGAAGGCGTCGACGGCGCCGGCCGCCAGCGCCTCGTAGGTCTTGAACAGCTCCCCGCGGTTGGTGGAGGCCGACACCACCAGGATCGGCGTGGGCACGTAGGCCATGATGAACTCCGTGGCCGCCATGCCGCTCATCACGGGCAGCATCATGTCGAGCGAAATGACGTCGGGCCGCAGCTGCTGGCACAGCTCGATGGCCTGCTTGCCGTCGGCCGCCTCGCCCACCAGTTCGCAGCCGGGATCGGCCGCCACCGCCTCGCACAGGAAGCGGCGCATGGTCAGCGAATCGTCCACCACCAGTACGCGCAGGCGGCTCATGGCTGCACCAGTTCCCCGACCTGGCGCAGGAATTGCGCCTGGTCGAATTCGCCCTTGACGATATGGCCGCGCGCGCCGGCCTGCACGGCGCGCGCGCGGTCCTGCGGGCTGTCGCGCGAGGTGACGAGGATGCAGGGCAGGTGGCGCAGCGCCGGGTCGGCGCTCGCCTTTTCGATGAAGGTGAAGCCGTCCATGCCGGGCATTTCCACGTCCACCAGCACCAGGCCGAAGTCGCGCTGCAGCGCCATGGCCAGGCCCTCCTCGGCGCTGGCGGCCATGGCCACGCTGTAGCCGGCCGCCTCCAGGATCGAGCACTCGAGCATGCGCGTGGTGAGCGAATCGTCCACCACCAGGATCGGCTTGGCCGGTGCCCCCGCGCCCGCGCCGGCGTTGGCGCGCGCCGCCAGGGCCGGCGCCAGGTGTTCCGGGTCGAGCACGATGCCGGGGTCGCCCGCGTCGTCCAGGTACAGGCCCAGCACGCTGGCCTCGGCTGCCGCCAGCGGCGGCGGCGGCTGCAACACCACGCTTTCCACCCCGGCCAGGCGCGTCACGCCGACCGCGCTGGCCGCGCCCTGGGCCGGGGCCAGGGCGACGGCGCTCATGGCGCGCCGGCCGTGGCCGGCGCGCGCCGTGCCCAGGCCCAGTTCCAGCGGGCGGAAGGCCAGCACCTGGCCGCCGTACTCGATGGCCGCGCCGTCGGCAGCGGCCAGCACCTGGTCCTGCGCCACGCGCACCGTGCCGCGCACGGCGTCGAGGGGCAGGGCCAGCAGGCGCCCCTCGGCCTCCACCATCAGCACGTCGAGCGCCGCCAGCGACATGGGCACCTGCAGCTCGACCATCGTGCCGCCGGCGCCGCTGCTGGCATGCACCGTGCCGCCCAGGCGCGCCATGGCATCGCGCACCACGTCCAGTCCTACGCCGCGCCCGGCCAGTTCCGAGACCGCGCCGCGCGTGCTGATGCCGCCCTCGAACAGGCGCGCCAGCAGCTGGCCCGCGTCCAGTCCGTCCAGTTCGCCCGCCGGCGCGCCGCGCCGCGCCAGCGCCGCCCGCACCGCGGCCAGGTCGACCCCGCGCCCGTCGTCGCTGCAGCGGAACCAGGCGCGCGTGCCGCGCCGTCCGGCGGCAAAGGCGATGCGCCCGGCCGGCTGCTTGCCGGCGGCGCGCCGTTCGGCCGGCGTTTCAATGCCGTGCGCCACGGCGTTGCGCACCAGCTGCACCAGGCTGCCCAGCACCAGTTCCAGCACGTCGCCCTCCAGGCGCAGGCTGCCGGCCGCCGCCTCGAAGGCGACCTGCTTGCCCAGGCCCTGGGCGGCGTCGCGTGCCGCGCGCTCGAGCACGCCGCACATGCTGGCGGCGGGCACCAGGCGCAGGCGCTCGGCCGCGTCGCGCGCCTGGCGCAGCTCGCGGTCGATGCGTTCGATGCCATCGGCCAGCGCGCGTTCCATCTGCGCCAGCCGCTGGCGCGCCAGGCCGGGCGCCAGCGACGCCGTACTGCGCGTGGCCGCGTCGAGCTGGCCGGCCAGGCGGCGCATGCCTTCCAGCTCGCCGCCGATCTCGCCCAGCCCTTCGAGCAGGGCGTCGACTTCCACCAGGTCGGCGCGCGCCAGGCGCGGCGGCGCCTGCGGCAGGGTGTCGGGGACGGCCGGCGCTGCTGCGGCGGCGCCGGGCGCGGGCGCCGCGTCCGGGCGCGGCAGCCGCTCGAGCAGGGCGCCGATGCGGTCGAGCGCGGCCAGCAGCTGGTCGGCGGCGCCGCGCGCCAGCGCCGCGCCGCCTTCGCGCAAGGGCGCCAGCAAGTCCTCCACGCCATGCGTCAGGTCGGCGATTTCCGCCTGCCGCACCACGCGCGCCGCGCCTTTCAGCGTGTGGGCCAGGCGCAGCAGGCGCGCCACGCCGGCCGCATCGGCAGGCGCGGCGCCGTCCTGCGCGCCTTCCAGCGCCAGTACCCCGGCGCTGAGCTGCTCGAGCAGCTCGCGCGCCTCGATGCGGAAGTAGCGGTAGGGATCGCCGGCCATGGCTGCCTCGTTCAGGCGGCGCCGGCCTGCGGCTGCACCAGGCGGCGCAGGTCCAGCGACAGCGTCGCCAGCTGGGATGCCGTCTGCAGCGTTTGCGCCGAACTGGCCTCGGTCTCCTGCGTGGCCTGCGCCACGTCGGTGACGGCGATGCGCACCTGCTCGGCGGCGCTGGCCTGCTGCTTGGTCGAGAGCTCGATCTCGCGCGCCGCCTCGGTGGTGGTCACCACCAGTTCGGCGATCTGGCGGAAGGCCGCCGCCACCTCGGCAAACTGGCGTGCCCCGGCGTCGACCGCCTTGGCACCGCCTTCGGTGGCCATCACGGTGGTGTTGACGGCGCCGCGCACGTCATCGATCTGGCCGCGGATGCCCTTGGTGGAAGCGGCCACCCGGTCGGCCAGCTTGCGGATTTCCTCCGCCACCACGGCAAAGCGCTTGCCCGCCTCGCCCGCGCCGGAAGCCTCGATGGTGGCGTTGATGGCCAGGATGTTGGTCTGCTCGGCCAGCTCGGACACGATATCGAGCACGGCGCCGATTTCCTGCGACTTGCGCCCCAGGTCCAGCATGTGGCTGACCACCGTGTCGATCTGACGCCGGATGCCGGCGATGGCCTCCTGTCCCTGGTTGACGATGGCGTCGCCCGACCTGGCGCCCTGCGCGGTCTGCTCCGCGATCTGCGCCACGCGCTGGGCGCTTTCGGCGATCTGGCGCGAGGTGGCCACCAGTTCGCTGATGGTGGTGCTGATCTCGCTCATGGCCCCTGCCTGCTCCTTGGCGCCGGAGGCCTGCTGGCTGGCCGCCGCCTGCAGCTCGGCCGACGAACTTTGCACGTGGCCCACCGCCGCGCCGATCTGGCGCCCCAGGGTGCGCGAGAGCAGCACCGCCAGCGCCACGGCCAGCACCAGCAGCACGGCCGCCAGCACGGTGACGCCCATGGCGGCGCTGGCGGTCAGGTCGGCCGCGTCGCGCTTGGCCTGCACCAGCTGCTGCTCCTCCTGTGCGTCGAGCACCGCCAGCGCCTTGGCCATCTGCTCGCGCGCGGGCAGCACGCGCTCGTCGAAGGCGCGCACCAGTTCCGCCGCGCCCGGACGGGTGTCGGCCAGCGCCAGGATGCGCTCGGCCGCCTCGCGGTAGGCATTGGCGCTGCGCTCCACTTCGGCCAGCGCCTGCTGCCCGCTGTCGCGGTCGAGCAGGCTGCGGATGCGCGCCGTGGCCTTGAAGAAGTCGCCGCGCGCGTCGCCATAGCCGTCGAGGAAGCGCCGCTCCTGCGAGAGCAGGTAGCCGCGCACATTGGCCGACATGCGCTCGGCCAGGCCGTTGCAGCGCTCCACGTCGAGCATGACCTGGGCATTGGTGTTGATCACCCGTTCCTGGCCCGCCACGGCGGTGCGCAGCGCCACGATGGCCACTACGCTGATCAGGAGCGCCAGCAAGGCCATCACCGCGTAGCCGGCGGCCAGTTTGCGTCCGAAAGTCCAGGTTCCATTCATGGTTTCATGCTCCCCAGGCGCAGGCAGCGCCGTTCCAGGTCGTCGATCAAGGATTGCAGGCTCAGTAGCGGCCGCGGCGCGTCGTCCAGGCGCACCGAAGCTTCCACAAAGGCGTGGGCGGGCGCTGCCAGCCAATCGCCTGGGCGCACCGCGTGGTAGGCATCGAACTGCTCGAAGGCGAAGGCTGCGCTGTGGCGCCCGGCGGCCAGGACCAGCCAGCGCGGCGCGCGCTGCGGCGGCTGGCCAAGCAGGGCGGCCAGGTCGAACACGGGCACGGCCTGGCCGCGCACGCCGGTCAGCCCGAGCAGCTCGGGCAGGCGCGAGGGCATCGACAGCACGCGCCGGTCCACATGCAGGCCGCGGATCGCCGCCAGGCGCAGCGCATAGGGCTGGCCGCCGGCGCGGATGGCCAGCAGCTGCTGCGCCCCGGCTTCGGGCTCGGACGGGGCCAGGGCGAAGGCGCGGTCGAATTCCTCGCGCAGGGCGCGCGCGCTGGCTGCCAGCACGTTTTGTCCGGTCATGGCGCCCCTCCCAGCGCCGCCAGTTCGGCGCGGCACAGCGCCAGCAGGGCAGCGCGCGGGAAGCCGCCGCCGAACAGCAGCAGGCGCGCGGCATCCTCGCCTTCGAGCAACTGGCCGGCCAGTTCCAGTTCGCGCCGCGCCGCTTCCGGCTGGCCCAGGCGGCGCAGCAGGCGGCCCGCCTGCAGGCGCGCCATGGCAAAGCCGGGCGCCAGGTAGGAGGCGCCCTGGTAGTGGTCCAGCGCCCCTTCCAGTTCGCCCGCCATTTCCTCGCACAGGGCGAGCACGTAATGCGCGCCCGCATGCAGCGCGTCGCGCGCCAGCAACTGCGCGCAGGCTTCGCGCGCCTTGGCCACGGCACCGGCCTGCACCAGGGTGACGGCCTTCAGCAGCAGCACGTCGGGATCGTCGGCGTGGTGCGGCGCCAGGTTGCCGATGTGTTCCAGCGCCTGGCTGAAGCGCTCCTCGTGCAGGCTGGCCAGGGCCAGCTGCAGGTCGGGGGCGGAATGGACGGCCGGCGCGGCCGGCCGCGTACTGCTGGCCAGGACATCGATGCGGCGGCTGGCGCGCCCGATCTGCTCCGCCCACATGGGGTCGGGCGCCACGGGCTGCGCGCGCGCGACGGGGGCGGCCACCGCCAACGGCGGCGCGTGCTCCAGCTGGTCCTTGCGCTGGTAGTAGAAGGTGCCGTGCGTATGGCACAGGTTGAAATCGTTGGACAGGCCGCGCAGGGTTTCCGCATGCCCCAGGAAAAGGTAGCCGCCGGGCGCCATGGCGTGCGCGATGCGCGCCACGGCCGCCTGCGCCTGGGCCGGAGTGAAGTACATCAGCACATTGCGGCAGAAGACGATGTCGAAGCGGCCCGGCTGCCAGAACTGCGGGTCGTCCAGCGCCAGGTTGCGCTGCTCGAAGTGCACCGCGCGGCGGATGTCCTGCGCCAGCAGGTACTGCTCGCCCTCATGGCGGAACCAGGCCGTGCGCAAGTCCGGCGGCATTTCGCGCATCGCCCAAGTGGAGTAGTGCCCGCGTTCGGCGCGCGCCAGCATGGCCGGATTGGCGTCGAAGGCATACAGCGCCACGCCCGCCTCGCGCCCGCAGCTGCGGGCCAGCATGGCCAGCGTGTAGGGCTCCTCGCCCGACGCGCAGCCGGCCGACAGCACCTGCACCTGCCCGCGCACCTGCTGGCGCTGCGGCAGCGCCAGCTCGGCAAAGGCGCGCAACTGGTCGCCGCTGCGGTAGAAGTAGGTTTCGGTGACGGTCAGTTCGGACGCCAGCCGGGCCAGCAGGCTGTCCGGCGGCGCGCTGCCCGCCAGGTCGGCCAGGATGCGCTGGCGGTCGCCGCCACAGCTGTCGAGTACGCGCGCCAAGGTGGCCAGCTTGTGTTCATCGAAGGCCAGGCCGAGGCGGTCGGCCAGCAAGGCCCGGAAACGCGCCACTTCCTGCGTCGCGGCGAGGGCGTTCATTGCACTTCCGCCGGCGCGTCCAGTGCTTGCCACACCGCCTCCGGCACCACGCGCGCCGCGCGCAGCACCAGCAGCAGTTCGGCGTCGCGCGCCCCGATGCCGGCCAGCTGTGCTTCGGCGCCACCATCGAGCAGCGGCGGCGTTTCTTCCAGCATGGCGGTGGGTAGGGCGCGCACGCCGACCACGTCATCGACGGCCAGGGCGGCCATGCGCTGGCCCAGGCGCAGGCTGATGAAACGGCCTGGCTCGCCGAGCGCTGCGCCCAGCAGGGCCGCCAGCGCCACGACCGGCACGGCCTGGCCGCGCAGCGTGGTCACGCCGAGCACGCAGGCATCGACGCCGGGCAAGGGCGTTACGGGCAGGGGGCGCAGCGTTTCGCTGACGTGGGACAGGGGCAGGGCGCAGACGCGGCCGCCACTGCGGCACACAAGGACAGGGATGGCTGGTAAGGCGCTAGGGACAATTTGCATTCTCGGTTCACCGCTCCTGGCTGGGATCGATTCGGAAAGACCTGCCACTGCAAGACAAGTCTACAGCGGGACCAGGACGATGTGCAAAAGTTTTTACTTCGTAGCAACTTGCTAGTGGATGCGCCCGTTCCTGGACGGCAGGCGAAAAAAAACCCCGCGTTGGCGGGGCTTGCTTTCAGCTGCAGGACTGATTGCAGTTTTCGAAGGCGTCGTAACAGGCCGCCTGGGCGTCGGCGTCGTCGGCCGCACTGTTCATGCAGTAGCGGTAGGCCTTGCCGCACATGTACTCGCAGCTGGTGGCGGCGGCGGTGAAGCTGACGCCTGCGCCGACGGCAAACAGGAAGGTGGCGATGAGCTTTTTCATGGGATCATGTTGCCGCAGCCAACCCAGCAATTTTCCCACCAGTCATAGCACCCCTGGCGTGCTTCCCAATCGTCGCCTGCCTGCTGCAGGCAGGCGTCGCGGTCGACACGGCAGACATACTCGCAGCCACGGTCGCCGGCGACGGCAGTGACGCTGGCGCCCACACCTGCGGCAAACAGAAAAGCGACAAACAGTTTTTTCATGGTTCCCCCGAGGATGGTCGCAACTTAAGGAATGTCGTTACCGCAGCTGGTCCAGCAACGTTCCCACTGGGCGTAGCAAGTGAAATAGTCGTTACCGTCTTCGGAGCAGTTTTCCAGGTCAACGGCGCACCAGTATTCGCATGAACCGGCGGCCGCACTCAGGCTGGCGCCCATGCCAACGGCGAACAGAAATGCCGCGAACAGCTTTTTCATTGTCTTCCTCCACTGTTAATTGATGTTGTTGTACAGCGGAGTGAGCATAAAAATAAAGATAAACGGGGGTCAATCTTTATTTTTTATAAATAGTCACGGATTCTCAGCGCCGTGGCACTTCTTGTATTTCTTGCCGCTTCCGCAGGGGCAGTCGTCGTTGCGGCCGACCTTTGGCGTGTCGTGCTTGACCGTGGTGACGCCGGTCTTGCGGCGCGGCACCCAGAACTTGTGGATGGCCGGCAGGTTGGCCTCGATGTCGAGCGCCAGCTGGTGGGCTTTGACGGGGTCTTCCACTTCCGCCAGTTCTTCCTCCTTGATCTCGTCCGCGCCCAGCAGGTAGATCGGGCGCATCAGCGGGCCCGCTTCCGACTCCCAGATCTCGTCCCAGGAACCCGCGCGCAGCTCCATGCCTTCCCAGAAGCCCCAGCACCACGCTTCGGCGTTCAGCAGGGTCTTGCCTTCGTGCTCGTGCTCGACGAACAGCGGTTCGAATTCCTTTGGCGCCACTTCAAAGGTGACCAGCACTTCGTTCATGAAGCGGGTGATCAGGTTGTAGATGCGCTCTTCCTGCTTCGGGTTCTTGAACTTCGGACCATCCTTGCGGTCCTCGCCCCAGATGCTCGGCAGCCATTCGGCGGGGGTGATCGGCTCCGGGCCGATGGCGATGGCGGTCAGGTAACCGTGCAGGTGGTCCATCGTCATGGAATCCTCCGGGCTCTGGTCGCCCAGCAGGAAGGAGTCGAGTTCGTCGAATTCTTTGTCGGTCAATGGCTGGTCGAGTTGCATGGCGTATCGCTCTTTTATATTGGGTCGAAGGGCGACAGTATACGCCCTGGCCCTTACAATAGCGAGAATGACGCATCCATTCCTTGAACTGAGTCCTGACAAAGTGCTCGACGCCCTGGCCAGCATCGGCCTGTATGGCGATGGCCGCCTGCTGGCGCTGAATTCCTACGAAAACCGGGTCTACCAGGTCGGCATGGAGGAGGGCCCGCCCGTGGTGGCCAAGTTCTACCGCCCCGCGCGCTGGAGCGATGCGCAAATCCTGGAGGAGCATGCCTTCGTGCAGGAACTGCTCGAGCGCGAAGTGCCGGCCGTGCCGGCCATGACGCGCGACGGGCGCACCCTGCACACGTTCGAAGGCTTCCGCTTCGCCGTCTTCCCGCGCCATGGCGGGCGCGCGCCGGAGCTGGACGACCCGAAGGTGCTGGAATGGACCGGGCGCTTCATCGGCCGCATTCACGCGGCCGGCGCCGCGCGGCCCTTTACCACGCGCCCGGCGCTGGACGTGGGCACGTTCGGCGAGGAGCCGCGCGACTGGCTGCTGGCCAGCGGTTTCCTGCCGCCGGACTTGGTGGCGCCCTGGCGCTCGGTGGTGGACCAGGCGCTGGACGGTGTGCGGCGCTGTTACGCGCGGGCGGGCGACGTGGCGTCGATCCGCCTGCACGGGGATTGCCATGGCGGCAACGTGCTGTGGACCGACGCCGGCCCGCATTTCGTCGACTTCGACGACGCGCGCATGGGGCCGGCCGTGCAGGATTTGTGGATGATGCTGTCGGGCGAGCGCAGCGACATGGTGCGCCAGATGGGCGATATCCTGGCGGGGTATGAAGACATCCGCGAGTTCGACCCGCGCGAGCTGTACCTGGTGGAAGCGCTGCGCACGTTGCGCTTGATCCACTACTCGGCCTGGCTGGCGCGGCGCTGGGACGATCCTGCGTTCCCGGCCGCTTTTCCGTGGTTTAATACACAACGCTACTGGCAAGATCGCATCCTCGAATTGCGCGAGCAAATCGCGCTGATGGACGAGCCGCCGCTCTGGCCGGTCTGAGGGACACCCGCTAAGCCGGGGGCAGGGCGCGGATCAAAACGGAGAATTGGCGGGCAACTCGGGCCTTTCTCCCGCGCTTGATATCGGGAGGACTCAACCATAATGGCAACATCACCCCCAAAGCCTAGCGAGAACCTCATGCAAGTACCAATGCCTCCTACCTCCGAAGTCGTCAGCGACCGCGCCGAGCATGAGAAAGCCGAGATGAAGGCCATCCAGGCCGCCATCGCGCGCGTCGAAGCGGAGGCGAAGGCCGCTTGCGCCGCCGAGTCGCGCGCCGTGGCCGAATCGCGCGCCCGTGCGCTGGCCGAAGACCGCGCCGCCCTCGATGCCGCCGCCGCCGCGGCCGCGATGCAGAATGCCGAAGCGGCCGAAGAAGCCATCAAGGCCAACCAGGAACGCCTGGACACCTTGCGCGCCGCCGCTTCCGCCAGCGTGGCGCGGCTGGAAGCAGTCAAGCAGGAAACCGCCGAATTGCGCGCCCGCGTGGACGCCGATGTCCAGGTGCGCCTGGCTGCCGAGCAGCGCGCCAAGGCGGAAGAGGCGAGCCGCCGCCGCGCCGCCGAGCAGGTGGCCGAGGAAGAGAAACTGGCCGAGCTGGCCAGCAAGGCTGCCGAGGAACTGGCCATGCAGGCCGAGCAGGCCCGCCTGCAGGCCGCCGAACGCGCCGCCGCCGTGCAGGCCGCCCGCGAGGAAGTGGTGGGCGTGGCCTCGGCCGATGCGCGCATGGCTGCCATGGCGCGCGAACGCGAGCGCCAGGAGCACGGCGCCCGCATGACGGCGGAACAACTGGCCCAGGCCGAAGCGGAAGCGCTGGCCGCGACGCGTCAGCGCGAACGCGCCGACCAGGTCGCGCTGGAGGCCTCCTTCAAGCGCGCCGCCGCCGAAGTGCGCGCGCTGGAGGAAGCCCGCGCCCTGGCCCACCTGGAGCAGGAGCGCGAACTGATCGCCCTGGCCAAGGCGGAATCGGACCGCAGCGCCGCCCAGTCGCTGCACCTGCGCCTGCAGACCGAGAAGGAAATCCGCGACGCCGCCCAGCACCGCGAGCGCATGGAAGCGATGGCGGCCACCACTGCCCAGGCGCGCCGCGACGCCGATGCCCAGATCATCGCCGCCACCGAGCGCCGCATCGAGAGCGACCGCCAGTTGCACGCCATCGCCATGGCGCGCGTGGAAGCCGAGCAGCAGGCCGAATTCGAAACCCGCGCCCGCATGGAAGCGGAAGCCGTGGCGCTGGAGCAGGCCAAGCTACGCGAACAGGCCGAACTGGCCGCCGCCGAGCAGGCCCGCATCGAGGCCGATGAACACCAGCGCGCCAGCGTGGCTGCCGCCGAACGCCGCGACCTGTCCGCGCGCGCCGCCGCCGTGGCGTCCGAACAGGCGGCCGCCGAAGCGATCGAGCGCGATGCCGTGGCGGCGCAACTGGCCGCCGCCGAGCAGGCCAATGCGCTGGCGCAGGAAAAGGCCGCCGCCGCCGTGCGCCTGGCCGATGCCGAGCGCGCCCGCGCCGCCGCCGAGCAGGCCGCGCTGGAAGCCATGAATGAACGGATCGCCGCCGAGGAGCTGGCCGGCGCCGCCGCCGTGGCGCGCACCGACGCCGAGCGCGCGGGCGCTGCCGAGGCGCGCCGCAAGGCCGCTGCCGACGCCCGTCTGCAGCAGGCGGCCGAGCAGGAAGCTGCCGCGGTGCGCGCAATGGCGCAGCAGATGGAACACGACGCCGCCAACAAGGCTGCCGCCGCCGAAGCGGCCGCGGCCCAGGCGCGCCTGGCGGCGGAGCTGGGCAAGGTGCAGGCCGAGCGGGCGCAGGCCGAACAGGCCCGTGCCGCGGCCGAGGAATCGCTGCTCAAGTCCGAGCTGGAATTCGTGGCCAAGGAGCGCGAGACGCTGGCCCTGATCGACCAGAAACTGGTGCAGCAGCGCGCCGCCAATGCCGCCGAAGTGCGCGCGGCCAAGGCCATCGAAGCGCGCCTGGAGCTGGAGAAGCAGGCTGCCGCGGCCGCCAAGTCGCGCGCCGATGCGGAAGAGCAGCTGGTGGAAGTGGCGCGCCAGCGCGAGCAGGCCGAAGAAGCGGCCAATCAGGCCGAGTGGGCCAAGCTGGCGGAGCAGAAGACCCTGGTCGATACCGTCCACGCGCATGCCGAGATGCAGCGCAAGGTGGCGGCGACGACCGCGGCCATGGTGGAGGCGAAAAAGCGCTTGCTGGAGCAGGAAACGCGGCGCCAGCATGCGGCGCAGAACATGCTGAATGCGATGGAAGAGCGCGCGGCGCATCCGTCCGACGAGCATTCGGAAACCATGGCGCGCGATGTGATCGGGCGCCTGAAGGAGACGGCCGGCGCCGTGTGGCGCGGGCGCTAACCCCGGTAAGGCAGGGTCAGACCCGCCGTGCCGGGGTTATGGCTGCACCGTCACCGATTCCACAAAATACTGGGTATCGCCAAAGCAGGAAGTAGGCACGCCTTTGTGCTGCGCATAGTGCAGCACCACGCGCTTGCCGGCGGCGGCGGCGATCTGGCTGGCCACCTGATCGTCGCGCACGGTGAATTCGAACTTCTCCGGAATCGCGCCCGGCATCGACGTCAGCAGGATCTCGCCTTCCCAGGTCTTGCAGATCCAGCCCCGCTTGGAAAACTTCTGCAGGTACCCGGCGCGCTCGCCCTCCGAATACGAATAGCTCAACGTCATCCACGCATATGCTGCAAACAGCAGCGCCACGGCGGCCAGCAGGCCACCGGCAATCACCAACACACGGCTCATCAAGACTCCTGAGGATGTAATTTCTTGTATTTTAAGGAAGACCACAGCGACACGCCGATGAACGCCACGCCCGACAGGCCGGTGAACCATTCCGGGATGTGGTACTTCACGCTGGCGAACATGATCACGGCCAGGATGCCGATCGCATAGTGCGCGCCATGTTCGAGGTAAATGAACTCGTCCAGCGTGCCCTTGTGCACCAGGTAGACCGTCAGCGAACGCACGTACATGGCGCCGATGGCCAGGCCCAGCATGATGATCACGACATCGCTGGTGATGGCAAAGGCGCCGATCACGCCGTCGAACGAGAACGAGGCGTCCAGCACTTCCAGGTAGAGGAAGCCGCCCAGGCTGCCGCCCGCGACCACCTTGCCGGTCTCGTCGTGTCCTTCCTTTTCCAGGATGCTGCTCAGCCAGCCGACCCCGACATAGATGGCGGTGCCCACCACGCCGGCATACAGCACGGAATACTGTTTCGCCGGCGGCACCAGTTGCACGCACACCACGACGGCGACCAGGGTCAGCAGCACGGCCAGGCTTTCGGTGCCGTACTTGCCCAGCTTGGACTCGAACCAGTGAATCCAGTGCACGTCCTTTTCCTCGTCGAACAGGAAATTCAGGAACACCAGCAGCAGGAAGGATCCGCCGAACGCGGCCACTTCCTCGTGCACGCTCATCAGGTGGCGCGAATACTCGGCCGGGGTGGTGGTCGCCATGGTCCACACCTGGAACATGTCGAGCCCGGTCGCCACCGCCACGATGGCCAGCGGGAACACCAGGCGCATGCCGAACACGGCCACCAGGATGCCGACCGTCAGGAACAGCTTCTGCCAGAACGCATTCCAGTCCTTCAGCACGGAAGCATTGACCACCGCATTGTCGAACGAGAGCGAGACTTCCATCACCCCCAGCACGCCGGTGATCCACAGCGCCGTCAGGGCGGCGCGCCAGCCGCCGTGTTCAAAGCCCCACCAGCCGGCCAGGCCCATCAGGATGATGGTGACGAGGATCGATATCCGGAAATGCTTCATTTTTTCTCGGTATTAATTATTGTTGGTGCGCCGATTATAATGGGGGATTGCCCTTAGGACGCTATAAATGGATCTCGCATACCTGCTGACCCCACTGCTGACCTGGATCACGGTCGGCCCGATCAAATTCCTTGCCAACAGCCTGCGCCAGCACGTCGGCCGCCAGGCCGCCGCCATCAACCGCCTGGCCAAGGATGCCACGGACCACAAATGGCTGCGCGAACGGATGGGGCATACGGTGATTGAAATCACTGGCGGCCTGGCCACCGGCATCGCCATCGGCCACCTGGTATTCGCGCTGTTCCCCCGCTAAATACACATGAATTGCTACACTAATGTAGCAATTCATGTCTGCAAGTCATCCCTCGTTTTTGCGGTTCATCCGCCAATCCTGCAGTCCAGCCCCAAAAACCCGCAGTCTGGCCCGCAGTGAATTGACACTCTCCCCCTCTGAACGGATACTTTTGCACGCTGCAGTAGTATGCATTGAATATACAAATAAGCCGTCCACCACTCTGGAGATTCTCATGTTGCGTAAAACCCTATTAGCTCTCGCCGTTGCATCTGCGCTGGTCGCTTGCGGCAAGTCCGACAAGGCGCCGGAAGCAGGCAAGGCTGCAGCCTCTGCCACGGCCGACGCCAAGGGCAAGGGCGAAGACAAGAAACTGGCGACGCTCCAAGTGGCATCGGAGGACATCATCAAGGTCGAAAGCAACGCGCTGGCGTCGGGCCCGGTCATCACCGGTTCCATCGAGCCGGAGCGCAAGGCCGACCTGCGGGCCGAAGTGCCGGCAGTGATCATGCAAGTACTGAAAGAAAATGGCGAACCTGTCAAGAAAGGCGACCTGCTGGTGCGCCTGGACGACACTTCGCTGCGCGACAGCATGTCCTCCGCGCAGGAAGCGGTGCGCGCCTCGACCCAGAGCCTGGAGCAGGCCGAACGCGTGCTGGCGCGCCAGAAGACGCTGAAGTCTTCCGGCATGGTGTCCTCGCAAGTGCTGGAAGACGCGGAAGTGCGCCGCAACAATGCCCAGTCCGACCTGTCGGCGGCGCGTGCGCGCCTGGTGGCGGCCAACCAGCAGCTCTCGCGTACCCTGGTGCGCGCGCCGTTCGACGGCATCGTCTCCGAGCGCAAGGTCTCGGCCGGCGACACGGCCCAGATCGGCAAGGAACTGGTCAAGGTGGTCGACCCGAACTCCATGCGCTTCGAAGGCCGCGTCTCGGCCGACAAGGTGGGCGTGGTGAAGGCCGGCCAGATCGTGCAGTTCGCCATCAACGGTTATCCGGGCCAGACCTTCAGCGGCAAGGTCAAGCGCGTCGACCCGGCCGCCAACCCGGTCACGCGCCAGGTGGAGGTACTGGTCGACTTCGCCGACAAGAACCTGCCGCGCGTGGCCGGCCTGTTCGCCGAAGGCCGCATCGAAGCGGAAAGCACCTCGGCGCTGATGGTGCCCGAATCGGCCATCGTCAAGCAGGGCGACGACGTGTACGCCTGGAAGATCAAGGACAAGGCCCTGGCCAAAGCCAAGCTGGACATCGGCATGCGCGACGCGCGCACCGGCGCCTGGCAGGTGCGGACCGGCCTGGCCACCGGCGACATCGTGATGCGCACCCCGTCCTCCGGCTTCCGCGACGGCCAGAAAGTTGAAATGCAGGCGCCGAAAGCGGTCGCCTCGGCTTCCACGCCAGCTGCGGTGAGCAAAGGAAACTAAGCCATGTTCCTGTCAGATTTCAGTATCAAGCGCCCCGTCGCCATGATCGTGCTGATCGTGGCGATGATGGCCATGGGCTTGCTGGCCCTGTCCAAGCTGCGCGTGAACCAGAACCCGGACGTCGAGATCCCGATGCTGATCGTCAGCATCCCGTATCCTGGCGCCTCGCCGGAGACGGTCGAGCGCGAAATCGTCAACCGCCTGGAAAAGTCGCTGCAGAGCATTTCCGGCGTGACCGATACCTACTCCACCTCGCGTGAGGGCAGCGCCGGCATCGAACTGCGCTTCAACTTCGACAAGAACCTGATCGAAGCGTCGGACGAAGTGCGCAACGCCATCGCGGCGGTGCGCTACAAGCTGCCGACCGAGATGCGCGAACCGATGATCCAGCGCGTCGACACGTCGGCGCAGCCGATCATGCAGATGTCGATCTCGTCCGACAAGATGTCGCACGCGGCGATTTCGCGCCTGGCCGAAGACAAGCTGGCCGACCGCTTCCGCGCGCTGGACGGCGTGGCCGTGGTCAACGTCAACGGCGCCCTGCGGCGCGAACTGTCCGTGCTGCTGCGCGCCGAAAAGCTGCGTGAATACAACGTCTCGGTGGCCGAAGTGGCCCAGGCGCTGCGCATGCAGAACACCAACGCCCCCGTGGGCAAGGTGCGCGGCGACCTGGAAGAGAAGGCGATCCGCCTGGTCGGCCGCATCGAGCGTCCGGAAGAATTCCAGGCCGTGGTGGTCAAGCGCCGGGGCGACGAGCTGATTCGCCTGGGCCAGCTGGCCACCATCGAAGACGGCTTCGCCGAAATCAACAACGTCTCGCTGCGCAGCGGCAAGCCGAACGTCGGCCTGTCCGTGATCCGTTCGCGCGACGCCTCCACCGTGGGCGTGGCGAAGGAAACGCGCAAGCTGGTGGAAGAGCTGAACAAGGAACTGGACGGCAGCGCCAAGCTGGAAATCACGCAGGACGGCGGCGAAGATGCGCAGAACTCCCTGAACAACGTGATCGAAGCCCTGGTGTTCGGCGCCGGCCTGACCATTTTCGTGGTGTACGCCTTCCTCAACTCCTGGCGCTCCACCCTGATCACCGCGCTCTCGCTGCCAACCTCCGTCATCGCGGCCTTCATTGCCGTCTGGCTGTGCGGCTTCACGCTGAACTTCATGACCCTGCTTGGCCTGTCGCTGGCGATCGGCGTGCTGATCGACGACGCCATCGTGGTGCGGGAAAACATCGTGCGCCACATGCAGGCCGGCAAGGACCGCCGCAAGGCGGCGCTGGAAGGCACGGCCGAGATCGGCCTGGCCGTGGCCGCCACCACCTTCTCCATCATGGCGGTGTTCATTCCCGTGGCCTTCATGCCGGGCATGCCGGGTGAATGGTTCCGTCCGTTCGCCCTGACCGTGACCTGCTCGGTGGCCGTGTCGCTGTTCATCTCCTTCACGCTGGACCCGATGCTGTCGGCCTACTGGGGCGACCCGCCTGACCACCACACAGCGCAGAAGAAGGGCATCGGCAAGGTGCTGGACAAGTTCAACCACTGGTTCGACGCCCAGGCCGACCGCTACGGCAAGGTGATCGCGTGGGCGCTGCACCACCGCAAATCCATGTGGGTGATCGCGTTTGCCACCTTCGCCCTGGCCATCGCCCTGCAGGCCAAGTTCGGCGGCACCAGCTTCCTGCCCAAGTCCGACTTCGGCACCCTGGCCATCGAGGTGCGGACGCCGTCCTCGTCCAGCCTGGAATACACCAAGACCAAGATGGACAAGGCGGCGCAAATCGCCCACACCATCAAGGAAGTGGAAGCGACCAGCACCTACGTCAACCTGTCGGGCGGCCGTATCTGGGTCGACATCGGCGACCGCACCAAGCGCCAGCGCAATGCCGAGGAAATCGGCGTCGAGCTGCGCCAGAAGCTGGCCGGCCTGGTGGGCGGCGAGTTCGTGGTGCTGGACGACCTGTCCAACAATGCCCGCAAGCCGGTGCAGATCGACTTCGTCGGCCCTGATTCGCGCAAACTGATGGAAATCACCAACCAGTTCATGGACAAGCTGCGCCAGGTACCGGGTGCGGTGGACGTCGGCCTGTCCGAGCAGGATCCGAAGGACGAGCTGCAGATTGAACTGAACCGCGGCCTGGCCAACTCGATGGGCATTTCCGCCGGCGACGCGGCGCAGGCGCTGCGCGTGGCCTTTGCCGGCATCGAAGTGGGCGACTGGGTCGACCCGACCGGCGAAACGCGCGACGTGGCCGTGCGCCTGCACCCGGACGACCGCGTCAGCCCGGAAAACATCGAGCGCCTGCCGATCGGCGTGACCGGCACCAACATGATGGTGCCGCTGGACCAGATCGCCAAGATCACCATGGGCAAGGGTCCGTCCACCATCCGCCACAAGGATGGCAAGCGTTCCATCTCGGTCTCGGCCAACGTGGAAGGCCGCTCGCACGGCGAAGTCATCGCCGACGCCATGAAGATTGCCAAGGCCATGGATTACCCGCCTGGCTTCGGCCTGGACGTGGGCGGCTCGGGCAAGGACCAGAAGGAAGTGTTCAGCGCCATGGGCATTTCCCTGATCTCCGGCATCGGCCTGATGTACCTGGTGCTGGTGATGCAGTTCGGTTCCTTCACGGCGCCCGGCGCGGTGATGCTGTCGCTGCCGCTGTCGCTGATTGGCGTGGTGGTGGGCCTGATCCTGACCGGCGGCACCCTCAACCTGATGAGCTTTATCGGCGTCATCATGCTGATGGGCCTGGTGGCCAAGAACGCCATCCTGCTGCTCGATGCGGCGCGCAAGCGTGAAGAAGAGGGCTTCGGCCGCGAGGAAGCGCTGATGCACGCCGGCCGCATGCGTCTGCGTCCGATCCTGATGACGACCTTTGCCCTGATCGCCGGCATGATGCCGGTGGCGATCGGGATGGGCGAGGGGGGTGAGTTCTACCGTCCGATGGCCATTGCCATCATCGGCGGCACCATCACCTCGACCTTCCTGACGCTACTGGTGGTGCCGACCTTCTACGACAGCATCGAAATCGCCCGCGACCGCATGTTCGCCAAGTTCCGCCGGCGCGACGCGCGCTGGGGTGCGGCCCTGGCCTTCCTGCTGACCTTCGTGGAAGCGCTGCTGACGCTGGTCATGGTGCGCCTGGTGTTCCGCATGGTGTTGAAGCTGTTCCGCCTGGCCACCGGCCGCCGCGCGCCGGCCGCCGCCTAAACCCGCCACCGCGGGAACAGGAAAGGGCCTGCGGGCCCTTTTTTACAGACCTTGATCTTGCAAAAAAAATAATCAATGTTCTTATCTAACTTTAGTGTGAAACGCCCGGTGGCCATGGTCGTGCTGATCCTGGCCATGATGGCGCTGGGCCTGCTGGCCCTGTCCAAGCTGCGCGTCAACGAACGTCCCGACGTGGAAGAACCGCGCCTGTTCGTCACCATGGCCTACCCGGGCGCCTCGCCGGAAACGGTGGAGCGCGAGATCGTCAACCGCCTGGAAAAGCAGCTGCAAAGCATTGCCGGCGTGACCGACACCTTCAGCCAGTCGCGCGAAGGCAGCGCCACCTTCGACCTGCGCTTCAGCTTTGACAAGAACATGATCGAAGCATCGGACGAGGTGCGCAATGCCATCGCGGCCGTGCGCTACAAGCTGCCGCTGGAAATGCGCGAGCCGATGATCATGAAGCGCGACATCTCGGCCGAGCCGATCATGCAGTTGTCGCTCACCTCCAAGGCGCGCTCGCACGCGACGCTGTCGCGCCTGGCCGAAGACCAGCTGGCCGACCGCTTCCGCGCCATCGACGGCGTGGCCTCGGTCAACGTCAGCGGCGCCCTGCGGCGCGAGCTGTCGGTGCTGCTGCGCGCCGACAAGCTGCGCGAGCACAATGTGTCGGTGGTGGAAGTGGTGTCGGCGCTGCAAAAGCAAAACACCAATGCGCCGGTGGGCAAGGTGCGCGGCACGCTCGACGAAAAGGCGATCCGCCTGGTGGGCCGCATCGAACGTCCGGAGGAGTTCCGCGACGTGGTGGTCAAGCGCCGCGGCAGCGAGCTGGTGCGCCTGGGGCAGGTGGCCACCATCGAGGATGGCTTTGCCGAGCTCAATAGCGTCAGCACCCGCAACATCAAACCGGACGTGGGCATCTACGTGGTGCGTTCGCGCGACGCTTCCACCGTCAGCGTGGCGAAGGAAGTGCGCAAGGTGGTGGAAGAGATCAACCAGGAGTTCGGCGACGGCACCGCCCTGGAAATCACCCAGGACGGCGGCAAGGATGCGCAAAGCTCGCTCAACAACGTGATCGAGGCGCTGGTGTTGGGCGCGGTGCTTACCATTTTCGTGGTGTACGCCTTCCTCAATTCCTGGCGCTCGACCCTGATCACGGCGCTGGCCCTGCCAACGTCCGTCATCGCGGCCTTCATTGCCGTCTGGCTGTGCGGCTTCACGCTGAACTTCATGACCCTGCTCGGCCTGTCGCTGGCGATCGGCGTGCTGATCGACGACGCCATCGTGGTGCGGGAAAACATCGTGCGCCACATGCAGAACGGCTCCGACCGCCGCACGGCGGCACTGGAAGGCACGGCCGAGATCGGCCTGGCCGTGGCCGCCACCACCTTCTCCATCATGGCCGTGTTCATCCCGGTCGCCTTCATGCCGGGCATGGCCGGCGAATGGTTCCGTCCCTTCGCCCTGACCGTGACCTGCTCGGTGGCGGTGTCGCTGTTCATCTCCTTCACGCTGGACCCGATGCTGTCGGCCTACTGGGGCGACCCGCCGGACCACCACACGGCGCCCAAGCAGGGCATCGGCAAGGTGCTCGACAAGTTCAACCACTGGTTCGACGCCCAGGCCGACCGCTACGGCAAGGTGATCGCGTGGGCGCTGCGCCACCGCCGCTGGATGGCCGTGATCGCCGTCTCCACCTTTGCCGCCGCCATTTTCCTGCAGGGTAAATACGGCGGCACCAGCATGACGCCCAAGTCCGACTTCGGCTTCCTGATGGTGGAGGTGCGCACGCCATCCTCCTCCAGCCTGCAGTACACGCGCAAGAAGCTGGACCGCGTGGCCGAGATCGCCCATTCGATCCGCGAGGTGAAGGCCACCAGCGCCAACATCAACCAGGCCAGCGGCCGCGTCTACATCGAAATCGGCAAGCGCAGCGAACGCCGGCGCAGCGGGGCCGAAATCGCCATTGAGCTGCGCCAGAAACTGGCGGGCCTGGTGGGCGGCGAGTTCGTCGTGCTCGATGACCTGAGCAACGGCTCGTCCAAGCCGGTGCAGATCGACTTCGTGGGCCCGGATTCGCGCAAGCTGATGGAGATCACCAACGACTACATGGACCGCCTGCGCAAGGTGCGCGGCGTGGTCGATGTCGGCCTGTCCGAGCAGGATCCGAAGGACGAGCTGAAGATCGAACTGAACCGCGGCCTGGCCAACTCGATGGGCATTTCCGCCGGCGACGCCGCCACCGCGCTGCGCGTCGCCTTTGCCGGCCTGGAAGTGGGCGACTGGATCGACCCGACGGGCGAAGCGCGCGACGTCGCCGTACGCCTGCATCCGGACGACCGCGTCGGACTGGAAAACATCGAGCGCCTGCCGATCGCCGTCTCCGGCACCAGCCAGATGGTGCCGCTGGACCAGATCGCCACCGTCACCATGGGCAAGGGCCCGGCCGCCATCCGCCACAAGAACGGCATGCGCACCATTTCCGTGTCGGCCAACGTGGAAGGACGCTCGGAAGGCGAAGTGATCGCCGAGGCGCGCAAGCTGGCCAAGTCCATGGATTACCCGCCGGGCTTCGGCCAGGACGTGGGCGGCTCCGGCAAGCGCCAGGGCGAGCTGTTTGGCGCCATGACCGTGGCGCTGGTGTCGGGCATCGGCCTGATGTACCTGGTGCTGGTGATGCAGTTCGGTTCCTTCACGGCGCCGGGCGGGGTAATGCTGTCGCTGCCGTTGTCCCTGATCGGGGTGGTGGTGGGCCTGCTGGTGACGAACGACACCATCAACCTGATGAGCTTTATCGGCATCATCATGCTGATGGGCCTGGTGGCCAAGAACGCCATCCTGCTGCTGGACGCGGCGCGCAAGCTGGAGCGGGAAGGGATGGTACGCGAGGAAGCCCTGATCCAGGCCGGCCGCCTGCGCCTGCGCCCGATCCTGATGACCACCTTTGCCCTGATTGCCGGCATGCTGCCGGTGGCCCTGGGAATGGGCGACGGGGGCGACTTCTACCGTCCGATGGCCATCGCCATCATTGGCGGCACCATCACGTCCACCTTGCTGACCCTGCTGGTCGTGCCGACCTTCTACGACAGCATCGAGTTCGCCCGCGAACGCATGGGGGCCAAGTTCCAGCACCGCAGCGCACGCTGGGGCGCGGTCCCGGCCTTCCTGCTGACGTTCCTGGAAGCGCTGCTGGCGCTGACCTTCATCCGCCTGGTCTTCCGCCTGCTGGTGAAAGGCGGGCGGCTGCTCACCGGCCGCGCTGCGCCACGCGCCGCCTGACCCCCATCCACGGTGGAAAAAAAGGGCCTGCGCGGCCCTTTTTTTACAATCATTAGTTAATGTATTCACAATTAAAAAGCACTCTCGTACTGTTTTTCGTGTAAACTTCGAGGCCCCTGCGCATTTCCCCCGGCGCAAGGTTAAACATATATCAATAACTAACACGCAGAGACCTACCTTGAACCCAAAATACCTTACCCTGATGGTCGCGGCCGCCCTGTCGACCGTATCGTTTGCCGCCAATGCCTCCGGTTACCGCTTTGGTTCGCAGTCCGTGTCCGCCCAGGGCACCGCTGACGCCAACGGCGCCGAAGCTGCGGATGCCTCCACCATTTTCGCCAACCCGGCCGGCCTGACCCGCCTGGAGGGCACCCAGATTGCCGGCGGCATCACCGCCGTGGTACCGCACTCCACTTACAACGACGCCGGCTCCAAGCGCTTCACCGGCACCCCGACCGGCGGCGTGACCAGCCTGGACGACTACGCGCCGAAAGCGGTTGCCGCGCCGTCGCTGTACGTTTCGAAGAAGCTGAACGACCGCTGGACCGTGGGCCTGGGCACTTTCGTGCCGTACGGCGCCAAGCTGTCCTATGACTACAACTGGTCCGGCCGCTTCGCGCTGACCAACATCGACCTGAAGTCGATGACCATCAACCCATCCATCGGCTTCAAGCTGAACGAGCGCCACTCCTTCGGTTTCGGCCTGGATGCCGAGTTCATGAAGGCCTTCCTGGGCCAGGGCGTCGACGTGCCTGGTTCCGTGGCCGCCCTGAACACCCCGACCCCGGAAGCGGCTGCCCGCCGTGCCGAACTGCTGAAGCACATCGTGGCTGCCGGCGGCAACCCGGCAGCGCTGGCCTCCATCAAGGACGGCCACGCTGAAATGGACGGCAAGGACTGGGGCTACGGCTTCAACCTCGGCTACCTGTTCAACCTGACCGCGGACACCCGTTTCGGCGTGTCCTACCGCTCCTCGATCCACCACAAGCTGCGCGGCGGCGCGGTGTGGGACTTCTCGGGCGTGACCACCGACGCGGTCGTCAACAAGGTGCTGCAGGCGTCCTCGCGCAAGACCAATTCGGCCGCCCTGGTTGAAGTGAAGACCCCGGAAACCCTGTCGGTCAACATGTTCTCCCAGATCGACGACAAGCTGGCCCTGATGGGCGACGTGACCTGGTCGCGTCACTCGCGCCTGGACAACCTGCACATCGTGTTCGTCGGCACCGGCGAAGGCGATGAAGTGATCCGCCAGCAGTGGAAGAACACCCTGCGCGCATCGCTGGGCATGAACTACAAGCTGAACGGCAACGTGATGCTGCGCGCCGGCGTGGCCATCGACGAGTCCCCAGTGGAAAACGCGACCCTGCGTCACGCCGCGCTGCCTGACTCGGACCGCAAGCAAGTGTCCTTCGGCGCCAACTGGAAAGTGTCGAACAATTCCTCGATCGACCTGGCCTACAGCTACCTGAAGTTCGACGAAGCCAAGTCCAGCTACAAGAACAACTGCAGCCCGCTGCACCCGGCCGGCACCTGCACCGGCAACGGTGAAACCACCGTCGGCAGCTGGAATACCCACCTGCAGCTGATCGGCCTGTCCTACAACTACAAGTTCTAAGCCCTTCCGGCCTGAACCCGAACACCGGCGCCCTCCGCGAGGAGGCGCCGGTTTTTTTACGTCTGGAGCTGTAGTGAAATTACATCAGTGTTTGCGTGCTTCGGTTGAGTAAACCAGAGGGTGGGCGCAGAATCGTCTCGCTACTTCGTAGCAAAAGTACATAAATATAGGAGACATTATGAAACTACGCCGTGCCCTGGTGGCGGGCTTGCTCGGTTGTGCCTTGCTGGCCAGCCCGCTCGTCCGCGCCGCCATCAACCCCAGCCAGTTGGGGGCCGCCTATGACGCCACCCAATCGAGCATCAACTTCAAGATCTACTCCAGCCGCGCCACCCGCATCGAGCTGTTCCTGTACAGCGCGGCCAGCGGCCAGCAGGAAAAGGCGCGCCTGCCGCTGACCCTGGGCGCCGGCGGCATCTGGAGCCTGAACGTGAGCAGTGCGCAACTGGCCAGCTACGGCATCAGCGGCCCGGTGTACTACGGCTACCGCGCCTGGGGGCCGAACTGGCCCTACAACGCAGCCTGGACCAAGGGGTCGGCCACCGGCTTCATTGCCGACGTCGATGCCAACGGCAACCGCTTCAACCCCAACAAGCTGCTGACCGACCCGTACGCGCTGGAGATCAGCCACGACCCGACCACCGCCACCATGAGCAATGGCACGATCTACGCCAGCGGCGCCCTGTACCGCACGATCGATAGCGGCAGCAGCGCACCGAAAGGCATCGTGCTGCAGGGCGATAGCCAATCGGTCGGCACCAAGCCGACGCGCGCCTTCAAGGACGACATCGTGTATGAAGCGCACGTGCGCGGCCTGACCGCGAACGATAGCGGCATCGCCGCCGCCTACCGCGGCACCTACAAGGGGGCCGGGCTGAAAGCGGCGTACCTGGCCAGCCTGGGCATCACCGCCATCGAATTCTTGCCGGTGCAGGAAACCCAGAACGACACCAACGATGCCGACCCGAATTCCAATACGGGCGACAATTACTGGGGCTACATGACCCTGGGCTATTTCGCACCGGACCGCCGCTACAGCTACGACAAGAGCCCGGGCGGCCCCACCCGCGAGTTCAAGGAAATGGTCAAGGCCTTCCACGACCAGGGCATCAAGGTCTACGTCGACGTCGTGTACAACCACACGGGCGAGGGCGGCCAGTGGAACGCCGGCGACAAGACCACCTACAACATCTACGGCATGCGCGGGCTGGACAATCCGACCTACTATTCGCTGACCAGCGACTTCCAGTATTCCTGGGACAACACGGGCGTGGGCGGCAACTACAACACGCGCAACACCGTCGCGCAAAACCTGATCGTCGATTCGCTGGCCTACTGGCGCGACAAGCTGGGCGTGGACGGCTTCCGCTACGACCTCGCTTCGGTCCTGGGCAATACCTGCCAGCACGGCTGCTTCAACTTCGACAAGATGGATAGCGGCAATGCGCTGAACCGCATCATGGCCGAACTCCCGGGACGCCCAGCGGGCGGCGGCAGCGGCCTCGATCATATTGCCGAACCGTGGGCCATTGGCGGCAACTCCTATCAGGTGGGCGGCTTCCCCGCGGGCTGGATGGAGTGGAACGGCATCTACCGCGACGTGATCCGCCAGGACCAGAACAAGATGGGACAGGCGGCCGTGACGCCCGGCACGCTGGCGACGCGCATTGCCGGCTCCAGCGACTTGTACGGCGACGATGGCCGCAAGCCATGGCATTCCGTAAATTTCGTCACGGCGCACGACGGCTTTACCCTCAAGGACTTGTACAGCTGTAACAGCAAGAACAACAACCAGGCCTGGCCGTACGGACCAAGTGACGGCGGGGACGACAACAACAACAGCTGGGACCAGGGCGGCGTGGCAAGCGACCAGCGCAAGGCCGCCCGCAACGGCATGGCCTTGCTGTTGTTGTCGGGCGGCGTGCCGATGCTGGTGGGCGGCGACGAGTACCTGCGCACCATCAACTGCAACAACAATCCCTACAACCTCGATGCCAGCACCAACTGGCTGGGCTGGAGCTGGAACGCCGACCAGTCCAACTTCCAGGCCTTCACCAAGCGACTGATGGCGTTCCGCAAGGCGCATCCGGCCCTGCGCCCCGCGAACTTCTACGCCGCCAGCGACACCAACGGCAACGTGATGGAGCAGCTGCGCTGGTTCAAGCCCGACGGCGCGGCGGCCGACGCCACCTACTTCAACAACAGCAACAACCATGCGATCGCCTGGCGCATCGACGGCAGCGAATTCGGCGACAGCGCCTCCGCCATCTACGTGGCGTACAACGGCTGGAGCGGCAGCGTGAACTTCAGCTTGCCATGGCCCGGCAACGGCAAGAGCTGGTACCGCGTGACGGACACTTGCAGTTGGGCCGAAGGCGCGGGCCAGGTGCGCGCGCCCGGCGCCGAGGATGCGATCGGCGGCGAGCACTATGTCTACGGCGTCTGCGGCCGCGGCCTGCTCCTGCTGATTGCGAAATAGGGCCGCTGAACGGAACAATTCCCTGCCTCCATCGTCTAATCTCGGCCGAACGGCCCCGCTGTTTTTGGCGGGCGCCGCGCGGTCGTGCTCAAACACGCTCAAACATGCACAAAGCTGCTGTTTGTCAACGACCTGCGGCGCCGGAAGCCGTTCTGAAATTGACGAAGCCGGCGCGCTGGCGCCGGCTTCGTGTCAGCGGCCTGGCCGCTGGTCGCTGGGTGGTGTGGAAGTGCTTGGTGTGGCAGCCGGGCTGCCGTCGGTGGACTGGGTGCCTTGCGTCGCGCCGCTTGCATCCGCCGGCAAGGGCGTGGCCGGCGCTGGCGGCGACCCTAGCGTGCGCGCCGTGCCAGTGCCGCCCGTATCGGGCGTCGTCGTGGGCGAGGTGCCCGTTGGCGGATTGTTGGGACTGCCGGCCTCATTCTTGTTACAGGCTGACAGCCCCGCCGCCAGCAGGGCGCCCAGCAACAGGGCGCCAAGGGAACGGGTCGTCTGCATGGGCGACTCCGTTCAGTAGGTTGGACGGCGGTCGCGCTGCGGTTCCTTGTCGACCCTGTCCTGCGCCGTGGACGACGGCAGGTTGCCACCGGTCGTGCCCTGCGTACCGCTGGTGCCGCTGGTGCCAGGCGTGGTACCGGTGGCCGGTGGCGTGGTGGTGTCGGGCGGCGGCGTCGTGGTGTCCGCAGGCGGCGTGGTGGGCGTTACTGGCGCCGGTTCGGGCGCAGCGGCTGGCGGCGTCGCGGTTTCCGGCGTGGTTACCGGTGCCGGCGTGTCGTCCGTCCGGTCCTTGCAGCCAGCCAGGCCGGCTGCCAGTACTGCGCCCAGTACCAGGGCGCCTGCTTTGCTCAGTGTGTTCATGTCCAGCTCCTTTTAATGGGCAGCCAGTACCCGCAGCAATGCCGGTACTTCGGCTGCGATTTCGCGCGCCAGGTAGCCAAGTGGGCCGCAGCGGAGCGCCAGTTGCTCCCCGGCCGCGCCATGCAGTACCACGCCCCAGGCCGCAGCCTGTTCCAGCGTGGCGCCGCGCGCCAGCAGCCCGGCGATGATGCCGGCCAGGACATCGCCCGAGCCGGAGATGGCCAGGCCGGCATTGCCGCCCTGGTGTTGCCACAGCCTGCCGTCGGGTGTCGCCAGCACCGTGGTGGCGCCTTTCAGCGCGAGCACGGTATTCCAGCGCACCGCCGCGGCGGCGGCCGCGTCATGGGGTTCCTTTTCGATGTCCTCGCGCTGCCTGGCGGTCAGGCGCGCCAGCTCGCCCGCGTGCGGCGTCAGCAGGACCGGCACCGCAAAGCGGAACTGCTCCCAGTCCACCGCTTCCTCCAGCAGGTGCGGCTCGCCGCGCGGATGCACCGCGCACATGGCGCGTGCATCGAGCAGTGTCGGCGTGCCGTGGAAACGTTCCAGCAGGCCGTGTACCAGTTCGGCGCACGAAGGCTCGTCCTGCATGCCGGGGCCCACCAGCAAGGCATCGGCCTCGCCCGCCAGCTCGCCCAGCCGGCGCGCGCTGTCGGCCTGCACGCCATGCTGCGCCGTCTCGCCCAGGCTGATCACGCGCGCCTCCGGTACCGCCATGCCGACGTGGGGCGCCACGCTGGCGGCGGTGGCGATGGTGAGCTTGCCCGCGCCCGCGCGCAGGGCCGCTTCCGCCGCCAGGATGGCCGCGCCGGGCATTTCCGCCGAGCCGGCCACCACCAGCACATGGCCGCGGGTTTCCTTGTCGCCGTCGATGCCGGGTTGCGGCAAGGGCCAGCGGTGCAGCAGGGCCGGGTTGAGGGCGATGGGATCGGCGTGGCTCATGGCTTGGGTGCGGCCGGGATGTCCGGCTGGACGGTGACGGGGGTGCCGCTGTTCTTCAGCGGCGCGACGAAGTTCTCCAGTTCCAGCACCAGCTTGCCGCGCTTGCCGGCATCCGGATCGAAGGCGTAGGACGTGACGCCGCAGTTGGGCACGTCCGCGGTGCGGTCGACGGAGAGGATGGTGTCCTCGTCCATGCGCTCGAACAGGTAGCGGAAACAATTGACGATGACCTGGTGGCCGACGATCAGCACGCGCTCGCGGCGGTACTCGCGCGTGATGGTGTCGAGCACGCTGCGCAAGCGCAAGATCACATCGCACCAGCTCTCGCCGCCGGGCGGGCGGAAATAGAACTTGCCCACGTGCTTGCGCTGGGAGGCCAGTTCCGGATACTTGTGCTCGATGCCCAGCGGCGTCAAGCGGTCGGTGATGCCGAATTCCTTCTCGCGCAAGCGCTCGTCGGCCAGCACGGCCAGCATATCGTCCGGCCCCAGGCACTGCAGTACGGCTTGCGCCGTGGCGCGCGCCCGCTGGTAGGGTGAGTAGAGCACCACATTGGGCTGGCTGCCGGGCGGCATGGCCGCGAACCATTGCGCCAGTGCATGGTATGCGATGCGCCCGCAGGGCGGCACACGATCGCCGCTCCTGCCGCGTCCGTGTCCACCAAAGGGTCTGACCCCAAGGTGGACACGGGCGGGACTATGGGTTCCAGCCGGCGCCGTTGTTGTAGGCGGCGAAGACCTGGGCGCGCGTGGCGAAACCGGCGGCGACGTCGCTGGCGCTGAGCTGGTAGCCGCCGACGCGCGTGGCGAGGTTGAGCGGGTTGCCTTGCAAGTCGGTGCTGCCGTATTCGCGCCAGCCGCTGGCGGCCGTCGCTTGCGCGGGGTTGGGGGCGGGCTGGCCGTTGACGCCGGCGCCGGCCCAGCCGACGGGGGCGATGTGGGTGTCCATCTGGCAATTGATGAAGGCGATGTTGTCCCATACCGTTGCGCTGCCCGCGCTGCGCGCGAGGTAGCTGGCGCCGTGCGGGACGTCGCCGTGGGCGGGGCCGGGGCCGTGCGTCAGGCGGCTGTTCAGGAAGACGTAGCCTTTGTCGCCGGCGCTGGGGACGCGTGCCTGCAGCACGTAGCCGCCGCTGGCGGCGTTGGCGCTGTCGCCGACGGAGCGGATTTCGCTCTCTTCAAACAGGGCGGCGCGGCTGCCGCCCCAGATGAAGTCGACGTTGCCCGCCACCAGCGTGCGGTAGAACCAGGACCAGCCTTTCAGGTTCAGCGTGTCCTGCTCGCTGTGGAAGGCGGCGTCGCGGGCGATCAGGCGGCCGTTGTCGTTATTGAAGTAGAGCGTTTCGGCCTGGGCGCTGATGTTGGCGGCGCGCAGCGTCGTGTTGCGCAGGGTGAGCGTCTCCAGCACCAGCATGTCGGCCCCTTCCACCAGCAGCACCGAGCGCCCGCCGGCGGGGCTGGCGCTGCTGCCGGGGGCCTGGCTGGCGCCGGTGCCGGGGTTGATGCTCTCGTAGTTGGTGTAGTGCAGGATGACGCCGTCCCGGCTTTCGCCGCGCAGGGTGACGTTGTCCTTGCCGCGCAGGTAGAGCAGTTCGCGGTAGCTGCCGTTGCGCAGCGTGACAGTGGCGGGCGTGGCTTTGGCGACGTGCTGCATGAGGAAGTTGAGGGCGCCCTGCACGGTGGCGAAGTCGCTGCCGGCGCCGCTGCCCACCGTCAGGTCGGGGCCGGCGGGGGCGCTGTCGCGGGTGGCGAAGCTCCAGTTGCCAAGCTTGCCGATGCCGACGAACGGGACGCCGCCCAGCGTGGCGCCATTGAACACGCCGTTGGCAATGGCGACGTAGTATTCGGTGCCGTAGGCCAGCTTGCCGGTGTGCGGCCGGAGCGTGACGGTGTTGCCGTCGATGGTGATCGGGCTGGTGTTGACCTTGCGTATGGCGCTCTGGCCGGGGTAGCCCAGTTCGTCCGTTTCGCCGGTGAGCTTGATCACGTCGATCAGGGCGTCGTCGAGCTTGCGGAAGATGCGGATGGTGCCGCTGCTGCCCAGCGTGGGCGCGTTGTCGAACACGAGGCGCAGGCCGGCGTCGATGGGGATGTCGGCACTGGCGCTGGCGGGCAGGGTCTTGCCTTCCAGCGGGTAGCTCTGGGTCGGCTGTACGAACTGGGCGCCGATGCTGGCGCTGATCGTGCGCACCAGCGTCGGGTCGCTGTCGCTGGTGACGCGCACGCTCGCGCTGCCGGCGCCGACCGGCGTCAGCACCAGGCTGTTGCCGCTGATGCCGACCGCCAGCACGGCGGGATTGCTGGAGCTGGCGCTGAAACTGTCGGCGCTGCCATCGGGCTTGACGGCGGTGACGGCCAGCTGCAGCGGCGCGTCGCCCGCTTCGGCTACGTAGCTGGTGGTGGCGGGGCTGAGCGTCAGCTGCGCCGGCTTGAGGCTTGGGTCACCGATGCGCACGTCGTCGATCTGGAACGATTTGTTGGCCGTGTACAGGCCGACCAGGCCGCGTGCGCTGAACGAGGCGTCGGTGACGGAACCGAGCGGTTCGCCATCGAGGTAGACGGTCAGCGTGCTGCCGATCATTTCGAAGCGCACGGTGTAGAACACGGAATCCATGTTGATCGGCTTGCGCACCTGCTTGGGCCGGGTCAGCGCGCCGTTCAGCATGCGGGCGATTTCCACCTGGGTGCTGGTGTTGGCGTTCTGGACGTTCAGGCCGGCGCCGTACCAGTTGCTGGCGTTGCTGTAGCGCGTAACCAGGTAGAGCAGCTTGTTGCCCGCGGTGCCGTTGGTTTGCGGCTTGATGCGCGCTTCGACGAAGTAGTCGCCGCTGGGAACGTTGGCCATGGCGGCGGGCTTGAGCAGGGCCAGTACGCCGCCGGTGCTGGCGGCGGTGTACTGCAGCACGAGGTTGCTGGCGCCGATCGCTTCGGCCTTGACGCTGAAGCTGCCGTTCGGGCCCGCCACGGGCAGCAGGTCCCAGTTGGCAGGGCTTCCGGACTGGAAGTCGTCGCAGAAGTACAGGCCGCTGGGCGGGCAGGTCAGCGTGAGGATGGGCGTGCTGCTGGTGTCGCCGTTGCCGCTGATGGTGGTGGAGAACTTGCCGGCGCCGGCTTGCGCCAGGGCGTTGGCCTTCACCAGCATGGTGGGCCGTACGCTGTAGGCGTAAGGCGGCGTCCAGGTGACGTTGTTGTTGATGCTGCAGCCGCCCAGCAGGGTGCCGTTCAGCAGCGAGCCGCTGTCCTTGAAGGTGCCGGTGGCTGCGCCGCCGGGATTGATGACGATGTCGCTGCACAGCTGCGCGCCGGCGATCTCGAACACATTGGCGTGCGACAGGATCTTGGCGTTGTAGCCGGCGCCGATGCTGTACTGGTTCGCGTACACGGCGGCGTTGCGGCTGCCCGTGAAGTAGTTGTTGAACAGGTGGACCTGGCCGTAGCGCACGCGCGGGGCGCGGCTGGAGACGTTGCGGAAGACGTTGTTGCTGAGGGTGACGCGCAGCTTGCCTTCGTCGCCCGTGGCGCCGTCGCCGGAGCCGATCAGGCTGTTCTTGTGGTGTTCGCCGAACACGTTGTACGAGACGGTCACGTAGTCGGAGGCGTTGGTGATGTCGACCGCGCCGTCGTGGCATTGCTTCAACTGGCCGTTCTCGGTCGGCAGCAGGTTGTCGGTGGTGGGGGCGTCGGTGAAGGTGTTGTGGTCGATCCAGATGTGGTCGGAGCCGGAGATGCCGATGGCGTCATAGGCTGCGTTCCAGGCGCCATTGGCGCCGTCGTTCGGGTCCCAGACCGGTCCGACGTCGCATGGCGCCACGATCTTCAGGTTGCGGATGGCGATCTGCGAGACGCCCACCAGCTGGATATGCCCGTTGACGATGCCTGCGCCGGGCGCGGCGCCGACCAGGGTGGTGTTGCTCTTGAGCCGGATCGCGCCGCGGATGGCCTGGTCGCCCGTGTTCGCGTAGGGGACGCCTTCGCTCATGTCGATGGTGCCGCTGACCTTGATGATCTTGGGGTTGGTGCCGCCGTTGTTGATGGCGGCCACCAGCTGCGCGCGGTTGGCGACGCTGTAGATGTGCGCGGCGGTGGCGGCCGCGCCGCCGGCGGTGCCGCCGGCCTGGCTGGCCCAGCCATCGGCCGGGGCGACGGCCCGCGCCGGATCGGTGGCGGCGTGCGCCGGCGCGCCGGCGAGGGGGAGGGTGAGGATGGCGAGCGCGCCAAGCAGGGCGAGCGCGCTCCTGAAACCTTTGCGTTCCATAAGATTCTCCTGAAGGATGGGAGCAGGCTTTAGCGGCGGCGTGCGCGACGGCTGGCGGCGAGCGCGGCGAAACCTGTCAGCAGCAGGGCTGCGCTGCCTGGCTCCGGTACGGCACTGGCTTCCAGCTGGGCGGTGATGCTGGCAAATTCGCTCCAGCTGGTGCCGCTCAGGTCGACGTCGATGGACTTGCCGTCCGCGCCCAGCGACAGCACGGGCGTGCCGCCGATGGCGGCGCCGTCGATCAGCTTGAAGGCGCTCAGCGGGACGGCCAGCGTCGCGCCGAAATCGAAGTGGAACTGGTAGGCGCCGGGAGCGACCGGCGCATTGGCGACGATGGTCAGCAAGCCGCTGGCGTCGAAGTCGAAGCCGAACAGGGCGTCGGCGCTGAGGAATTCGACGCCGGTGCCGGAAGGATCGAGGGCGGTGGTGTTCGACCCCGGCTCCATCTGGAACAGGTGGTCCAGGCCGAGCATGGTGTCGGGCGAACCGTTGTAGGTGGCGCTGATGACGGCATCTTGTAGCGGCAGCGGTGCGGCGTGGGCGATTCCGGTGGCGAGTACGGCAGCCACCAATGTCTCCATTATGGTTTTTTTCATCGTGTGCTCCGGGATAGGGCGTGCCTGATTGGCAAGTCCAATCTTATATTGGTCTGACCAATATATCAATCGAGCAGGCCAAAACTGATGCGGTCAGACCACGTTGCTCTGCGGGAATGAAGCGGGGAACCAGATGTCGAAGGAGGTTTCGCCGGCCGCGTTGGGGGCGAGTCGGTGGGCGTAGCCATGCCGCAGCAGCACTTCGCGCACCAGCAGCAGGCCGATGCCCTGGCCGCCCTTCTTGGTGCTGAAGAAGGGCGTGAACAGCTGGCTGGCCGGCACGTCGGCCAGGCGCGCGCCCGAGTCGATCACGGACAGGCGCAGGCCTTCGGCTTCGCGCGCCAGTTCCAGCTGCACGCTGGCGGCGCCGCCGCGTTCGCGCTGGGTGGCTTCGGCCGCTTCCATCGCGTTCTTGACCAGGTTCTGCAGGGCTTGTTCGATGAGCTGGCGGTCCAGCGGCAGGGGGCCGGCCGCATCGCAGCGGCGCCAGCCGATGCTGATGCCGCGGCTGCGGCAGGGTTCGCGGTACAGGTACAGGATGTCTTCCACCACGTCCTGCACGGCGCAGGGGCGCAGTTCCGGCGCCGGCAGCTTGGCCACGTGGGTGAAGCGTTCGATGAATTCGCCCAGGCTGGCGTTGCGGCGCTTGACGGCGCCGATGGCGGTGGCGAAGTCCTCGCCGTCGGCGGCGGCCAGTTGGCCGCGATAGAACAGCAGCGATTCGAGCACCGAGCCGGTGGCGGCGACGGTGTTGTTGACTTCATGCCCCAGCACGCGCACCAGCTTTTCGTAGGTGGCGCGTTCCGAGCTTTGCAGCTCTTCGGTCAGTTCCTCGATCAGCAGGAAGCGGCGCGCGAAGCCGCGGTCGTAGAAGTGGCCGCGCTGGCCGCGGTAGCGCCGGCCGTCCGGGTCGGACAGCATGGTGCTGGCGCCGTCCGGCAGGCCGGCCAGTTGCAGCAGCAGGGCGTCGCGGTGGTGCAGCGCCTGGGCGCTGGGGTTGAGCAGCGAGACGTTGCCGTCAAAGTCGAACACGATGACGGCGCTTGGCGTCGCTTCCAGCAGGCGGTCGAGGAAGCCTTGCTGTTCGCCGATGCGCAGCCGTTCGGCGTGCAGGGAGCCGAGCAGGGCGTTGAACTGGTCCACCAGCTGGTCCAGCTCCGCGCTGCCGCTGCTGCGCAGGCGCGCGGCATAGTCCTGGTCCTGCAGCAGGTCGCGCAGGCGCTGCGTGTAGCCGAGCGGCTCCAGTGCGCGCGCCAGCAAGCGCCAGCCGAGGAAAAAGCTCAGTGCCAGGGCGGCTTCCAGCGCGATGAACAGCCAGGGCTGCCTGTCCAGCAGCGGAAAGGCGAGCGCCAGCAGCACCAGGTGCAGTACGGCCAGGTAGGCGAACAGCCGGACGCGCAGGCGCTTCATTCGTCTTCGCCGACGCCGCCTGGCCCGCCCAGGCCATGCCGCTCCAGGCGGCGGTACAGCGCCGCGCGCGACAGGCCCAGCACGGCGGCCACGCGCGAGATATTGCCCTGGTGTTGTTCCATGGCCTTGGCGATCATCAGCTTTTCCACCTGGTCCAGCGTCATGCCGTCGACGCCGAGGCGTGCGCTGCCGCCGTCTTCATGCGCGCTGGCGGCGATGAAGTCGGAGCGGTCGAGCTGCTGGCGTCCGGCCAGCAGCATGGTGCGTTCCAGCGTCTGGCGCAGCTGGCGGATGTTGCCGGGCCATTGCTGCGCCGACAGCCAGTCCATCGCGGCCGGCGTGACGCTGGCGGGCGGCAGGCCGTAGCTGGCGGCCACCGTGCCCGCTACATGGCGCACCAGCAGCGGGATGTCGCTGCGGCGCTCGCGCAGTGCGGGCAGGCGGATGGTGATCAGGTTCAGGCGGTAGAACAGGTCTTCGCGGAAGTCGCCGCTGGCGACCATCTCCGCCAGTTCGCGGTTGGTGGCGGAGACCACGCGCACGTCGGCCTGTTCGCTGCGGCTGGCGCCGACCGGCGTGAAGGTCTGGTCCTGCAGCACGCGCAGCAGCTTGACCTGGTCCGGGCGCTGCAGCTCGCCGATTTCGTCGAGGAACAGCGTGCTGCCGTGGGCGGTGGCAAAGTGGCCGCGGCGGTCGCTGCGGGCGTCGGTGAAGGCGCCCTTGACGTGGCCGAACATCTCGCTTTCGAACAGGCTGGGCGTGATTGCCCCCATGTTGATCTTGACCGGCGCCTGTGCCGCGCGCGGGCTGTTGCGGTGGATGGCGTCGGCCACCAGCTCCTTGCCGCAGCCGCTCTCGCCCAGGATCAGTACCGGCGCGCGCGTTGCCGCCACCTGGCCAATGGTGGCCAGCACGCGCAGCAGCTTGGGATGTTCGCCGATGATGTTGGCGAAGTCGAACTGGCGGTCCAGTTCCGCGCGGCTCGGTCCAGCGGCGCCGTCGCCGCCCGACCGCGGCACGGCGGCCAGGGTGGTGCGCACCAGCTCCAGCAGCTGCGCGTTGTCCCAGGGCTTGGTGAAGAAGTTGGCGGCACCGGCCTGCATGCCTTTCACGGCCAGCGAGATCGAGCCCCAGGCCGTCATCAGCAGCACCGGCAGGGCAGGGTGGGCGTCGCGGATGGCGGCGAGCAGGGCCAGGCCCTCCTCGCCGCTCGTTTGCAGCGAGAAGTTCATGTCCTGCAGCACCAGGTCGAACTGGCTGGCCGCCAGCGCCTGCAAGGCTTGCTGCGGGTCGTCGCAGCAGCGCGCTTCATAGCCCGCCTGTTTCAGCAGCAGTTGCAGGGAGACTTGTACGGCGCTGTCGTCATCGACAATCAGGATACGGCGCATGGATTCCATTCATTCGTAGTGCAGCGCCGCGGCGGGATGCAATCGGCTGGCGCGCCAGCCGGGATACAGCGAGCACAGCAAGGATAGCAGATAGATAACGGCCATTGAAAGGACCGCGCCGCCGGCAAACACGCTCCAGTTCAGCGATTCGCCCAGCGCGCCGGTCAGCGGCAACTGCACCAGCAAGGCCAGGCCGCCAGCCATGGCCAGAGTCGAGAGCAGCATCTGTTCGGCGATGATCTGGCGGTAGATGTCGGTTGCGCTGGCGCCGACCGCACGGCGCAAGCCGATTTCCGGAATGCGGCGCGTGGTGTTCTGCCACAGTACGCCGAACAGGCCGAAGCAGACCATCAGCAGCAGGAAGGAGGCGATCACGCCCAGCACTTTGAGCGGTACCAGCGCCATTGTCAGCTGCGCGGAGCGCAATTCCGCCAGCGGGTTGATGGTGAAGCTCCAGTCATTGCGCACCTGCTTGAGCTGGCGCTGCAGGTCCAGTTCGAACGAGCGCGGCGTGCCTGGCTTCATCTTGATCAGCAAGGTCATTTGCATTTTCATGCCTACCCGCGGGTCATAGCGGTAGAGCATGAAGGGGCGTGGCGACATGAATTCGCCTTGGCTGCGGAAGTCCTCGATCACGCCGACAACGCGGAAGCGCTGCGCGTCCTTGGGATCGACCGATTCGGCCTTGATCACCTGGCCGAGTGGCGAGCCGCTGGGGAACAATTCCAGCGCCATGCGCCGGTTGATGACAGTGGCCAACGCATCGGCGCTTTCATCCTGTGCGGACGGCCAGCGCCCCTCGACCAGTTCCATTCCCAGCGTCGCCCAGATATGGTCGTCCGCTTCCAGCAAATTGGCGCGCACGCTGCGGCTCCCGTCAGCCAGCGCAATGCGCGAAACCATACCGGATTGGTTGAACAGTGCGAAGGTGGTTATGCCGACGCTATCCACTTGCGGCATGCCTTTCAGCGCACGCACGAAGTGCTCGTGCATGCCTTCCGTGCGGCCCAACTGGCTGCCGTTGGGCGGCAGCAGCTGCACGGCCCATACGTCCTGGTACTGGAAGCCAAGCGGCTTGTGGTGCAGCTGCCAGTAGCGCATGCCGGTGGCGGCGATGGCAAACACGATGACAAAGGCCAGCATGATCTCCAGGCTGAGAAGCATGTTGCGCGACTTGCGCTTCCAGGTCAGTTTCAACAGGTGGCGCAGCATCAGGCAGCTCCCTTCAAGGCGTGGACAGGATCGAGGCGCGACATTTTCCAGGCCGGGACCACGCCCGACAGCACGCCAAAGACAACGGTGATCAGCAAGCCCCAGCCAAAGACAGCCAGGTTGATGCCGACCTTCAGGTAGGGAATGGGTCCGGCAGCTTCCAGCCACCACAGCACGCCGGCCGCCAGGACGAAGGCGATGGCGCCGCCGGCCAGGCACAGCACGACGTTTTCCAGCACCAGTTGCAGGGCCAGTTGGCGGTTCGTGGCGCCGAAGGCCTTGCGCACGCCGATCTCGGTGCTGCGCTCCATGATGCGGCCGATGTTCAGGTTGACCAGGTTAAGCGCGGGCAGCAGCATGAACAGCAGCATCAGGAAGCTGATGCCGGCCATGACCAGCGCACCGCCGCTCAGCTGCTGGCCGCCGATGCTGACGATGCCGAGGTCGGCATTGACATCCTTGCTGCCGGTGAGCAGGCGCGCGAACATGTCGATCTTGCTGTCGGCCCACATTTCTCCCTGGGTGAATTCGGAATCCCCGGCGAAATCCATGTTGCGCGCGATCTGGCTGACCTTCGTGCGGATGGCCGGCAGGTCATCCGGGCTGCGCGCCATCAACAGGGCGATGAAGTTGCCGGTCATCTGCTGGCGGTACATCGTGTTCGGATAAGTGGTCAGCGGCACCCACATGTCTGCGTAGGCATTCAAGTGCATGGCATCTTCCACCACGCCGATCACCGTGAACGACTGGGCGCCGGCTTCGACCTTGCGGCCCACTGGCGCAGGGTCGGCAAACAGCTTGACCGCCATGGAGCGGGACAGTACGGCCACCATGCGCCCCTGTGCCACGTCATCGGCGCCCGGCACGCGGCCGGCGAGTACCTTGAAGTCCATCACGCGCCAGTATTCGGCGTCCGCATGGCGCATCTGCACCTCGGTGCTGCTGTCGTTCATGATGACGGAGGTTGGTTCCAGGCCTGTCACGGTGGCCACCGCCTCCAGTTCCTTGCCCTGCATGGGCTTCAGGTACTTGTCGATGACACGGTAGCCGAGCGGGCTGCGGCTGATGGCGGTTTGCTTCTCATTGGTCGCTTCCATGAGCTGGATCTGGAGGAAGCGGTTGCTGCGGTGCTCAACGCCGGAAGGATAGAAGGCTTCCTGCAGCATGGCGGCCACCACCAGCAGTACCACCAGCGTCAGCACGATGCAGGCCAGGTTGATGGCGGTGAACAGCTTGCGGCGCTGCGCCACGCTCCACGCCATCTTCAGATAATTCTTCAGCATGGCCGCTCCTTACGCCACCAGTTGGCCGTCGAACACGCGCACGATGCGGTGCGCGCGGCGCGACTCGTTCTCGTCGTGGGTGACCATGACGACGGTGGTGCCTTCCTCGTTCAGCTTGAGCAGGATGTCCATCACTTCGGAGCCCATCTTGCTATCGAGGTTGCCGGTCGGCTCGTCGGCCAGCAGCACGTCCGGCTGGCCCACCATGGCGCGCGCGATGGCGACGCGCTGCTGCTGGCCGCCCGAGAGCTGGTTCGGGTAGTGCTCCATGCGCGCGCCCAGGCCCACTTTTTCCAGGGCCGCACGGGCGCGCTCGCGCCGCTCGCCGCTGGACATGCTGCGATAGAGCAGCGGCAGCTCCACATTGTCGATCACGCGCAAGTCGTTGATCAGGTGGAAGCTCTGGAAGATGAAGCCGAAGGTGTCGTTGCGCAAGCGCGCCACGTGCTTGTCCTTATACGACTGCACTGCCTGCCCGCCGATGTGGATGGCGCCTGCGCCGGGCCGGTCCAGCAGGCCGATGATGTTCAGCAGCGTACTTTTGCCGCAGCCGCTGGGACCCATGATGCAGACGAATTCGGACTTCCTGACGTGCAGGTCAATGTCCTTCAGCGCCAGGGTTTGCACCTTGTCGGTGTGATAGGTCTTGCTGACTTTTTCTAGCTTGATCATTGCGCGATCCTGATGGTGTCGTAGTCTTTGAATCGGGTGGTGTCGGAAATGACGATGCGGTCGCCCACGCGGGCGCCGGAGAGGATTTCAACCTGTTTGCCGTCGCTGGCGCCGATGTTCAGCATGGTCTTGCGGGCGGTGCTGCCGTCGACCACGAAGAGCGCTTGCTGCCCGCGTCCGTTGAATGCAGGCCCGCGGGGCACGACCAGTGCCCCTTCCTTGCGGGCGGCGACGATGTTGGCGTCCACGCGCAGCTTGTTGCGCAGGGCAGGGTGGTTGGGCTGGGCCAGCGTGACCAGGAGCTTGACGGTGCCGTCCTGGATTTCCGGCAGGATCGTGTGCACCTTGCCGGCCAGCTGCAAGGCGCCTTGTTCAACCAGCACGTCCTGCCCCGGCTCGACGCGGCGTGCGTGGAAGTCGGACAGCGTGGCCTCGACGCGGTAGTTGTGCATATCCGATACGCGCGCCACCAGCTGGCCGTTGGCCACCGCCGCGCCTTCATCCTGCAGCAGCCAGGTCAGCATGCCGCCAAACGGCGCGCGCACCTGGGTGCGGGCCAGCAGGTCTTCCAGCTGCGCCAGCTGTTTGCGTAGGATGTTTTGCTGCAGTTGCGCCCCTTCGATATTGCTCGACGTCGAGCGCCGCACGTCATCGATCTGCTCCTGCTGCTGGCGCAGCTGGATTTCGTTGCGCTGTACGTTCAGTTCCGCCGTCAACAAGTCCTCGGCCGACACGCCACCATGCTTGCGCAGGGTTTGCGAGCGCTGCAGCTTGGCGCGGGTCGCTTGCAGGTCCAGTTGCAGCAGCTCGATGCTGCTGGCCAGTTGCTTGCGCTTCTGTTCCTGCTCCAGGCGCAGCGTCTGGATGCGGTTGTCCTGCTGCGCCAACTGCTCCTTCAGCCGCTCGATGTCGAGCTTGACCGACTGGTTGTCCAGTTCCAGCAACAGTGCGCCGGCAGCGACCTGCTGCCCGGGGCGCGCGTGTACCTTGGCGACGCGGGTCTGGATCGGGCTGGGCACCTGCTCCTCGTGCACGGGGATGATGATGCCGGAGGCGCCGATGGTGTCCGCGACGCTGCCCCGGCGCACTTCGGCGACATGGAGTTCACCGGCAGCAGCGCTTGGTGCGACGGCCCGGTTGACGCCCCATACGGCGGCTGCCGCCAGCGCGAGGCCGGCGCCGACGGCAGCGAGCGTCGCGCGGCGGCGGTGTTTGATGATTGAAGGGTTGATTGCCTGGTCCATGCTGCCGTGTATTGCAAGCTCTGTGCCATGCCTGGAAACCGCATGATTCCGTGATTCCAGGTGGCGGCGCTGCGCGCTTGCGCACAGGAGTGTCCGTTTCCGGACACTCGGGACTCAGGACTTGACCGGCGCCGCGCGCAAGGCCATCAGCTGCCAGGCCGACAGCACGAAGGTTGCAACGAGAAGTGCGAGCGACATGGGCTGGTTGAACGACTCGCTGCCACGCAAGAGGAAAAAGGAATGAATGGCAACGGTCAGGAATCCCAGCCCCGCCAGCAGTTTGTAGAAGGCCAGCCCTTTGTGGACGTTGGGGACGATCCGGCCGTGCGCGTACAAGACGAAAGCGATGATCGGCAGGTTCAGAAGCAGGTTTACCTGGTTGCCGCCTGGGATGAAGAACAAATCCCATTCGTGCCAATAGGCCGCGTCGATCTGGTGCGTGATCAGAACAGTGGCGTTGGCAAGAAATAGCCAGTAAAGGCGAGGGTGCGCTAGCTCCATATTTTCCATTTCCGTGGCAGGACCGCGATCCCTCGCGAGTTGTCGCTCGTGTTCTGAAGCACTAGCCGCCCGACGTGGGCATTCTTCAATTTGATGCCTGATTTCGCGCCGCGTTTGTTATTTTAACAAGCGGTATTATGCCGTCGGGAGAGTCGCTATTTCAGACTCTTGGGAAAAAAAAGTTCGGATCGGGACACGGTCAGCGCTTATCGCCGGCGAATGCGACGATGCCAGTGGCGCCAATGACGACCTGGTCGGGCGGCATACGCAGCATCCGGGTCAGGGTTTCTCCACCCTGAACGCGCATACGCTGCTTCAATTCGTCCGCCGCCGCGCCGCGCGAATTGCGTTCCCACGTAATCTGGCTGCTGGCCAGGATCATGCCGGTAATGGCCAGCGTCTGGTAAGCCGTACTGCGGTCGGTGGTGGACAAAGTTCGCAGTGCATCGCCGCCGTTGACATGCTTGCGCATCTGCTGCACCAGCGGCAAGTAGAACTGGTCGGGGAAGGACTTGTTATGGTAGGCCATCCATGCGCCGGCGATGCAGCTGGCAAGTGCCACGCCCAGGTCATTGGACGGCAGGTTGAACTTTTTGATCACCATCTCATGGTAGTCGAACGCCTGCTTGTAGCTGGCCTCCGCCACGTGTGCCTGCTCGCGCGGCAATCCCTGCGCCAATTGTTTGGCTACGGCTACCTGGCCGGCGGAAGGTGCGTGCGCCTTGCGTTCGGCCTTGGTTCGTGCGGCGTGTTCATCCCAATGATGAATGCTCCTGTTCAGGATTTCGTGCGTCAGCTGGTTGCCGATCACGTTGACTGAGACGCCAAGCGGGACCTCATAGACATTGACAAAGCCCTCGGCCCTGCAGGCAAGGATGTGGAGGAAGAGGGCGAAGCCCAGACTGAAACGATGCGCGCACGTCACGACAAACTCCTTGGATAATAGGGGCGATCTGGCTGTTCTCGTTCGAACGCAGAAGGCTACCTCAAGGAAAGAACGACGTGCGCATGATTCGTCTGCAGTCGCGGCGCACGCGATGTGCACGGCCAAGCCTAAGGCCGAGCGCATTGCGCTGCCATTCGTCTGACTTTTACTGGAGCGAACGCGCCACCAGTGCATCCAGCACCTGGAGCGATGCCGGGACCAGGTCTTCGTTCTTCAGGTGGCGGTTGGACTGTCCCACCATGGCCGGTTCGGTCGTGTACTTGCCATTGACGATGAGGGTGGGGGTACCGGTCACGCCGTAGCTGTCCGCAAGGCGGGCCAGCGATTTCAGGCGCATGCCGACGCCGAAGGAATTGTAGGCGGCGAGGAATTTCTCCTTGTCGATACCGTTGCGGACCGCCCACTCCAGGTTCTCGGCATCGCTGCGCAGGCGGCGGCGCTCCTGGTGCCAGGCATGCAGCACCTTGTCATGCATCGAGTCGTGCAGTTGCAGCGCTTCCAGCGTGGCGAACAGGCGCGCTTCGTAGTCACGGTTCTCGCCGCTGGACAGGTGGACGCGACGGAAATTCACCTTGTCGGCGTTCTTCTTGGCCCAAGCCGTCAGCGGCGCATCGACCATATTGCAGGCAGGGCAGTGGTACATGAAGAACTCGATCACTTCGACTTTGCCGCCCACTTTCTGGGCCGGCTGTGCCTGCGGCAAAGTGCGGAATTCTGCGCCTTCCACCGGATTGGTCGGGGAAGCGAAGGCGGTGCCGGCGCACAGTGCGGCCAGCGCCAGGGTCAAGGTAAAGCGACGCATGAAGTCTCCTGTTAAGCGTGGGAAGTTGAATCGACCTGCAGTTCCTGGTCGCTGGCGAAGGTCGCCATATTGGTTTCGTCCATGACGCGGCTGGTCACGGTGCCGGCGGCGATCGAGCCGCTGACGTTGAGGGCAGTACGGCCCATGTCGATCAGCGGTTCGATGGAAATCAGCAAGCCTGCCAGTGCCACCGGCAGGTTCATGGAGGACAGCACGATCAGCGCGGCGAAGGTGGCCCCGCCGCCCACGCCGGCAACGCCGACCGAGCCGATGGTAATGATGGCCAGCAGCGGCACCAGGAAGGACGCGGTGAACGGGTCGATGCCGACCGTGGGCGCGATCATCACCGCCAGCATGGCCGGATAGATGCCGGCGCAGCCGTTCTGGCCGATGGTGGAGCCGAAGGAGGCGGCAAAGTTGGCAATGCCTTCCGGCGTGCCGAGGCGCTGGGTCTGGGTCGCCACGCTCATCGGGATGGCGCCCGCGCTGGTGCGCGAAGTGAAGGCAAACGTCAGCACCGGCAGGATCTTCCTGGCGTAGCGCAGCGGATTGAGTCCGCTGGCCGACACCATGGCCAGGTGCACGCAGAACATCAGCAGCAGTGCGCAATAGGATGCAATCACGAAGCCGATCAGGTTCAGGATGTCGGCATAGCTGGAGCTGGCCACCACTTGCGCCATCAGCGCGAAGACGCCGTATGGCGTCAGGCGCAGCACCAGGGTCACCATGCGCATCACGATCGTGTGGGCGACATGGACAGCGTGGTCGAAGGAGGTGAAGTGGTCCGGCTTCTTGTCCGCGACGCCGATGGCGGCCACGCCGATGAAGACCGAGAACACGACCACGGCGATCGTCGATGTCTTGCGCGCGCCGGTCATGTCCAGGAACGGATTGCTCGGAATGAAGGAGAGCAGCATGGTCGGCAGCGAAATCGATTGGGCGTCGGCCAGCTTGCCTTCCAGGTAGGCGCCGCGCGCCATTTCCGCCGCGTTGGAGGCCAGGCCGACGGCGCTCAGGCCGAACAGCTTGGCCATCAGGATGCCGATTGCCGCCGCGACGGTGGTGGTCAGCATCAGGGTGCCGATCGTCAGGGCGCTGATCTTGCCCAGCGAGCTGGCGTTGCGCAATTTAAGGATGGCCGACACGATGGACACCATGATCAGCGGTATCACGATCATCTGCAGCAGCCTGACGTAGCCGCTGCCCACGATATCGAGGTACTGGCCGGTCAGCTTGACCTCCGCACTGCCCGCGCCGTAGAGGGCCTGCAGCCCGGCGCCCATGGCGATGCCCACGCCCAGGGCAGTGAACACGCGCACAGTGAAGCTGGCGTGGCGCTTTTGCTGCAATGCGAGGAAAGCCAGCACGATGGCCGCGACGGCCAGGTTGAGGATCACTTGCAGGTTCATGTAGGACGGCAGCCTATTATTTGGAATCGACAGATTCTAAATGAATTGGTGCCGTCCTGCCTATTCGGGCAGGGAAGGGGCGTCAGGAGGTGGCCATGCGCACTGCCGCCAGGAGGATGCCAACGAAACAGCCAGCCGCAATCAAGCCGCCCGCGATCACGTAGGCGGGACGCAGGGCGCCGACGTCGCGTTCGAAGTCGCTGCGCCGGCGCAGTCCGATGAAGGACCAGGCCACGGCCAGCATGGTTTCGCCGAAGCTGAGTTGTTTGTTGTCCATGTCGCTTCCTTTCGAGGTTGGGCCTATTGTGCGCCGGCCCGGCCTCGAAAAACAGGCGCAGAAGCGCCCGGAAACGACCGTATCAGTTGGATTTCGGCGCGCGCAGGCGCGTCATCGCCTTGAGCAGGGCAGTGCGCTTGCCGCTTACCCAGTCCAGGCGCAGCAGGTCGGCATCGCCCAGCGACTCAAGGCTGGCCGCGGCTTCGTCGCTGCCGCCATCGGCCATTTCCAGCATTTCCTCGTACAGTTCGGGGTATTTCTGGATGCGCAGCATGACTTCATCCGCCACCTCATCGTCGACCAGGGCATCGCCCCAGCCGATCAGGCGTTCGGTCAGCGCGTACAGCGGGGCTTGCCGGTCCGGTGTGCCGGCTTGCTGCGCCAGCATGTCGAAGCTGGCCAGGGCGTCGTGCAGTTGGCGCGTGAAGGCGGAGACGTGGCAGGTGTAAGTGGCGAATTCGCGCGCCAGCGGGCCGTCGTCCACCAGCCTGGCGCCACCGGCCATGAACAGCTGGTGCCAGCTGGCCAGCATGGCGTCCCCTCCCAGCACGAGGCCGGCGCCGGGCACTTGCCAGGGCTGGGCCGCCTCCAGTTGCGGCAGTTGCCGCTCGGCGAACGCCACGCTTTGCTGGAGTTCTTCCACGCGGCGCGCATAGGCGCTGTTGGCGCGGCCTTGGCGCAGGTTGTCCAGCAGGCGAGGGGAAACGGTATCGAGGCTGCGCCATCTGGCAACGGCAGGCAGCTTGGCGTCGCGCGGTGCCTGATTCTGAGCCAGAAGATGGTTCCGGGCGCGCATGCCGCGGCTCAGTGAAAGCCAGGTGTCGCCAGGTTTGAAGTGGAGCATTGAATCCATTGCAACCTCCCTCGTTTGTAGAAGGAATTCTGAACCTATTATCGAGGCCCTGCAACGTTAATAAAAAACCACAGGCCTTAGCATTCCTCAATCCATGCCAGCTGTCCGTTGGCCGCTTCGTTCAGGTGCGCGGCCAGGGCAGGGGCGGCATGGTCGGCAATACGGAAGGCCAGCGTTACGCGCTGGTCGTGATCGACCGAGGAAAGGACCGCGCCGGCGGCGGCCAGTTCCCGCCGCAGCAGGCCTTCCAGCGAGTAGGGCAGGCTGCAGCGCAGCTCCGCGTAGCGCACGATGGCGATTTTCTCCACCGTCAGCAGGGCCTGGGCCACGGTGTCGGTATAGGCCCGAACCAGCCCGCCGGCGCCGAGCTTGATGCCGCCGTAATAGCGCACCACCGCCGCCAGCACGCCTTCCAGGTCCTGGTGGCGCAGCACGTCCAGCATGGGGCGGCCGGCGGTGCCGCCAGGTTCGCCGTCGTCCACCGCCGCCGATTGCCCGCCCGCCAGCAGCGCCCAGCATACGTGGGCGGCGTCGGGATGCGCGGCGCGCAGGCCGGCCACGATGGCCTGGGCTTCGGCGCGGTCGGCGACGGGATGGATGAAGCCGAGGAAACGGCTCTTCTTGACCAGCAATTCGCTAGTCGCTGGGGTGGCGATGGTTTGTGGCATGGGGCCAACATGATACAACTTTTACCGCATGGCATGCCTTACAATGCTGTTGCGAATTTTTCAACTTGACGACATGGCGGCGACATTCCGGGTCAGGACTTTGGGCGTGCAGGCAGGCTTCCAGCGGGAGCGGGCCGAGGCACGCCTGATGCTTTTGTTCCGCCGCCCGCTGGAAGCGATCCGCCCGATTGCCGAGGGTAACGGGGCGCTGCTGAAGAAGGGCCTGGACCTGGTCAGCGCCGAACGCTATCGCGAGGCCCTGGCCAGCTGCGGCTGCGCCAGCGTGATCGAGGAAGAGGTCGTGATCCCGGCGGCGCGCGTCACGCTGGCCGAGTATGCCGGCCTGCTGCAGGCGCAGTTGCAAGCGCTCGACCCGGGCCGGCGCTGGCAATTCATCGAAGCCGACAATGAACTCTTCGGCGTGCCCGGCCCGGCCTCGCCGTATCCGCTGGAACTGGTGGTGCCGCTGGAGCGCATGTACCAGGAATGGTTGGCCGCTTCGCCCGCCGCCAGCGAGGATTTGTTGCGCTACACGGCCGGCATGGTCTTGATGGGCAATACGCCCGGCATGGTGGAGGAAGCATCGCGTTACCTGCTGCCGATCGTGCGTAACAGCGCAGAGCGCGGGCAAGCCATGCTGGCGGCCGCGCGCGGCTACTCGCCCCTGTTGTTCCGCCCTCTGTGCGAAGGCCTGGAAGTGGGGCTGGCCTACCAGCGCGGCAAGGTGGTGCACCGTGTCGCCCAGGCCCACCTGGACGCGTGGGACATGAGCGAGGATGCCGCCTACGAAGCGGCCTTCGCCAACCTGCGTGCCCGTTCCAGCCTGCCGTTGCAGTCCTCGCCGCAAGGCGTCTTCGGCGGCGCTTGGGACGACGGCTACGATTCCTCGCGCATGCTGCTGCCGGAACTGCTGGAGGGCGTGGTCGGGAATGGCCGCCCCGTGGTGATGGTGCCTACGCGCGGCTTGCTGATGGTGTGCAGCGACAAATCCGAGGTGGCGCTGGCGGCGATGCTCAAGGCCGCCATCGAGGCCATGCGCGAAGAGAAGATGATCACGCCGCGCATGCTGCGCCTGGTCGACGGCCGCTGGCAGGTGTTCGTGCCGCCGGCGCATTCGCGCCGCCTGAACAGCCTGGCCAAGTACGCCGACGGCAACGATTACCGCCTGCAGAAGGAATTGCTGAAAGCGCGCGCGGTCACCAGCGGGCAGGGCCTGTACGTCGCCACCTACATGGTCGGCAAGACGGGCCCGGAGCAGCGCCGCACCAGCGCCTGCACCTGGACGCGCGGCGTTCCCAGCCTGCTGCCCAAGACCGACCTGCTATGCCTGGCCGATCCCGCCAGCGAGCGGGCCCCGATCACGGTAGCCTGGGATGCGGCACTGCCGGTGGTCGGCGCCCTCATGCAAGCCACCGGCGACTGTCCGCCGCGCTACCTGGTGCAAGGCTTTCCGAATGCGGTGCAGCTGGCGCAGCTGTCCGATATTGCCGCCGCGGCGCGGCGCGACGCAAAAGAGAAAGCCAAGGTCGCGCAGGAGGAAGCGGCGCCCACTGTGATCCTGGCGCCACGGCGCCCGGCCTGGTATTCCCTGCGCACGGTGCTGGGCCGCTGATCGGAGACCAAACCTGTCCATGCTCGATAACAATGCCCTGGTAGCGGCGGCCACGCCGGTTTTCCTGGTAATGATCGCAGCGGAAGCCTGGCTGGCGCTGCGCCGGCGCATGAAGGCCTACACCCTGGCCGACAGCATGACCAGCATGGCTTGCGGCATCTGGACCGTCACGCTGGAAGTCTTCACCAAGTCCGCCATGCTGCTGGCCTATGGTTGGGTCTTCCACCACCTGGCGCCGTGGCAGTCCGCGCCCGATTCGGCCTGGACCTGGATCTGGTCCTTTCTCGCGTTCGACTTCGTCTACTATTGGGCCCACCGCTGGTCGCACGAGATCAATTTCCTGTGGGCCGTGCATGCACCGCACCACCAGAGCGAAGAATTCAACCTGACCACGGCGCTGCGCCAGGGCGCCTTCCAGGACGCCTTCCACGCCCCGCTGTTCATGCTGCTGGCGCTGCTCGGCTGCCCGCCCGGCGTGTTCATCATCCAGCTCACACTGAGCAAGTTCTACCAGTTCTGGATCCACACCCGCCTGGTGGGCCGCGTGCCACTGATCGAAGGCATCCTGAACACGCCCAGTGCACACCGTGTGCACCACGCCGTCAACGACGTTTACCTGGACCGCAATTACGGCGCCACGCTGATGCTGTGGGACCGCCTGTTCGGCAGCTGGATCGAGGAGGGCGAGGAATGCGTCTACGGCGTGCGCAAAGGCGCGCCGGGGTGGAACGCCATTTGGGCGCAATTCGCCTGGCCAGCCGTGATGTGGCACGACGCGCTGCGCACCGCGCGCTGGCGCGACAAGCTCACTCTGTGGTTCCGCCACACCGGCTGGCGCCCGGCCGACGTGGCCGCGGCCGATCCCTGGCCGCCGTTTGAGCTGCCGACCGGCCGCATCTACACTGCCACGCGCGCCAGCACGCGCGGCACACGCTGGACGGTTGCCGCAGTGCTTTGCTTCGCCGCAGCCGTGGCGTTGCAGAACCACTTGATCACGCATGCCGCCACGCTGTCGCTGTGGCCCAAACTGGGCCTGGTCGGCGCGGTCACGGCGGCGCTGCTGCTGGTGGCGTATTGCCTGCAGCCGCTCGCGCCAGCAGCGACTTCTGCCGCCAGCGCGCCAGCCAGAACACCGGCAGGCTGACCGCACCCAGCGCCATGCCCCACCAGAAGGCTTCGCGGCCCATGCCGTAGAAGGCCCACAGGGAGAACACACACGTCATCACTGCGCTGATCGAGAGCGCCGCGCCGCGCGACAGGACCCCGCGCCGGTGCAGCTTGAACACTGCCGCGCCGCCCACCAGGTACAGCGGCATGCTGGCCGCCGTCACCACCAGGGTCAGGAAGGTGAAGCCCTCGGCCAGCGTGCGGCTGTAGTTCATGGCGATCATGGCGCTGGCCAGGACCCCCATCAGCAGCAGCGACCAGAACGGTGCCCCATGCCGGTTGGGCGTCTTCAGCAGCGCCGGGAAAATGCCGTGCGCCGCCATGGAAGCCGTCACCTCGCCGGCCAGCATGGTCCAGCCGTTCAGCGCCCCCAGGCCGCTGATGATGACGGCCAGGGCGAGCCAGTTGCCGCTGCCAGTGTCCCAGTAGCGGCGGAACAGGTCGACGAAGGGCGCGTTTGACGCCGCCAGTTCCTGCTGCGGCAGCAATAGGAGCGGTATTGCGCACACCGATACGTACACGGCGGCCGCGATCAGCGTCCCGGCAATGGTCGCGCGCGGGATGGTGCGTTCCGGTGCGTGCACCTTGGTGGCGGGCAGCGCCGCGCATTCCACGCCCAGCATGGCAAACAGTGCGATGGTGCCGGCAGCGGCTGTACCGTCCAGTGTGAACGGGGTAGCCGGCAAGTTGGCGGCGTACGCTGCATCATTGGTCGCGTAAATCCAAACGCCCAGCAGCACGATGGCCCCCATCGGCAGCAGCTTGAGCGCCGCCGAAGCGAGCTGCACGCGGCCCGACGCCAGCGCACCGCGCAGGCTGACCAGCACGAAGAACCAGACCAGGCCCATGGCCGCCAGCGGCGCCAGGGCAGGGTGGGCGGACAGGCCCGGCAACAGGGTACTCAGGTAGCCGACGATGCCGATCGCCAAGGCCGCATTGGTGACCCAGATCGACACCCAGTAGCACCACATGGTGAAGAAGGCGACGCCGTTGCCGAAGGCGCGCCGGCAATAGCCGTATGGCCCATCTTCCTCCGGCATGGCGCGCGCCAGGCGGGCGAAGACGTGGGCGATGAACAGGCAGCCGATGACGGTGATGGCCCAGCCGGCAAAGGCATTCCTGCCGTAAGGCGCCAGCGCGGCGGGCAGCATGAAGATGCCCATGCCAATCATGTTGCCAACGATTAGCGAGGTGCACATCCAGAAGCCGAGCGGCTTCGCGGCTTTATCCGTGGCGTGCATAGGCGGCGCGCAGCAGGTTCTGGAAATGCCAAACGCCGCTCTCGCGCCTGGGGTTCAGGCGCCCCGCGCTGTACGAGCCCGACGCCAGGCCTTGCTGGACGCGCTCGCAGATGCTGATGTCCTCCGCCTGGATCTCGTCGCTGAAGGCTTGTTCGGCCTGCACGCGCGCCTGCACTTCCGGGTCGTCGGTGTAGTAATAGTCGAACTCCACGATGCAATGGCCGTGGCCCGCCGGCAGGATGCGGTTGGTCTGCAGCCGCCCCGGCGTGATGTTCAGCATGGTGTTCGGGTAAATGAAGTAGTACCAGGCGTTGCCGTCGCCGTAGATGCCGTCGTTGTTGCGCAGCGGCGAATGCTGCAGCGAATGCCACTCGGCCAGCTCGGTATCGTAGACGCGGTAATCAAGCACCTTGGACAGGCCGGGATGCACGAAGGGCAAGTGATAGCCCTCCAGGAAATTGTCGATGTAGACCTTCCAGTTGCATTCGAGCTTGTAGGTATCGCGCTTGGCAAAGCGCATGAGCGACAGGTCGGTCGGAGTGATTCGCTCCGAAATGCCGGCAAAGACCTGCTCGAACGGCGGCGTGTCCGCATCGAGCGCCAGGAAGACCAGGCCCTGCCACTCGCGAACCTGAATGCGGGGCAGGCGAATGGCGGACTTGTCGAAGCCATGGGCATCCTGCATTTCAGTCGCAGCGCGCAACTCGCCGTTCAGTTCATAGGTCCAGCCGTGGTACTTGCAGTGCAGCGCCCGCGCCCCTTTGCCGTTGCAGGTGGCCAGCGGCCCGGCACGGTGGCGGCAGACGTTGAAGAATGCCTGCAGGCTGCCATCGGGCTGGCGCACGATGATGACAGGCTTGCCTGCGACATCGCCCACCACATGGTCGCCCGCAGCCTGCAGTTCGCCCGTATGCGCCGCCAGTTGCCAACTGCGCCCGAAGACTTCCCGCTGCTCGAATTCCAACCACTGCGCTTCAGTGTAGAAGCTCGCATGCAGCGCATGCGCCTGTTCCAACGGCTCGATACGGCAATGCTCCTGCAGGGTCATTTCTGGCTCCGTGGCGGGAAAGGTTCAATGTCTCATAAAATCCTCGCCGCGTGAAGCCTGTAGAGCCGCCTCTGTCAGGCAGGGTGGATAGGCGCTTCGGCCAGCGCCCCGGCCACCGTCATCCATGGACGGATGCGCCATTTCAGCACCAGGCCATTCTTAACGTAAGGATCTTTGGCGACGAATTCCTCCACCACGGCGGGCGAATCCGCCTTGAACCACAATAGCGCACTGTCGACGGGATCGGCCAGCACACCTCCCAGCTGGAACTCGCCGCGCGAATGCGAATCCCACGCCAGTTTCAGGTGCGCGTCACGAAAATCGGCGCGGCGTTCCAGGTAGTCAGGGGCATAGTCGTAGATCAGGACATAGTGCATTGGTGGCCTCTTAAAAAGGTAGGGGACGTCAAGTATAGGCTGAGTCGCACCTAATCGTGTAGCTCAGGCCTACGTCTCGGGCGCCGCCCAGACCAGGTTCCAAAGGTGGCCATCGATATCTTCGAAACCCTGGTCGTACATGAAGCCATGGTCCTCTGGCGGATGTGGCGTGCGACCGCCAGCGGCAACGGCCTTGGCGATAAGGGTATCGACTTCTTCCCGGCTTTCGCAACTCAGGCAGATGACGATTTCGTTGGCTTCCTTCGCCTGCGCGACGGGTTTGTCGATCAGGGACTTGAAGAAAGGCTCGGTCGTCAGCATGGCCTGGACGGTGTCGCCGACGATGTTCATGAACGCTGCGTTCTCGCCGCTGAATCGGTCGTTGAAAGTAAAGCCGAGTGCGGAAAAGAAGGCTTTGGACTTGTCCAGGTCCTTCACTGGCAGGTTGAGGACGATCTGCTTTTTCATGGTGTATTCCTTGGTCAGGATGGAATGGCAATCGGTGCTGCATCCTTACGACGTTTGAAGACACACGAAATCGACACCGTGTCAGCGGCGCAGACTAAGGTTGAATTGAACGGTCCTGGGCCCAGATCACGACAGCGTCACTTTGGACGCTAAAACCATTGAAATTGCTTGCCTCCGCACTGCACTTGACGGCGACGCGATGTCCCCGCGTGGGGTGGCCGCCTGCGTTCTGGAAGAGCATTTGCCCATGCATATTCAGTACTTTCTGGAGAATTCCTGATTCAGGCACGCGTCCACTGCTGATCTGGTTGGTTTGCTCGATGACGTCGGGCGGCAGGACAGCATTCGACTCTGTTTGGTTGGTTGCGTCCCAGTTGTAGTACACCTGTCGTTGGCAACTCAGCCTGATTTTACTTATTCCGCTCCCGCTATCTTTTGCAGTCGCAAGCACGCTTGCTTCTCCGTTTTCATGAATCTGAATGGACACAGTGGGTCGACCGAGAACACGAGCCCCGACATCGACCGGTGTAATGCGAAGGTTCGGGCAGAAGTCGCTCTGCTTAGGGAAGCATTGCGAGTCTGTCGGGTCTGGATTTGGCTTATAGACGCTATCCAAACGCTGCCCCTCAATATGTAAGCCGATATCTGGCGGTGTTACGTCGTTGTTTGTTCTAGGATCGTAGGGAATGCCAGTGCAACCAACCATCAAGACGCTAGCAGCCAATGTTGTAGTCAATGATTTCAGAAAGCGCATTTTGTGCCTCCAGTGAAAGTGCCGGTTGAACTTGCTGGGGGGAGCTGATTTCTTTTGGCACGCCCGTTTGCTGAATTTGTCAAAGGGCGTGCAATGCACGAGAACTACAACATACACCGTTTCTGGCGTCCGGTTCAGTTTGAGAATCGCTTCATGTCGATCAGTTCGAAATCGCCCATTTTCTGAAAAGTTGGCGCGAATGTAGGCCATAGCTCCTTCGTCGTACCTGCGATCGAGACGACAGCGATGTCCAGGCCGCTGCTGCCCCAGAAGAGTGAGTAGAGAATACGGTGTGAGCCTTCCTCGGTTTCGAGGCATATGCGGGTGAATAGCCCTTGATCCTGCTCGGCGCAACTGCGCAGGACCTGTGCGCTCTTCTTCTTTGCGGCGACAAAATCAAGGATGAACTCTTTGGCGGTCTTGCCCGTCCCGTCCTTGACGCCGACAAACGTTTGAATCCGGACCCCGGTTGTGTACGGACGATTACCGGTCATGTCTTCTCGCGAGAGCGTCCACATATACATCGATTCGCGATGGCCTTCAGCATAGAACCAGGACTTCGGACGGACAATCTTGCCGCCGGTGGGCTCAAGTACCTGTGTGACGAATTCGGTCGGTGGCGATTCGGCGAACGCTGGAATGGCAGATAGGAAGGTGATCAGTGCGATTAGAGTCTTCATGCGTATATGTGCTCAGAAGAAACGCCCAACGGTTGAATCAGCCGGCGCGACATGGCCGCAGAGGGATGCAGCCGCCCATGAGTTGTAAGAATACTATTTTGCGCAAACGAAAGATGCGCACTTTGTCACGCATCGGATGGCGGTCCAACCTGGGCCGGGAATCTCGGCGAAGACGGAAATGGGGCAGAAACAAAAAAGCCCACGAACCGAAATTCGTGGGCTTCCTTGCATATCTTGGTAGGCCGTGCGGGGCTCGAACCTGCGACCAACGGATTAAAAGTCCGCTGCTCTACCAACTGAGCTAACGACCCGAAGGGCACGAATTATATAGACCTGAAACATGTTTCGCAAGTGCGTGACGTGCACCGGCGTGGACGACCCTATTTCAACAAAAGTACGCGTATCGTCATAACTTCGGCATAATGCTGCCCTCGCGCCAAGGAGCCATGCAATGACCTATGAAGAATTCCTCGACGAAGTGACCACACTGATCTTCGAAAAATACAACCTGAAAGAAGCTGCGGCGGTGAAGCTGGTGGTCGATGCCCAGGATGCCGGGTTCTTCGTTCGGCATGACGACGACAAGAAGCTGCGCACCGTCGACCAGGCGCACAAGGATGCCAAGACGCTGTACGAAGCATCCCTGGCACGCGGTCAACGCCGCTGATTCCCGGACGCCGGCGCCGGTCGGTGTTTTCATTTTTACATGTAAATAGTGTAATATTGCGCTCCCCAAAAATTTGTAGGAGCCAGGAAAATGCATGTGGAAATGCCCAAGAAGGGCGCGCTCGCTTCGATGAAAGCGTTCAGCGGCGAGTTTGCCATGATTGTGGTCAGCATCTTGACCGCGCTGGCATTGGAACATGCGGCGCAGCTGTGGCACCACCGTCACCGGGCGCAGGTAGCTCAGCTCAGCATAGAAACGGAGCTCCGCGCCAATCTCGAAGAATTGCGCGTGTCCATGCGCAGGAACCAGCTGGAAGCGGACAGGCTGGCAAAGCTGCGCAAGGTTCTGCACCAGGACATTCGCGACAAGGCGGACAATAAACTGCTGCTCCGGCACTTGGTAGAAACCAGCGAAGGCCAGTTCGGCTTGCGCGTCCAGACTCCGACCTTCCGGCGCGAAGCGTGGGAAGTCGCCATCGCGAGCCAGGCGGCGAGTTGGATCGAACCGTCCCGCCTGCAGCGCTTTGCCGGCGCGTATGCACTGCAGCGTGATACGGCGTTGAGCACTTCCGATGGCTTGAAGCTCATGCTGGATGCTCCCGCCCTGCTCAATAAATCGGCGGACGTTGACTTCGGTACGGTCGATGGGACCGGTATTTATTACGCCATCATCCAGCTGCAAGGAACACTGCAGAACACACAAAACAACCTTGAAGAGCTGGAAAAGGAGCTGGTGCGCGCGTTACCCAAGGCATGATGGGCTAATTCACAAGCTTGTCATTTTTACCACCTAGAATCCGCCTCGTTTTCCACTTTTAACGAGGCAGTGATGAAAAAGACGGTATCGGGCGTAGTGGCCGCCGCGGCATTGGCGGCATGTGGCGGCTCGGGGCAAACCCCACTACCCACCCTGGATGGCAAGCCGGCAATGGTGGTCGCGCATCGCGGCGCCAGCGGCTACATTCCGGAACAGACGGTGGAAGCGTATGCGCGCGCCATCGAGCAGGGCGCGGATGCGATCGAGCCCGACGTGGTCTCCACCAAGGACGGCGTGCTGATCGCGCGGCAT
>JAJTCO010000037.1 GCA_021323265.1 Pseudoduganella sp. | reverse complement strand
CTGGCCGGCCGACTCCTACCGTCCGGGCATCTCGCCGCCGTCCTACGACAAGCAGTTCGTGCGCGACTACCTGGAAACCCTGAAGGACTGGAACAAGGCGCCACCGGCGCCGGCCCTGCCGGCCGAGGTGATCGAAAAGACCCAGGCCAAGTACTTCGAAGCCATCGAACGCCTGACCGGCGAGAAGCTGAAGGTATAAGCCATGTCCGACAACAAACCACTGGTGGGCATCATCATGGGCTCGTCCTCTGACTGGGACGTGATGAAGAACGCCGTCGACGTGCTCAAGCAGTTCGGCGTGCCGTATGAAGCGCAGGTGATCTCCGCCCACCGCATGCCCGACGAAATGTACGCCTATGCCAAGAGCGCCCGCGCGCGCGGCCTGCGCGCCATCATCGCCGGCGCCGGCGGCGCGGCCCACCTGCCAGGCATGGTGGCCGCCATGACCATCGTGCCGGTGCTGGGCGTGCCCGTGCCGTCCAAGTACCTGCGCGGCGAGGACTCGCTGCTGTCGATCGTGCAGATGCCCAAGGGCGTGCCGGTGTCGACCTTCGCCATCGGCGAAGCGGGCGCCGCCAATGCGGCCCTGACCGCCGTGGCGATCATCGCCACCACCGACGATGCGCTGGCTGCCAAGCTGGAAGAGTTCCGCGCTTCGCAAACCGCGGCCGCCAAGGCCATGACTTTGCCGCTGTAAGAGTATGAGTAACGTGAAAAATCCTCCAGCGTGGCTGGGCGTCATGGGCGGCGGTCAGCTTGGCCGCATGTTCGCGCACGCCGCGCAAAGCATGGGCTACAACGTGGCCGTGCTGGAGCCGGCCGCCGACTGTCCTGCGGGGCAGGCGGCGAACCGCCTGATCAAGGCCGGCTACAGCGATGTCGCCGGCCTCGATGCACTGGCCGCGCAATGCGTGGCCGTCACCACCGAATTCGAGAACGTGCCGGCCGACAGCCTGTCGCGTCTCGCGCAATCCGTTTTCGTGGCACCCAATGCGCACGGCGTGTCCGTCGCGCAGGACCGTGTCGCGGAGAAGGCCTTCTTCGTCGCCAGTGCCGCCAAATCCGGCGTGCTGCCGGCGCCGCACAAGGTGATCTCCAGCGAGGCCGACGTCCAGGCCATTCCCGACGACCTGCTGCCCGGCATCCTGAAAACCGTGCGCATGGGCTACGACGGCAAGGGCCAGGTGCGCGTGAAATCGCGCGACGAGGTACGCGCCGCCTTCGAAAGCATGGGGAGGGTGACCTGCCTGCTGGAGAAGATGCTGCCGCTGGCCTATGAAGTGTCGGTGCTGACCGCACGCGGCGCCGACGGCGCCTCCGTGGTCTATCCGATCGCCGAGAACGTGCACCGCGACGGCATCCTCTTCACCACCACCGTGCCGGGCCCGAACATCACCGACGATTGCGCGCGCAAGGCGCAGGCGGCGGCGCAGGCCATCGTGGCCGAACTCGGCTACGTGGGCGTGCTGTGCATCGAGTTCTTCGTGCTGGCCGACGGTTCGCTGGTGGTCAACGAGATGGCGCCACGTCCGCACAACAGCGGCCATTACACCATCGACGCCTGCGTCACCAGCCAGTTCGCACAGCAGGTGCGCGCCATGGCCGGCCTGCCGCTGGGCGACGTGCGCCAGCATTCGCCGGCCGTCATGCTTAATATTCTGGGCGACATCTGGTTCGCGCACGATTTCGTGACCGAGCCGCTGGCAAGTGGCGGTCTGCCGTTGCCAGGCGGCGCCGCGCAGGCGAACGCCGACACCGTGCGCGAGCCGGCATGGGACAAGGTGCTGGCGCTGCCGGGCGCGAACCTGCACCTGTACGGCAAGGAAGAGCCGCGCCGCGGGCGTAAAATGGGACATCTGACCTTCGTCGCGCCGACGCTGGCGGAAGCGCAGCAGCACCTCAACGCCGCTTGCGCCATCCTCGGGATCGAACCATGACCGACGCAGCATCGACCGCTTTGGCCGCGGCAGCGGCCGCGCCTGCCGATATCGCCGCCGCAGCCGCGGCGCTGGAAGCGGGCGCACTGGTCGCATTCCCCACCGAGACCGTGTACGGACTCGGTGCGGACGCCGAAAATCCGGCCGCCGTGGCCAAGATCTACGCCGCCAAGGGCCGCCCGCAGGACCATCCCGTGATCGTGCACGTCGCCCCCGGCGCGGACCTCGATTACTGGACCACCGACGTTCCCGAGCAAGCGCGCGCGCTGGTGCGCCATTTCTGGCCCGGCCCGCTGACCCTCATTCTCAAGCGCAATGCCCACATTCCCGACGCCGTCTCCGGCGGCCAGGATACGGTCGGCATCCGCTGTCCCTCGCACCCGGTTGCCGTGCAGCTGCTGCAGGCGTTCAAGGGCGGCAAGGGCGGCGTCGCTGCGCCCTCGGCCAACAAGTTCGGCAACGTCAGCCCGACCACCGCGCAGCACGTGCGCGACGAATTCCACGACGAAGTCGGTCCCGGCAACGTGATCGACTCGGTGCTCGATGGCGGCTCCAGCCAGGTCGGCATCGAATCGACCATCCTCGACATGTCGCGCCTGGCCACGCACGGCCCGGTGCTGCTGCGCCCCGGCCACGTCAGCGCGCAGCAGATCGCCGACGTGATCGGCAGCATGCCGCGCCAGCCCGACCAGGCCGCGCCGCGCGCATCGGGCACGCTGGAATCGCATTACGCGCCGAAGGCGCCGGTGGCACTGTTGCCTACCGGCGACATTGAAAAAACCCTTGCGCAATTGAAGCTGCGCGGGCGGTGTGCCGCGCTGATCCATTACTCGCCGTTCCCCGGCGCTCATCCAAATGTCGCGCTGCCTGCCGAGCCAAAGGGGTATGCTTATGGCGTGTATGCCGCGTTGCGCGCCATGGACCAGCAGCAAGTCGAGCTGATCCTCGTGGAAGCGCCGCCGACCGGCGACGCCTGGCTGGGCGTGAACGACCGCCTGCGCCGCGCCGCCTTCGGTTCGACCGGCGTCATTGAGCGTTTCCTGACAACGTAAGCGCAGCGGGGCAGCCCGTCTCCTGCGCAAGCGAGGAGGCTGTCATGTCCCGCAACCCTGCCCGCAAAGGAGCACTGCCTGCGTGCGCCGCCGCCGTCCTGGCGGCCACCACAGCGCTGCTGCCTGCCGCCGCCACCGCATCCTCTTCCGATGCCCGCACCAAGCTGCTCGGCCCCGATCGCGGCACGCTGCTGTCCGGGCCCACGCTGTCGCGCATCGAGACCGGCGCCTTCACGACGTCCAAGCGCATCGAACCGGAAATGCTGGCCGAAGTGCTGGACAAGGCCGGCGACGCGCTGGCCGCGGTGGCCGGCAAGCCGCGCTGCACCATCACCACGTATAGCCTGCGCTACAGCACCATTGGCGGCGGCGGCGAAGCGACCGACGCCAGCACCGCGCTGATCCTGCCATCGGGCAGCGATCCCGCCTGCCAGGGCCCGCGCCCGGTGCTGCTGTACGCCCACGGCACCTCCACCGCCAAGGACCACGACATGGCCCGCCTGCGCGGCGAAGCCAAGCTGGTGGCCGCGCTGTTTACGGCGCAGGGCTATATCGTGGTGGCGCCCAACTACGCCGGCTACCAGGGCTCCTCGCTGCCGTACCATCCCTACCTGAACGCGGAGCAGCAGGCGGCCGACATGATCGACGCCTTGCGCGCCGCGCGCACCGCCATGGCCAGCATGAAGGTCCAGCCCGGGCCGCAGCTGTTCCTGACCGGCTATTCACAGGGCGGCTTCGTGGCGCTGGCGACCCAGCGCGCCATGGAGCGGGACGGCGAATTCAAGGTCACCGCCGTCGCCGGCCTGTCCGGCCCTTACGCCATGGCGCGCCTGGCCGACACCGTGTTCGGCGGCCAGCCCAATGCCGGCATCACGTTCTACCTGCCGCTGATCGCCACCTCCGCCCAGCGCGCCGGCGCCGCCATCTACAGCAAGCCGGAAGAACTGTACGAAGGGCAGTATGCCAGCGGCATCGAAACCCTGCTGCCCACGCGTCTGAAGGCCAAGGAACTGGTCAAGCAGGGCAAGCTGCCCAAGCGCGCCCTGTTCGCGCGCGACTCGCAGCCGCAAGCGAGCGGCGCCTCCGCCTTCTTCAGCAGCCCGCACCTGGTGCGCACCAGCTACCGCGAAGCCTACCTGCGCGACCTGGCAGCCCATCCCTGCGACGACGGCGATTGCACGCCCGCCAACAACCTGCGCAAATGGATGCTGAAGAACGACCTGCGCAGCTACACGCCGCACAGTCCCTTGCTGCTGTGCGGCGGCAGCAAGGACCCGACGGTGCCCTTCTTCAATACGACAGCCGCGGCGGAGTACTTCAGCCAGCGCGGCGCGCCGCCCACGCTGGTTGACCTGGAAGAGCAGGGCGCGCCGGATGCATTCAGCCAATCGCGGCGCGCCTTCAGCCTGATCCGGGACGAAGTGGCGCACAGGGCGCAGCAGGAAGCCGCCAAATCCGAGCGCAGCGTGCAGGAGCAGGTGATGGAGAGCTACCACGCGCGCATGGCAGGCGCGCCGTGCCTGCTGGCGGCGCGCACCTACTTCAATGGCTTGCTGCCGCGGGATGCTTTAGCAGCGCATTGATCAGCGCATCGCGGTCGAAGGGATCGTCGGCCAGGATGATGTCCGGCTGCAGCAGCACCGGTTCGCGCTTGCCGGAAGGGCGGTCCAGCACGAAGCGCGGCACCGCCACTTCCAGTCCCGTGTTGGGCAGGATGTGCTGTTTCTGCGTGCCGCCAGTCTGGCGCACATAGGCATAGCCGCCGGCGCCAACCAGCCTGGCGAAGCCGAAATCCTGCACCGAGTTGCTGAACAGGACGGCGGACGAGTAGGTCATGTCGCCCACCAGTACGAAGACCTTGCCGCGGAAGTGCAGGGGATGGGCGGGCTCGGGCTGCTCCCAGCTGTCGACGAAGCCGTTCACCACATCGCCCACTTTCTCGCCGGGAGCGGCGCGGCCTTCGATCACCTTCTTCACATAGCTCGAACCGTTGCGGAATGGCTTGTCGGCGATGTAGCGCACGATGCCCGTCTTCCACATGTCATCGTCGCCGCCACCGTTCTCGCGCACGTCGATCAGCAGCGTGCGCGCGCCCGCGTCGCGCAGTGCCGTGAAGGCGCGCTCGGTGAAAGCGTAGAAGCGCTGCTTGTCCGGCCAGGAGAACTGTTTCACGGTCAGCAGGCCCACGCCGCCCGGCAGCATGCGGAACTGGAAGGCCTGTTCGAACGACTGGTCCGCCGCCATCGTGGCCGGCAGCGCCGTGGCGGCGGGCACCTCGTGCACCTTGCCGCCGATGCCCAGCGCGAAGCGCTCCGGCGCCCCATACGTCTTCCAGTAATACAGCCACAGGCGCCGCTCCAGTACCTTGTTGCGGAAGGCCGGCGTGTCGCCGTGCACCAGCGCGCCCAGCTCGGCCAGGATGCGCGCCGCCGGCATGCCGTTGATGCTGTCGAGCTGACGGCCTGCCAACGCACTGGCGCCGCCGCCCAGCGCAGCCACCAGGTGCAGGCCGCCCTGCCGGTCGATGCTCACCTCGAAGGGGAACAGCTTGCCGCCCGCCGCAAGGTGCGCGCGCGTCTCCGCGCGCCAGTCGGGCAGCAGCACGGCCAGGTGCGCATCGTTGAAGGCCGGGTTCATGGCCGCCAGCGCGCGCCACGCCTCATCGCGCGAGAGAGGCTGGCGCAGCCGCGCCTGCGCCAGGCGGAACGCCTCTTCGTACGCCGCCCGCCCCGCACGCAGATCCGGCTCGGGATGCGTGGCTTCGATGGCCTGCCGCAGGAATTGCAGGTCCTGCCGCAATTGCTCTGGGCTGAAACGGGGAGTGTCGGCATGCACAGGCGCGCAGCACAAGGCGCCCAGGACGAGGAGTAGGCAAGGGATTTTCATTGCCTGGATTGTAATGAATGGAATAAAGTCTGTGCTTAAGATATTTTGATAGATGAATTAAGGCGTGACTTAATGCTCACCACCGACGACCTGCGCTTCTTCTGCGCCCTGGCGAGCCAGCCCTCGCTCTCGGCCACCGCCCGCCTGCTGGACGTGACACCGCCTTCGGTCACCCAGCGCCTGCAAGCGATCGAAGAGAAGCTCCAGCTCAAGCTGGTCAACCGCCAAGGGCGCGGCATGGCGCTGACGGAAGAAGGACAGCTGCTGGCCGAACGCGCGCAAGCGATCCTGGCCGAAATGGAAGCCCTGCACATCGCCCTGCACGAACAGCGCGACGAGCTGGCAGGGCGCCTGCGCGTGCTGGCGCCCATGGGCTTTGGCAGCGCCCACGTCGCCCCGCTGGCGGCGCGCTTCCACGCACAGCACCCGGGCATGGCGGTGGAACTCGAACTATCGGACCGCCCCAACCAGCGCCTGCACGAAGGGTGGGACGTGGTGATCCACATCGGCGCGCTGCGCGACTCCAGCCTGCGCCAGCAAGTGCTGGCACGCAACCGGCGCTACCTGTGCGCGGCCCCGGCCTACCTGGCGCGGCACGGCGCCCCGCGCACGCTGGAAGAGCTGGCCCGGCACGCCTGCCTGGCCCTGCGCGAAAACGAAGAAGATGCCACCCGCTGGAAACTGCAGCCGCCCGGCGCCAGCCAGTTCCGCACCTTGCGCATCGAACCGCCCCTGGCCAGCAACGACGGCCGCGTCATCAAGCAATGGGTGCTGGACGGCCACGGCATCATGCAGCGTTCGGAATGGGACGTAGCGGCGGAACTGCGCAGCGGCGCGCTGTGCCAGGTGCTGCCCGATCACGCCCTGCCCGAAGCTGACATCGTCGCCCTGATCCCTGCCCACGCCCAGCAGCGCCCATTGCGCACCCGGCGCTTCGTCGAATACTTGAAGCAGGCGCTGGCCGACCCGCCCTGGCTTGCGCCCTGAGGGCCGCCTGACACGAGTTCGGGATTCGGTGTATCTTTGTCGCGCCTTAACTTCCCGCAAAGACTCATGAAACCAATCTGGCTTGCCCTGCTGGCGCTGACGACCAGCATCCCCTCGATGGCGCAGACCTGCGCCGAATCCGCCCCCTGCATGCGCGCGCGCGGCGCCGTGGAAGACCTGACGCGCATCGTCGCGCCGCAAGGCGTGCAGGAAACGTACAAGGCCCGCATTGGCGGCATCGACCAGTGGATTAACGTGCGCGGCCAGGACCGCGCCAACCCCATGCTCCTGTTCGTGCACGGCGGCCCCGCATCGCCCTCCATGCCGACCACCTGGCAATGGCAGCGCCCCGTCGAGGAATACTTCACGGTCGCGCATTACGACCAGCGCGGCGTGGGCAAGACCCTGCGCGCCAGCGATGCCGAAGCGGTCGCCGGCACCATCCGCATCGACCGCTTCGTCGACGACGCCATCGAGGTCGCCGAACACCTGCGCGCCAAATACGGCAAGGACAAGCTGATCCTGGTAGGCCACAGCTGGGGCACCATTGTCGCCACGCGCGCCGCGCTGAAACGTCCCGAACTGTTCCACGCCTACGTCGGCATCGGCCAGGTCGCCAGCGTGCGCGAGAACGAGCGCATCAGCTTCGAGTTCGGCATGGCACAAGCCCGCAAGCACAACAACACTGAAGCGCTGAAAGAGATGGAAGCGATCGCCCCCTATCCGGGCGACCAGCCGATCACGCGCGAGCGCATCATCACCGCCCGCAAATGGCCGCAGCACTATGGTGGCCTGAGCGCCTACAGAAGCGACTCGAAGTACTACTATTCCGGCCCCATCCTGTCGCCCGAATACGAGCAGGCCGACTGGAAAGCCATCAACGAAGGCAGCCTGCTGACGCTGGGACGCGTGCTGCAGGAATGGACCGAAGTCGACTTCTCCGGCATCAAGCAATTCCCCATCCCCATCGTGCAATTCCTCGGACGCCACGACTACACCACGCCGACCGAGCCCGTCGTCAAATGGATGGCGCAGCTGAAGGCCCCCTCCAAGCACAGCGTCTGGTTCGAACACTCCGCGCACATGATGCCGTGGGAAGAGCCCGGCAAAACGCTGACCAGCCTGCTGACCTACGTGCGCCCCCTGGCCACGAAAAAGCCCGCACGCCCGTAACTGTCCAGCCCGTGTCCACCTTGGGGTCAGACCCCAAGATGGACACGGGCTCGTCAACAAGGCGCGTCAGCCGCCGGTGTAAGGGCCTTTCACCTCGCCCCAGCCCCACTTGGGCATGGGCTGGTCGGGATCGACCGCTGCCCCGGGCTGGGAATTGATGACGGCCAGCCGCGAGCCCCATTCCAGGTAGCCCACCAGCGCGGAACGGAACTCCGGATCGTCCGGCATGCCCAGTTCATCGGCCGTTTCCAGCAGCAGGGCCACCCAGCGGCGGCGCTGTTCCTGCGACAGGTGGCGCCCCAGGTGCTGCCGCACCATATGCGCATGGCCGCCGTGGCTTGCGGAATAGGCCGGCGGCCCGCCCAGGACTTCGCCGAGAAATGCCGCCACATGGGCCGGATGATGGTCGCCCATGTGGGCAAAGACTGCGCCGAGCAGCGCGTCGTTTTTCACGTGCCGGTAGAAGTGATCGGTCAGGGTGTTCAATGCCGTGCTACCACCCAGCCATTCATACAAGCTTGGAACGCTATCTTGCGGCATGCGGTCACTCCATCGGGAAGAAGGATCAGCCGGCATGCTAGCACGGAAGCAATGTCCCGGCTGGACAAGAAAAAGCCCCGCTCGCGGCGGGGCTCGTTGCTAAAAAACGTGTTACGTCCCCGTTTTTTTTACTGGAAGGCCTGGATGCCCGTCATCGCGCGGCCCAGGATCAGGGCGTGGATGTCGTGCGTGCCTTCGTAGGTGTTGACCACTTCCAGGTTCACCATGTGGCGGATGATGCCGAACTCGTCGGAGATACCGTTACCGCCCAGCATGTCGCGCGCCACGCGGGCGATGTCCAGCGACTTGCCGCAGGAGTTTCGCTTCATGATGGAGGTGATCTCGACAGCGGCCGTGCCTTCGTCCTTCATGCGGCCCAGGCGCAGGCAGCCTTGCAGGCCCAGCGTGATTTCGGTCTGCATGTCGGCCAGCTTCTTCTGCACCAGCTGGTTGGCGGCCAGCGGGCGGCCGAACTGCTTGCGGTCCAGGGTGTACTGGCGGGCCGTGTGCCAGCAGTCTTCCGCCGCGCCCAGCGCACCCCAGGCGATGCCGTAGCGGGCCGAGTTCAGGCAGGTGAACGGGCCCTTCAGGCCGCGCACGTCCGGGAAGGCGTTCTCTTCCGGGCAGAACACTTCGTCCATCACGATTTCGCCGGTGATCGATGCGCGCAGGCCGAACTTGCCGTGGATGGCCGGTGCGGACAGGCCCTTCCAGCCCTTTTCCAGCACGAAGCCGCGGATCGCGCCTTCGTCATCCTTGGCCCACACGACGAACACGTCGGCCACGGGCGAATTGGTGATCCACATCTTGGAACCGGTCAGCGAGTAGCCGCCCGGAACTTTCTTGGCGCGGGTGATCATCGAACCCGGATCGGAGCCGTGGTTCGGCTCGGTCAGGCCGAAGCAGCCGATCCATTCGCCGGTGGCCAGCTTCGGCAGGTACTTCTGCTTTTGCTCTTCAGTGCCGAATTCGAAGATCGGCACCATCACCAGGGAGGACTGCACCGACATCATCGAGCGGTAGCCGGAATCGATGCGCTCGACTTCGCGTGCGATCAGGCCGTACGCCACGTAGTTCAGGCCCGGACCGCCGTACTGTTCTGGAATGGTCGGGCCCAGCAGGCCCAGTTCGCCCATTTCGCGGAAGATGGAGGTATCCATCTGCTCATGGCGGAAAGCTTCCAGGATGCGCGGCTTCAGCTTGTCCTGGCAATAAGCCGCGGCGGCGTCGCGCACCATGCGCTCCTCGTCGGTCAGCTGGTCGTTCAACAGCAGGGGATCGTCCCAGTGGAATGCGGCTTTGGTGTGGCTCATCGTGCTTCCTGTCTCTCTTCGTTTATAAAAAGTCAATCATTTCACCAAGTCCCGGAACCGTCCGCCATGGAACACCAGCGGCGCGTGCCCGGCAAACTCGCAGTGTTCCACTTCGCCCACGAAAATCACGTGGTCGCCCTCCGGATAGCGGCTGCGGTTGTGGCATTCAAACCACGCCGTGCAGCCCTTCAGGATCGGCTGGCCCGTGCGCGACAGCTCGAATTCGACCGTGCCGAACGGATCTTCCGTCCGGGTCGAAAACAGCCGGGCCAGGTGGGCCTGTTCCGCGCTCAGCACATTGATCACATAGTGCGAATTGCCGCTGAAAATGGGCAGGCTATTTGCGCCGGCGCCCAGGCTCCACAGCACCAATGGCGGGTCGAGCGAGACGGAATTGAAGGAGCTGGCCGTCAAGCCACGAAAACTTCCATCAGCGAGCCGTGTGGTAATCACGGTTACACCTGTGGCAAATTGCGACAGAGCTTGCCGAAAATGCACGCTGTCGAACTCGCGCGAGGTGGCGCGGGGGGAGCTGGTATTCATGCGGGACCTGTTTGTTTCAAAGAGATTATGCCAAAGATCGGTAGTCTAACCTTTGGCGAAAGCGACGGGGATTTTCGCTAAGGCGGCACTTTTTCAGCGGTGCCCGCTGATTTGCGCTACAGTAATACTTCCGGCACGTGAGGAGGGCGATATGGCTGAAGTGGCAATCCTGGGCGGTGGATGCTTTTGGTGCACCGAAGCGGTGTACCTGGAGGCGCGCGGTGTGACCAAGGTCGAATCCGGTTACATGGGCGGCGCGCAACCCAATCCGACGTATGAGCAGGTGTGCACCGGCGAGACCGGCCATGCCGAAGTGGTCCGGCTGGAGTTCGACCCGGCCGAAATCAGCTACCGCGACCTGCTGGAAATCTTCTTCACCATCCACGACCCGACCACCCTGAACCGCCAGGGCAACGACGTCGGCACCCAATACCGCTCCGTGATCTATTACCTGACGCCCGAGCAGGAAGCCACCGCGCGCCAGGTGATGGCGGAAATGGCCCACGTGTGGGATGCCCCCATCGTGACCGAGCTGTCGCCGGCGGGGCCGTTCTTCAAGGCCGAAGACTACCACCAGAATTACTTTGCCCAGCACCCGCTGCAGGGCTACTGCGCCTTCATCGTGGCGCCCAAGGTGGCCAAGTTCCGCAAGACCTACGCCGGAAAGCTCAAATAGTCAGCGCGATCGCGGGCGGTGTTCGGTGCCCTCGCCGGGCGTGATGAACAGCGCCCGCGCTTGCTGCGCGACGTTGGCGGTATGCCAGGCGCCGCGCGGGACGAGCAGGAACTGGCCGGGCTGGCTTAGTTCCACGCGCCGCTCGGCGTCATCGAGTTCCAGCACGAACTCCAGCGCGCCGGACAGCAGCACCACCACTTCCTCCCCGGCCGGATGCCTCTCCCAGCTGGTCCAGTCTGCGTTGAAGTCGTAGGCGGAAAACAGCCTGCCGGGACCAAGATGATCGAAGCCGCCGCTTGTCAGCTTGCTCCAGAATTCCTCGTCGACTTCGAGAGGTACTGCTGTCCCGCCTGCGCCAAGGTGGAGGTAGGTTGCAACCGATTGATATGAGCCGATAGCTTCCGTCATATGTATCCATCCGCTGCTGCCTTCTGCGGATCCTCAAAAATGGCCATCGCAGTGTTCATGCGGCGAAAGCCGAATTTTTCATAGAACGGTTCGCGTCCAGGAACGGCATACAGGATGATCTTGCGGTGGCCCTTGGACAGGTTCACCAGTCTTTGTATGAGTTCCTTTCCGAGTCCCGTGCCTTGGTACGCGGGATGGACCACGATATCGCAGAGATAGGAACAGTCCGCGCCATCGGCCACTGCACGTCCGGCAGCGACGATCTTCCCGCCATCGAATGCGATGCACTTGAACATGCTGTTGGAGTAGGTGGTCTTGAGCCAGTCGCCGCTCTTGTTCCCAAGCGGGGCGATGCGATAGAGCTCGGACATCTCTTCCCAGTCGATCGTGTCGGTAGATTGGGTCCAGTGGAATGCCATGAGGTCTCCTATGGTTCGACAGTTGCGCATGCTATCACGGCGGCAGATTTCGGCGGCAGCCATCACGAATCCAGCACAGCCCTTGCAAGTTGTCGCCGCCCGGCGACGTCGCAATCGAACGCCGCTTGAGGTAACCCAGCAATTCCGAAATACTCCTCCCTTGCAGTAGTTCCACAGTTTCGACCTTCAACAACCTATTAAATGAAAAGGCACGGAATGGCTACGCATACCCCCCTCAAGCTCGCGCTCGCGAGCGCGCTGATCCTCGGCGCAGTGAACACCCTGGCAGCAGAAAACAATGGCAAGCGCAATGTCGCAGTGCAGTCCAGTGGCGCTTACTGGCGCGATGCCGGCGAGGCCGATGTCCAGCGCGCGCACGGCAAGCGGGCCGCCGCCCCCGCGCTGCCGCGCCGCTATCACGCCGCGACCCTGGACCGCGCCGGCATGGCGCAGTTGCTGGCACAGGCGCCGCACGAACGCGCGAAGTCCGCCAAGCATAGTGACCTGGTCATCTCGCTGCCGCATCCGCAGGGCGGCTACCAGCGCTTCCGCGTCGTCGATTCGCCGGTGATGGAGCCGGGACTGGCAGCCAAGCATCCCGAGATCCGCACCTTCGCAGGGCGCGGCATCGACGATCCATCGGCCACGCTGCGCATGGATATTTCGCCGCTCGGTTTGCGTGCCTCGGTGCGCTCGCCCGACGGCGCCTGGTATGTGGACCCGGTCCACCATCTCGACGACAGCGTCTACACCAGCTACCACGCGCGCGACCTGCCGAACCGCCACGGCCCTTTCAAGGAAGGTGAGATCAAGGCGCCGCAAGTGGTCCTGACGCGCAGCTTCGTCCACGCCGGCGACGAAGTGGAAGTCAAGGGCGCCGGCTTCACCCCGGGCGCATCGGTCGCTGTCGCCGTGAGCAACGAAGCCTCCACCTTCGGCCCGGTACACAGCATGGTGGTCACGGCCGACAAGGAGGGCGTGATCTCGGCAAGCTTCGCCGCCGACCCGACGCGCGGGGTGGGCGCCTACTCGGTCACCGCAGCCGAAGGAGAAAATGCCGCCACCAGTTCCTACCACGTGGTGGCCGACGACGTAAGCGCCGCCGCCGCCACCGGCACCCAGCTGCGCACCTACCGCCTGGCGCTGCTGACCGACCCCACGTATGCCAACTATTTCGGCGGCAGCGCCAACGTGACGGCAGCCAAGGTCGGCCTGATCAACCGCGTCACCCAGGTCTACGAAGACGAAACGTCGATCCGCCTCATGTTGATCAACAATACCGACGCGCTGAACCTGGACACCGACGCGCAGATGACCGGCGCCAACGGGCCATGCGGCGCCACGGCCTGCTTCACGCCAACCCAGGCATCGGGTTGCAGCGGCTCCACGCTGACGCGCAACCGCACGGTCATCGGCCTGCTGGCAGGGGCGGGCAACTTCGACGTGGGCCACATCGCGCTGGGCCTGAACGGCGGCGGCATCGCCAGCCTGGGCGTGGTGGGCGGCAGCTACAAGGCGCAAGGCTGCACCGGATTGCCCACGCCTGTAGGCGACTTCTATGCCGTCGACTACGTCGCCCATGAACTTGGTCACCAGTTTGCAGGCAACCATACCTTCAACGGCACCGTCGGCAGCTGCGCGGGCGGCAATCGCAACGCCGTCACGTCGGTGGAGCCTGGCAGCGGCTCGTCGATCATGGCCTACGCCGGCATCTGCGGCACCGACAACCTGCAGACGCACAGCGACGCTTACTGGTCGCAGCGCAGCTTCGATGAAATCACCGCTTACACGTCCGGCGCCGAAACGAACCTTAGCTCGGTGCAGATGGGCGCGCTGCGCAGCTTCACCAGCAATGGCCAGCAATTCACGCTGTCCTACAACGGCAACGTATCGGCGCCGATCGTCCGCGGCAGCAACTACAGCACGGTGGGCATCAAGTCGGCCATCGAAGCGATTCCCGGTTGGCCCGCCGGCGCCACGGTCACCATCAGCTCCGTGACCGACGCCGGCTTCACCGCCACCTTCGGCGGTTCGCTGGCCGGGGTGGTGGCCGGCGTGCTACAGCTGGGGAACTGCAGCGGCGGCTGCAGCGGGCATGTCAACGAGATCGTCGCCGGCGGGCCGACCAACAAGCGCGGCGCCTTGACGCAGACCGGCAACAGCGTGCCTGTGGTCAGCGTAACGCCAAGCTATACGATCCCCATCCGCACGCCCTTCGCACTGACCGGCAGCGCAAGCAACGCGGAAGGCGACCCGATGACCTACATGTGGGAGCAGAACGACCGCGCAGGCACCAGCGGCACGGCGCTCATGAGCAACAGCAAGGCCAACGGCCCGTTGTTCCGGCAGTTCGGCGTGCAGGCCGTGGTCAGCGACAGCGATGCCCTGATCTACGGCTCGCCCGGCGAGAACGTCGTCAGCACTGATCCAACCCGCGTCTTCCCGGACATGGCGCAGATCCTGGCCAACAACACCAACGCTGAAACGGGCGCTTGCCCCGCGCCGGCGTCGCCGCCGACTGCGGCAAACATCGCCTGTTATTCGGAGTTCCTGCCGACAGCCAGCTATACCGGCGTGAGAAACGTAAATGCGCGCCCCGCAACGCTGAACTTCCGCCTGACGGCGCGTGACGGCCATGGCGGCGTGGGCAGCGCCGCCACCAGCCTGGTGCTGGCAACCGGTGCCGGCCCGTTCCTGGTGACGGCGCCCAACACGGCGATCTCGGTGGCAGGCGGCGCGCCGCTGACGGTGACGTGGAATGTGGCAAATACTGCTGCCGCGCCGGTGAACACCGCCAACGTGAAGATCAGCCTGTCGACCGATGGGGGCCTGACCTACCCGCATGTGCTTGCCGCCAGCACGCCGAACAACGGCAGCAAAGCGGTGACGCTGCCGCCGGTCTCGACGACAGCGGCGCGCATCAAGGTCGAGGCGGTGGGGAATGTGTTCTTCGACGTCTCGAACGCTAACTTCACCATTAACTAAGGCCAGCCATGGCGGCTCGGCTTGACCATCAAGCAAAGAGCCGCCATGGCAATTCCGGCAGCCCGGTTATAGAAAATCGCGCCCTGGCCCAGGCATCGCGCGTTCGCGTCAGGGACGCAATGCGTCTGCCGCGTCTCCGACCTCTCAACTTGCGCGGTCGGCATAGATGTATCTGCGTGACCAAGGCAGGTCATTCGGCGACCGCCCAGCCTTGCCGCACACGATCTGATACAGGCTGATCCAGTCATGCTCGAAGGCATAGGCGCAACCGGCCAGGTAGACATGCCAGATACGGAAGCGCTTGTCGCCCGCCAGCGCGCGCACCTTGTCTTCGTGCGCTTCAAAGTTCTCGGTCCAGATGGCGCAGGTGCGGGCGTAGTGGCGGCGCAGGTTTTCCACGTCGTACGCTTCAAGCTGGCCTTGCTGCATCGCCTTGAGCACCTGGCCGATGTGGGCCAGCTCACCGTGCGGAAAGACATATTTTTCGATGAACTCGCCACCGCCGTATGGTGTCTCGCCGTTGTCGGGGTCGGTGGAAGTGATGCCGTGGTTCATCACCAGGCCGTCATCCGCCAGTAGCCTGTTGATAATGCTGAAGTATTCCACAAGGTGGTTCACGCCCACATGCTCGAACATGCCGACGCTGGTGATGCGGTCGAAGCTGCCCTCGACGTCGCGGTAATCCTGCAGGCGGATTTCCACCTGGTTCTCCAGGCCGGCGGCGCGCACCCGTTCCCGCGCCAGCTGGTACTGGTTTTCCGACAGCGTGATACCGACGCAGCGCGCGCCGTACTGCTGCGCGGCGCGGATCGCCAGCGCGCCCCAGCCGCAGCCGATGTCGAGCAGCGTCTGCCCCGGCCGCAGCTGGATCTTGGCCAGGATATGGTCGATCTTCTTCATCTGCGCGGTGGCCAGGTCTTCGTCGCCGTGTTCGAAGTAGGCGCAGGAGTAGACCATGTTCGGGTCGAGGAATTGCCGGTAGAACTCGTTGGAAACGTCGTAGTGGTAGCGGATCGCTTCGGCGTCGTGCTTGCGGCTGTGCTGGAAGGTGCGCGCGATGCGGCCCAGGCGGCCGGTCTGGCGCAGCGAACTGCGCGCCAGGGCGTTGACCACCTTGATCATGTCGGCCGCGTGGCCTTTGACTTCGATGAAGCCTTCGACGTAGGCCATGCCGAGGTTGGCCAGGGAAGGGGAGAGCAGGTAGCGCGCCGCGGATGGGCTGGGAACGCGGATCGTCACGCGCGGCGCCTCGGGGGAGAAATCAAAGCTGCGGCCATTCCACAGCTCTATCCTCAAGGGCAGGGCGATTTGCGGGGCAATACTGCTGATCCAGCTGTTGATGCGGCTTTGTAGGAACATGCCAGCCCCTTCCCCTGTAAAGGGCGGATCAGGGCTGGATGCGCTCCTTGCGCCAGCTGCCGTCCGCCTGCAGCGAGTACACGATCCGGTCATGGAAGCGCGAGGCGCGTCCCTGCCAGAACTCGACCCGGTCCGGCACCAGGCGGTAGCCGCCCCAGTGCGCAGGCCGTTGCGGCTGCTCGCCGCTGGCCGCCTCCACGGCGGCGTACTTCGTTTCCAACTCTTCGCGGCTGGCCACCGGGCGGCTTTGCTGCGAAGCGATCGCCGCCAGCTGGCTCTTCACCGGGCGGCTGTAGAAATACTTGTCGCTTTCCTCGGCTGCGGTTTTCTCGACGCGGCCTTCGATCCGCACCTGGCGCTCGAGCTCGGGCCAGAAGAACAGGATTGCCGCGTGCGGGTTTTCCGCGAGCTGCTGGCCTTTTTGGCTCTGATAGTTGGTGTACCAGGTGAAGCCGCGTTCGTCATACTGCTTGATCAGGACGATGCGCGAACTAGGGCGGCCATCCATGCCGACCGTTGCCACGCTCATCGCGTTGGGCTCATTCACCTGCGCCTTTATGGCTTCGCTGAACCATTTGGCAAACTGCGCAATCGGGTCGGCCAGGGTGTCGCTTTCCGACAGGCTGGCGCGGCCATAATCCATGCGCAGATCCGCCAGGGCGATGCCGCCGGCGATTGCCGCCGGCGAAATGCCGCGGCGCTGCTGCATGGCCTCGCCCAGGATCATCATCTGGGCGGGACTCAGGATCCGCTTGGCCATGGGCGCAATATGCGCCTCTTCCGACGCCATGTGCGCGCTGTAGGCTTGCACGAAGCGCTCGACATCGGCGGCGTTCAGGATCGCGCTGGAACCATTGGCAATCTTATCAAGTTGCGAATTAAGTATAGTCCAGTCCCCGTCCATTTGCTGGTGTTGTGCAAGGATCTGCGGTCCCAGCTCGGCCAGCAGGGCGGCGTCGTCCCCCTGGGCGGCGGCGGTCAGCAGGGGGAACAGGTCCTGCTCCTCGTCGGCGTGGTGCAGGTGGGCTGCCTTGTTGAAGTATTTTTGCACGGCCTGGGCGGCCTGCTGGGCGGCGGCGTCGGCGCCGTGCTGCGGCAAGTGGGCCAGCAGGTTCTGCAGCGTTTGCAGTTGCTTGCGGATTTTGTCGTGGCAGTGCTTCAGGACGGCGATCGGTTGGTCGTAGCCGGGGGCGTTATCGATCAAGGAATTACTCATGGCGCGGGTCGGGTGAACTTGGCAAGAGAAAACATTGTAGCCCGCCTCGGCTAAAATAACGGGATGAATTCCCCGCAAAAAGTTGATCCAGTTCTGGAAGACGTCGATTTTGACCGCCGCTTTGGCGGCATTGCCCGCCTGTACGGCGAAAAAGCCCTGGCCCGTTTCCGTGGGGCACATGTCTGCGTGATCGGCGTGGGCGGTGTCGGTTCCTGGATTGTGGAGGCGCTGGCGCGCTCGGCAATCGGCAAGCTGACCCTGATCGACCTCGATAACGTGGCCGAGTCGAACATCAACCGTCAGATCCAGGCCTTGTCCGGCACCCTCGGCATGGCCAAGATCACGGCGCTGGCCGAGCGCATCACCCAGATCAATCCGTTCTGCGAAGTGGTGCAGGTGGAGGATTTCGTCACGCCGGACAACCTCGATGCCATGGTCGGTGCGCACGGCTTCGATTACGTGGTGGACGCCATCGATTCGGCCAAGGCCAAGACGGCGCTGATCCACTATTGCCGCAGCAAGCAGATTCCGCTCATCGTCATCGGCAGCGCGGGCGGCCAGACCGACCCGACCCGCATCGAGGTGCGCGACCTGTCGAAGACCGAGCAGGAACCGTTGCTGAAGAAGGTGCGCCGCCGCCTGCGCAGCCAGTACAACTATCCGCCCAATTCGAAGAACAAGCTGGGCGTGGACGCCGTGTTCTCGATGGAGCCGCTGAAGTTCCCGGAGACGGGCGAAGCGTGCACGGTGGACGGCGACGAGCGTGCGCCGCAGCCCGGCGTCACGGGCATCAACTGCGCCGGCTTCGGTTCGGCCATGGTGGTGACGGCGACGTTCGGCATGGTGGCGGCAGGCCACCTGCTCCGTAAGCTGGCCGATCAGGTCGCGGAACCGGCCGCGGCACCCGTGGCCGATAGCGCCAGCGGCGCGTAAGTGCCGTCCGGCCGGGACTCGACCAGGGCCAGGCCTGCCACCTTCCACGTGACTGGCGCGCCATCCAATGCGGCGGGCGCTTCCTTCGCTTCGCGCGCCAGCGTGATGTGCGGCTTGAAGGCGCCATGCGTGGCGGCGCTGAAGCCGGCCGCTTCCAGCTGTTGCATCAGTGTCGTCTGCGCCGCCAGCAGTGCGGCAGGCGGCTGGCGCATGCCTGCCCAGGCGATGCGGGGGCGCTTGAAGTAGCCGTAGCAGTCGATGTCCAGCTGCAGCGGCGGCAGCGGCACGGCGTGCAGGATGCCCAGCAGGACGGGCAGGGCGTCGGCCGGTTGCCGGCCGAGGAAGGCCATGGTCAGGTGCAGTTTTTCCGGCGGCACCAGGCGCCCGCGTACCGGTTCTTGCAGGCGCGCCAGCGCTTGCCGGGCCGCATCGTCCGGCCAGAGCGCAAAAAACAGCTTGTGTGCGGGTTCATTTGCTATCATGGCAGCCGCCTAAACACCTTGTAAAAGAATACACGATGAAACGCACTTCGATCCTGTTCGCCCTCCTGTGCGCCGGCGCCAGCCTGGCGCATGCACAGCAGCCTACCCAAGAAACCGCTCCGGCGCAGCAAGCCGTCCCGGCCGACGCAGCAGCAGCCCAGCAAGCACCGGTCGTGCCAGGTTCGGCACAGCCTGGTCCCGCTGCCGAGCAACTGATCATTACCGACACCAAGGTCGGCAAGGGCGCCGAAGCCAATGTCGGCAATACCGTCTATATGCACTACACCGGCTGGCTGTACCGTCCGCTGGCCAAGAACCAGCGCGGCCGCCAGTTCGACAGCTCCCTGCCGCGTGGCGAGCCGCTGGACTTCAAGATCGGCACGGGCAAGGTCATCAAGGGCTGGGACCAGGGCATCGTCGGCATGAAGGTGGGCGGCAAGCGCACCCTGATCATTCCGGCCGAGCTGGCGTACGGCCCGCGCTCGGTGGCGGGCATCCCGCCGAACTCCGCGCTGATCTTTGACGTGGAACTGATGGACGTCAAGTAAATCTAGTGCGCATGGCCATGGTGGTGGCCGTGGTCGTGATCATGGTCATGCGTGTCGCCGCCATGCAGGCTGCACGCATGCTGCGTGGTGCCCTGCTCGGTTTGCAGGGTCGTATGGTGGATGCCGAACTGCTCCTTCAAGCCGCGCGCAATCTCATCGATCGCCACGTCGCCGGGATAGCCGCCCGGCATCACCAGGTGGCAGGTGAGCGCCACATCCGTCGTACTCATTGACCAGATATGCAGGTCGTGCATGCCCGACACGCCCGGGCACGCCAGCAGGTACTTCTCCACTTCCCCCGCATCCACATTGCCCGGCACCGCGCCCAGCGTCATGTCCAGCGCCTCGCGCAGCAGCGACCAGGTACTCTTCATGATCAGCACCACGATGACCAGGCTGACGGCCGGGTCGATCCAGGCCCAGCCCGTGTACATGACCAGCAGGCCGGCCACGAGCACACCCAGCGAGATGGCCGCGTCGGCCGCCAGGTGCAGGTAGGCGCCCCGGATGTTCAGGTCATCCTTGCTGCCCTTCATGAACAGCCAGGCCGAAATGCCGTTGACGGCGATGCCCACGCCGGCCACCACCGACACGGTCAGGCCCTCTACCGGGCGTGGCGCCATCAACTGCTCGACCGCGTTCCAGGCAATCGCCCCGGTAGCGGCCATCAGCAGCATGCCGTTGAACAGCGCGGCCAGGATCGAGCTGCTGCGCAGGCCGTAGGTGTAGCGGCCGGACGGCTCGCGCTTGGCCAGCATGGCCGCGCCCCAGGCCAGCATCAGCCCCAGCACGTCGGACAGGTTGTGCCCGGCATCGGCCATCAGCGCCGTGGAGTTGGCCAGGAAACCGTAGGTGAATTCGATCGCCACGAACAGCGCGTTGAGCGTGATGGCGATGGCGAACGCGCGGCCGTGGCCTGGGTCGCCGTGATGGTGGTGATGGTGGCCATGATCGTGGCCATGGCCGTGGTGGTGATGGGCGCTCATTGGTCGTTTCCGCTGGCAGGTTCGGCGATGTGCTCCAGCATATCGCCCAGGACACCGCTGATGTGGGCATCGGCGGTGGAATAGAAGACTTGCTTGCCCTGGCGTTCGGACTTGACGATGCGCGCGCCGCGCAGCAGGCGCAAGTGGTGGCTCACCAGCGAGGAGCTGAGCTGGAGCGAGGCGGCAATGTCGCTCACCGCGATCGGCCGCTCCAGGCAGGCCAGCACGATGCGCAGCCGGGTCGGGTCCCCCAGCAAGTGGAACAGGTCTGCCAGCTCCGCGATGGAAGCATCGTTGTCAGGATAGATGGCCATAGCAAACAAGTGAATAGGTGTTCATATGTTAGCACAAATAAGTTCGGGGTCAGCTCTGTCATTCGGACAGCAAATCCCAAACGTTGACCTGCCTCAACGACCTGGCGCAATTATGTGTATTGGAATGCTGCCCTGTCCGGGGCAGGCGGTAACGCCCAAAAATCGACATGGCGTATTGATCTCGCTCAAAGAACCGGATTTTATGTCCGAATGACAGAGCTGACCCCGAATTCTGAAGTCATTACGGCTTGTCCAGCTCGGCCTGCAGCGCGGCGCGGACTTTCGGGTCCAGGCGCGGCAACGCCTTGTCCAGCCGCGCGGCCCGCTCCAGCGCCGCCCGCTCGCTGGCGCCCGGTCCGCTGAACAGGGCCTGTCCCGCCAGCACCAGCAGCGCCGCCAGCACGGCTACCGCGGCCGCCGCGGCCAGCAGGCGCAGTTCGCGCGGCGAGAACGCCGCGTGCGAGGTGGCGATCGGGCGCACGCCGCCCGACGCGGGCGGGGGCACATGGGCGCCGCCGGCCGGCGCCAGCCCGGCGCCCGCGCGCAGCTGCTCGGCCAGGTCGGCCGAGGCGGCGTCAAGGCGCGCCAGGTGCCGCTCCACCGTCTCCTCCAGTACCGCTTCGTTCAGCGCCACCAGGGCGAAAATCGGGTCGTCGACGTCGACCCGGATGCCGGTCTTTTCGAATACCTGCAGGCGCAGCTTGTGCGGGTCGAGGGCCATTACCAGTCTACCTTGTCGAGTTGTTCGAACAGGTCGCGGAACACGACCTTGATGCGCTGCTTTTCCATCACGTTGAACTTGTCGCTGGCCTTGACTTCCTCGATCGTCAGGCGCCCGGTGTTCATCTTCTTGACGTCGGCGCCGAAGGTGTCGGCGTTGCGCGCGCCCAGCACGATGCGGCCGCGTACGCGCTGCGAGTTCTCGGCGTAGGTCTGCGATTCGAGGAAGGACTTGCCGGAGGCCGATTGCAGCAGGCCGAAATGCTCGTTCTCCCACAGTACCAGCGGCACCTGGGTCGACTTGGCGGTGGTGACGAAGCCCATCGCGGTGTCGTGCAGCGTGTCGCCGCCGCCGACGATGGTGTGGATGTACACCTTGCGGCCCGATTCCTCGAGCAGGTTGAAGCAGTCGTTCTCGATCAGGTAGGCCATCAGCGGCGAGAAGGTGTTGGCGCCGTTGTCGACCACGCAGTTGCCGTCCTGTTCCAGGATGTCGATCATCAGCGCGTCGAAGCGCTTGGGGTCGATGGTGCGCGATTCGGTCATCACCGGCACGTGCTTCACGTCCAGCGCCTTGTAGCGCGAGAAGGTGGTGTTTTCCTGGTCGGTGTCGTAGCAGCGCAGCGCGGTGTCGTCCTTGGCCTGCAGCCATTGGGCGAGGATGGTCGATACGTACGTCTTGCCGATGCCGCCCTTGCCCTGCAGGACGAAGTGAACCGTGTTTTGCATTGATGCTCCTGTTGTCAGTGGCAGTTGGCCGCGCCGCTGTCGCCGGCTTCCTGCTGCGGGTGTTCCGGGGCCGTTTTCAGTTCGACCGGCAGGAACTCCCATTCGTAGCCGTTCTCTTTCAGTACCAGTTTCAGCACACCGGTGCGCCAGTTGATGCGCGCCTCGCTCTGGTCATGGATCCAGAGGTAGGGCGTGAGGTAGGCGCCGCCGGTGCCGACCACGAACTGGCGCACGCCGCGCGCGTCGGGCTGCGCGTCGGCATCCATCGGCGCCAGGCGCTCGTAATCGTGGTCATGGCCGGACAGCACCAGCTCGACGCCGGCGCCGTGCAGTGCGCGCCAGACGTCCTGCATCTTCTTCGTCGGGGTGTGCCCGCCAGAACTATACATGGGTGCGTGCCAGTAGGCGAGGGTGCAGCGCGCCTTGCTGGTCGCCAGGTCGTCTTTGAGCCACAGCAGCTGGCGCTGGTGCTCGGCGGCGTTCAGGTGGCTGTTCAGGGAAATGAAGTGCCAGCCGCCGCGGTCGAAGCTGTAGTAGCCGCGCCCGCGCGGGCCGGCCAGCTCGCCGAAATAGCCGTAGTAGCCGTCTGCGTTGCCGCTGCCGTACTCGTGGTTGCCGGGCGCGGGCCGGGTGCGTTCGCGGAAGCGGCCCCAGGTCGGGGCGTAGCAGTCGCGGAACTCTTCCGCCTTGCCGTTCGGGTAGGTATGGTCGCCCAGCGAGAGCACCAGGGCGTGCGGGTCGCCCTTGGCGATGATGGCGGCGGTTTCCGCCGCGCCCGAGTAGTCGGCGCGGCTGTAGCGGCAATCGGCGATGTCGCCGGCTGCGTAGACCACCAGCGCGCGGCCAGCGGCGGGGGCGGCGGCGGCCAGTACGGGGCCGGCCAGGGCCAGCCAAGGTAGAATGCGTTTTTTCATCGGCACCATGGAACAGGCATGCGAGTTTCACCATCCAGCGAGCAGGAAGCGATCCTGCAGTCCCGCGCCCAGACCTTGATGATCGAGGCGCGTGCCGGGACTGGCAAGACTACCACGCTGGCCATGCTGGCGGCGCAGGAGCCGGGCATCGTGCTGGGCCTGTGCTTTTCGGAAGGGGCGCGCCTGCGCTTTTACGAAAAGCTGGCGTCGGAATGCCCGGGCCGCAAGGTGCAGGTGTTGACGGTGGAGGCCCTGGCGCGCTCGCAGCTGACGCGCATCGCGGAGCACGGCAACTGGCTGGACCTGCCGCAGCGCTGGTCCAGCCCGGAGCAGATGCGCCCCATGCTGGTGGCCGCGGCCAACGCGGTCTGGCAGCGCTACGAAGGACGCTACAGCGAGTTCGACTTCGACTTCGAACGCAGCACGCAGCGCGTGGAAATGATGCTGCAACTGCTGGCGCAAATGAAGGCGACCCTGGCCACGCTGCGCTTCGAGGACGAAGTGTTCGACGATTTCACCTTCGACGAGTTGTGCAGCCAGTTCGAGCTGGACGACCGCGAGATCGTGGAGATCTTCCATGAGTTCGAGCGCCGCCGCCAGCCGCAGGCCGGCCACATCCTGTGGCAGGCGCCGGTCGACTACGCGACCGACCTGGTGTCGATCCTGCGCCGCTTCCCGGAGGCGGTGCGCGACATGCCGCAGGCGGACCTGCTGCTGGTGGACGAATGGCACGACGTGAACGCGGCGGAGTTCGAACTGCTGCAGATGTTCCGGCGCAATGCGCGCCTGGTGGTGGTGGGCGACCGCCACCAGGTCATCAACGCCGAGCGCGGCGCCGACCCGCGCTTTTCCGGCGGCGGCTTCGAGCTGGCCTTCCCCGGCGCCGAGCGCCTGCCGCTGTCGCAGTCGCGCCGCTGCGGCGCTTCGTTGAAAAAGCTGCTCGAACGGGCCCTGCCCAAGTGCGGCTTCGAGTCGCACCCGGATACCTATTCCGAGGTGCGCCACGTGGAGTACGACCCGGCCGACCCGCAAGCCTGCGCGCGCGCGGTGGTGGAGCGCGCCAGGCAACTGGCCAAAGGCCCGGACCTGGCCATCATCCTGCGCGAGGTGGACCAGAGCGTGGAAATCGAGAACGCCCTGCTCGACGCTGGCCTGCCGTACCATTGCGACGGCTTCGCATCCTACCTGAAGCGCCCGGAAATCATGGCCCTGCGTGCCCTGCTGCACGTGGCCAGCGGCGAGTACGGCACGCTGAAGGCGGACAAGGAGAGCTGCGAACTGATGGTCGACGGCCTGCAGACCTATTTTGCCGTCTCCGGCGAGCGCCGCGACTACGAGGCGAGCCACGCCCTGTACGGTTCGGGCGACGCCTACAAGCAGCAGAAGGACGCCGTGGTGCGCGATCCGGAGACGCTGGAATTCATGTTCAGCGGCCTGCTGTGCGTGGAGCAGCCCTACGACACCGGGGCCACGCGGCGCTGGAAGCAGCGCCTGGCCGGCGTGCTGGCCGACATGAAGGCGCAGGCCGGGAGCGCCAGCGCGGCGCAGCTGCTGCAGCTGGCCAGCGACGGCCTGGACCTTCCGGCCGCTACGCGCCGCACCTTCGTCAACCGCGCCCACGCCGATTCCGTGCTGCGCACCCTGGGCGCCTTCCTGGACTTCGCGCGGCGCCAGGGCGACGCCAAGGCGCCGGCCTTCCTGGAGGAATTGCGGCGGCGCCAGGTGGCCACGCGCGGCAAGGCGGGCGGGCGCGCCGCGCCCAAGGCGCTGGCGCTGGCCACCGTGCAATCGGCCAAAGGCCGGGAATGGCAGCAGGTGCTGCTGCCGTACATGGAGGAGGGGCAGTTCCCGCGCGCCACGCGCAACGCGGAGGAGTTCGCCGAGGAGCGGCGCTACCTGTACGTGGCCATCAGCCGCGCCATTGCCGGCCTGACCCTGTTCGAGCCGGGCGCGGCGCACGCGGCGCAGCGCAGCCGCCTGCTTAATTAATAAAGCGCAGCAGCCCCTTCAGGGCGTGTTCGATGGTTTGCTGGCGTACCGCGTGGCGGTCGCCGCCGAACACCAGGCGCTCGGTGTGGACGGCGTCGGCGCTGGCCCAGCCGAAACACACGGTGCCGACCGGCTTGCCCGGCACGGCGCCGGTGGGGCCGGCGATGCCGGTCACGGCGATGGTCACGTGGGCGTTGCTGCTGCCCAGGGCGCCCTGCGCCATGGCGGCCGCCACTTCCTCGCTGACGGAGCCAAATTGCGCCATCATGGCCGCCGGCACGTCCAGCATCTCGGTCTTGGAGGCATTCGAATAGCAGACGAAGCCGCAATCGAACCAGCCGGTGGAGCCGGCGATTTCCGTGATCGCCGTCGAAATGCCGCCTCCGGTGCACGACTCCGCGGTTGCCAACAGCAAGCCTTTGTCCTGCAGGGCCTTACCCACCTGGGCGGCCAGTTCGTTGATATCGGTACTCACGTGTGGCTCCTTTAGCAAACAAAAGCGGTTGACCCCATTCTAGCGCGCTGCTGTGCCCATTGGCCACGCTGCAGCGCAATAATGTGGCATCACGACTAACTTGCAAGCCAGGACGGGCTGGCGTGGTACGCTCATACAAGAAAAGCGCCACGGATTCGTGCTCAGCGATAGAATGGCGCAAGTCCCCTGTTCGCGAGGCATGGTGGTGAGGACTCTCCAAGGCAGATGTCCCGGGTTCTGGCTGGTAGTGCTGCTGGCAGCGCTATGGCCCTGGCACGCCCACGCCCAGACCAACAGCGCGCTGGAGCGCCAGGTCAAGGCCGCCTACCTGTACAAGTTCGCCGGCTTTGTCGAGTGGCCCGAAGGCAGCTTTGCCCGCCCCGACAGCCCGGTGGTGATCGGCGTGGCCGGCGCCGACGCGCTGGCCGAGCAGCTGGAACACACGGTGGCCGGCCACACCGCTGGCGGGCGTCCCCTGCATGTCAAGCGCATCCGGCGCGGCGACAGCCTGGCCGGCATCCACATGCTGTTCATCGCCGGCCACGACAAGGCGCTGGCGCAGGACTTGCTTGCCGCCAGCCGCGGCCAGCCGGTACTGACCGTGACCGATGCCGAGGACAGCCTCGGCCTGGGCAGCATGATCAACTTCGTCATTGCCGACGAACGGCTGCGCTTCGAAGTCTCCCTCAAGCCTGCCGCCGCCGCGCGCCTGAAGATCAGTGCGCGCATGCTGTCGGCCGCTTACCGCGTGCAGCAGGTGGCGGGATGATGACGCGCCGCCGCTCCCTGCCGCAGAAGCTGCTTGGCGTGGTCATGCTGGTCACGCTGGCGGCGCTGCTGGTGTCGCTGGGCACCATCCTGGCCTACGACCTGCGCGCCTACCACCAGTCGCTGACCTCCGACATGACCACCCAGGCCGAGCTGCTGGGGCACATGAGCGCGCCGGCGCTGACCTTCGACGATCCGCGCCTGGCCAAGGAAAACCTGGCGCTGCTGCGCCTGCGGCCCAAGGTCAACGCGGGCGCCATCTATAATGCGCGCGGCCAGCTGTTTGCCACCTATATCGCGCCGGGCGCGGACATCAGCGTGCCGCGCACGCCGCAGGCCGACGGCGTCGCCTTCACCGACGGCAAGATGCTGCTGTTCCGGCGCATCCGCGACAATGGCGAGCTGCTGGGCACGGTGTTCCTGCAGGCCGACTACGAGATCCTCGACCGCTTCGGCGACTACCTGATCATCGCCATCTTCGCCACGCTGCTGGCGATGGGCATTTCCTACCTGCTGATGCGGCCCCTGAACAAGGTGGTGACGCAGCCGGTGCTGGCCATTGCCGACGTGGCGCGCGAGGTGGTGGCCACCGGCGACTATTCGCGCCGCGCGCCCGGCACATCCAACGACGAGGTGGCGGAACTGGCCGAGTCGTTCAACAAGATGCTGAGCGTGATCGAGAGCCGCACGCGCGAGCTGGAAACGTCCAACAGCGAAATCGCGCGCGAATCGGAGCAGCGCAACAAGGCGCAGCAGGAAGTCATGCGCCTGAACGAGGAGCTGGAGGAGCGCGTGCACGAGCGCACCGTGCAGCTGGAACAGGCCAACAGCGAACTGGCCATGGCGATGCAGGAAGCCAAGAGCGCCAACCAGGCCAAGTCGGCCTTCCTTTCCTCCATGAGCCACGAGCTGCGCACGCCGCTCAACGCCATCCTCGGCTTCGCGCAGATCCTCACCTCCGAGAAGCTGCCCTCGACGCTGGAGCAAAAGCGCGAGTTCGCCAACCACATCCTGAAGTCGGGCCGCCACCTGCTGACCCTGATCAACGAGATCCTCGACCTGGCCAAGATCGAGTCCGGCGCGGTGGCGCTGTCGCTGGAGCCGGTGGCGCTCAACGAGATCCTGCAGGAGTGCGAAAGCATGGTGGCGCCGCTGGCGGGCAACCGCGGCATCCGCCTGCTGTTCCCGGACAAGTGCGAAGCCAACGTCACGGCCGACCGCACGCGCCTGAAGCAGATCCTGCTCAACCTGCTCTCCAACGCCATCAAGTACAACCGCGACGGCGGCGCCGTGGTGGTGGATTGCAGCCCGGGCGGGCACGAACTGGTGCGCATCTCGGTGCAGGACACGGGCATGGGCCTCAAGCCCGAGCAGATCAAGCAACTGTTCCAGCCGTTCAACCGCCTGGGGCAGGAGAGCGGCGTGGAGGAAGGCACCGGCATCGGCCTGGTGGTGACCAAGCGCCTGGTGGAGCTCATGGGCGGCACCATCGGCGTCACCAGCAGCCAGGGCGTGGGCAGCATGTTCTGGATCGAACTGAAGTCGACCACGCCCACGCCTTCGCGCATCGCCACCAGTGCCGAGCGGCCGGCCGAGCATCACCGCCATGCGGCCGGCGAACCGGCCACCGTGCTGTACGTGGAGGACAATCCGGCCAACCTGAAGCTGGTGGAGGAGATCATCAGCTTCCGGCCCGACCTGAAACTGCTGTCCGCGCCGGACGGCCACTTGGGCGTCGAGCTGGCGCGCGCCCACCAGCCGGACATCATCCTGATGGACATCAACCTGCCGGGCCTGAACGGCATCGACGCCGTCAAGCTGCTGCACAACGATCCGCGCACAGCGCACATTCCGGTCATCGCCCTGACCGCCAACGCCATGCCGCGCGACGTGGAGAAGGGCCTGGCGGCGGGCTTCTTCCGCTACCTGATCAAACCGATCAACATCGACGAATTCACCGAAGCGATCAATAGCACCATGGCCTTCCTGGCGCGCCGGGAAGAGGAAGGGAGCACTTCCCCGTGATCAGCCGCGACGATATCCTGAACGCCAACGTCCTGATTGTGGACGACCAGCCCGTCAACGTGCAGCTGCTGGAGTACCTGCTCCAGACCAGCGGCTACGTGCAGGTGAGCTCCACCACCGACCCGCGCGTGGTGGCGCCCTGGCATGAAGAGCACCGCTACGACCTGATCATCCTCGACCTGCACATGCCCGGCATGAGCGGCTTTGACGTGATGGAAGCGCTCAAGCCGCTGGAGCCGGAAGGCTACCTGCCGGTGCTGGTGGTGACGGCGCAGCCGGACCAGAAGCTGCCGGCGCTGGACGCCGGCGCGCGCGACTTCATCAGCAAGCCCTTCGACCCGGTGGAGGTGCTGACGCGCATCTACAACATGCTGGAAGTGCGCCTGCTGCACAAGCAGGCGCGCGACTACAACGAAGTGCTGGAGCAGACCGTGCGCGCGCGCACCGCCGACCTGCAGCGCTTCCGCAGCGCGATGGACGCCACCGCCGACGCCATCTTCCTGATCGACACCGGCGCGCTGACGCTGGTGGACGTCAACGAAGGCGCCTGCCGCATGCTGGGCTATACGCGCGAGCAGCTGCTGGCGCAGGATCCGGTGCGGCTCGGCCTGGGCGGGCACGACGACCTGGCGCAGCAGGCCGAGCGGGCCGGCCAGGCTGCGGCGGCGCCGCACCGGGCGCCGGAGCTGACCGAGGCCGAGCTGCTGCGCCAGGACGGCGCGGCGGTGCCGGTGGAGGCCTATTGGCTGCTGCAAAGCGCCGGCGAATCGGCGCACCGCACCCTGATCTGCGTGGCGCGCGACATCTCCGAGCGGCGCCTGGCGGAAGAGCGGCTGCGCCACATGGCCCATTACGACTCCCTGACCGGCCTGCCCAACCGCACGCTGTTCTTCCAGACCCTGGGCGAATCGATCGAGCTGGCGCAGGACAAGGAATGGCGCATCGTGGTGCTGTTCATCGGCCTGGACCGCTTCCGCAAGGTGAACGATTCGATGGGCGCTGCCATGGGCGACCGCCTGCTGCACGAGTTCAGCAACCGCCTGGTGCAGTGCGTGCGCCTGCGCGACACCGTGGGCCGCCTGGGCGGCGACGAGTTCGCCCTGATCCTGACCATGACGCGCGACCAGCAGGACGCCGTGCTGGTGGCCAACGAGGTGCGCGAGACCCTGCGCAACCCCTTCCAGCTGGACGACCACCAGGCCACGCTGACCGCCTCCATCGGCATTGCCATGTACCCGGACGACGCCAACGACCCGGAAGCCCTGGTCAAGTACGCCAACACGGCCATGGAGCGCGCCAAGGAAGCCGGCGGCGACGGCTACCGCTTCTTCACCGCCGGCATGAACGTGCAGGTGCTGGCGCGGCTCGACCTGGAGATGGCGCTGCGCCGCGCGCTGGACAACAACGAACTGGAACTGCATTACCAGCCCAAGGTCAACCTGACCACGGGGCGCATCAGCGGGGCGGAAGCGCTGCTGCGCTGGAACCGCCCCGGCTACGGCCTGGTGTATCCGGCCGAATTCGTCGGCGTGCTGGAGGACACGGGCCTGATCGTGCGCGTCGGCAGCTGGATCATCGACTCGGCCTGCCGCCAGATCGCCGCCTGGCTGCGCACGCCGGTGGGCGGCGTGCACGTGGCGGTCAACGTGGCCAGCCGGCAGTTCGTCGAAGGCGACCTGGAAAGCGACGTCAAGCAGGCGCTGGAGCGGCACAAGGTGCCGCCCGAGCTGCTCGAACTGGAGCTGACGGAAACGGCCCTGATGTCCAATGCCGAGCGCACCATCAACGTGCTGAGCGTCCTGAAGGAGCTGGGCATCAAGGTGGCGATCGACGACTTCGGCACCGGCTATTCCTCGCTGGCTTACCTGCAGCGCTTCCCGATCGACAAGCTGAAGATCGACATCGCCTTCGTGCGCGACATCACCACCAATCCCAACGACGCGGCCATTGCCCTGGCCATCATCAGCATGGCGCACAGCCTGAAGCTGCGCGTGGTGGCCGAGGGGGTGGAGACGCGCCCGCAGCTGGAGTACCTGCGGCGCAACCGTTGCGACGAAATCCAGGGCTACTTCTTCAGCCGCCCGCTGGCGGCGGCCGAGATGGGCGCGCTGGCCGAGTCGGGCAAGGCATTGCCGCCCGATCCGAACGTGGCGGCCGACCCGCCGCAAACGCTGCTGCTGGTGGACGACGACGTCAACGTGCTGTCCTCGCTGCACCGCCTGTTCCGGCGCGACGGCTACCGCATCCTGACTGCCGTGTCGCCGGCCGAAGGCTTCGACCTGCTGGCGCTGTACCCGGTACAGGTGATCGTGTGCGACCAGCGCATGCCGATCATGAGCGGCACGGAATTCCTGGCCAAGGTGAAGGAAATGTACCCGGACACGATCCGCATCATCCTGTCCGGCTACACCGGCGTGGAATCGGTGCTCGACTCGATCAACCGCGGCGCCATCTACCGCTTCTACACCAAGCCGTGGGACGACACCCAGTTGCGCGACAACATCCGCCTGGCCTTCCACCATTACTGGCTGATGCATGGCAGCGGCCGCCGCGCCGGCGAGCCGGGCGAGGACCATACCGCCCTGACCGGCTAAAAAAAAAAGGGGCCAGGTTCGCCAACCTGGCCCCTGAAATCATTCATCGGGAGTTGGTAATGAATGAGGGACTGCCGGCATCATAGGCGCCAGGTGTGACAGGCGCATGACAGCGTCAGCGCGGCGGCAAGCGGTAGCTGAAGCTGTAGCGGTGCTGGCCGCCGCTGACGTCGATCTGCATCGTCCCCTGCAGGCCGGTCAGCTCGCCGGTGGCCGAGTCGGGCACCACGCTCACCGTCAGGCTGGGCGTGCCCTTGTCCATCAGGCCGAAGTGCTGCAGGAAGAAGCTGCCCTGGCGGCCTTCCAGCGTGGCCTGGACTTCTTCCAGCGCGACATAGCCGGCGGAGCCTGCAACGCCCGTGCGCACGGCGAGCATCTCGCCGCGGCTGCTGCCGGCCAGCGCGCCGTGGAAAGTCTTGGCGATGGCTTGCCGGCCCCAGGGCTGGCCTTCCGGCGCGGGTTGCGGGGTGAGTTTGACGTCGAAACTGCCTTCGATCTGCATGGTTTTTCCTCCTGCGTGCGCCGCACCTGCGGCCAGCAAGCATATTAAGGGAATCATTCGTTTCATGTTGCCATTCCTGTAAGATGATGGACCCGCCCATATTGGACACCCGCGCCCTCCCTGCATGATTGGAAAAACGCGACAAATCGATGCCGCTCCGCGCGGCATCCTGGCGCCGGCCTGCGCTGCCGGGGCATTCCGCCATGCGCGCCTGGCGCCGGCGGCATCCCTGGCCGCGCTGGTCGAGCATTACTGGTTTGTCGGCTGGGACCTGCGCGGTCGGCCGCCGCAGCAGCAGGAAACGCTGCCGCACCCCAATGTACACCTGGTGGTCGAACACGACGCGGACGGCGTCTATGGTGTGCATACCGCGCGTTACACCAAGGCCCTGGCCGGACGCGGTTTTGCCTTCGGGATCAAGTTCCGGCCGGGCGGCTTCCGCCCCTTCCTCGGGCGTCCGGTGGCGCAGATCGCGGACACGCGCGTGGCGCTGGCATCGCTGTTCGGCGCCGAAGGCGCATGCCTGGTGCGCGCCGTGCGCGCATGCGCCGACAGCGCGCCGGCCGACGCGGTGCCCGGGGCGCTGGCGGCACTGGCCGAGGAGTTCCTGCGCGCGCGCTTGCCGCCTGCCGATGGCGACGCCGAACTGGCGGCGGCCCTGGTCGATGCGGTCGCGGCCGACCCCGGGCTGTTCTCGGTGGAGGCGCTGGCCGCGCAGGCGGGCATGAACCGGCGCGCCTTGCAGCGCCTGTTCCAGCAATACGTGGGCGTGGGGCCGAAATGGGTCATCCAGCGCTACCGCCTGCACGAGGCGGTGGCGCAGCTGCAGGCCGGCGCCGCGCCGGACATGGCGCAACTGGCCCTGGACCTGGGCTATTTCGACCAGGCCCATTTCATCCGCGAATTCAGCGCCCTGGTGGGCAAGCCGCCCGGGGCGTACCGCCGCGCTATTGGGTGAAGTGGTCGAAGCTGGACAGTTCGAGCGCGAGCGGGGCGCCGTGCGCGTCGGTCCAGCGCAGGCCCGGTGCGGCGTCGATGCGGCCGATGCGCGTGACGGGCGTGCCGCATGCGGCGGCGGCCTCCAGGATGGCCGCACGGGCGGCGGCGGGCGCCGTGAAGCACAGTTCGTAATCGTCGCCGCCGGCGGCCGTGAAGGCGCGGCGCAGCGCGCGCGGCTGTCCTGCCAGGACGGGGCCGGCGGGCAGGGCGTCGGCGTCCAGCGTGGCGCCCACGCCCGAGCGTTCCAGGATGTGGCCCAGGTCGCCCACCAGGCCGTCGGAAACGTCGATCGCGGCGCGCGCCAGGCCGCGCTCGGCCAGCAGCAGTCCCAATGCCACGCGCGGCGTCGGCGTGTGCATGCGCGTGCCGGCCGCCGCCTGGGCGTCCGGCGCCAGCGCGACTTCGCCGCGGTAGCCGGCCAGGGCCAGGCGCGCGTCGCCCAGCGTGCCCGACACCCATACCTCGTCGCCGGCCTGGGCGGCGTCGCGGCGCAGGGCGCGCCCGGGCGCCACTTCGCCCAACACGGTGATGCAGATGTTCAGGGGCCCCTTGGTGGTGTCGCCGCCGATCAGCTCGCAGCCATGCGCGTCGGCCAGCGCGAACAGGCCGCGTGCAAAGCCTTCCAGCCAGGCGCGGTCGGCGCCCGGCAGGGCCAGGGCCAGCGTGAAGGCCACCGGGCGTGCGCCCATGGCGGCCAGGTCGGACAGGTTGACGGCCAGGCTCTTGTGGCCCAGGCGCTGGGCATCCTCGCCCGCGAAGAAGTGGCGGCCTTCCACCAGCATGTCGGAAGAAATGGCAGTCTGCATCCCCGGTGCCGGGGCCAGCAGGGCGCAGTCGTCGCCGATGCCAAGGGTCGCGCGGCCCGGCACGGGGCGCACGAAGTAGTGCTTGATCAGGTCGAATTCGGAAAGCATCCCGCCATTCTAGCGGGGCCTGCCGGCCGCGTCCTCAATCCTGTTTGTCGCGCAGGTAGATCCAGGTTCCGCCGGAAGCCAGTGCGGCCATGGCCAGCATGACGACGTAGCTGGAGTCTGGCGGCGTGAAGAACAGGGCGGCAACGCTCGCCGGGAACAGGACGCCCGACATGCGGGACCAGGAATGCCAGAGTGCGTGGCGCATGGTTGATTCCTTCCGTAAAGGGCCAGTAAGCCCAGTCTATGCAGGAAAATGCCAGAAGTAAAGTTGCTAGTTCCAAATATTCCAACTATTTGCGGTTTGACGCAACAAGATTTTATGGTTTCGTGCCGCAAGTCAGCATTGTCATCGCGGCGACAGAGTGTGGTAGAAGAAAATTGCGTTTCCATGGAGCAATGAGTGGTGGCATCCTGGCGCGATAACCGATGAAAATTCGGCATTCGTGAAAATACCTAGGTTTGCGTATTCTTTTCGTCTGCTAGAATCGGACACTTTCGGGACAGCACAAGAGAAGGGGCAGCACAGCATGGATTCGGGATCGGACAAGAAAGAAGAACTTCGCCAACAATTGCGCGCCGCCGCACTCGAGTACCATGAGTGCCCCAAGCCGGGCAAAATCAGCGTCACCCCCACCAAGCAACTGACCAATCAGCGCGACCTGGCCCTGGCCTATTCGCCGGGCGTGGCAGCGCCGTGCGAAGAGATCGTCATCGATCCCGCCAACTCCTACAAGTACACCGCGCGCGGCAACCTGGTGGCCGTGATCTCCAACGGCACCGCCGTGCTGGGCCTGGGCAATCTCGCTGGAACCGACCTTCGGCGGCATCAACCTGGAAGACATCAAGGCGCCGGAGTGCTTCTACATCGAGCGCAAGCTGCGCGAAAAGATGAAGATCCCGGTCTTCCACGACGACCAGCACGGCACCGCCATCATCGTCGGCGCGGCCATCCTGAACGGCCTGAAATACATCGGCAAGGACATCAAGAACGTCAAGCTGGTGGTGTCGGGCGCGGGCGCCGCGGCGCTGGCCTGCCTGGACCTGATCGTCGACCTGGGCTTCCCGATCGAAAACATCCTGGTGACCGACCTGGCCGGCGTGGTCTATAAAGGCCGCACCGAGCTGATGGACCCGGACAAGGAGCGCTTCGCGCGCGACACGGCGCACCGCACCCTGGCCGAATGCATCGACGGCGCCGACATCTTCCTCGGCTTGTCCGCGGGCGGCGTGCTGAAGCAGGAAATGGTCAAGCGCATGGCGCCGAACCCGCTGATCCTGGCGCTGGCCAACCCGAATCCGGAAATCCTGCCGGAAGACGTCAAGGCCGTGCGCGGCGACGCCATCATCTGCACCGGCCGTTCGGACTACCCGAACCAGGTCAACAACGTGCTGTGCTTCCCGTACATCTTCCGCGGCGCGCTCGACAGCGGCGCATCGACCATCACGCGCGAAATGGAAATCGCGGTGGTGCACGCCATTGCCGACCTGGCGCACGCCGAGCAGTCCGACATCGTGGCCACCACCTACGGCATCGCCAACCTGGCCTTCGGCCCGGAATACCTGATCCCGATGCCGTTCGACCCGCGCCTGCTGACCAAGATCGCGCCGGCCGTGGCCAAGGCGGCCGAGGAATCGGGCGTGGCCACCCGTCCGATCAAGGACCTGGAAGCCTACGCCGACAGCCTGCAGCAGTTCGTCTACCGTTCCGGCACCTTCATGAAGCCGGTGTTCTCGGTGGCCAAGAAGGCCCCGCCGGAAATGAAGCGCATCGTCTACGCCGAGGGCGAAGAAGAGCGCGTGCTGCGCGCGGTGCAGGTGGTGGTGGACGAAAAGCTGGCGCGCCCGATCCTGGTGGGCCGTCCGGCCGTGCTGGACGCGCGCGTGCAGAAGTTCGGCCTGCGCCTGAAGCAGGGCGTCGACTACGACGTGATCAATCCGGACTTCGACGAGCGTTACCGCGAATACTGGCAGGCCTACTACGAGCTCACCAGCCGCAAGGGTGTGACGCAGGAATACGCCAAGCTGGAAATGCGCCGCCGCCATTCGCTGATCGGCGCCATGATGATCAAGAAGGGCGACGCCGACGGCATGATCTGCGGCACCTTCGGCACCACCGACCTGCACCTGAAATACATCGACCAGGTGCTGGGCCGCCGTCCGGGCGCCTGCGTGTACGCCGCCATGAACATCCTGGTGCTGCCCGAGCGCCAGCTGGCCATGGTCGACACCCACGTCAACGAAAACCCGAACGCCAACGAAGTCGCGGCCATCACCATCATGGCAGCGGAAGAGATGAAGCGCTTCGGTCTGGTGCCGCGCGCGGCCCTGCTGTCGCACTCGAACTTCGGCTCCCACAACAGCGAATCGGCGCAGAAGATGCGCGCCGCGCTGGACCTGGTGCGCCAGCGCGCGCCGGACCTGGAGGTGGATGGCGAAATGCACGGCGACACGGCGCTCGACTCCAAGTTCCGCCACAAGCTGATGCCGGGCACCACCCTGAAGCAGGACGCCAACCTGCTGGTGATGCCCAATATCGACGCCGCCAACATCGCCTACAACCTGGTCAAGACCGCCGCCGGCAACGGCATCGCGATCGGCCCGATCCTGCTGGGCTGCGCCGCGCCGGTGCATATCCTGACCCCGTCGGCCACCGTGCGCCGCATCGTCAACATGACGGCGCTGTGCGTGGTGGATGCGGTGTCGGAACGCGCGTAAGGAGGGCCGCCCATGGCCGACCTGCTGCTCGCGATCCTGCACCACCTGCTGGCCTTCGGCATCGCCGCCGCCATCACCGCCCAGCTGGTGCTGGTGCGGCCGGGCATGCAGCCGCCGGCCGTGCCGCTGGCCGCCAAGTACGACATCGCGCTCGGGATCATGGCCATGTCGCTGCTGGCGGTGGGCTTCCTGCGCGTCTTCTTCGGCGCCAAGGGGGCCGACTTCTACCTGCACAACCACGTGTTCTGGAGCAAGGTCGTGCTGTTCGCCATCGTGGGCCTGCTCTCGATCAAGCCCACGCGCGCCTTCCTGCGCTGGCGCAAGGCGCAGGCGGCCGACGCCGGCTACGCGCCGGAAGAGGTGGAAATCCGCGCCATCCGCAAGACGCTGATGCTGGAAATCCACCTGTTCGCCCTGCTGCCGCTGGTCGCCGCCGCCATGGCGCGCGGCATCGGCTACGTCTAAAAGTTTCCTCGTAACAAGATGTAACTGTTGTAAGGCCCTGCCGTCCGAACCGGACGGCGGGGTGCCCTCTGTTACAATACTTCGTTTGAAAAGATGCAGTTTGGATAAGACAATGCAAACCACGAAACGCGCCCTGATCACGGGCATCACGGGCCAGGATGGCGCCTATCTGGCGCAGCTGCTGCTGGACAAGGGCTACCAGGTCACCGGCACCTTCCGCCGCACCAGCTCGGTCAACTTCTGGCGCATCGAGGAACTGGGCATCCAGAACCACCCGCAGCTGCAGCTGGTCGAGTTCGACCTGACCGATCTGGGCTGCATCCTGCGCCTGCTGCAGCAGGGGAACTTCGACGAAGTCTACAACCTGGCGGCGCAGTCGTTCGTCGGCGTGTCGTTCGAGCAGCCCGTCACCACCGGCGAAATCACCGGCATCGGCGTGACCAACCTGCTGGAAGCGATCCGCATCGTCAATCCGAAGATCCGCTTCTACCAGGCCTCCACCTCCGAGATGTTCGGCAAGGTGCAGGCCATCCCGCAGCAGGAAGACACCCCGTTCTACCCGCGCAGCCCGTACGGCGTGGCCAAGCTGTACGGCCACTGGATGACGGTGAATTACCGCGAGTCCTACGGCATGTTCGCCTCCTCGGGCATCCTGTTCAACCACGAGTCGCCGCTGCGCGGGCGCGAGTTCGTCACGCGCAAGATCACCGACTCGGTGGCCAAGATCAAGCTGGGCAAGCTGGACGTGCTGGAACTGGGCAACCTGGACGCCAAGCGCGACTGGGGCTTCGCCAAGGAATACGTGGAAGGCATGTGGCGCATGCTGCAGGCCGACAAGCCCGACACCTACGTGCTGGCCACCAACCGCACCGAGACCGTGCGCGACTTCGTGAGCATGGCCTTCAAGGCGGCCGGCATTGCCATCGAATGGCAGGGCAGCGCCGAGCAGGAGACGGGGCACTGCGCGGCCAGCGGCCAGGTGCTGGTGCGCGTGTCGCCCAAGTTCTACCGCCCGGCCGAAGTGGAACTGCTGATCGGTAATCCGGAAAAGGCCAAGCGCGAGCTGGGCTGGGAACCGCGCACCACGCTGGAAGAGTTGTGCCAGATGATGGTCGAGGCCGACCTGCGCCGCAACACCGCGGGCGTATCGCTCTGACATGGCGCACAGCCTGGCATTGCTGTCGCCGGCGCGCGAAGGCGCGGGCAAGCGCGCACTGGTGACCGGCCTGCACGGCTTCACCGGCCACTACGTCGCGGCCGAACTGGCGGCGGCGGGCTATGAAGTGGTGGGCACCGCCGCGCCAGGCCACGCGGCCGCGGCGCCTGACGGCGCCCGCAGCGTGGAAGTGGACCTGACCGACCGCGCCGCCGTCGCCGCCGCCGTGCGCGCCGTGCAGCCGGACGTGGTGGTGCACCTGGCGGCCATCGCCTTCGTGCAGCACAGCGACGTCGAGCAGATCTACAAGGTCAACGTGGTGGCCACGCGCCACCTGCTGGAAGCGCTGGCCGCCCTGGAGCGCAAGCCGTCGGCCGTGCTGCTGGCCTCGAGCGCGAACATCTACGGCAATTCCGAGCTCGAAGTGCTGCACGAGGACGTGCCGCCCTCGCCAGCGAACGATTACGCCGTCTCCAAGCTGGCCATGGAGTACGCGGCCCGCCTGTGGATGGACAAGCTGCCCATCATCATGGTGCGCCCCTTCAACTACACCGGCGTCGGCCAGTCCGAGAACTTCCTGCTGCCCAAGATCGTCGCGCATTTCCGGCGCCGGGCGCGCGACATCGAACTGGGCAACCTGCACGTCTGGCGCGATTTTTCCGATGTGCGCGTGGTGGCGGCAAGCTACCGCCACCTGCTGGCCGCGGCGCCGGCCGGCCAGGTCTTCAACGTCAGCTCCGGCAAGGCGTACTCGCTGGGCGAGGCGCTGCGCATGATGGAGGACATCGCCGGCTACCAGATCAACGTTCACGTCAATCCGGCCTTCGTGCGCGCCAACGAAGTGGTGCGCCTGACCGGCGACAACCGCCGCCTGGCCGGCGTGGTGGGCGCCATCGACCCGCTCCCCCTGGAGCAGACCTTGCGGTGGATGTACGAGGCGTGAGCGCGCTGCGCGTCGGCCTGTCCTCCACGACGACTGAACCTGGCCTGACCGGGGGGCGCCTGGATGGCATCGGGGTCTACAGCAAAGCCCTGCTGGGCGCCTTGCCGGGCGCCGGCGTGGCGGTGCAGCCGTACTCCTTCGGGCCGGCCGGGGCGCTAAGCGTGGGACGGCGCATGCCGCACGCATTCCCCCTGTCCACGCTGCGCGACCTGGCCACGCCGCGCTTCGTGCGGCAGCGCATGGACGTGGACCTGTTCCACGCCACCGACTACCGCATCATCCGCATGGACAAGCCGATCGTCGCCACCTTGCACGACGCGCTGCCGATCGCCTACCCGCACTGGTGCAACCCGCGCTTGCGGCAACTGAAGAACTGGCTGCAGGCCAAGGCCGCGCGCAAGGCCGATCACGTGATCGCGGTGTCGCACTTCGCGGTGGCCGAGCTGGTGCAGTGCTTCGGCGTGGACGAGCGGCGCATCAGCGTCGTGCACAACGGCGTGGACGAGACCTGGCTGGAGGCGCCGCCCGCGGCCGCGCGCGACGCCACGCTGGCGCGGCACGGGCTGCGCCAGGGTTACTACCTGTTTGTCGGCACCCTGCAGCCGCGCAAGAACGTCGAGCGCATCCTGCAGGCCTACCTGGGCCTGCCCGCCGTGGTGCGCGCCGCGCGCAAGCTGGTGGTGGTCGGCAGACCGGGCTGGCGCAGCGCGGACCTGCAGCGCCAGTTGCGCGCTGCCGCCGAGCGCGGCGAGAACGTGCGCTGGCTCGACCAGATCACGGACGAGGCCGAACTGCGCCACCTGTATGCCGGCGCCGGCGCGCTGGTGTTTCCCTCGCTGCACGAAGGCTTCGGCATTCCCATCGTGGAGGCGTTTGCCTCGCGCGTGCCGGTCATCGCCGGCAACGGCAGCGCGCTGCCGGAAGTGTGCGCCGGCGCCGCGCTGGCGGTGGACCCGCTGTCGGTGCCGGCCATCGGCAGCGCCATGCTCGACATCGTGCGCGACGACGCGCTGCGCGCCCGCTGCATCGCCGCCGGCGAGCGGCGCGCCGTGCAGCTGACCTGGCGTGAAACGGCGCGCAAGACCGCCGCCGTGTACAAGAACATTTTGAAGCAATAGATCCACCATGCGCGTGCTACATTTTTGCAAGACCTACTACCCGGATTCCTGGGGCGGCATCGAACAGGTGATCCGCCAGATGTGCGTGGGCACCGGGCGCCTGGGCGTGACCAACGAAGTGCTGACCCTGACCCGCAACGGCGGACCGGCGATCATTGAAATCGAAGGCCACAAGGTCCACCGCGTTCCGCTGGACTTCGAAATCGCCTCCAACGCGTTCTCGTTCTCGGCCATTCGCCAGCTGGCGCGCCTGGCGCGCGAAGCGGACGTGATCCACTATCACTTCCCCTGGCCCTTCATGGACCTGGCGCATTTCATGGCGCGCGTGAACAAGCCCAGCGTGGTGACCTACCATTCCGACATCGTGCGCCAGAAGCTGCTGCTGCGCGTGTACGCGCCGCTTAAGCGCCGCTTCCTGCACCGGGCGGACGCCATCGTCGCCACCTCGCCCAACTACTTCGCCTCGTCGGAAGTGCTGGGCCGCTACCGCGACAAGGTCAGCACCATCCCCTTCGGCCTGGACCGCTCCACCTACGTCGAGCCGCGCCCGGAAGTGCTGGAGAAGTGGCGCGCGCGCACCAATGGCGAACGCTTCTTCCTGTTCGTCGGCGTGCTGCGCTATTACAAGGGCCTGCACATCCTGCTCGACGCGGTGGCGCGCACCGATTACCCGGTGGTGATCGTCGGCGCCGGCCCGATCGAGCAGGAGCTCAAGGCCCACGCGGCGCGCCTGGGACTGCACCATGTGCAGTTCGTCGGCGCGGTGGACGAGGAGGACAAGGTGGCCCTGCTCCAGCTGTGCTACGCCATGGCCTTCCCCTCCCACCTGCGCTCGGAAGCCTTCGGCATCTCGCTGCTGGAAGGCGCGATGTACGGCAAGCCGATGATCTCCAGCGAGATCGGCACCGGCACCACCTACATCAACATCGACAACGAAACCGGCCTGGTGGTGCCGCCCAGCGACCCGGCCGCCTTCGAGCAGGCCATGCGCACCTTGTGGGACAACCCGCAGCAGGCGGCCGACATGGGCCGGCGCGCCGAGGCGCGCTACTGGGAGCTGTTTACGGCGGAAAGGATGGCGCAGAACTACGCCGCCCTGTACCGCAAGTTACTGGAATAACAAGCGTTGACAAATCTCTAAGGATTGGCGAAATGTGCGGGTTCCGCGCCACACCTGTGCGCGATGGTCGTAGCGTTTACAGTTGCCCCACGGTAAAATTTTCGGGCGCCGGGCAGCGGCGCTCACTATCCATTCGAGAGGAACCGTTGACATGGGGCAGCAATACGCGGTCATCATCGGTGCCGGTCCCGCAGGCTTGACGGCGGCACTGGAACTGATCCGGCATACCAAGATCCGCCCCATCGTGCTGGAAGCCAGCAACGAAGTGGGCGGCATTTCCCGCACCGTCTGCCATAACGGCAACCGCATGGACCTGGGCGGCCACCGCTTCTTTTCCAAGTCGGACTGGGTCATGAACTGGTGGCAGGACATCCTGCCCATCGACGCGGCCGCCCACGCCTCGCTCGACCTGACCTACCAGAACAAGACCACCTCGGTGCAGGTGGCCGCCGGCGCGCAGGAGAGCGACGACGACCGCCGCATGCTGGTGCGCTCGCGCCTGTCGCGCATCTTCTTCCTGCGCCGCTTCTTCGACTACCCGATCAAGATGAATGCCGCCACGGCCAGCAAGCTGGGCCTATGGCGCCTGACCAAGGTGGCAGCCACCTACGGCTGGATCACGCTGTTCCCGCGCACGCCGGAGCGCAACCTGGAAGACTTCATGATCAACCGCTTCGGGCGCGAGTTGTATGAAACGTTCTTCAAGGACTACACGCACAAGGTGTGGGGCATTCCCTGCGACCAGATCAGCGCCGACTGGGGCGCGCAGCGCATCAAGGGATTGAACATCCGCAAGGCCCTGTGGCACGCCGTGCGCCAGCTGTTCCAGCGCCGCGGCGGGGTGGCGCAGAAGGGCACGGAAACGAGCCTGATCGAGCAGTTCCTGTACCCGAAATTCGGCCCCGGCCAGATGTGGCAGGAAGTAGCGCGCCTGGTCACGGAAGGGGGCGGCGAAATCCGCTACAACCAGGCCGTGTCGGGCGTGGAAACGGCGGCCGGCAAGGTGCTGGCCGTGAGCGGCACCGACCGCGTCAGCGGCGCGCCCTTCCGCCAGGAGTGCGCCCACGCGATCTCGACCATGCCGGTGCGCGAACTGATCCAGGGCATGAACCAGGTGCCGCCGGAAGTGCGCCAAGTGGCCGACGGCCTGATGTACCGCGACTTCCTGACCGTGGGCCTGCTGGTGCGCAAGGCCGACGTGCTCAACACCGAAGGCCAGGCCCTGCCCGACAACTGGATCTACATCCAGGAAAAGGACGTGCGCATCGGCCGCCTGCAAATCTTCAACAACTGGAGCCCGCACCTGGTCCAGGACGAGTCGACCATGTGGCTGGGCCTGGAATACTTCTGCAACGAGGACGACGACCTGTGGCGCATGGACGACGCGGCCATGATCCGCTTCGGCGCCGCCGAACTGGCCAAGATCGGCATGCTGACCACGCCCCATGTGCTGGACGGCACGGTGGTGCGGGTGCCGAAGGCGTATCCAGCCTACTTCGGCAGCTACGACCGCTTCGACGTGGTGCGCCGCTACACCGACACCATCAGCAACCTGTTCCTGGTGGGGCGCAACGGCATGCACCGCTATAACAACCAGGACCATTCGATGTTGACGGCCAAGCTGGCGGTGGAGGCGATTGCTGCCGGCACCGGCAGCAAGGACCCGCTGTGGGACGTCAACATCGACGACGACTACCACGAAGAGAAGAAATAGCCGGCGCCGTTCGCCCCGGTCGCCATAGGAGGAAAGCCCCATGCTCAAGACTCTCCTGGGCAGGCAGCACGCTTCGAGCAGCCTGGTCCAGTTCATCCGCTATGTGTGCGTGGGCGGCGCCGCGTTCGGCGTCGATTACCTGGCGCTGTTCCTGCTCGCGCACTTCGCCGGGCTGCACTACCTGGTCGCGGCCAGCCTGGCCTACCTGCTGGGCATGGTGGTCAACTACCTGATCTCGGTGCGCTGGGTGTTCGACTTCCGCCGCATTGCGCAGTGGGAGCGTGAATTTGCCATCTTCTTCATGATCGGCATCGCCGGCCTGCTCCTGAACGGCCTGGCCATCACGCTGCTGGTGGAGGCGGCCGGCACGCCATACATGGCGGCCAAGCTGGTGGCGGCGGCAGGCATCCTGTTCTTCAACTTTGGCGCGCGCAAGATGCTGCTGTTCTCGGCCGCCCGCGCCCGCGCCTGACCATGCTGCGCGGCCAGTCCTGGGACAGGCGCGCCGTGCCGGCGGCCCTGGTGCTGCTGGCGCTCTGGTTGCCGACCCACCCCTGGGACGGCCTGTGGCACGACAGCCGCCTGTACGCGGTGCAGGCGCTGCACCGCCTGATGCCGCAGCAGTTCGCCGGCGACCTGTTTTTCCTGTACGGCTCGCAGGACGCCTTCACGCTCTTTAGCCCCCTGTACGCGGCCTTGATCGCGGCCTGCGGCCTGGACACCGCCGCCATGCTGGTGCAGGGCGTGGGCAGCATGCTGTGGGTCGGCGCGGCCGCCTTCCTGCTGGCCGCCTTCCTGCGCGGCTTGCCGTTCTGGGTCGGCCTGGCCCTGCTGGTCGCGCTGCCGGCCGACTACGGCCCCATGATCACGATGTTCAATATCGGCGAAGCCTTCCCCACGCCGCGCCTGCTGGCCGAGGGACTGGGCATGCTGGCCATGGGCTGCGCCGTGCGCCGGCGCTGGGCCTGGGCCTTGCCGGCCCTGGCGCTGGGCGCGCTGCTGCACCCGCTCATGACGGCCGGGGTGGCGCTGTTCGGCGTGCTGTACCTGGCCGAGGGCCGGCGCCGCCTGGTCATTGCCGCGCTGCTGCTGGCATCCGGCATCGGCGCCGCCGGCGGCGCTGCCTGGCTCGGCATCGCGCCCTTTGACGGCCTGCTGCGCACGATGGACGCGGAATGGTATGCGCACGTGGTGGCCATGACCCCGGCCGTCGCCTGGGACGGCTGGCGCCTGGCCGAGTGGGGCAGCCGCACGGCGCTGGCCTTCAGCCTGGTGCTGGCTGCCGCGCGACTGCTGCCGGCGCCGCGCGCGCGCTTTTTCGGCTGCGTGGCAGTGGCGGGCGCGCTGGGCCTGCTCGCCAGCTGGGTCGGCACGGGCCTGGTGCACAACCAGCTGCTGATGCAGGCGCAGCCCTGGCGCGTGCTGTGGCTGGTGCAACTGGCTTCGGCCATGGCGCTGGCCTGCCTGTGGCCGCGCTACTGGCGGCAAGGACGCCTGATGCGCGCGCTGCTGCTGGCCTTCTGCGTTGCCATCCTGACACGCAACACCATCGGCGGCCTGCTCGGCATGCTGGCCGCGGCGCTGCTGTGCTGGCAAGGACAGCGCGCGCAGCCGCGCCAGCTGACGCGGCGCGAATACGGCCTGGCGCTGCTCGTGCTGGCCGGGCTGGCCGGCGCGCTGCCGCTGGAGCTGGGCGCCGGTCCGGCCTGGAGCGGGATCTTCGGCAACGATTTCCCGCTTGCCTCGCGCGACACGCTGTGGCTCTTCATCCTGCTCAAGCGCGGCGCGGCGGCGCTGCTGGGGGTGGGCTTGCTGGTGCTGGTCTGGCGCGTGGGTGGCAGCGGGCGGCGCGGCGCGCTGGCGGCTGCCAGCGCGCTGGCGCTGGCGGTGCTGGCCGGCGGCGCGGCCATGGCGCTGGCGCAGGCGCGCGCCAGTGCCGCGCTGCGCCTGCCGGCGCCCGCCCAGGCCGCCGTGCGCCAGGCCTTCCTGCCCCTGATTGCGCCGGGCGCGGTGGTGTACTGGCAGAACGACGTGAGCGCCTCCTGGTTCCTGCTGCAGCGTGCCAACTACGCCTCCAACACCCAGATGGCGGGCATGGTGTTCAACCGCGGCACGGCCGTGGAGGGCCGGCGCCGGCTGGCCCGGCTCGAGCGGCTGGGCGTAGCCGACAGTGTGCGCTTGCGCAGCCGGGTCGAGACGTCGCGCGTGGTGGAGCAGTTGCCGCCGCCATCGCGGGCCGGCCTGGCCCATGCATGCGCCGACCCGGCACTCGACTTCGTGGTCCTGCGCCACAAGCTGGGCGGCGAAGTGGCGCTCGTCTCCAGCGCCGGACATCTGGTCTATCTGCACGCGTGCGCGCGCCTGCGGGCGGCGCGCTGAGCGTACCGTCCGGCTGTGCCGGCGCGCCCGAACAAACGCCTTGCATTCGCGAGTGCGGCTGCTTAAATGTTTAGGTGTAGCCGAAAGTCGAGCATGCTGATCGAGCGTGATGTACCCCTGGAACGATTGCGGGAAATGGCCCGCCAGGCCGCTGCCGGCCGGGGCGCTAGCGTGCTGGTGATGGGCGAGGCGGGCGTGGGCAAGTCGAGTTTGCTGCAGGCATTCACGGCCGGCCTGGGCCCCGGTTATCAAGTCCTGCAGGGCGGCTGTGAAGACTTGTTCACACCGCGCGCGCTGGGCCCCTTGCGCGACATGGCGCCCCGCCTCGGCGCCGGCCTGGCCGCCTTGCTCGACGGCGTGGCGGGCAGCGAGCGCCTGTTCCCCGAGCTGCTGGCCTGGCTGGCCGGCGCGCCCGCCACCACGGTGCTGGTGGTGGAGGACGTGCACTGGGCCGACCAGGCCACGCTCGACCTGCTGAAGTACCTGGCGCGGCGCGTGGCCGGCATGCGCGTGCTGCTGCTGGCCAGCGTGCGCAGCGACGAACTGACGGCCGGCCACCCGTTCTGGCGCTGGGTGGGCGACCTGCCGGCGGCCAGCACGCAGCGCGTGACGTTGGCGCCCTTGTCGCCGCGCGCGGTGGCGCGGCTTGCTACAGCTGCCGGACGTGATGCGGATGAACTGTATCGCATCACGTCCGGCAATCCTTTCTTCCTCACCGAACTGCTGGCCGCTGCCGACGACCGTGCGGACGCCAGCCTGCCCCTGTCCGTGCGCGATGCGGTGTGGACGCGCGTGGCGCGCCTGGACGCTGCCGAGCGCGCCCTGCTGGAAGTGCTCAGCGTGAGCCCGGTGGCGTGCGAGGACTGGCTGCTGGCCGGCGTGCTGGGGCCGCCGGCGCTGGCCGCCTGCGACAGCTGCACGGCGCGCGGCCTGCTGGTAACCACTGGCAACGGCCACTTCATGTTCCGCCATGAGCTGGCACGCCTGGCAGTGGCCAGCCAGCTCGCCCCGGCCCGCCTGCGCGAGCTGCACGCGCGCGTGTGCGACGTGCTGGGCGCGCGCACGCCGCCGCAGCGCCCGGTCGAGCTGGCGCGCCTGGTGCACCACGCCGCGGCGGCGCACGACGGGCTGCGCGTGCTGCGCCTGGCGCCGCGCGCCGCGCACGAGGCGGCACGGCTGGGCGCGCACCGGCAGGCGGCCTCGCACCTGGCGGCGGCGCTGCGCTTCGTGTCCGATGCCACGCCGGCGCCGGAGGCCGCGCAACTGTACGAGGAATGGTCCTACGAGGCGGGCCTGGTGCGCATCGACGACAGCGTGATCGCGGCGCGTCACCGCGCCATCGCCCTGTGGCGCGGGCTGGGGCGCGAAGACAAGGTCGGCTTCAACCTGCGCTGGCTGTCGCGCCTGCACTGGTACCGTGGCGAGGCGGCGCTGGCCGACCGCTTCGGCATGCAGGCCATCGCCACCCTGGAGCAGCTCCCGCACAGCCGCGAGCTGGCCATGGCCTACAGCCTGCGCTCCCAGCACGAGATGCTGCAGGACCATCCGGCCGCGGCCATTGCCTGGGGTGAACGCGCGCTGGCGCTGGCGATCAGCTTGGGCGATACGGAAACGCGCGTGCATGCCTTGAACAATATCGGCACGTCGCGCCTGTTTGCCGGCGAGCCGGAAGGCCAGGTCATGCTGGAGGAAAGCCTGCGCCTGGCGCTGCAGTATGGCTACCACGAGCACGCGGCGCGCTGCTACACCAACCTGACCGAGTGCGCGGTGACGGCCAAGCGCTTTGCCCTGGCCGAGCACGTGGTCACGCAAGGCATTGCCTTCGACAGCGAGCATGACCTCGATGCCTGGACCCATTACCTGGTCGGCTGGCAGGCGCAGCTGCGCATGGCCCAGGGCCGGCTGCTGGAAGCGGAACAGATTGCACAAGGCGTGCTGCAGTTGCCCGACCTGACGCTGGTCATGCGCTTGCCGGCGCTCAGCGTGCTGGGCCGCACGCGCGCCCGGCTCGGCAAGCCCGACGGCCAGCAATACCTGGAGCAAGCCCTGCAGGGCGCCCTGGCCACGGGCGAGCCGCAGCGCATCGTGGAAACGAGCCTGGGCCTGATCGAAACGGCCTGGGTCGCGGGCGACTTGGCGGCCTGCCGCGCGCAGCTGGCGGCGCTGGCGCGGCACGAGGTGGCCGGGGTCAACCTGTGGGACCGTGGCGAAGTGGCGCTGTGGCAGCACCGGGCCGGCCTGGCGCCGGCGCCGTGCAGCGCGCTGCCGCCACCGATCGCGGCGGAACTGGCGGGCCAATGCGCGGCTGCCAGCGCGCAATGGCTGGCGCTGGGCTTGCCCTTCGAGGCCGGCCTGGCCCTGCTCGGGGCACAGGGCAGCGGCGCCGGCGCGGCTGCCCTGCGCGCCATGGCCCTGTTCGAGCAGATCGGCGCCCGCAGCGCCGCCGCCCGGGCGCGCGCCCTGGCGCGCCGCATGGGCCAGGCGCTGCCCAAGGCGCGGCGCGGTCCCTACCAGGCGGCGCGCAGCCATCCGGACGGGCTGACGCGGCGCGAGGCGCAAATCCTCGACCTGCTGTTGGCCGGGCAGAGCAATGCCGACATTGCGCGCCAGCTGGTGCGCTCGCCGCGCACGGTGGAACACCACGTCTCGGCCCTGCTGGACAAGCTGGGCGCCAGCAACCGCTGCGAGCTCATGAGCCGCTGGCAGCAAAAAATGGGTGGGGTACAGCGGGAATCTGGGTAGGCTTACCGATGGCCGTGGCGGGCGCCGCGGCGTATATTGAAGACAAGCGTTAGGGAAGTTTGAGCGTGGTGCCCGAGGCCGGAATCGAACCGGCACGCCTTGCGGCGGCGGATTTTGAGTCCGCTGCGTCTACCAATTTCACCACTCGGGCCACTTAACGCGACGTGCATTATTACCGATTTGCCCCCCTGCGGCAACCCTGCAGCAATATTTAGGCTATGGGACGGGGTGGGCAAATTGAAAAATATGCGCGCCCGGCCGCTTTCCAGCGGAAAGCTGCCGGCGTAGGATGGACTGACGACAAGAGACAACCGCGGCTGCACAGGGCCGCAGCAGGCCCCGCTGCACAAACCGCAGCCGTCCTGCCCCCCACGGCGCCCGGCCTACCGGCTGCGGCGCAGGGTACCAGGTTTGGATAGCCGGCGCGGATGCACCCCATCCGTTCCGGCCCCGACCGCCCCCCGACCACGGGGCAGGCGGTCCCCGGGCAGCATTGCCGCATCCGATGGCAAGTCCTCCAGACCGCACATGCAGTTCGTCAGCGCGCCATGCGTTCTATTCCCTGGAACGCGCGGCCTGTCGCCTGGCGCTGCACATCCGGACAACGTTTTGCTACCTTTGTATTGACCCCGCACCATTTGACGCGGCGGGGCACCAGGCAAACCAATCGGAGAAGATGATGAAAAAGCTGATGATGTTGAGTGCCGTGGCTGCACTGTTGATGGGCGGCAGCGCGCTGGCTGCAGGCCCGGACGATCCTACCATCCAGATCAAGGCCCCCGGCGGGACCTACAAGCTGTACGGCGGCGAGTTCGATGACTTCGCCCACAACTATGCCCTGAGCAACGACAAGTATATCCGGTTCACGCAGTCGGGGCGCCGCTACTGGGCGCGCCTGCACGGGGAGGACAAGGTCCAGCTGTTCCCTGTCGCCTCCAATGTCTTCGTGACGGCGGCCGGCACGCGCGTGGAATTCCGCGAACAGGGTCACGATGTAGTGATCAGCAATTATGAACGCCTGCCCATGGCGGTCGCCATGACCGAAACCAACGTACGCGTGGTGGCACGGCGCTAAACGGACAAGGCGGCCGTGGCGCACCAAAGCGGTGCGCCACGACGCTGTGTGTTCAGGCGGCCTGGCGCAGGGGCGTCGTATCCAGGCGTTCTTCCAGCAGGGCGAAAATCGCGTCCTTGGACAGCACGTAGCGCTCCATCAATTCCTCCTTGATCGATTCCATCACGCCGCGGTAGTCGCGCATGGCCGCCAGGGTCGTGCTGTACAACTCGTCGGCCTTCGCTTCCACCTGCACCAGGGTGTGCTCGTCGCCCATGTCGCCGCGCAGCTGGCTGTAATCGAGCTTGGAGCGCGAGTACATGGACAGGCGGTTGACCATCATGTTCAGCATCTTGGTGGCCTTCTCGATGTCGTTCTGGCTGCCCACGGAAATGCCGCGCGCGCCGTAGAACAATTCTTCCGCCGCCACGCCGCCGTACAGCTGCATCACGTCGCGTTCCATCTCTTCCAGCGTACGCAGCGACATGTCGTCGCCGGCCGACAGCACATAGCCCAGCGCATTCATCTTCGACACCGCCTCGGTGGAAATCTTCAGCAGGTGCGACTTCTCCTTCACCTGCGCCAGCGGCAGGCCGGCGCGCAGGTAGGGGTCGATCTGCATGAAGAAGTGGCCCAGCTCATGCAAGGCGATGCGCTCGCGCTGGCGCGTCTTTTCCGCCGTGGTGGCGCGGTCGGTCAGGCCGATGGTGGCGCGCTCGAAGGCGCGGAACATCAGGTCGGTGTTGATCACGCATTTTTCCTGGATCGAGATCATGGAAGCGCGGTCGACCACGGTTTCCAGCAGGGCAGGGCTGAGGTTGGCGGTGATGTCGGCCACCTGGTCCAGGTCCATGTCCTGCCAGTCCACCAAGCCTTCCTGCTTGCGCTTGAGGAAGGAGTCGAGCAGGGCGCGCCGCTCCGGCTTGTTGGGCAGGCGGAAATTGATCTTCACGCTGAAGCGGCGCAGCATGGCTTCGTCCATCTGGGTCGAGGCGTCGTCGAAGTTGGAAGCGACGATCCAGATCACGCCCTGGCCCTGTTCGCTCTTCACGCCGTCCAGCAGGCCGAGCAGGGTGTTGGCGGTGTCGTCTTCCCACTTCTTTTCGCCGCGGCCGCGCGGCATGAACAGGGCCTGCGCCTCGTCCAGGAAGATGATGCAGTTGCCGCGGGCGCAAGCCTTCTTGTACAGCGCGTTCAGGGCCTTGGAGCCACCGCCCACGTAGCCCGATTCCAGGGCCGAGCCGGAAGCCTGGATCAGCGGATAGTTCAGGCGCTTGGCCAGGTAGCCGGCCAGCTTGGTCTTGCCGGTGCCGGCCGGGCCCGTCAGCATCACGTTGAACGGCTTGTCGATATTGTGCTGCTTGTAGACTTCGCGGTTGCGGATCATGTCTTCCAGGTGCAGCACTTCCTGCTTGATGTCTTCCATGCCGATCAGGTCGTCCATCGACCCTTTCAGCTTGTCCGGCGTGATCACGGACGCGTTCGGGCCCATGCCCGGGATGCCCCACTTGAGCACGAACAGCACCAGGCCCACGACAAAGATGTCGAAGGCGTGGCGCTTCAGGAACGCTTGCACGGAGGCCCACTGGCCGCCGTCGTCCAGCAGCACGCCCTTGTGCGCGGCCAGGTAGTCGTCCTTGGCAATGGCGTACGGGATGTTATTGCGCAGCAGGACTTCGCGCTCCAGGCTCTGGTGCGAGGTGCTGGGCACCACCACCACGTGCAGGGTGGCGGCATGCTTGAACTTGTAGATGTAGCGCGGCGAATCGGCCAGGGGGCGCGCGATCAGCAGGTATTCCAGCTTGTCGCGCTGCGCCACCAGGGCCGTGATTTCGCCGATGTTCTGGGACCGCACGACGGGCGCGGCATCCTGCGCCACGTCGCCGCGCAGCAGCGCGAAGGCGAGGGCGGCCGTGGCCAGCATCACCAGGGTGATGCGCACCAATGGATTCTTGAGAGCGAGTTGGAGCTTGTAGATATTGAACATAGGCCTGGAACGCGAGGTTTCGGGTGGGCCTACGGCCGGTGGCAGAATGCCTCGGCTGGCCCCAGAGTTGGAAGATGCCGCACGGCAACGTTCCTCATATGGGGACTATAGCGGGGTATTCCAGGCTTGTGTCAGCTATGCGGCAAAAAAACTTTAGTTGCGCAACAGTAACGGATGGCAAGTTATTGACGGCCTTGCCACAGTTCGTATTTCTTTTCCAACCTGGCAAACGTGCCATCCTTGCGCATGGCGCCCAGGGCGGCATTCATGCGCTCGACCATCGCGTCCGGCACGGACGGGTTGCAGGCCAGGTAAACCTTGACCCGGTGGAACACCAGCACCGGCACGATCTGTTCGGTGGCGGCAAAGCGCGACAGCGCGCTCAAGTCATTGTTGCGCACCCCCACCGCCCACAGGTCGATGCGCCCGAGCATGAGCTTTTTCGGGTTGGCGGCATTGTCCGGGGCGCCGTCCACGTCGAAGCCGCGCGCGCGCAGGAATTCGTCGCGCGCATCGCCGTGGTAGGTGCCGATGCGCAGCGCGCGCGCGTCGTCCAGCGTGTGCACGTCGTACTTGCGGCCGGCGCGGCCCATGAGCACCCATTCCGCCTCGTCGGTGGGGCCGACCCATTTGAACAGGTTCTCGCGCTCGGGGGTGCGCGAAGTGGAATACACGCAGGTGTAGGGATCGCGCAGGGCCATGGTGTAGGCGCGCTTCCAGGGCAGCACGTCGATGCTGTAGGCATAGCCGGCGCGGGCCAGCATTTCGCGGATCTTTTCGCCCTCGCGTCCCACCACCTTGCCATCGACCTTCATGCTGGCCGGCGGCGAGTGCTCGGCAGTGATGACGAGGGCCGGGGCTGCCGACGCCTGGGCAGCCGCCAGCAGCAACATTGCCAGAAATGTAACCGCTCTTGCCATGCCGCCCTCATCGCCGTTGTCCCTGACAGGATAGCAGCAAGGAAGGCGCGGGGACAATCAGGGCGCGCGCTGGAACAGGCGGAATCGTTCGCTGCGGTCGGAGGCGCGGCGCCCCTCCCATAGCAGGCGCCACTCGGGGCCGGGCTGTTGCTGTTGGGCGCGCGACTTGATGCTATCTTGCAACAACATGACCCGGCACTGGCCGCCGGCCACGCCGGCAAACGGCAGGCCGCCGAAGTAGGCGAAGGAGGCGCGCTGGGCCGGCGTGACGTTGGCCTGCACGCAATCGGTACCGGGCGGCAGGGCGGCGGCAGCCTGGCGCGCCACGGCAGCATAGCTCTTGCTGTAGTTGACGTTGGGCAGGAACAGCGTCATCAGCAAGATCCAGATCAGGATCAGGCCGCCGGACGAGAGCACCACGGCGCGCCACAGCACGGCCGGGCGGCGCGCGATGCGCCAGTGCACCAGGACGAACCAGCCGGCCGTGGCGCACACGCCGACCAGCAGGGCCAGCCAGCGCACTTCCGGCGTGAAGCCGGGAATGAGCTTGAGCACGTTGTGCGCCGGCTTGGCCGGCCAGCCGCTCAGCTGCGCGTAATAGAAGATCCACAGCACGGCGGCGCACAGGGTCAGCACCATCACGCTGAACCAGTCGATGGCGTTGATGGCGCTGCGTTGCATGGTGAGCAGGCCGAAGGCGGCCATGATGGCCAGCGGCGGCAGCAGCATCAGCAGGTGGCCCTGTTCCGGTGCCGGATTCAGCAGCACGAGCAGGGTGGCGGCGCTGACGAAGGTGGTCGGCACCACGATGTGCAGCAGGTTGCTCTGGCGGCGCCAGGCCCACACGGCCCAGGCGGCGAAGGGCCAGGCCGGCCAGAAGAACCAGACGCCGACGCGGAAGAAGGTGCGCAGGCCGTCGAAGCTGCCGACGGCAAGCTGGCCTGCGTTCCAGGCCAGCCAGGCCGCCAGCGGTTCCTGGCCGTAGGGGCGCGCCAGCAGCACGGGCACGGCCCACAGCGCCGTGACGGCGGCGGCCAGCAGCAGGGCCAGGCCCAGGTCGCGCAGGGAGCGTGCGGCCGGCATGGCCAGGAAGCGGGTGCAGGCGAACAGGGCCAGCAGCAGGGCGGCCGGCACCACCCAGCCGCGCGTCAGGGTCAGCAGGCCCAGGCCCAGGCCGGCCAGGGCGGCGTTGCGCAGCGACGGCAGTTCCATGTAGCGCACGCTGCGGTAGAGCGTGAGCGCCAGCAGCGATACCTGCAGGGGCTCGGCCGTGGTTTCATGGCTGTGCACCAGCAAGCCCAGGCAGCCGAGGTAGATCAGCACGGCGGCGTCGGCCAGGGTGCGGCCGAAATCGTCGGGTTCGGGCTGGCCGCCGAAGGCCAGGCGCAGCGGCTGGGCTTCCGGCCGGCGGCCCAGGTTGAAGGTGGCGTACCACAGGGCGCTCACGCCCAGCAGGAAGATGCCCAGCGTGGCCACGCGCGCGCCCAGCACGTCGCCGATGGCCCAGCCGAACAGCTTGATGCCGAGGGCGCCCAGCCAGAAGGCCAGCGGGCCCTCCTCGGTGACGGACAGGCCGGCGATGTTGGGCCACAGCCAGTCCTGCCAGCTGCCGTGCGCCATGGTCCACATCACGCCAAAGCTGGCCGCATCGTCGTTCTTCCACGGTTCGCGCCCGATCAGGCCGGGCAGGATGTACAGCAGGCCCAGGGCGAAAATCGCCCAGCGCGGCAGGGTGCGGGTGGCGGCGGCGGGAAGACGGACTGGCTTCATCGGTCGGCGTTATTCTTTGGAAAGCAGGAGTATGACGGGCAAATAATAAAAAAGGCAGCCGCAGCTGCCTTTTTTTTCGATGCGACGCGGATTAGGCGTTGGCAACGGAAGTCTTGGAACCGACCTTGCCGAACTTCTGGCGGAACTTTTCCACGCGACCGGCGGTGTCGACGATCTTGTGCTGGCCGGTGAAGAATGGGTGCAGGACACGTCGTGGAACAGGACTTCGCGGTAATCTGGATGGGTATCAGCTTTCATGCTTTTCTCTCAATATTGGTAGCCAAACAGCACTTCGTCGGTCCCTACAGCCTCTCGACCCGATTGCCACTCACTTGCCAGGGTTTAAATGAACTCGCGATTATAGCAAAAAAAAATGGGGACGTACCCCATTTCTCGGGACGTCCCCACTTTGGCGGTGGCTGACAATCAATGGGGTACGTCCCCGTTTTTTTTAGCCGCCGCGGCGCATCATCTCGAAGAACTCGCCGTTGTTCTTGGTGGCGCGCATCTTGTCGAGGATGAACTCCATCGCTTCGATCTCGTCCATCGAGTACAGCAGCTTGCGCAGGATCCAGATCTTCTGCAGCTGGTCCGGCTTGATCAGCAGCTCTTCGCGGCGGGTGCCGGACTTGTTCAGGTTGATCGACGGATAGACGCGCTTTTCGGCCAGGCGGCGCTCCAGGTGCACTTCCATGTTGCCGGTGCCCTTGAATTCCTCGTAGATCACGTCGTCCATGCGCGAACCGGTTTCGATCAGGGCGGTGGCGACGATGGTCAGCGAACCGCCTTCTTCCACGTTACGCGCGGCGCCGAAGAAGCGCTTCGGACGCTGCAGGGCGTTGGCGTCCACACCACCGGTCAGCACCTTGCCGGAGGCCGGGATCACGGTGTTGTAGGCGCGCGCCAGGCGGGTGATCGAGTCCAGCAGGATCACCACGTCTTTCTTCATCTCGACCAGGCGCTTGGCTTTTTCCAGCACCATCTCGGCCACCTGCACGTGGCGCGTGGCCGGTTCGTCGAAGGTCGACGCCACCACTTCGCCGCGCACGGAGCGCTGCATCTCGGTCACTTCTTCCGGACGTTCGTCGATCAGTAGCACGATCAGGGTCACGTCCGGGTGGTTGGTGGTGATGGCGTGCGCGATATGCTGCAGCATCACCGACTTGCCGGACTTCGGCGAGGCCACCAGCAGGCCGCGCTGGCCCTTGCCGATCGGCGCCACCAGGTCGATGATGCGGCCGGTGATGTTCTCGGTGCCGGCCATGTCGCGCTCGAGGCGCAGCGGCACGGTCGGGTGCAGCGGGGTCAGGTTCTCAAACAGGATGCGGTGCTTGGACGCCTCCGGCGATTCGCCGTTGACCTTGTCCACCTTCACCAGGGCGAAATAACGTTCGCCGTCCTTCGGGGTGCGCACTTCGCCCTCGATCGAGTCGCCGGTGTGCAGGTTGAAGCGGCGGATCTGCGACGGGGAAATGTAAATGTCGTCGGTGGACGCCATGTAGGAGGCGTCGGGCGAGCGCAGGAAGCCGAAGCCGTCCGGCAGCACTTCCAGGGCGCCGTCGCCGAAAATCTGTTCGCCGGCCTTGGCGCGCTTTTTCAGGATCGCGAACATCAGTTCCTGCTTGCGCAGGCGGGCCGCATTGTCAATATCGAGGCTGATGGCCATTTCCAGCAGAGCTGAAACGTGCATAGCCTTAAGTTCAGAAAGGTGCATAGCTGTTTGAGTGTCCCGTGACGGGAAGTAAGGGTAGGGGAGGGAACTACGTGGATCTAAGTTAAGGGAAAGGTCTTTGGGCGCTTTCCCTGCCAATCAGCGGCACGGCCTGGTTGCTGTCCACGTCCATCTTGGCGATGGTCAGCTTGCCGTCGTATTCCTTGGCCACTTCTTCCAGGATCGGGGCGATGCTCTTGCAAGGACCGCACCACTCGGCCCAGAAGTCGACCAGCACTGGGCGGTCGGCCTTCAGCACGTCGCTGTCGAAGGAGGCGTCGGTAATGTGTTTGATCAAGTCGCTCATTATTTTTCCTTAATTGATTAGTTCGCCCGGGAAAACCCCTTGCCGTTATCGCCCATCTGGCGACGAACTGCGCTAATTCAATACTGGGAAGGTAACAGGGAATCAGGGCGGGAATGGCCCAAATAATAACCGATTTTTTAGTTCGGGGTCAGCTCTGTCATTCGGACAAAAGTTGCGCGAAGCGCAACCTTTGTCCGAATGACAGAGCTGACCCCGAATTCTCAGGGGCGGCGCGCGGCGGCCTGGGTCAGCAGTTCGGCCAGCGCGGCCGGGGCGGCGGGCTTGGCCAACGTGCCCAGCAGGGCCAGGCCGTGGGCGCGCGCCAGGGTGTCGGCGGCCTGGCGCACGCTGGCGTCCATGCCCGACAGCAGCACCACGGCGCCGCCGAAATGGCTGTCGGCGGCCTTGCGCAGAAATTCGATGCCGTCCAGGTCCGGCATCGACAGGTCGCACACGAGCAGGTCGGGCCGGAACTGGGGCAGCGCCAGCAGGGCTTGCCGGGCGTCGCTTTCGCTGCGCACGTTGAGCTGGCCCAGGTCTTCCAGCATGTCGGCCAGCAGGCTCAGCATGAAGGGGTCGTCGTCGACCAGCAGGATGCGCAAGGGGGTGGTAGGGGGATTAGTCATCGTCGGCAAAGGTGGTATTGGTCATGATGTGTTCGCTCACCTGGTGCAGCAGGGCCCAGAGCTGGTCGAGCCGGCTGCGTGCGGCCGGGCTGTCGGCGTCGGTGGGCAACTGTTCCAGCTGCAGGCACAGCTCGGCCATGCCGAGGGCGCCCACGGCGCGCGCGCTGCTCTTGATGCGGTGGCCCAGCTCGCGCACTTTCTGCAGCTCGCCGGCGGCCAGCGCCGCTTCCATTTCCGTGAAGCCCGCTTCGGTCGTCTGCAGGAACTTGAAGGCGAACTGGCGGATCTTGTGCGGCTGGTAGCCCAGCAGCTGCGCCAGCACCGAGAGGTCGATGATGGCGGGGTCGCCGGCCAGCGTGGGGCGGAAGGCGGCGCGGCCGGACGGGCGCGCCACGCGTGCCGGGTCGGCCGCATCGCTGCTGCGCGCCGGCAGCCAGCTGGCTATCTTCTGGTACATCAGGGCCGGCTGGATCGGCTTGGCAATGAAGTCGTCCATGCCGGCCTGCAGGCAGCGCTCGCGGTCGTCCTTGGTGGCGGTGGCGGTCATGGCCAGCACGCGCGTGGCGGCCAGGGCGGGGTCGGCGCGGATGCGGCGCGTCGCTTCCAGGCCGTCCATCAGGGGCATCTGCACGTCCATCAGCACGCAGTCGAAGTCGGCCTGGTGCAGGAGGTCGAGCGCTTCGGCGCCGTTGTTGGCCAGGCACACGGAGGAGCCGGCTTCCTCCAGCATTTCCAGCGCGATCTGCTGGTTGAAGGTGTTGTCTTCCACCAGCAGGATGCGCGCATCCTTCAGCGCCTGCATGGTGGCGGCGCTGCGCGCGCTGTCGAGCAGGGCGGCGGCGGCGGCATTGACTTCGTTGATCAGCTCGGGCACGCGGCGCTCGGACACGCCCAGGCGGGCCGTGAACCAGAACATGGCGCCTTTGCCGGGCGCGCTTTCCACCCCCACTTCGCCGCCCATGAGCTGGGCCAGCTGCTTGCAGATGGCCAGGCCCAGGCCGGTGCCGCCGTATTCGCGCGTGATGGCCGAGTCGGCCTGCTGGAAGGCCTGGAACAGCTTGCCCTGTTCTTCTTCCGACAGGCCGATGCCATGGTCGCGCACCTCGAAGCGCAGCAGGCAGGCCGTCTCGTTGGCCAGCAGCTGGCGCACGCTCACGTCGATGCTGCCCTGTTCGGAGAATTTGATGGCGTTGTTGACGTAGTTGATCAGCACCTGGCCCAGGCGCAGCGGGTCGCCGCGCAGCACGGCCGGCAGCGCCGGGTCGAGGTCGAAGGCCAGGCGCAGGCCGCGGCTGGCGGCCTTGGGCGCCACCACCGTGGTCAGGGTCTGGATCACGTGGTCGAGCGAGAAATCCACGTCCTCGATGGCCAGCTTGCCGGCCTCGATCTTGGAGATGTCGAGGATGTCGTCGATGATGCGCAGCAGGTGCTCGCCGGCGAAGCGGATCTTTTCCAGGTAGTCGCGCTGGCGCGGTTCCAGGTCGGTCTTCAGCGCCAGGTATGCCATGCCGATCACGCCGTTCATCGGGGTGCGGATCTCGTGGCTCATCTTGGCCAGGAACTGTCCTTTGGCGGCGCTCGCTTCCTCGGCCTGGCGGCGCGCCTCTTCCAGCTGGGCGGTGCGCTGCGCCACGCGCTCTTCCAGGTGCTCGTTCAATTCGCGCAGGGCGCGTTCCGTGGCCTTGCTGTCGGAAATGTCGATGGCCATGCCGATCAGGTAGGCGGGCGCGCCGTGCGCGTCGTACACGGGCTTCTTGAAGGTGCGCAACTGGCGCGCCACGCCCATGGCCGGGTTCCAGATGGTTTCCTCGTAATCGATCAGGGTGCGCCCGGCAAACGCTTCCAGGTCCTTGGCGCGGAAGGCGGCCGCATCCTCGGGCGCGTGGAAGGGGCTGTAGTCGCCGTTGTTGAGTTCGTCGAGGCGGTAGCCGAACTGCTGCTCGCAGGCGGGGTTCATCAGGATCAGGTGGCTGTCCTTGTCCTTGATGAACAGGCCGATCGGCATCATCTGGATGATTTCCTGCAGGCGCTGCTCGCCCTGGCGCAGCGCGTCCTCGCTGCGCTTGCGGTAGCTGATGTCGGTCAGGCTGGCCACCACCATGCGGCCGGCGCCGCGCTCGTCGCGCAGCGGCTCGACGTTGACGGAGAGCCAGCGCAGCTCGTCGTCGGCGCCGCTGGCCGGCACGCCCATCACCACGTCGCGCACGGGCTGGCCGCCCGCCAGCGCCTGCGCCACCGGGTGCTCGGGCGCTTCGTAGCGGCGCCCGTCCTCGTGCACGCCCTGCCACTGGGCGGCGCCGCGCGCCGCGCCGCGGCCGAGCATGCGGCTGGCGGCGGCGTTCGATTCGACCACGTTGCCGGCGGCGTCGAACACCAGCAAGCCGTTGGTGACGGCGTTGAAGACCGAGGCCAGGCGCTGGTTGGAGTGGCGCAGCGCCAGTTCGGCCAGGCGGCGGTCGGTGATGTCGGTGACCATGCTCAGGGTGCCGGCAAAGCTGCCATTGTCGTGGTTGAGGGTGCTGCTCGCCAGCAGCGCCCACAGCGCCGAGCCGTCCTGGCGGTAGAAGCGCGCCTCGGCCGGTTCGTCGGGCGCCCCGTCCTGGCGCTGGGCGAACCCTTCGGGGTCCATGAAGTCGGCCATCGGGCGTCCCAGCATGTGCTCCACGTCATAGCCCAGCATGCGGGCCATGGCGGGGTTGACGAAGCTGGTCAGCCCGGCCGCGTCGCACATCCAGATGCCTTCGCCGGCCGTCTGCACGATCAGGCGGTAGCGTTCCGAGGAAGCCTGCAGGGCTTCCTCGGCGCGCTGGCGCTGCGTCATGTCGCGCAAGGACAGCACCACCAAGCCCTGCCCGGCCAGCTGGATCGGCGCCAGGTGCACCATGGCGGGGAAGTGGCTGCCGTCCAGGCGGCGCGCCGTGAGCACGCGGCCCGGCATTTGCGCACGCGCGAACAGTTCGCGCGCGCGGCCCGGGGTGTCGCGCATCACGTCCGGAATCAGCTGTTCCATCGAGGCGCCGGCCAGCTTGCCCGGCTCGGCCGCGAAGAGCTCGGCCCCGGCGCCATTGGCCTGGCGCACGCGGCCGCTGCGGTCGGCCACCAGCAGGGCGCCCGGCAGCGCGTCCAGCATGGCCGCCAGGCGCGCCAGTTCGGCCACGGTGCGGTCGGAGATGTCGCCCAGGGTGCCGGACATGCGCAGCGGGTGCCCGGCCGCGTCGCGCGCCAGCACCATCCCGCGCGCCAGCACCCAGGTCCAGCTGCCGTCGCGGCAGGCCATGCGGAATTCCATGGTGAAGGGCGTGCGCCCGGCGTCCGGCCGGTCCAGCGCGGCAATCTCGCCGGCGATGCGGGCGCGCTCGTCGGGATGCACGTGGGCCAGCCATTCCTCGACATTGGCCGGGCGCAGCTCGCCCGGCGCATAGCCCAGGATTTCGCAGTAGCGCGGCGACAGGTGCAGGGCGGGCCGCTGCGGCTGCCAGTCCCAGTAGCCTTCGCCGGCCCCTTCCAGGGCGAAGCTGGCCAGGCGCTCGGCGTCGCCCACGCGCTGCTCGGCGCCGCGCAGGGCGCGCGACACGCGCATCAGGCGCCACAACGCGGCGCCGGCCAGCAAGGCCAGCGCCACGCCCAGCGCCAGGTGCCAGTCGGGCGTGCCGGCCGTGTCCTGGTAGAGCAAGCCGTCCACGCGGAAGCCGGGCGGCAGCAGGCCGGCCTGGGCATAGTCGTCGGCAATGCGCTGCCAGCGGCGCGGGTTGCTGTAGCCCAGCTCGATCAGGTGGTGTTCCAGCAGCGGGGCCAGCTGCTGCGCTTCGAACAGCAGGGCTTCACGCGACTTGCGCTCGGGATAGCGGGCGCGGATCAGGTCGGCGATTTCGTTGGGATGACTGAGTGCATAGTGCCAGCCTTTCAGCGTGGCTTCGCGCAGCGCGCGGGCGCGTGCCGGATGCTCGCGCAGCTCGCTCTCGGTGGTAAACAGGTTGTCGCCGTAAAAGTCGATGCCGGCGCTGCGAGGGCTCAGCAGTTCGTAGCGCAGGTCGGCGCGCGCCAGCGTGAAGGGGGCCGAGCTGATGTAGGAGGACACGGCATCGGCGCGCCCGGCCACCAGGTCGTCCGTGCTGTAGTTGGCCTGGATCAGATTGACTTGCGCCAGGGGGACCTTGCTGCGCTGCAGGAAGAGGCGCAGCTCATCCGTTTCCGGGCCCAGGGCGATACGGCTGCCGGGCCACGGCTTGCGCTGGCCCTGCTCGTCCAGGCGCAGCGCCAACACTGCCGGCGAATGCTGGAAGATGGACGCCAGCACCACCACCGGCGCGCCGGCGGAGCGGCGTAGCAGCAGGGACGTGTTGCTGATGCCGTACTGGGCTTCGCCGTCGAGCACGCTGCGCACCGTATCCTGGCCCGGCACGGCTTCGCGCAGGGTGACCTCGAGTCCGGCGTCGCGGTAGTAGCCCTTGGCCTGCGCCGCATAGTAGCCGGCAAAGGCGAACTGGTGGCGCCACTTGAGCTGGATGGTGACCGCCTCGGCCGCCAGGGCCGGCGTCCCGGCCAGCGCCGCCACGGCACAGGCCAGCGCGAGCGCGAGCCAGCGGCGCGCGCGGCGGCGCGGACGGGCGGGCGGAGCGGTGGTCAGGCACGGTAGCGGCAAGGCATCCCTTTCTGGCCAGCGGGCCGGCTGGCATGTGCGGTCCACTATAGCATTGCTCAGGCTGGGACGCTGCCGCCAAATTGGTAGCGATGGCCGGGGTGCCACATGGTTGCCAGGGAGGCAATGCGGCCGGCGGACTGGGTCTGGCGCTTGAGCACCAGGCAGGGCTGGCGCGCATCCATGGCCAGCATTTCCGCCACTTCGCGCGGCGCCGGCAGCGCTTCGATGCTGTACGTGGCCGCCTGCAAGGGGGCGGCGCGCACCAGGTATTCGTTGGGCGTGGTGTGCGTGAAGTCCTGCGCCATGTAGTCCGGCGCGCAGACCGGGTTGACCCAGCGGTCCTCCACCTGGATCGGCACGCCGTTCTCATAGTGCACGATGACCGAATGGAACAGCTCGTGGCCGGGCGGCAGGTCGAAGGACTTGGCCAGCAGGTCGTTGGCCTTGGCGCGCTCGAGCAGCTGCAGCGCGCTGCGGTGGGCGTGGCCGCGTGCGCGCACCTCGTCGGCAATGCTCTTGATTTCCAGCAGGGTGGCCTGGAATTTCTGCGGCGCGACATAGGTGCCGGCACCCTGGCGCCGCGTCAGCACGGCTTCGGCCGTCAGTTCGCGCACGGCGCGGTTGACGGTCATGCGCGAGACGCCGAACTGCTTGACCAGGGCTTGCTCGGAAGGGATGACGTCGCCTTCCTTCCAGGCGCCGGCGGCAATCTGCGCCAGCAGGTAATCCTTGATGCGCTGAAAGATAGGGGTGTCGTGTTGTTGTTCGTCCAAACCGGGCTCCGGGCTTGTGCCCCATGCAATAGGTGTGGCGATTGTAGCACCGGGCAATTCAATAGCAAGCGGCGGAGTGCGGGCGCCGGGCGGGGCGCCTAGCATGGTGGCATACTAATGAAGGAGCCACCATGAACCATTATCTGACCGACAACGAACGCTGGGCTGCCGTCCAGGCGCGCGATGGCGCGGCCGACGGCCAGTTCTATTATTCCGTGCGCACGACCGGCGTGTTCTGCCGGCCTTCCTGCGGCGCGCGGCCGGCCCTGCGCGCCAATGTCGCCTTCCATGCCACGATGGCCGAGGCCGAGGCGGCCGGCTTTCGTCCCTGCAAGCGCTGCAAGCCGGACCAGCCGCCGCTGGCCGAGCGCCACGCCGCCATGGTGGCCGAGGTGTGCCGTTTGATCGACGCGGCCGAGGTGGCGCCGGACCTGGACGCGCTGGCGGGGGCGGCCGGCATGAGCCGCTTCCATTTCCACCGCGTGTTCAAGGCCCGGACCGGCCTCACGCCCAAGGCCTACGCCGCGGCCGCGCGCGCGCGGCGCATGCAGGAAGGCCTGGCAGGCGAAGCCACCGTGACCGAGGCGATCTACGCCGCCGGCTTCAATTCCAGCGGCCGCTTTTATGCCGCCACCCCGGGCGCGCTGGGCATGACGCCGTCGGCCTGGCGCGCGGGCGGGCGCGGGGCGCTGATCCGCTTTGCCCTGGCCCAGTGCTCGCTGGGCGCGATCCTGGTGGCCAGCACGGAGCGCGGCATTTGCTGCATCCTGCTGGGCGACGATCCGCAGGCCCTGCTGCACGACCTGCAGGACCGCTTCCCGCAGGCCGAATTGCTGGGCGCGGAGGCGGCCTACGAGCAGGTGGTGGCGCGCGTGATTGCCTTCGTCGAGGCGCCGCAGCTCGGACTGGACCTGCCGCTCGACGTGCGCGGCACCGCGTTCCAGCAACGCGTGTGGCAAGCCTTGCGCGAGATCCCGGCCGGCGCCACCGTCAGCTATGCCGAACTGGCCGAGCGCGTGGGCGCACCGAATGGCGCGCGCGCCGTGGCAGGCGCCTGCGCGGCCAACGCGATTGCGGTGGCCATTCCTTGCCACCGCGTGGTGCGCAACGACGGTGCGCTGTCGGGCTACCGCTGGGGCGTCGAGCGCAAGGCCGCCCTGCTCGAGCGCGAGGCTGCCGTGGCTGCGCACGACGACGCGGAAGCGGCGGCATGACGCGCGACCTGTTCGACGCGCCGCCCGCCGCCACGCCAGCTTCCCCATCCACCCGCTGGGACGCCTTTGACTGGGCGCGCATCGCGGCCGACCTGGACCACCATGGCTGCGCGCTGGTGCGCGGCGTGCTGACGGCGCAGGAGTGCGCGCAGTTGGCGAGCGCGTATGCCCGCCAGGATTTGTACCGCAGCCGCGTCATCATGCAGCGCCACGGTTTCGGCAAGGGCGAGTACCAGTATTTCCGCTATCCCTTGCCGGACCTGGTGGCAGCGTTGCGTGGCGCCATGTACGGCCCCCTGGCCGGTATCGCCAACCGCTGGTACGCCACCATGGGCGTGGAGCCGCGCTTCCCGCCGCGCCACGCCGACTTCATCGCGCGCTGCCACGCGGCCGGCCAGACGCGCCCGACGCCGCTGCTGCTGCAGTATGGGGAGGGCGATTACAACTGCCTGCACCAGGACCTGTACGGCGAGCATGTCTTCCCGCTGCAGGCCGCGTTCCTGCTGTCGCAGCCCGGGCTGGACTTCGAGGGCGGCGAGTTCGTGCTGACCGAGCAGCGGCCGCGCATGCAGTCGCGCGTGGAAGTGGTGCCGCTGCAGCAGGGCGACTGCGTCATCTTCCCGGTTTTCCATCGCCCCGTGGCCGGCACCCGCGGCACCTACCGCGTCAACATGCGCCACGGCGTGAGCCGGCTGCGCGCCGGCCAGCGCCATACCCTCGGCATCATCTTCCACGACGCCGAGTGAAACGGGGGACGGCTCCCCCGTCCCCTCAGGGCAGCTCGGCCGTGGAATGCGGATCGATGGCGTACGGGTAGTGCTGGTCGAGGAAGCCGGCCTGCGCGCGCACGCGTTCGAGCCACGCGCCTACCTGCGGGAATTCCTGCAAGGGCAGGCCCGCCTCGTCGGCCCGATGGGTGTAGGCGAAGAGCGACATGTCCGCGATGGTATAGGCGTCCCCGGCGATGAAGGGGCGCGACGCCAGTTCGCGCTCCAGGATGCGCAGCGCCCGCATGCCGCCAGCGCGGCGCGCATCGACCAAGGCGGCCGGCCGGCGCGCCAGCTTGCCCGTCATGGTCCAATGGCGCAGCGCCGCGATGTTCAGCACATGGTCCTGCTCGAACGACATCCACTGCTGCACCTTGGCCGCCGCAAAGGCATCGGCAGGCAGGTAGCGCGTTCCTGTGGCGAGGTAGGTGAGGATGGCGTTCGATTCGGCCAGCACGCGTCCATCGTCAAGGCGCAGCGCCGGCACCGCGCCGCCCGGGTTGATGGCCAGGAAGTCCTCGCGCTGGCCTTCGCCTTCGAAGATGCTGACCAATTGGGTGCGGTAAGCCAGGCCAAGGTGCGATAGCAGCAGGCGCACCTTGTAGGCATTCTGGGAGGGCAGGTAATCGTACAGTGTCATCATGGCGGAACTCCGTCAGCAAAAGGCCCATTGGACCCGTTGCAGCGTTGCGCCGCACTCCGATACTTGCTCCTTATTTCTGCTCCGTCACGTGCAGCGCAACCTCGAAGTCCTTGCCCGGTCCGTCCGAGACGGCAAACTTGCCATGCCCGCCTTCCGGCAGGATCAGGGTGAAGTGGTCGACTTCCTTGTCCCCGTGGCGCACGTGGATCTTCAGCTGTACGTCCTTGCCGTCGGGGGCGGCTACCACGCGCGTGCTCCACGCGTCGGCGCCTGTGCCGGACGTAACGGTGCCCGTTTCGCCAGCCTGCAACAGGATGCGCGGCGCGGCGTTGTCCATCGTGAAGTGGATCTTGTAGGTCTTGGCGGCCGGCGTGTCGGCCTGCGCCGACAATGCACCGAGGCTGGAGGCAGACAGCAGCAGGATGGCAGCCAGTTTGCCGCCCAGGCGGCGCGCCGGCGATACGGACGATTTCAAGTGCATGATTCTTTCCTTTAAGGGATGGACGGCCTGCCATTGGCAAGCCAGGGGGAGCCCCTGCGCCGCAAGCTGGGTTTTCAGCATGGCATTGGCGTAGGTGCCGGCCTGCCCGTGCCGGCGCAGGACTGCTTCGTCGCAGGACAGCTCCTGGTCGAGCCGGAAGCGCGCCGCAGCAATATGGATCAATGGATTGCACCAGGCCAGGCATTGCAGCAGCGTGCAGGCGGCGTTGGCCACCAGGTCGCCGCGCTCGGCGTGCACGCGTTCGTGGGCCAGCACCAGGCGCCGTTCGGCCTTGTCGTAGCGCTGGCGGAAGTCATCCGGCAGGACCAGCCGCGCATGCCAGGCGCCCAGCAGCAGGGGACCGCCCCGCCAGCGTTCGCGCCGCAGGGTGCGCTGGAAGGCCCACTGGCGCCAGCTCATCCAGGTGAGCATGGCAAGCGCGCCGGCAAGCCAGGCGACCGCCAATGCGCCATCCCAGCCGGCCGTCCGCCAGCCGGCGGCGGTCCCGCTGGCCGCCCCGAATGCGCCCGCCAGCGCGGCAGCAGCGGACGCCGGCACGGTGACCTCGGCGATGGCCTGGCCGATGACGCTGTCACGCGGCGCCAGGGAGGCCAGCATACTGGCCGGCACGCAGGCCCACAGCAGGTAAGCGCAGCCCGCTCCGCCCAGGCGGCGCAGCGGCTGGCGCAGCAGCAACACCAGCGCGCTGGACGCCGCGCTGGCCAGCAGAAAGCGCAGCAGCCACTCACTTGCCATGTTCCAGGTCCTTGACCAGCTTTTTCAGTTCCGCAATGTCGGCCTGGCTCAGCGCCTTGTGCTGGCTGAAGTGCGCCACCAGGGGCGCCAGCCGGCCGTTGAACATGCGGTCCAGGAAACCCTGGCTTTCCGTGGCCAGCCACGCGTCGCGCGCCAGCAGCGGCGCGTACAGGTAGCGCCGCCCATCCTTCTGCGCGCTGATGGCGCCCTTGTTCAGCAGACGGTTCAACAAGGTCTTGATGGTGGCGTCCTGCCAGCCCTGGCCGGCCAGGGCGGCGCAGACTTCTTCCGCCGCCAGCGGCTGGCGTTCCCACAGCACTTGCATCACCTGCGCCTCGGCTTCACTGATCTGGATAGGCATGACTATTTACACATGTAATCGATAATCGATGATTACATGTGTAATCGACCGAGTCAAGGGTACACTCTGCAAATTCTTGCTTTCAAATTCGAAAGGACTGCACCCATGCACTTCCGCCGCACCTTGCTGGCCGCCGCCGCGCTGGCCTGTTCTGCCGCTCATGCCGGCACCATGATCGAGAACGCCAACGGCTATACGCTGAACGGCAAGGGACAGCTGGTCCGTTTCCAGGCGCTGGCCTTCGACGACCAAGGCAAGTTGCTGGCCGTGGGCAGTGCGCGCGCAGTGGGCGCCAAGGCCAAGGGCTTCAAGCGGGTCGATGTGCGGGGCAAGACGGTGCTGCCAGGCCTGATCGATGCGCATGGCCACGTGTTCGGTCTGGGCGAAGTGGCCACCAGCGCCGACCTGTATTCGCCGGCCTCGCTGCAGGCGGCGCAGGCGTCCATCGCCAAGTTCGCGGCCGCCAACCCGCAACGCAAGTGGGTGATCGGCAAGGGCTGGAACCAGGAAATCTGGAAGCTGGGGCGCTTCCCCACCGTGGCCGAACTCGACGCGGTGGTGAGCGACCGCCCGGCCGCCATGGAGCGCATCGACGGCCATGCCATGTGGGTCAACAGCAAGGCGCTGGAGGCGGCCGGCATCACCCGCGACACCAAGGACCCGGAGGGTGGCAAGATCGAGCGTGACGCCAACGGCAATGCGACCGGCATCCTGGTCGACACCGCGATGGATTACGTCTACAAGATCCTGCCCAAGCCGACCGAGGCGGAAGCGCGCGCCATGCTGGACGGCGCACTGGGCATCCTGTCCAGCGTCGGCCTGACCAGCGTGCACGATGCCGGCGTCGACGTCGGCGCCGACCGCCTGCTGCGCCAATACGCCGACCAGGGCAAGCTGTCGACCCGCGTCTACGCCATGATCGGCGACGTGGGCGCCGACTTCGACCAGCTGTCGAAAAGCGGCCCGCTGAAGTCCTATGCCGGCGACCGTTACGCGCTGGCCTCGGTCAAGCTGTACTCGGACGGCGCGCTGGGCAGCCGCGGCGCCGCCCTGATCCATCCCTACAGCGACGCGCCGCACACGCGCGGCCTGCTGTTCAACAGCGACGCCGCCATCGGCGCCAAGATGGAAAAAGCCATGCAGGCCGGCTATCAGGTCAACGTGCACGCCATTGGCGATGCGGGCAACAAGCAGATCCTGGACAGTTTTGAAAAGCTGGGCAAGCAGTACCCGCTGCCGCCGCGGCGCCACCGCATCGAGCACGCGCAGGTGGTGCAGCTGTCCGACATCCCGCGCTTCCAGCAGCTGGCCATCGTGCCGTCGATGCAGCCGACCCACGCCACGTCCGACCAGAACATGGCCGAACAGCGCGTCGGTCCGCAGCGCATCAAGGGCGCCTACGCCTGGCAAACGTTCCTGAAGCAAGGCGCGCGCATCGCCTGCGGCTCGGACTTCCCGATCGAATCGCCCAACCCGCTGCAAGGAATCCACGCCGCCGTCACGCGCCAGGACATGCAAAACGTACCGCAAGGCGGCTGGTACAAGGAGCAGGCCATGACGCGCGCCGAAGCCTTGCGCTGCTTCACGCTGGACGCCGCCTGGGCCGCGCACCAGGAGCACGCACTCGGCTCGCTGGAAGAGGGCAAATGGGCCGACTTCATCGTCACCGACCGCGACCTGTTCCAGGTGGCCCCGGAAGAAATCGGCAAGATCACCGTGCTGGAAACATGGGTCGGCGGCCAGCAAGTCTTCCGCAAGTAAGGAACCAGATTCGGGAACCAGATTCGGGGTCAGCTCTGTCAATCGGACAAAAGTTGCGCTGCGCGCAACTTTTGTCCGATTGTCAGAGCTGACCCCGAATTTTTATTGACTGGGTTGTCTATACAACTTATTCTGTAAACATGCACCCATCCTGAGGAGAAGACATGAGC